>CAZRGV010000063.1:0-5866 GCA_964599655.1 uncultured Isosphaeraceae bacterium | reverse complement strand
CCCTCCCGACAGGGCTGGGGTCGACACGACCCCAGCCACCCCGGCCGGGTGGCCCTGGTGGCTTGTCCACCAGTGCTCCGGGCGGTCGAGGACGCCACCGACGGACAAGGCGCCCATGGTATCGCCCGGAGATGCCGTCGAACCTCGGTGGGTGGCCCTGGTGGCTTGTCCACCAGTGCTTAGGGCGGTCGAGGACGCCACCGACGGACAAGCCACCAGGGCCGCCCGCTCATTGACGGCCGGGCGGTTACCTCGATCCTGGAGTTGAAGGGGACCAACCGCGTCTCGTCCGGAAGGCCCGTTGGGGATGCCTGAACGCGCGGCTGGCTGCGGAACTCCCTCGTCGTGGGGCGGCAAACGCATCACAGGAGCCTCCGTCAGAGCGATCTGTCCACTGGCCTGATTTCTTTCCCACAACCGGGGAGCACGCCAGATGCGCGGAATGAAGCATTGCGGGCTAAGACGGATCACGGCGGCGACGTTTTTCGGCGGGGTCATGCTGGCGGCGGCACCAGACACACCGAAGGCGAAGCAAGACATCTCCTCCACGTCTCAGCAAACGATCGACACAAAACCGGTCCATGTCCGCCTGCGGATCCCGCCGAGGGTCGAAGGGCGCCCGTCGCGCGTTGATTCGGTGCAGTTCAAGCAGGAGTCGCAGTTGAAGCAGGAGTCGAGGCGAAACCTCGGCGCGGACGACCGGCAAGTGAAATCGGGAGTCGCCGCGACTGAAGTCCTTCAATGCGAGCCCACCGGATCCATCACCAATGTGGTCCCGCCGCCAGGGTCGCCACCGATCGTAGTACCCGATCCGGACGGCGACGGTGACGTTTCGGTCACGTTGACGTGGGACCTGGAACTGCTCTGCATGGAGGTGATGGGGGCGACTCTTGGATGCCAGTATTGCGAGAAGTTTACGCTGCAGAGCGGGAACAATCCGCCATTTCTCACCGTGACGGACACAATTCCGAGCACCGGGACGACCGATTGTGGCGCGATGCGGACCGTGCAGGAATCCTTGACCCGAGACCTCGTGCCCGGCACAAACACGCTGAAGATCATCCTGTACAAGGGTCCGTGCTCGGGGAACCCGGGCGCTGCCGACGAACTGGCCGTGGTCACGACCACGTTCAAGGTCCAGGTCCAATAAAATAATGTTGTGGATGGCGTGTGGCTGTGATCTCGCTTCGAGACGACCGGGCACCACGACGGTCGCGAGCGTGGTCGCGAATCGAGATCAAAGCCACCCCGCCGCCTGATCCGGCGTTCGGCGCGTTTTTTTCGAGACCCATTCAATGTTGGACCAAGGGCCCGCCATCGCACGACTGACCGTCTCCGAGTTGAAGCGGCGGTTCGAGGAAGGTGGGCCCTTGGCCCTGCTCGACGTCCGCGAGTCGGACGAACGGGCCTACTGCGCGATCCCGTCCCCGGCCATTGTGACGGATCTTCATATCCCAATAGCCGAGATTCCGCTCCGACTCGACGAGATCCGAGACGCGGCGAGGACCGGGCCGCTGGTCGTCTATTGCCACCACGGCGTGCGCTCGATGATGGCCGCGCGCTGGCTCGCCGCGAGGGGCGTTCCGAACCTGCACAACCTCGACGGGGGCATCGATGCCTATTCGCTTGAGGTGGATCCGGACGTCCCTCGCTATTGAAATATCGAGAGTTTATCGGGTGTCAAGGGTTTTGAGCTTCACGTTGCGGAACTCGATCTTGTAGCCTTCGGCTTCGAGGCCGACGTGGCCTCGGGGAACCTCGCAATCGCGCCATTCGCAGGTGACGGCGCCGTTGACCCAGAGGTTCATGTCCTTGCCTCGGCATGTGATCTCATAAACGTTCCACTCGCCAGCGGGCTTCACGCGTTGATCCTTGACCGACTTGGCCAGATTCACGCGCTTGAGCTGGCCCTCCACCAGGGTGTCGCCGAAGAGGAATCCGCCCGAGCCGCCGCCGGTCTGAGCCTGGTGCCAGATGGTTCCGTCCTTCGAGTTCCGGGCGTAGATCCCCGAGTTGTAACGCGGCCGGTCGGTTTCCACGGGGACGAAACGCCACTCGACGTGGTAGATCGCATCGCCCATCTCCTCGTCCCAGCGCAGCCATTCGTGGCCCTTGTCGCCCTGGCAGGTGAGCAGTCCAGTGGACGGGTCGAACGACCACTGGGTGTCCGGGCTGAGCTGGCCGTTCGGCGGCGGTGGAATCGGAACGCGGGTCCAACCCTTGAGGTTGGGACCAGCCTTCACGAGCAGGTCGGTCCAGCCTTCGGGATCGCTTTGAAGGGCGCTTGGCGTCTCCTGCGAAACGGCCTCGCGATGTCCCGAAAGTACGATTGAGAACAGCAGCGCGACACCAGGCAACCAGGACGTGGGACGGGTCATGGGAAGGGGCTCCCCTCGGGCATGAAGGCGGTTTCGGCTCGGTTCGGTTGGCTTGAGGAACGCGGCCAAGTTTAGCCCGTCGGCTCACCGGACGGAACTCTCCAGATTTCTCCACGAGGCGATTCAAGGCAGTCCCCGCTTGTCGGGAAGCCCCGGCTCTGTTACCAACGCAGGAACACGATCGAGTCGAATTCCTCCTGCCCGGCAATTGCTTCCCACCCTGGAACCGCGAGGAGCCTGACGCACCATGAACAACCTCTCGCGACGCGACTTCCTGGCCGCGTCGGCCCTTGCGGCCGGTGGCCTGCGCCTGGCCCGAGCCAGTGAGCCCAAGGCCGGCAAGACGGTCGGTGCCAACGAAAAGATCGTGCTGGGCTTCATCGGCGTCGGCGGCATGGGCCAGGGCCTATTGAACATCTTCAAGGGGTTCCCCGACGTCGAGGTCGCCGCCGTCTGCGATGTCTTCGAGCCCAACCGGCTCCAGGCCAAGGAGGCCGCCGGAGGTAAGCCGAAAGACTACAAGGATTTCCGCGAGGTCCTCGACCGCAAGGATATCAACGCGGTCGTCGTCGCCACGCCCGACCATTGGCACAGCATCCCGACCATTCTCGCCTGCCAGGCCGAAAAGGACGTTTACTGCGAGAAGCCCCTGTCGTACCGCATCGGCGAAGGCCAGCGGATGGTCAAGGCGGCCCGGAAGTACCGGCGCGTCACGCAGATGGGGAACCTCATCCACGCGACCGAGAACTATCATCGCGTGGTCGAGATCGTCCAGTCGGGCGTGCTCGGGAAGATCGCCAAAACGCGGGTCTGGATGGCGGCCGACCGCAAGGGTCTCGACCATCCGGCCGACTCGGCGCCTCCTCCGGGTCTCGACTACGACTTCTGGCTCGGGCCGGCACCCAAGCGGTCGTTCAACCCGAACCGGTTCCTGTTCAACTGGCGGTATTTCTGGGACTACGGCGGAGGCATCCTCACGGACTTCTGCTGCCACATCGTCGACCCGATTCACTGGGCGATGGACGTCGAGGCCCCCGAGACCATCACCGCCACGGGCGGCCGGTTCGCCCTCGACGACAACGCCGAGACGCCCGACTCGCTCGAGGTCCTCTACGAGTACAAGACGAAGGACGGCCAGAAGTTCGTCATGGTCTGGAGCCAGACCGATTTCAGCGACCACGGCCTGGAGGACAAGGGCCTTGGCATCATGTTCCAGGGAACGCGCGGCACCCTCGTCGCCAACTACAGCGAATTCAAGATCTATCCCACCAAGGGGGAGCAGATCGAGCTTCCCTCGCCGACCTTGCCGCGTTCGGTCGGGCATCATCGCGAGTGGCTCAACGCCATCAAGTCGCGGGAGCAATGCTCCTGCCGCTTCGAGTACGGCCACCGGCTCAGCAGCGTCGGCCACCTGGGCAACATCGCCCTCTGGACGGGCGAAAAACTGAAGTGGGACGGAGAGGCCGAGCGCGTGACCAACCACCAAGAGGCCAACAACTACCTGCTTCGCGAGACCTATCGCGCCCCCTGGACCTTGCCCGAGGTCTGAGCGAGTCCCCCCGATCATGGTCGAGCTGCTGGCGATCCCCGAATGGAACGCGCCTCCGAGGTCGCTCGACGACTGGGTCGAGCGGTTCAACGCGCTCGGTTATGCCCCGGAAATCGAGCCGGATCTCCCCGAAGGAGCCTGGCTGAGCGTCGGATCGTTGCGACTGAGGGGCTACGCGGTGCTTGAGGGCCGCCTTGTCACGGCGATCAACTTCGAGATTCACGCCCCCGACCCCGCTCCCACCACTCGCGTCCTCGAAGAGACCGCCCGGTCTCTCGGCTGGGAGATTCACCCCGAGGACGAGGAGGAGGACGAGGACTGATACGCGATCGCCTGGTCGACTCCTCTCCCGTAGGAGGGGTTCCACCCACCGATCTTCCGATACCGCAAGGGGTTCGGCGGGCGGTTCCCACCCTGCCAACGGCTTCGGGTCCCGGCGATTCTTCATGCCGGGTGTTCGGATCGCGAAATCTCCCACACAACCTAGCTGGATGAACTGTCTCTCATTTTCCCAGGAGAACATCCGATGCGTTCGTTCCGCTTCCTCCTGACCACGACCGCGGCCCTCACCCTCGGAATGGTCCACGCCATGGCCGGCGAGCCGAGCTTCAAGAAGCACGAGATCAACCCCAAGAGCGAGTTCGAGGCGGCCGGCGCCTTCGATGTCGACAACGATGGCGACATCGACATCGTTTCGGGCGGCTCGTGGTACGAAGCGCCGAATTGGACCGAGCACAAGGTTCGGGACGTGCAGCGCGTCGGAACCTACCTGAACTGCTTCTCCACCCTGCCGATGGACGTCGACGGCGACGGCGACACCGATTTCATCTCGTGCTCGTACTTCGGCAAGAACGTGGGATGGGTCGAGAATCCGGGCGACAAGAACAAGGAATGGACCTATCACGAGATCGACCTGCCCGGCCCGAGCGAAGCGGCCGTTCTGCTGGACCTGGATGGCGACGGCAAGGCCGACGTCTTGCCGAACACCGTCAATGTCGTCGTCTGGTATAGCCTGGAAAACGCCGGGGCTCAGCCGAATTGGAAAAAACACGACTTTGGCAACGCCGCGGCCGGTCACGGCGTCGGCACCGGGGACATCAACCGTGACGGCCGGCTCGACATCTTGACGCCCAAGGGCTGGTTCGAGTCGCCCGAAGATCCCAAGAACGACTCATGGACCTGGCACCCCGAATGGAACCTGGGCGCCACGGGGATCCAAATCCTCGGCAAGGACATCGACGACGACGGCGACACCGACCTCGTCTACGGCATGGGACACAACTACGGCCTGTTCTGGGTCGAGCAGGGCAAGGGCTCCGGCGGCGAGCGAACCTGGACCAAGCACACGATCGACGACTCGATCGCCTCGGTGCACACCTTGCTCTGGACCGATCTCGACGGCGACGGCAAGACGGACGAACTCGTGACGGGGAAACGGGTCTACGCCCACGAGATCGAGCCGGGGGCGACCGATGGCTCGATCGTCGCGTGGTATGGCTTCGACAAGGGCTCGAAGTCGTGGAAGCGACACGTCATCTTCCAGGGTGAAGCGGCCAGGAACGCACCCGCCGAAGGCCCCAAGCGAAACGCACAGCGCGACTTCCCAGCGGGGACGGCGGGAACCGGCCTGGAAATCTCCGCCATCGACATCGACAACGACGGCGACATCGACCTCGTTTGCCCCGGCAAAAGCGGGCTCTATCTCTTCGAGAACCTGACCAAGAGCCGCTGAGCCGAAGCGGTCGATCTCCCTGACCTCGACCGGCCGAGGGGCGGCCCGGCATGCCCCCCTCGCCGGAGCGGCCCTCGCGTCGTGGCTACCGGTTTGCTACGATGAACGTGTAAGGGCCCGAGTACGAATGTGTCTCCGGGCGCCCAGACCGCGCGGACCAGACCCCGGCACCGCCGTTGGTCTCGTTTCGTCCCGTGGACGCCCCTG
>CAZRGV010000062.1:34697-34930 GCA_964599655.1 uncultured Isosphaeraceae bacterium | reverse complement strand
GGGTCGAGGCCCATCTCCGATCGGTTTCAATCCACGCTCCCGCGTGGGGAGCGACAAAACCTGGACCCGACTCCCCTGATGGAACAGTGGGTTTCAATCCACGCTCCCGCGTGGGGAGCGACTCTACCAATAGGGGTGGTCTTATGTCGATTCGGTCAGTTTCAATCCACGCTCCCGCGTGGGGAGCGACCCAACCGCCGCGTCCGGTCAGGCTCAAATTCCCGGTTTCAATC
>CAZRGV010000062.1:15529-34588 GCA_964599655.1 uncultured Isosphaeraceae bacterium | reverse complement strand
GAAAAGAGTCCACGGGGCGGATCGGCCAGTTTCAATCCACGCTCCCGCGTGGGGAGCGACTGCCGTAATCGACCCCCTTGATGAGCGCGTTGGCGAGTTTCAATCCACGCTCCCGCGTGGGGAGCGACTTGAGCCAGGAAGAACGCAAGTGCAGGGTAAGCCGTTTCAATCCACGCTCCCGCGTGGGGAGCGACTCCAGGGCCGGCGTGATGCTCGGCTGGCTCCAGACCGTTTCAATCCACGCTCCCGCGTGGGGAGCGACGGCCGGCCTGTGGCACTCTCGATGTCCGCGATTCTGGTTTCAATCCACGCTCCCGCGTGGGGAGCGACGGCCGGCTCCGGCTCATCTCGTGGCACCGCCAGAGGTTTCAATCCACGCTCCCGCGTGGGGAGCGACGTCGGGCTCAGGCCCTGCTCCCAGAGACCCCGGATGTTTCAATCCACGCTCCCGCGTGGGGAGCGACCCGGGCCGGTCGCGTTGCGAGAGCGCGATGCCGGGTTTCAATCCACGCTCCCGCGTGGGGAGCGACTCCGCCCCCTCAAATTCTTCCTGGCGAACAACTTCGGAGGCGGGATTCGCGAACCGCGCGGGTTCGCGGGGAGCATCTCTCGGGGGTGAGATGCTTGAGTAACCGAATTCGCATTGCCAAAGAGAGTTACGGTGATCGCGAACCAGACGGGCAAGCAATGCGCGCTTGGGGTCCGCGTCAGACGATGAGGGGGCCTTCTAGGTCATAGCCGGGCTTCACACCGTGATGTTCAGCTCGATTCTCCCAGTGCGAGCCCAGGTGATAGAAGCGAAGGCTGTCCTGCTCGGGATCGATGATCGAGAGGAGCCTGTCGCGGCAGGTGGTCCATTGGGCCGGATCGACCTTCAGCTCGAACACGGAGAATTGGACACGTTGGCCATAGTCGAGGCAAGCCCGCGCCAGGAGGCGCAACCGTCGCTTGCCTGAGGGCGAGTCCGTCCGGACATCGTACGTAACGAGCATATACATGGTGCGGCCGCCAAGAGCCAGGGATCTTCCGAAAGTGAAACGGACTAAGCAGGACGGGCGCCTATCGAAGCCGGCTCGTCTCAGCCCTTCCAGAGGAACGGCGGATAGGCATCAAGGTCACCGCGGATCCAGCGGACCATGAGCAGGGCCTGGAGGTGGGGGAGCATCCCCACCGTTGTCGACTCCTCAAGGAAGGGATGGGTGAGCGTTTCGCGCTTACGCTGTTGATAGGCCGTGAGGACGGTTTTCCGGGTCGTGTCGTCCATGGTGATGGCGCCGTTGTCGAGGCACTGGAAGCCGTCGGGCGTGATTTGTCGGCGATTAATCAGGGAAAAGGCCAGGCGGTCGGCGACGTAGGCGCGCAGCTCTTCCATGATGTCGAGGGCGAGGCTGGGCTTGCCGGGGCGGTCGGCGTGGAGGAAGCCGACGCAGGCGTCGAGGCCGACGGCCTCGCAGGCGGAACGCGCGTCGTGCAAGAGCAGGGTGTAGAGGAAGGAGATCAGGGCGTTGATCGGGTCGAGGGGGGGCCGACGACTGCGCCTGGTGAATCGAAAGGCCTCGGGCGCGGCCGAGGGGCTCAGCAGGGAGTCGAAGGCTCCAAAGTAGTGGGTGGCAGCCTCGCCCTCCAGACCGCGAACGGAATCGAGAGTCTCCGCCCGGCGCAGCTCGTGGACGGTCGCGGCGAGACGGGTGGCGGCGCGCTCGAGGTCGGCGGCGCGCTCGGGATGATCACCGGCGTCTCGGGCGGCGCGAAGCAGGACGCTTCGCGAGTTGGCGACCTTGGCCAGAACGATGCGGCGGGCGACGGCCAGGGCGATGGCGGGGTCGTCGGCCAGGCTGTATTGCCGGCGACGCACGAGGACGTTGCCGTGAGAGAAACCGCGCACGGAGGCGAGGTAACGTCCGCGTTCGGTGAAGAGGGAGACGGCGACGCCGTGGTCGGCACAGGCGCCGAGGAGGGCGGGAGAGCAGCCGACACGGCCAAAGCAAACGATGCTCTCCAGGTTATGAAGGGGCAACTGGGCGCGGACCTTGCCCTCGACGCGGACCTGAACGGTCTCGCCCCGCTTGGCGAGGTAGGCGCCCTGGGTGGTGATATAGAGCGTATTGAGGTGAGTTTTCATGAGTCGATAGGTCCCAGGACGGTCGAGCTCGGTACGATGCTACCGAGGAGGCGATCGAACGCACCGCGAGCGGAGCCGAGGCGCCCGAGGCGGGGGAGGCAGAGGGCCTTGAGTGAGCAGCGATCGCACTTGGGTCCGGGTTCGGCGGGCGGCGTGCGATGATTCCGGAGCAAGCCGTGAAGACGCGCGGCGGTGGCGATGGTGAGCTGCCGGAGCTCGGGAGACATTTCGACGACGACGCGCCGTCGAATCTTGCCGTAGAAGAGTTCGCCGCGCGGAACGGAACGCCCGGTCATTTCCTCGAGACAGAGGGCCTGCGCGCAGAGCTGGACGCGGTCACAGTCGTTCTTCTTGGCCCGGCCGCGCTTGTATTCCACGGGAAGGGGCGGCTCGCCGCGCCTCTGTTGGACGACGTCGGCGATGCCGCAGAGGCCGAGCTCCTCGCTGCGCAGGGGAACAGCCCGCAGGGTGCGGGCTTGGGGCCTGGTGGTTGATTTCCCGCCGTGGGCCTTCTTGTGGAGGATGTTCCCCTCGGCGGTGAAGCGATTCTCCGCCCACTGCCGCTCGATGTGGATGAGCGCGCACTGGCGCTCACAGTAGAGCAGGTGCTGAAGAGCGGAAATCGGGAGGAGGTCGGCCTCAGAGTAGGGCATGATCTTAAGACCACTCGATCCAACGTTCGATGGTCACTCCCTCGGGGAGGTTTTCCTCTTCGACGGTTAATTCGTAATCGTCGAACGACCGAGGGGGACGGCCCACGTCCGGGCCGTCCGAGTCGCCCGGAAGCGGCTGAACCCCAGCTTTGGGCCGGCACCGCACGCGAGCGAACAGCTTGTCGGCCCGGGCGTTACCCAGAGAACTCTCGTGACGGAAGGCGATGCAGGCGACGGGCCGCATGTTGGCCCGCGCGGCCGACTTGTCGAACTCGAACATCTGGTCGAGCGCGCGCTTGAGGAGGTTCAGATCGTCCTCGGAGAAGCCCGTCCCGTTCGGTCCGCTCGCGAGGTTGGAATTGATATAGCCGTGGACCCGGTAGAGGGCGTAGGGCACGCTGAACTTGCGGCCCATTGTCCGATTGCCGCCCTCCTGGCTCTCGGCTTCCCGCTCGGTCGTCACGGCGCATCGCGTCACCGCATGTTCATGACTGATGATCGGATGGACCGAACGTGCGAGGCCAAGTTGAACCGGACCGCGGACCTGGCCGCAGTTGACCTCGGTCGTCATGACGGCTCCGAAGGCGCGGACGTCAAAGAAATTCTCGCACATCCAACGAGTCAGACGGCGATCTTCCTCGGCCTTGTCTTTGCCCTTCGACGAACGCTTCTTGGGGTCGATCTTTAGCGCCTGATAGGCTCGTTCGTGTTGCTGATTGAGGATCGCCTTCTCCTTGACGTAGATCTCATAGGGCGGCTGCTCGTCCCGCGCCAGACCGACAAAGTTGCGGATCTTGCGCTTGAGGCAGACGTCGGTGACGAGGCCCTGGCCGGTCTCCGGATCGAGGCGCGGCAGATTTCCGGAGTCGGGGTCGCCGTTCGGGTTGCCGTCGGTGATATCAAAGAAGTAGACGAAATCATAGCGGTTCTTGACCGCCTGGCGATCTTTGTCCTGGTCACTCATTGGTCGTCTCCTGGTCGTTGTCGGTCTTCTTCGTGAAGAAATCCTGGTGTTGATGGTAGTAGGCGATATGGAAGAGCCCCTGTGACTCGAGCGGCAAGTGAGACGGAAACCGGGTGATATGACCGCAGATTTCCTGGACGAGGCGTTCGAAGAAACCCTTGGTCCGTTTTTTCTCGCGCTTCGCCTCCTCTCCGCTCGTGGGTAGTTTCTCGAGATGGTGCTGGTGGAGCCGCATCAGCCGGGGGAACACAGTCGCGGGGGTCGCGGCCGCGGCGCCGAAGTAAGAGTCCTTGATCGATCGGTTGATGGGGCCCAGGGCATTCTTCTGAGCGAATTCGAGCGCCGCGAAGAGCCGTCCGAGCTGGTACGCCTCATCGGGATGGTCCTTGTTGAGCGCCACAGGCACCTCCTTTCCTCGATTGCGTTTGAGATAGGCCTTCAGGATTGCAGCCCTGCGGTGGTTTACGTCCGAGTCAGCGCGGACCCGGCGCACGACCGCGTTGAAGAGTGCTTGCGGGTAGGGCAGCCCCCCAAGCACCGCCCGGGCGACCTCACCGGCCAATTGGGGTGCGATGTCCTTCGGTTCCCGGGCCGTTTCCAGGAGCAAGCGGCGGATGACGAGGGGTGGGTCGTCCGGTCGAGCTCCGGTCATCTCCAGGTGCTCGACGTGCTTCGCCAGCCTCTCGGCGAACTGCCGCACGGTGCCCGTTAGCCAGAAGCGCACATTGAGGCGGGCCGCGTTGGGGGAGAGGCCAAGAACGTAGAACGGAGCGTCCGGATCTTGAACCCGATCCGAGAGGAGACCGAGCTTCGCGGAGTCCAGGAACGATCGAACACGCTGGACCGTTACCTCGTGCTCCGCTGGTTCGTCCCCGGCGCTTTCCTCGCCGAAGATCTCCCGGAACATCGCCTCGGCGTCCGCCCCTTGGGCTCGGTCCGACCAGAACACGACGGTGGCATCGCCGATGCGGATCCGACGCGCGTTATCGGCGAGCAGGCGATTGAGGGCCGTGGTGTAGCGGAAGGCGTCGAGCGTGCCAACCGGGGCGTTGTAGCTCTGGGACTTGCCATAGCTCTCGAACGCATCCTTGTTGAAGGAGACCAGGGCGGCGCCGGAGGTATTGGCCCCGGAGACCCCACTCAGTAGCGGGTGAAGCCGAGCCAGCTCCTGCTCCGTTCCATCGACTAGGGAGAAACCGAAGATCGGATCGCCCTCCTCGCTCGGCCTGGCCACGCGACGCGACCAGGACGCCCGGACCGCCTCGCTCTCATGGATGTAACCCTCTCGGGCGCGAAGCTTGAAGACCACGTTGAGGCCGGCGGCCTCTTCCCAGCTTGGCAGATTCTCGGCCTCGGCGGGGTTCCAACGTTCGAGGAACCTACAAAGCGCGGTGAATCCTGCATCGCTTGCCAGATCGGCGCGGAACGACAGATGGAGCGCACGAAACGCGGCGAACATCTCGGCCGCACGAGCGGGATTACCCTTGTTGTCGCGGCCCAGGACATAGCCCGTGTTGTCCCAGCAGAAGCACGGCTTGAGGCCGGTACCGGACCGGCCGCCGCTATCGGGGACGAGCAAGGCCCTGGGGATCGGCTTCCCGCGGTCGTTGCGATCCCGGATATCGACGAAGTCGAACAGGGTCCCATCCGGTTCCAGGACGACACAAAAATGAATCTTCTCAACCGAGAATCCGAACCCAGCCACGATCTGGTCGGGGTCGTTCTCAAGCCGTTCGTAGTAGCCGATCAGCGCGGGCAGGAGACCGCTGGTGGGCTGTGTCATCGTCGCACCCCCTTCTCGCCCAGGAGCGGCACGTCCATGACGCCGTCGCGCAGTGACGCGCGGAAGAATCGGGGCGTCATGCCATCGTTGAAATCGATGTCGAGGAGCATGTAACCGAGGTCACGCTCGCCCACGAGATCGGGATGAACTTCGGGTAACGGCCGGCCTTCCTCAACCAGCGCGAACTCGGCGGGAAACTCGCGGCAGCCGAGATACGGCCGCTGAAAACAGCGGCCGTCGCGAGCGCGACGGTTAAACTGGTCGAGATGCTTACCGACATTGTTCTCGCCTCCCAGGATGTCGAAACGAGCCTCGATGACGTAGGCCACGTCGCGCAGGATGGTCGCCGCGCGCTGCTGGCGGTCGTCCTCGATATACATCCCCAGGGCGCCGCGGCCCCTCTTCATGGCGGTCGCGACAGACCCGGCGGGTATCTTGCTGCCGACCTCGTTGCGGCGGAGCGACGTGAAGCGGATGGGCTTCAGTACGCGGACGCGAGTGATTTGCCAGCGGATCTCCGGCTTCCAGTAGATCGCCTCAATGATCCCGCGCGCCGCCGAAGGCGTCATGACGTCGTAGCTTACCCGCTCCACCTTCATCTCGGGACGCGTGAAGCAGGCGAAATCGCCCCAGACTTTTAACTGGATACTCATGGCTCGATACTCCGGATAGAACCGCTGATGGTCGAATCTCGTTGATCCACGGGTGGCCGACCGCGATCGTCCTGGACGCAATTGGAGCCCCTGCGACGTCGCGCTGAGCGGCTGCGACCACGCTTCCGCGCATCCAGGAGGTACCACCAGACCTCATGCTTCGAATGCTCTTTCCCACTGAGTTGATTGAAACGCTGATAGAGGACGTCGAAGTTCGTTGTGTACGGTAATCGATCGAGCGGATACTTGGATTCGGCAAGAAGTCCAGCCGCGATCTCGATGTAGTGGGCGATGGCCATGCTTTTCTCCTATACAGAACATGAATGAGTTGTCCGCCGCCGCTCGGTATGGTATCGTAGTTCCGTTCGAGGTGCAATCGCTCCTCGGTGATTTCCTCAAACTTCTTGCGTCACTCTTCTCCTGAGAGTGTGGATTGAAACATGTTCTGGATTGGAGAAATACTTGGACGATGGGCGGACCTTCGGGTCCGCCCATCCTGCCAAGGCACGTTTCGCGCATCATAGGACCAACCTCTCCAATCCGAGTCCGAAAACGTCGAAGTCCAAGCCGACCTTGTCGTCATATGCCTCGGGGTTTCCCAGGTAATATCTCCCATGCCGCTCCAGCAGCACACCGTTCTGAACCAGCGTTCGAAGCCCACGCTCATACACGCCGACGACATAACGCTGTGCCGCCCGGTCGAAGGCGCGAAGCCGCCCGGGCTCGGGCGAGTCGGGTAGCTGCTCCAGTTCGCGGATCAAAGCCAGGCCGCGCTCGCCGTGGGGGACGAGCACCGGCGTCTGTGCGTCGTCAATAAGGCGATAAGCCGCGGCCGCCGTGCGAAACTGCGCGTGCAGGCCGATCTTGCTATCGTAGTCAAAGCATTTCATGATGCTTTGTCGATCGATCCCTTGATCCCATCCCCGTCCGTCGTCGTTGCCCTGTTGCCAGTAATGGAGCCTGAAGTAGTTCTCGACGGCCTCTGGGGCAAGCGGGTCATGCCTGTGATCCGGCGCGATCTCGCAAAAGCAGGCCGCGCCACGGCTGATCATCGTTTCCGTGGGATAGGTCGTCATGTCGTAGTGGAAGACGTACACACGACCGAGTCGCGGTCGGCCGTCCTCGCCCGCGAGAAGGCCTTCGCGGTTGCAACGGCCCGCCGCTTGTGCGATGGAGTCGAGCCCGGCTGCCGCGCGGTACACGGCGGGGAAGTCCATATCCACGCCCGCTTCGATCACCTGAGTGGAAACGACTCGGCAGGGCTCATTCGTGCCTGACCCGAGTCGGCGCCGAATCTCGCGGATCACGTCCGCACGGTGGGCGGCGCACATCGAGGCGCTAAGATGGAAGGCGTCCGGGTCGTCGAGGGTCCTGAACAGATCCGCGGCGTGTCGGCGGGAGTTGACAACGCAGAGGACCTGCCGCTCTCCTCGCAAACACTCGATGAGTTCCTCGTTGGTCGCCGTTTCCAGGAGTTCGACGGATGTTCTCCGCAAGGCCTGATGGAGACGAGTCGGATCGTCGATGATCGGCCTGACCCCGTCCAGCCCGATGAGAAAGCCGTCGCGTTTCTCGACCGCCGGTTGCGTGGCGGTGCAGAAGACGACGGTCGCTCCGTAGTGAATCACTAGTTCCTCCAGCGCGGCAAGGGTCGGCGCCAGAAGTCGGGGAGGCAAGGTCTGCGCCTCATCGAGGATGATCACGCTCTTCGCAAGGCGGTGGAGCTTCCGGCAACGAGACGTCCGTGAGGCGAACAGCGACTCGAAGAGCTGCACGTTCGTCGTGACGATCAGAGTGGCGTCGAAGTTCTCAGCGGCGAGTCGCGTGTGGTCGGATTGACGCTCGGGGTCATCCGGTTCGAGGTTGCTGTGGTGCTCCAGCACTTCTTCACGCAGGTCGCCGAGTGCTTCGCGGAACACGTCAGCCGTCTGCTCGATGATGCTCGTGAACGGAATGGCGTAAACGACGCGTCGCAGTCCGTGTTCGGCGGCGTGCGCGAGAGCGAACGCCAGGGAGGAGAGGGTCTTGCCGCCACCTGTGGGGACGTTGAGGGAGAAGAATCCCGGAGAGAGGTGTGCCTTCGCTCGGCAAGCAGCCAGGACTTCCCTCCGCTGACGATTGACGGGTGTGTCTACGGCCTGGCGCTGCTTGTCGGCGATGTGTTCATCCAGGCGCGCGAGCAACTGTGTGCAGGACGCATGGTCGCTCCGACGCAGCGCGGCGCGTTTCGGGTCCATGAACGCCTCGGTATCCAGGAAGTCCGCATCGACAAGGCAGGAAAAGAGCATCCGTGTAAAGAACGCGAGAGTGAAGCCCTTCCGTCGGCGGTTTCCGGCGGTCTTGAAGCGGGGGAGGCAAGGAAGCGGCAATTTCAGGAGATCCGCCGGCGCGGCGGGGATCGGTTCGATCGACTTGTGCAAGCGGTCTGAAAGTCCGGATTCACCGCCCACGTTGTCGGGCAATCCGGCGTGATGGCCCGCGATGCAGTAGGCGAGCAGACGTCCCGCCGGACCTAATCGATCGGCGTGCTGGGCTCCGGCCGTCGAGTGATCGACACGGCCGGTCAACTCGGACCTGTGAACGCCGTCGCCCGATTCGGCACTCTCGCAGAGATAGTCCTGGAAGGCGTCGCTGTACTTGCCGAGATCGTGCCAGAGGCCGGCCAGGCGGCCCCATTCGCCCGAGTCGAACGCCGAGGCGAATTGCTCGGCCAAACGGGCCGACCCCTCAAGGTGAACCATGAGCGGATGCCAATCCGCTTTTGGTCGACCCCGCAACGTATGGGCGTAGTGAGTTTTCAAGAGGATCCACTCCACCTCACGAGTGCCATGTGAGAGCATCATTGGAGGCAGCCTCGCTTGACATAGTATCCTTTTGTCCCCTAATTGCAAGTGGGAATAAAAGCGAGACACACTTCAAATGCGACGTTGAGTTGGTTTTTAGGGACATCTGGCCGATCGATTGCTCGGACGTGCCGCCGGTCTTTGGCTCACACCGCCGGATTGCATGCAATCTCCGTTTGCGCCACGGCCACGAAAGTCCCAGGGTGGGAATACCCGATAAAGGACGTTATCGGGTATTTCATCAGGCGGGGCAGGGGGGGTGAAAAGCATGGGTGCAAATCAGCGAATCGATCGGCCACAGGTCCTCCTCAAGGCGCCGACACGGATCACGCACGGGCCGGACGGAGTCGTGCTGCCGGCCCTCATCGCCCGGGCCGACGACCGCGCCCGGACCCGCTTTCTCGAATTCTTCGCCGCCACCATCCGCAACCGTAATACCCGCAAGGCCTACGCCCGCGCCGTCGCCGACTTCCTCGCCTGGTGTGACCAGAACGGCCTGGCCCTGCGAACGATCCAGCCGCTGCACGTCGCCGCCTACGTCGAGCGGCTCACCGCCGCCAAGGCCAAGCCCACCGTCAAGCAGCATCTCGCCGCCATCCGCATGTGCCTCGACTGGATGACCGCCGGTGGACATCTCGAGGCCAACCCCGCCGCCTCCGTCCGAGGGCCCAAGCACGTCGTCAAGCGCGGCCTGACCCCCGTGCTCCGCGCCGACGAGGCCCGCCAGCTGCTCGACAGTATCCCGATCTACGGACAAAACCCGGAGACCCACGAGCCCGATCCGACCAAGCCCATCCTGATCGGCCTGCGCGACCGAGCCCTGATCGCCGTCATGGTCTTCAGCTTCGCCCGCATCGGTGCCGTACTCAGCATGAAGGTCGAGGACTATTACACGGAAGGACGAAGGGCCTGGTTCCGCCTGCACGAGAAGGGCGGTAAGCTGCACCACGTCCCGGCCCACCACAACGCCGAGGATTATGTCGATGCCTACCTCGCGGCGGCCGGCATCGCTGGCGACCGCAAGGGCCCCCTCTTCCGCACCTTCGACCGCCGTCGCCGGCTGACCGAACGGCCGCTCTCCGACCGCGACGCCCGCTACATGGTCAAGCGGCGGGCCAGGGCGGCGAAGCTTCCGGAGGCGATCTGCAACCACACCTTCCGCGCCACCGGCATCACCGCTTACCTGGAGAACGGCGGCACGATCGAGAACGCCCAGGCGATCGCCGCCCACGAGTCGCCGAAGACGACCAAGCTCTACGACCGAACCGGCGACGAGATCACCCTCGACGAGGTTGAGCGCATCGTCATCTGATGCTCCCACGGACACGGCCCACTTGTCGAGCCATTTACGACCATTCGAGGCCCACCGACCGCCACCGAAAGCGAGGATGAGCAAGGGCCTCGTGCCTGCCACCAACGTCCCAAGGCTGCCGGATTCAACGGGCCACGGCCGCTTCATCGGAGGCCGAATCGGAAAAAGCGATTCTCGACAAGAGCAGCTTCACCACATCGAAATTTCAATAGACCTATATCCTGAGTTATATTCTTGATAGAATTGTGTCAATCAGTTTACTATGATGCAATAACGCATTAGAGAGCGTCCGCCCCGGCGCGGGTGGGCGGCGTGCGTCTTCTGACTGCCTCTTGGGAAAGCGTGTCCTGGCCTTCCGGCATGGACACACGCACCGCCTACCCGTGTGACTTGACGAACGCCCAGTGGGCGCAGGTCTGCCGCGTCATCCCGGCCGCCAAGCCTGGGGGCCGCCCCGCCAAGCACAGCCGCCGCGAGATCGTCAACGCCCTGCTGTACGTCGCGCGCACCGGCTGCCAGTGGCGGGCACTCCCGCACGACCTACCCCACTAGGCCACCGTGTACTGGTACTTCCGCCGCTGGAAGGCCGGCGGCACCTTCGATCGCCTCATGGACCTGCTCCGCGGCGGCCTGCGGGTCGCCGAGGGGCCCCAGCGACAGCCCTCCGCCGGCATCATCGACACCCAGCCGGTCAAGACCACCGACAAAGGGGGCCGCGCGGCTACGACGCCGGCAAGAAGGTCCACGGCCGCAAGCGGCATATCGTCGTGGACACGCCCGGCCTGATCCTCTCGGTCGTGGTGCATGCCGCCGACATCCAGGACCGCGACGGGGCGAAGCTCGTCCTGGGGCCGATGCGTCGCCGCTACAGCCGGCTGAGGCGGATCGTCGGCGACTCGATCGACAACGGCGGGATCGCCGACTGGGTGCGGGGCCTGCGCGCCCGCAACACGCTCCGCCTGGAGCTGTTGCACAAGCGGCCGGAGGCGGAGCGGTTCGAGGTGTTGCCGTTCCGCTGGCGCGTGGAGCGGACGTTCGCGTGGCTGGGCCAGTGGCGCCGGCTGAGCAGCGAGTCAGGTGTTGAATCACCACGCCTTACACGCCAACACGGAGGCCCGCTCCGAGTTTATAGTCGGTTTCGCAGATTTCCTTCGATTTCTTGCCCTCGCGGCCTTTGGAAGTCGAGATTTCGTCCGCGCCTCTCACAACCGACGCCGGTTTGCTCCCGATCCTTCAGTTCGATGAGCCAACTCGTCTCACGGCACAGTGCGCCGCAGCGATTCACGATGGGCGCAACCCGCTCCGGATCGAACACTCGTTACTGTCCATGGTGCGACAACCGTTTTACGGCATCGTGGCCGATTCCGAGGTTCCGAACGATCACGACACGTTGCGATCGGACCCCGTCGTCAAGCTCAACGCCGACCGGCTTCCCGACGATCCCTGAGACGTCGACCAGAGCCCGCCTATCCGGCCCTAAAGGAATAACCGGGCCAGCGTTGATTTTTGTCCGTCTGCTACGGGAAGCCCGAAGTGGGCCGGAAACCCGACCGGCGCAAATCCGGACGTCGCGCGAAGCCTGGTGAGGTCTCCGATCAGGGAACGGGTTCGACGACGGCCAGCGACTTCGACCGGCGGCCGGCGAGGTGACCCCTGGCCCTCGCGAACGCGATGAGGGGGAAATAGTGCCGGTAAAGATTATAATTAATCATAAAAGCGCGCTGAAGATCGGTGTCTTGATCCAGCGTTCCCCGGGCCCGTTCCAGGTCGATGCGCTGGCCGACGCCGTAGCCTGGGAAGCCGGTACCGGTGTACTCGGGCTCATTCCAGGTTCCGTCGACCTGATGATCGAGGAGATAGTCGATACCTCGACCGATCGCTCCATCGTAGTCGTGGGTGTCAATCGCCAGGAGGGCCATCAACGCCCAGGCGGTCTGTGAGGCGGTGCTGGGGCCGATGCCTCGAAGCGCGTCGTCCATGTAGGAAGCGCACGATTCTCCCCAGCCGCCGTCGGTGTTCTGGTGGGTGGCGATCCAGTCGGCCGCGTGTCGTACCCAGGCCGCGTTGGTATCGATTCCGACGGCGCGCAGCGCGGGCAGAACAGCGGCTGTCCCGTAGATATGATTGACACCCCACCGGCCGAACCAGCTTCCGTCATCTTCCTGCTCGCACTGGATGAAGCGGATGGCCCGCGCGATCGCCGGGTCATCGAGGCCGCGTCCCTGGGCCGCGAGCGCCTCGACCACATGGGCGGTGACGTCGACACTCGGCGGGTCGAGCAGCTCGCCGAAGTCGCAGAACGGGATCTTGCTGAGCCAGAAGTGGGTGTTGTTCCGGTCGAAGGCGCCCCAGCCTCCATTGGCGCACTGCATCCCCAGGACCCAGCGGGTACCCGCCTTGATCGCCGCATCCACCGCGGTGGTGTCGGTCAATTGGGCTCGGAGGCGTTGCAGCACGAGCAGGACGACGGCGGTGTCGTCGACGTCTGGGTAGAAGTTGTTGGCGCGTTGAAACGACCAGCCGCCACAGTCAACGCCTCGGGCGTTGACCTGCCAATCGCCCGGAGCCATCACCTGATGGGAAAGCAGCCAGTCGAGCGCTCGGCCCATCGAGGGGTGGTCGGCGATGTTGCGCTGACCGTCGAGCATCGCCAGGAGGGAGAGGGCGGTATCCCAGACGGGCGACTCGCTGGCCTGGAGGTAGATCGCGCCGTTTCGCTCGTAGGACCAATGGGCGTCGAAGGCCCGGAGGCCCGCTTGCAACACGGGGTGATCCAGCGGGTAGCCCTCCTGATGAAGGGCCATCAGCGAATAAATCCAGGGGGGCTGGATGCCGCTCCAGGCTCCATCGGCCTCCTGGTGCTTGATGATCCATTCCAGGCAAAGCCGGATCGCGGTTTCGCGCCCGGGCTGGATCGGAGAATGGGTGTAATACCGGAGGAATCGGTCAATCAGGTAGAACGGCCCTTCCCAGGACAACCAGTTATGCCGGCGCGGAAGATGATGATCATGGCGATCGCGGCCGTCGGGGAACAGCTCGTCGAGCCGGGCTTGCGGGGGTAGCGGCCGAACGGTGCGCCGGGCCGAGAGGATCGCCAGCGGCAAAATCGTTCCCCTCGCCCAGGAGGCGAACTGGTAGATGTTGAATGGCATCCATGAGGGCAGGAAGACGATTTCCGGAGGCAGAGTCGGCGTTTGCCCCCAAGGCCATTCACCAATCAACGCAAGCCAATATTTGGTGAAGTTTCTTAGATGGCTCATTCCGCCATGCGCTAGAATCCATTCCCGGGCCTTGCGCAGGGGCAGGGAGTCGGAGGACTCTCCGGCCACGCGGAGGGCCGCGTAGCATTCCACGGTCGTATTGATGTCGCCGCCCTTGGCTCCGTGGTAGACCTCCCAGGCCCCATCAGGCCGCTGCCGATCAAGGATCGCCCGCACAACGCCCGGTTGCTTCGGGTCGTCGCGGACGCCCAGAACGTGCATGGCGAGGATCCACTCGGCCTCCATGCAGCAGTTGGATTCCAGCATGCCGACCCAGAAGCCTTCCGGGTCCTGCTCGCCCTCGAGCCATCGCACCGCCCGGGCAATACCACGGTCGAGTCTGCTGGTCGACGGGCTGGCGGGCAAGGCCGTCGAGGGGGAGCTAGCAATCGTCGTCATCCTGACGTCTCCGAGAGTCTCCAAACCACGGTTGCACACTCCGAGCGTACGGCCGCTCAGGACCTCGGGGCCAGCCCACGCTCGACCAGGGCGATCGCCTGGCGAAGGTAAGCGTTGTCGTCGGGCACACCATCCACGTCGTCCGCGTAATAAAGACGGTTGTCGAGCCAGTAAGAGACCAGACCGACCAGCATGATGTTTAACAGCGTGGGATCGAGGTCCCTGCGAATCAGTCGGCGACGCTGCGCGGTTTCGATCCGCTGTCGGAGGGCCTCCAACAACTCGCGCTCGCCCGGCCAGGGCCGGTCGTCCCCTTCCAGCCGAGCCCAGGCGGAGATCCGAAGCAGCGCGCGACTATCACGGAGAAACACGAAGAGGCGCCGCATTTCGGCTCGAACCCGTAAGGGACGGTCCTTGACGCGGGCCGCCTTGGGCAATCGCCGGTTGTAATCCTCGATCAACCGCTGCTTGACGGCCGAGTACAGTTCCTCCTTGCTGCCGAAATGATGGTGGATCAGGGGCTGCGAGGTGCCTGACGCGACGGAAATGTCGCGCATCGAGGTTCCGGCGAAGCCGCGCTCGGCGAAAACCCGCTCCGCCGCATCCAGAACACGCAACCGAGTCCCCTCCGGATCCCTGACGCGAGTCGCCCCTTGCGTCATACCCCCTCCCTGGCTTATTGATCGGTCAGTCAGGAGCGTACAGTCGGCGAGCGTTCCGTCAACCTCATTCTGGACGGAATTCCGCGGATGAACTCCTTGGCAGAGACTCGGTTGTGGTGCCTCTCCCATCCATTGCGGGGATTTGGGTAATCATTAACGCGCCCCACAAGGCGAACGTTTCGTTCCAATGGAAGGTGTTCCCTCGCCGCGTCAACAGGCGGGTTAGCCACAAAAAGATGGAAACGCCGCGCGTTTCTTGCCTTTTCTGGCGATTCAGGACACGGCTCGATCGGGTAGGACGACCACTCGGGTCGAGTTCGTGGAGAGTGGGCGGGGCTCGATCATAAGATCCGCCAATCCCGCAACTTGCGAATCCCCATACCGAATTCCCAAGCGCTGGAAGGCGGAAACCTCTACAATTGGATTCCGCGGCAGCGACGATTCTCGAAAATCGGATCAAAACGTCGCGAATTCCACGAGCCGATTTGATTTCGGTCGATGGCCGCGACCCTCGAACGACCCTGGAAGCGCGGGCGATGACCTCGCGGCCGCCCGCCCCTGCCCTTCGATCCGTCGAGACGAAGCGCCCAACACGCCTCCTGATCGGAGCCGCCTCGTCTCGGCCTCCCACCAATCGAACGGCCGACGGTTACCATTCACCGTTTCGAGGGCCCTTGACGATCGCCAGACCGTGAGAATGATTCATCGCCAGATCCAGCACTTCATCAATATGAATCCCATGAGGTGAATCCGGAACCATCAACTGCCAACCCTCCTCGGTGCTGGTGAGCTGAGAGTCATCGGGAACCTCGATCACCGCGAACGGCTCCGGCCCCGACTCGTCGGTCCAGCTCAACAGAAGTCCATCGCGAGTCATCTCCTCGGCCGGAATCGGCTCCAGCGCGTAACAGTAGGCCATCGCCTCGTCGGGATAAGTCACGTGCATGATTGACCGATAGAGCGGCAGTTGCATGATGCACCTCAAGGAATGGGGTTCTTCCTGAAGCGGACAGCCTTCGCGGACACGAACGATGCGCTAATCTGACAATGACGAATTTGACGGACGACCTCGCGAGGAACGAATGACCGGTTCGAGGTCGACCCTGACTGACTCAAGACCGAATGGTTCGCGACCCATTGCGAAAACCCATGCCCTCGCCGTGCCGAGCCTCGCGCGTCGCCACGATGGACTGCAATCGTGATCTCACACGCGACGTGTTATGTTCAGTCCTTCATTCGTGAAAGCACAATCAAGGAGGTGCCGGACGACGCGAAGCGTGTCGGTCGAATCGCGCTGCGGTGACGGGACAGGGTGTCCGCGAATCGTCCGGGGTGGTCAAGGATCGATAACGCGCATCGGAATCGGAACGTTAGATCAAACCGGCCAGTTCCTGGAGGATCCGCCAGTTCTCGAGTCGATCTTGCCGGGCGGCCAGCAACACCTCCGAGGGATGTCCATCCTTGTCGAAATGCTTGGCGAACCGCCCTTCGCTGCGAGCGAAGTCGAGGAAGTCGACGACCTTCTTCGACTTGGGCTCGGTCCACCAGTCTTCCTTCATGGCGGGGTTGCCTTGCAAGGAGAGGCGACTCTTGATCGTATCGCCCTTCCTGGGATCGTAAATCAGCAGGGGAAAGGCTCTGCTGTCGACCGCGAGGCGGGCCTGGTGGCCGGCCATGTTGTCGGCGACGCCGTGCTCAGGCTGGCAGGTTGTGAAGCAGCAGACGATGGCCGGACCATCGAACTCCAGCGCCCCCAGAACCGCCTTGTAGAAGTGGTTGAAGTGGGCACACGTCGTTTGCGCCACGTAGGTTCGCGGGTGCATCATGGCGATCTGGGCGATCTCCTTGCGACGCTCCTGCTTGCCGCCGATCGACTTGCCGTGAAAGCTCATCTTGGTGTTCTGACCCGTGTAGGAACTCGTCGACGCCTGTCCTCCGGTGTTGGAATAGACCTGCGTATCGAGAACGAACACCTTGATGTTCATGCCCGAGGCCAGCATTCGCGAAAGCGACTGGAACCCAATGTCGAACATGGCGCCGTCGCCGCCGAGGCACCACAACGGCAGGTCCTGCCACCCCTTCTGGTCCCATCGCTGGCGAACACCCATGGCAAACGCGGGCGCGTTCTCGAAGAGGGAGTTCGACCACGGGATCAGATAGGGGTTGTATGGATACGTGGAGGTGTAAACCGTGTTGCAGCCGGTCGCCGCGATGAGGCCCCATTGATCGCCATGTCGGGCCGCCGTCGCCGAGCAAAGCATCCGGAGGGCCGTCCCCTCGCCACAACCGGCGCACGAGCCGGCGCCTCCCACGTAGACATGCGTCTGTTCCCTCAGCATCATGTCGATCAAAAGGTTATCATTGATATACGACTCGTCCGAAGGCCCAAACTGCTTGAACCAACGGTGGCTCTTGCGAATGCTCTCCATGGTCTGCTCGGTCTTCGGCACCATCTTCAGCGCCTCGTCGTCGCAGACCGTGACGCACTCGGCGCAACCCTTGCACTTGCTCGGGTCGATAATGATCGTGAACCGGCCGCCGGGCTTGCCTTGCTTGACGGCGCTGTCGTAATACTTTCGAGGCTTGGACCACTGTTTACGGAACATCTCGCGGTCATGTTCATCCGTGATGGTCGCGAGTTTTTGCTCCAGGGACGGTTCCGCCAACACCTTGCCCAGAATGGCCGTGTCGGGGCACTCGGTGACGCACTCCATGCACCCGGTGCAATTTTCACCGATGTAGACCGGAATCTCCGGGGCGATGTAGCTGAAGTCGCGAAGGTTCGCGGTCCCCGCGGGAACGAGCGAACGGGCCGTCGAAAGGTCGGCGGGCAGTTCCTTCTCGGCGCACCCCTCCTCGTAGCCTCGAATGATCCGGTCGTTGAAGTCCCGGACATCGAGAATCGGAAGCGAGATTGTCTTGTAGTCGCGGTCGACCAGCGTGCCGTACGAGCTGTTGTTGAAGGGGTCACGCGGGTCGGCCTGGTTCATCGAGGTCGGTTCGTGCACCGTCGCCATGGTCCCGTCCTTTCGGGTCGTCAAGGATGGCTGACGTGAAGATCACCAGGAACGCACGAGTCATCGGCTCTGGATCGATTTGCGACGATTCGCGGGCGGAGCTTCCGCCCGGCGATGCGGTTGACGTCAAGGCCGGACGGGTCCGTTGTCCGTTTGTGAAGCGGCTCCCTGGATGATCGCCAACGGAATCTCGCGCATTTCCTGATAGCCCCGCTTCACGCAGGTGAGGTTGTCTTGGACGACCTGTTCGCCTCGCTTGCCGAAGTACTTGCGGAGGGCCTTCTCGACCCCCGCGAAGACCTCGTCGTCGGACCGGCCCAGGTCGCGGGCATAGGGGGTCAACCGGAGGAAGGCCCCCAGCAGGACGATCCCTTGCATCCGCATCTGAAGATCAGCGACCGACGTCACCTCACGCGCGATGCGGACCATGTCGGCGTAGTAGATGCGCAGGCCCTTTTCGCGGATCGTTTGTTGATGATGTGCAGGGATTCGTTCCCAGACGTCCGCCGGTTCCGCGTAGGGGCTCTGCATGAAAATGGCGCCACCGGGCTCCATCCCCTTCAGCGGATTACCGCTGAGCAGCGCCGTCGTGTCGTTGAGCACGACGAGGTCGACGTGCTCCAGCTCGGCATGCGAATAGATGTGCGTGTCAGCGATCGTGAGATAATAGGTGGTCGGAAGGCCCTTTTTCTCCGAGCCGTATTTCGGATAGGCCTGAACGTCCTTGCCGAAAACCTCACCGGCAATCGTGGCGATCACCTTGTTGGTCGTGACCGACCCGAACCCGCCGACCGAATGCCCTCGCATGGAGAAGGCCCCTCGGGGCCGAAGGTCGGGATCTTCCTTCGGCACGAGGGCCAGCTCATGCTTGATCCCGACGCAGAAGAAATCTTGCCCATCGTGGATCATGTTGTCGAAGATCGCGCACAGGTCGCCGGGACGCACGTCGCGGCTGCCGAGGCCCGCGGCCCCATGGTAAATGCGAGGAATGCGATCAATTCGATCCAGGCCGTTCTGGCCGGTCATCGCGTCGCAGAAGGCGGCCTTGATCTCTCTCGTGAGATGGTTCCCGGTTGTCGAGAGCGGGTCGTCCATGCGCTCGATCACCGTGAAGGCCCGGCAGTTCTTGAGGGCGTCAACGATCGGCTGCGAACGGGCGGAAGCAGAAAACCGTGAGGCAACCGGCCCGTAGACCTTTCACTTCGCGGAGGTAATCCACGACCGTGCGAGCCGTCTCCATGTAGCAACCGATGCCAACGAGGATATATTCGGCGTCGTCGCAACGGTACGCCTCCACGAAGTCGTAGCGGCGCCCCGTCTTGCGATGGAATTCGTCGAAGGCCTCTCTCAGCGCCGGTTCCACCTGGTTGTAATACCAACGCTGGGCAATC
>CAZRGV010000062.1:0-15497 GCA_964599655.1 uncultured Isosphaeraceae bacterium | reverse complement strand
GAATCTTGGTTTTGCACCACGCCCGACATCAACGGGTTGGCGGGATCCATCAGGTTGACGAGCTTCTCCGACGGATGGCCCACGAAGGCCTTCATGAACTCGGGTTCGGGCAGGCGCACGCTTTCCACGGTATGCGTCGTCAGGAATCCATCCTGCACGTTCAAAAACGGCGTTTTCGACGCCTCCGCGGCGCGACGGGCGATCAGGCAAAGGTCACACGTCTCCTGCGCGTTGCGCGCGAAGAGCACTCCCCAGCCGCAGTCGGCCACGCTCATTACGTCGTCGTGACCGGCGTGAACGTTCAGCGAGTGACTGGTCAGGGCTCGTGCTCCGATGTTGAAGACCACCGGCAGGCGCTTGCCGGAGATCGTGTAGAGCACCTCCTTCATCAGGACCAGCCCCTGTCCCGAGGTGAAGTTGGTGACCCGCCCGCCGGCGAGCGCGAACCCTTCGCAGAACGACGCGGCCGAGTGTTCGCTCTCGGGCTCGACGAACACAAGTTGATCGCCCCAGAGGTTGGGCACGCCGTTGGCGACCGCCTGGTTGAATCCCCCTCCCATCGTGGTCGAACTGGTGATGGGATAGGCTCCCGAGCCCTGAGAGATCCGGGTCTCCACCCAGACGATCGCCTCCGCGCCGTCGCACGTGGTGGGAATCCCCGGGTACTCGAACTTCGGCTCGAGGACTTCTTCAACCGGGATGTCCGTGGTCCGATCCTGGAACGTGGTGGTCGCCATGGAATCACTACCCCTTCTGAACCTTGAGGTCGCGAGCGTCTGGCCGTGATCGTTGTGGGGTGGATTCCTTGATTGTGATCCTCTCGAAGGACTTTGGCAATGAGATTCCAAAAAATGTGCCGGTGCCCAGAAATATGCCAGCTACCAGTCTTCTGATCTCATGTGATCCTGATCTCCTTCAGTACTTATCATTTGACCCAGCGTACCAGCTTGGGATTCGGCGATCCAAATGCTCATCGTTTGAACAACCTCGAACGAATTGGAGTCGTTCGGACGCGAGTCGACTTGAGCTCCTGGGAGTCGCCAGACCGTGGCCGCGCTCATGCCCCATGCGACGGCGCGCAAGGTCGCCACTGGACGCGCTGGCCCCTGCTCGCCTTCGCGGCGTTCCTGACCCTGAGAGGGTATTCCGCCACGGAGGCCCCCTCGATTCGGGTCGCGCACGGTTGGAAGCCTCACCGTCGATGGCGTTCCAACCTCAATGTCGCATCGTCATGTCGCGCGCTGAGAATCCAAGGCCGAACCGTCGCCGGATTCGAGGTCGCGCGCCGTGTCTGTGGGCGCTCTCCAGAGCGCATTCCCTGTCGCGTCCAAGCCGGCGACCGTCTCCGATCGTCGGCGGCTCATCTCCTCGTCCGTGCTCCCTTTTGGAACGTCGGGTTATCGTCCATGTTGATCATCCGGAGGTAATCCTCCTCGCGGTAGACCCAGATGGGCCCCTGGCCGAGGACGACGTAGCGGGCGTCCTGCGGTTTGGCCGGCTTGGGGTAGCTCAACGTCACCATGAAGCGCCGGTCCCCTTCCCCACCCTCTTCGCGGAGGATCTGAAACGACTCGAGTTTGCGACCCGAGAGCCAGAGGGAATCGACCGCCTGAATCGCCACCTCGCCGCCCGCGATTTCTCCGGGCCTTCCGCCGTTCTTCCACGCTTCAAGCGATCGTTCCAGCGCCGAGCGGGCCAGGTCGGCCGGCGGGGTGGCGTCGGAACCGCGTCCGCAGCCACCCAGGAACAACGCGCCGGCGAGCACGACGAGCCTAACGGATCGGAGAGATTCGAGCCTTGGAAACACCGTGATCGTCACTCCATCAATACGAGTCGCTGCTGATTGCCTCGCCACCGTTGCGAGTGCCAAGCCCCCGCCAGGTCAGCAGATTGACCGAATCCTTGACGAAATGGACCGACCCGTCCCCCATCAGGACGTTGACACCGCCAGGATGGAGGCTCGTTGGTGGAACCTGCATCGCCATGTTGGCCATCGTGCCCGGGAAACCGAGCGAGGCGCACGTCGTTGTGTTCGGCGTTGAGACGTGGTTGTAATTCGTGCAGCACATCTCCCCCATGACCCAGCTCATCCCCTGGCGGCTCGTCAACGGCAGGGCGGTCGGCGGCAGGGTCCGGCACATCTGATACGTTTGGGCCAGTGAGGACGCGACACCCATGATGAGCATGTCGGTCTTCGGATTGGGTGAGCCGTTCCCTCGGCGCTTCTCGCTGTAGAAGGCGGTATTGCTCAGACCGTCGGTCACATTCGCGATCGTGACCGCGCTTCGCCAGTAGAACACGCCGCGGGGCTGCTCCGTCGGATCGAGCTGGCTACTCTGGTTCTCTCCGAGATCACACGCCCAGGTCTGTTGATTGCCCAGATAGTTCGTCGCGCCCGGCCATTCCGACAGGACCGGGATGTCCGACGGGCAGAGGAAGGTGCTGACCTGGAAACGGCTTGCGGTCGCATTGTCGCGAGTCGGATTCTGGTACGGCGGCATGAAGGGAACGGCACCCGCCATGCCGGGGGTCTCCGGCGGCAGATTGAAGTTGATCGAGTTGAAGAGCACACCCTGCTCGATGAACATCAAGAGCTGGCTGTTGCACGACCAGCGGGCGTACACCGGTGTGCCCGGAAGCACATTGCCGTAGCTGTCACCCTTGCCGAATGGAAAGATTTTGAACGTACTCTCATAATTGTGAATCGCAATGCCGATTTGCTTCAGATTGTTGGTGCACTGCGACCGCCGGGCCGCCTCGCGCGCCGCCTGAACGGCGGGAAGCAATAGCGCGATCAGGACGCCGATGATGGCGATGACGACGAGCAGTTCGATCAGAGTAAACGCGGAGCGACGAGTCTCCATCGTCGGAGTCTCCTCAGTGGATTAGGAAGAATTGGTGTTGAGGACCGGACGTTCGCGCAGGGCGTCGCGTTGCACGCCGTCAGGGACGGGTTGGCAGCCACGCGTCCGCCGTGCGGTATGCCGCGCGAATCGCCGCCCCGCGATCGCGGGAGGCGGACGAGGCGCGCGGACCTTCTCGACGATTGGTTCAGTGAGCCTTCAGCGGGGCCGGGAAACGGCCTCGAAAGGCCTCAGGACGGCAACGTCCGGAATCGGGGAGGACGGTCGAGGGGAGCGAAATGGGGTCGCTCATAGGCCGGAGCGGCCGATGGGAGCGATGTGAACCCGCGGGGTTTCACCGGAACGATCGGTCCGCACGTGCAGGCCCATTGCTCGGTTCTCGGCAAGGGGAACGACGGCGGCAAAATCGGGTCGGGCTCACCCCGCGAGCATCGACCGCTGGCACAGGGGTCCGGTGTCTGGGGAAGGTCCGATTTCGAAGGCGAATCCGAGGGCATCCAGGAGCCCAAAAGCTCCAGTTGGATCACCGGCCGATCGTGGGCGAAGCCGCAACCGGCCTGGGCCGTTCCCGGCGCGCCGGCGACCGCCGCGAGGAGCCAGAAGGCCCCCATTGACAGCCAGGCACGCGTCGAGCCCAAAAAGCGCATGCGAAACTCACCCGGAATCGAGATGCCCTGAGACGCGTCTTCTCGCGAACATCGGTGAACGAGATCGGATCGCCTCTTGAATTTACCGCCTCCCGGGGTTATCAACAAGAAGAACGTCTCACTTTTTCTCAATCTCTCCGCTCTCCCTAACCCTCACAACCGTCATGTCGATTTCGGCGAGGACTCTACCGAGACCTCTCGACGACGCCTTTGGCCTTCGATCGCGGGCACTGGGAATCGTCCTCGGGAACCTTCTGCTGCTGTCCGGCCTCACGGGGTGTGGCGGAACGTCACCCGCGAGCGATCGTGGCGCATACATTCCCCCTGCCGACGTCGCGCGATCCGCCGTCGAAACGGCGCTGGCCTCGTGGAAGTCGGGAAAAACCGACGGAGCGGCCAGCACGGCTCCGGCCGTCGAGATCTGGGATTCCGACCGCGCCGAAGGGCATGTGCTGCACGCTTACAAGATCCTCGGACAGGTTGGGACCGACGAACCGCCCTGCTTCGCCGTGCGATTGTCCATCGACGACCCCTCCACGGAGCGGGTGGTCCGCTACCTGGTCATGGGAAAATCCCCGCTCTGGGTCTTCCGCCAGGACGATTTTGACCGCATCTCGCACTGGGAGCATAAAATGGAAGTCAAGGACGAGGCGGAAGGCGCCACCCCCGCCGCCGCCCCGAATCCCGATCCAGAGAACAACCAGCCTTCACATTCCCATCACCTTGAGCGGAAATGAACCCGCGAGCGAAGTGATGATGTCTGAACATCATGTCCCATCCTCGACGTTGCCGGGCGCGGCCCGAACAAACGCCGTCCGACACACCCTCGGCTGGACCTGGCGCGCCATCTCGGTCCGGCTGCGGTTCATCGCGGTATTTCTGGCGGCGGCTTCGGTCATCGCGGGATGGGATGTCATCCGCAACCACTGGGACAAGCTCATCCGGGGCGCGACGACGCTCGATCCCGCGTCGCAGATCGTCTCCGGCGATACGGAATACTTCTGCCCGATGGACCCAGGCGTCGTCGGAGACTGGCCGGCGAAGTGTCCGATTTGCAACATGGCCCTGGTTCGCCGGACTCGGGGTGATGCGACGCCGCTTCCCGAGGGTGTCATCGCCCGGATGCAGTTCTCTCCCTATCGGCTCCAGCTCGCCGGAATCTCGACCTCGCCCGTCGAGTATCGGCCGCTGGCCCGCGATGTCGAGGGACCGGGACGAATCCTGAACGCCGTTGACGGCACGACGAACATCCAGGTGGAGCTGTTCGCGGATGAGATCGCCGGTCTCGCCGAGGGCCAGGAGGCCCTGGTGCTCGACGCGTCGCCCGACCCATTGCGCGCCAGGGTGCGGGCGATCGAATCCCAGCCCGATTCGGGAAAGGTGGTCGTGATCCTCCACCTGGCAGATCCCGCCTTACGGCTCCCGCCCGGCAAGTCGGTCCGTGGCCGATTTTCCATCCCCGTGGCGGAAACCGAGCCGTTCCGCTCGCTTTCGGTCGAGCCGCCCGCGCTCCAGCCTGGCGAGCGTCGCCGCGTGTACACGTGCATGGAACATCCAACACGCGTCAGTGAGACGCCTGGCAAGTGTCCGACCGATGGCCGGGAGCTCGGACGCGTCGACCTCGCTCCGAACCAGCGGCTTCGATGGTGGTGCCCGATGCATCCGAACGTGACGGCCGACACCCCTGGCCACCAGTGCGCGGAGTGTGGGGGCATGACGCTGGTCCCGCGCATCGTCAACTATGGTCCGAAAGGGCAGGTCCTGTCGATTCCCGAGGGGGCCGTCATCAACACCGGAACCCGAACCGTGGCCTACGTCGAGCGGATGCCAGGCATGTTCGATGGAGTCGAGGTTGTGCTCGGACCTCGTTGCGGCGACGCCTATCCGGTCCTCCGGGGACTCGATCCCGGTCAACGCGTGGTCACCGCCGGCGCGTTCCTCGTCGACGCCGAGACGCGATTGAACCCATCGCTGGCCGCCAGCTACTTCGGCGCCGGGACTCGCGCAGAGGTCGCGACCAATCCGACCGTGAAAACCGACGGACTGAGCCCCGAGGATCGCGCCCTCGTCGAGCGACAGAAAACCTGCCCCGTAACGGGGAAGCCGCTCGGCTCGATGGGAACTCCGGAGCGGCTTGAGGTCGAGGGGCGGGTCGTCTTTATCTGTTGCTCGGGATGTGAGTCCAAGCTGAGAAAGGACCCGGCTCGTTACCTCGCCAAGCTGGCCGCCGACGCCTCCGAGCCGAAATCTTCGCCATGATCGAGCGGATCATCGAGCTGTCCATCCGCCGCCGGCTGGTTGTCATCACGTCGGGCCTGGCCCTGGCCCTCTGGGGGCTCTACGCTGCCTACCACACGCCGATCGACGCGATCCCCGACCTGTCCGAGAACCAGGTCATCGTCTACGCCGACTGGCCGGGACACAGTCCTCGCGAGATCGACGACCAGGTCACGTATCCCCTTTCCGTCGCGCTGCAAGGTATCCGGGGCGTGCGGGTCGTTCGCGCCTCCAGCGACGTGGACTACGCCTGGCTCGCAGTGATCTTCGAGGACTCCGTCGACTTCCCGCAGGCGCGCCGCGCCCTGGCCGAGCGGTTGGCGGGCCTCGCGACCAACCTGCCGACGGGCGTCGTCCCGCGCGTGGCCCCCGACGCCGTGGCCACGGGGCAAATCTTCTGGTACACGATCGAGGGGGGCGGCCTCGACCTCGGCCGGCTTCGGGCCATCCAGGACTTCTTCGTTCGAGATCAGCTCGCGGCGGTGCCCGGGGTGGCCGAGGTTGCCAGCGTCGGCGGAGCACCCATCGAGTATCAAGTCAACATCGATCCTCTCCAGTTGCGGGCGCAAGGCGTCACGCTCGACGCGGTGATCGCGGCCGTCGAGGCGTCGAACGCCAGCGCCGGCGGGGGTGTCGTTCACAAGTCGAACGCCGAGTTTGTCGTGCGAAGCGTCGGCTGGCTGGGGAACTCGGCGAGCGGGGAGGGGCGTTTCGACCCGACCGCGGTCCTTCGCGACCTCGAGGCCGTCCCCATTCTCAAACCCGGTGGCGGCGTGGTGCCGCTCGCCAAGGTGGCCAGCGTGGCGCTCGGGTCGCGGCCAAGGCGAGGCGTCCTCGAGAAGGACGGCAACGAGGTGGCCGGCGGCGTCGTGCTCATGGCCCACGGCGAGAATCCCCGAGATGTCACCGAACGGATCAAGAACAAGGTCCGCGAAATCCAGGCCGGCCTACCAACCGGCGTTCGAATCATCCCCTTCTACGACCGCACGCCCTTGATCGACGGGGCCATCGGCACAGTCACCGGAACGCTGGTCGAGGCGATCGTCACGGCCACGATCTGCGTGGTCTTGATTCTCTTGCACCTGCGGACCTCGTTCGTCATCGCCGCCACGTTGCCACTGGCGATCCTGGCCTCGTTCGCCCTGATGTGGCTGCTTCGATGGCTCGGTCTCGCGGATGTGCAAACCAACATCATGTCGCTCGCGGGGATCGTCATCTCGATCGGCGTGCTCGTCGATTCCTCGGTGGTGATGGCCGAGAACGCCATGCACCGCTTGAGGGAGCATCATGGCGATCGCCCGGTCCGGGGCGATACGCGAGAGATCGTCTTGACGGCGTGTCAGTCGGTGGGCCGCCCCATCTTCTTCTCTGTGGTCATCATGCTGCTGTCGTTCCTTCCCGTCTTCGCGCTGGGGGGAATGGAGGGCCGGATGTTCCGACCCCTGGCCGCCACGAAATGCTTCGCCCTGATCGCCGTGGCCGTGCTGTCAATTACGATCGTTCCAGCGCTTTGCACCCTCTTTATCCGCGGACGACTGCGAGGCGAGATGGACAGCCCGATCGTGCGTGGCGTGGTCGAAATCTACCGGCCTGTGCTTCGCTACCTCCTCGACAACCCCTCGCCTCTGGTCTGGGTCTTGGCGGTCACCTTCGTGGTCGGCTTCACTCCCATTGGTAACGACTCGCTCTTCCTGGGCACGCTCGGCGCCGGACTTCTCGCGGTTGGCCTCGCGCCTCGGAGCTGGGGCGGACGCGCGCTGGCGATGGGAAGCCTGCTCCTGGTCGCTCTGGTGGCCAAACAGAACATCGAGCCGCTCGGTCGGGAATTCATGACACCGCTCGACGAGGGGATGATCATGGATATGCCGATCACCGTTCCGCGCGCCTCGGTGACGGAATCGCTCGACGATCTCAAAGCCCGGAACATGATCCTCTGCCGCTTCCCCGAGGTCGATATGGTCGTCGGCAAAGCCGGCCGGGCCGAGTCGCCGAGTGATCCCGCCCCCTTGGATATGATCGAGACGATGGTCAACTTCCGCCGTCACGAGTTCTGGCCTCGCCGCGTCTTGCTCGAGCGCGATGCCCGGCGGCAAACCGAGGCCGTCCTCGACGCCCTCATCACGCGCGGGCTCATTCTCCCCCCATCCGACCAGAAGGCCCGTCACGCCTTGATCGACGCGGCGACGGCCGCCGCCCACACCCAGTTTGACGCGCTCATGCGCGAATACGCCTATCAGCGAAATCGCGAATTCGAGCGATCGCTCGGAATCGACCCGGCCCGCCTCGCCCTCGACGGGCCCGACGACGCCTATCTCCAGGGCTGGGCCAGGCACGTCCAGCAACTCGATGGCGAGCTGCTCCACCGAGGCGCCTTGACTTATACCCGCTTGGCGATCGAGGAATAACGCCGGGAGCGTTTTCGAGAATGGCTGCCGCCTGGCGATCGAGGAATTGCTCGCGCGTTCCCAGGTCCGTGATCCGGAGATCGTGGCCTACATCGCCGAGGTCAAGCGCCTTCGCGCGAACCCACTACCACCAGCGCGTCATCATCACCATTCCATAACTGCTGATCCCGGTCAAATGGTGATGACCCGAATTGTCGAACCGCCACCGACCTTGAATCCACAACCCGCCATCGATGCCCTGCAAGCCGAGCTGAGCCGGAGCTTCTCCCGAGGACTCTTGCTCTGGCGAAGACAGCGCGAGGACCTGATCGGCTTCGGCGGAGAGCTCGACCGCGCCGTTCCCATGCCCGGCTGGACCAACGTCTGGACGATGCCGATTCAGAACCGCGTCGATATGCTCGCGACCGGAGTCAACACCACCATCGGCGTCCGCGTGGTTGGCCGCGACCTCGACGACGTCGTGCGAACGTCCGAAGCAATCGCCGAGAGGGTCAGGCGCATCCCGGGGGCGGCCGATGTCGTCGCCGACCCGATTCGCGGCAAGGGTTACCTGGAAGTCCGGATCAACCGAGAACGCGCCGGCCGTCTCGGCGTAAGCGTCGCCGACCTGAACCAAGCGGTCGAAACCGCCATCGGCGGCACCATCGCCACCACCGCCGTTCAAGGCCGCGAGCGGCACCCCGTTCGCGTCCGCTACGGCCGAGACTGGCGACAGGACGAACAGTCCATTCGCCGCGTGCTCGTTCCCGCGAGGTCGGATGACGGCGCGATCCAGCAAATCCCGCTCGATGAGGTCGCCGAGGTCCGCGTCGTCGAGGGGCCGGCGACGATCAAGAGTGAAAATGGCCTGTTGCGCAACTATGTCCGCCTGAACGTCCGAGGTCGAGGAGCCAGCGACTTCGTCGCCGAGGCCCGCCGGATCGTCGCCGAGGAGGTCCCCTTGCCCGAAGGGACCTACATCGAGTGGACCGGCCAGTTCGAGCACGAAGCCCGGGCGTCTCGCACCCTCCGCGTCATCGTTCCGGCCATCCTCGGACTCATCTTCCTGATCCTTTACACGACCTACGGAGACCTCGCCGATGCGGTCCTGATGCTGCTCGCGGTCCCAGGCGCCATTGCCGGCGGGGTCTTCTTCCAGTGGCTGCTCGGGTACAAGTTCTCGGTCACGGTCTGGATCGGTTACATCGCCTGCTTCGGTATGGCGACATCCACGGGAATCATCATGCTGGTCTACCTCCGGGAGGCCGTCGAACGGGCGGGAGGCCTCGAGTCCCTGTCGCTCGACGGCCTGCGAACGGCCGTGCTCGACGGCGCCGCGCACCGGCTTCGGCCCAAGCTCCTCACCGAGGGCACCACCGTCCTGGGCCTCGCCCCGATGCTCTGGGCCTCAGGCATCGGTTCCGAGGTCATCCGGCCGATGGCCGCGCCCGTGCTCGGCGGCATCCTCATCGCCGATGAAGTCATCGACCTGCTCTTACCCGTGCTTTTCTACATGGTCCGACAACACCGCTGGCATCGCCTTCACCCGCCCCAGGCGACCCCCAACCGGGCGATCGAACTCACCGCGTGTTCCGAAGTCGCTCAATGACCCCGACCTTGGGCTGAGGAATCCGACGGGGCGGAGGTCCGAAACAGCGGCAACGACTTCGCCAGGGTTTGAACCACCCCCCAGCCGAGCGGAATCGCCACCACAAGCCACGCCAGAATCAGTCGGATCGGCTTCGTTTTCACGTCTGCCATGGGCTTACGACCCCTCGTTACGCGGCCGATTGCGTCTCGATCGACGGCGAAACGTCCAGAGCCGGCTCACGCTCGGTTCCCGGTTGCCCTTCCCTAACGGGCCGCACCAACAGGTTGAGGATGGAGCCCAGCAACAGCACGGCAACCATCAAATACATCGTCAGGTCATACGCCTCGGCCCGGGGCACGCCACGCTGGATCCGATAGGTTGACACGTAATTGACGATTTGCGGCCCGAGAATCGCCGCCATCGACCACGCCGTGATCAGCCGCCCATGGATCGCTCCCAGATGCATCGTGCCAAACAGGTCGCGAAGGTACGCCGGAATCGTCGCGAACCCACCGCCATACATCGAGATAATCACCGCCGTCACAAGAACGAACAGGGGCACGTTGTGGAGCCTCTGGGTCAGCGGCACCACGGCGTAGAGCGCAGCGCCCAGAAGGAAATACACCGAGTAAATCGCCTTCCGCCCCGTCAAGTCGGACAGCGACGACCAGAAAAACCGCCCTCCCATGTTGAACAGGCTCAATAACCCCGCGAAGCCGCCACCCACCGCCGCCGTCACGCCGAACATGTCCTGACACATCAAGGAGGCTTGACCCAGAATGCCAATCCCCGCCGTGACGTTCAGGCAAAGCACCCCCCACAACAGCCAGAATTGCCGAGTCCGCCAGGCCACGTCAACCGGAAGATCCGTGCCCGCCGCGTGCCGCTTCCACGTTCGCGAAGGCGTGTATCCGCGCGGCGTCCATCCCGAGGGCGGAACCCGTACCATCAGCGCGCCAAAGATCATGAACGCGAAATAAACCACTCCCAGCACCAGAAACGTTTCCATCACGCCGACCGACGTCTCCGATCGGAACAACTCCATCAACTCCACTGACAACGGCGCCCCAACCAGCGCTCCGCCCCCAAACCCCATGATCGCCAGGCCCGTCGCCATGCCCGGACGGTCGGGGAACCACTTCACCAGCGTCGAAACCGGCGCGATGTAACCGAGCCCCAGGCCGATCCCGCCGACAACTCCATATCCGAGGTAAACGATCCAGATGTTGTGGAGCGCCACCCCAAGGCTGGACAGCAGCCAACCGCCACAAAAACAACAGGCACTTGTGAACATGGCTTTCCGTGGACCCGCGTGCTCGACCCAGCGGCCGAGCCTCGCCGCCGAAAGCCCCAGCATGATCAGCGCGATGGAATAGATCCAGCCAAGCTGCGGAATCGTCCAGTCCCGCCCTTCGATCGAGCGGTCAATCCCCACAACCCTCGTCAGTGGACCATTGAAAACACTGAATCCATAAACTTCACCAATGCAAATATGAACCGCCAGCGCCGCCGGAGGGATGAACCATCGGTTGAAGTCGGGCGAAGCCACCGAGCGCTCGCGATCGAAGTATCCAAGAAGCGACATGCGGCAATCTCGTCTGGGGGAACGATCTTCTCTTCAATGATTGAGTCGAGCTACGGGCATGCGTTCGTCATCATGAATCCGGCCGAGATCGTGAGCTGAGCCTCCGTCCCTTCCGCTCGCGAATGTCGCGCAATCATACCGCAACGGACAACCTCCTCCCAGAAGGCGCGACCTCGAACCGTCCGCGGCCTTCCCTCTTGTACCCAATCCGTCGATACTGGAGCCATCCCACGGACCGCCCTCGTCCCCGTCGAGGGGTGGATTCGGCGACTCGGATTCTCTGACCGAGGCAAACCGGCACCAGGAGGTTTTCCCATGCGTCCAATCCCTTGGGCCGCCGATCGCGGGCGGCTTGCCTCCTTCGCGATCATCCTGGGCCTTCTGGGACCCGTCGCCCTCGGTGACGACCTGGCCCCGAAGGCCGATGCGCAGCAATTGCCTTACGCGCTGCATTCGAAGATGAGCGAGCGTCCCACCATCACCGTGGGGAGGACCGGGGCCGACCTGATCGGCACCGACAACCGGGCGCTCCAGGCGGCCGTGGACTTCATCGCCGGCCTTGGCGGCGGAACGGTCGAGATCGGCGAGGGGGAATACCTGATGCGAGACTCCTTGCACGTGCGATCCAACGTCACGGTTCGGGGCCGCAAAGGAAAAACCATCTTGCGGAAGGCCGACGCGGCCGTTTCCCCCCTCGCCCTCGACGGCGATTTCGGCGAGCAGCAGATCACCGTCGAGGATGCCTCGGGCTTCACCGTCGGCTCTGGGGTCGCGATCTGGGACGACCGCGCGGGAGGCTTCCATACCACCGTGGCGAGAATCACAGGGCGTCGCGGGAACACGGTCTCGATCGATGCGCCCCTGATGGCCGACTGCATGGTCGCCAACCACGCAAAGGCGGCCACCGTCTTCCCGGTCGTCAGCGGCTCGAACATCCAGGACGCCCGGATCGAAGACCTCGTCATCGAGGGAAACCAGCCGGCCAACCCCCGCCTTGACGGCTGTCGAGGCGGCGGGATTTACCTGTACCGAGGCTTCGGAACCGTCATCTCCGGCTGCGTCGTGCGGAACTACCACGGCGACGGGATCAGCTTCCAGCAGTCGAACGACGTGACCGTCACGGATTGCGTCAGCGAAGACAATGCCGAGCTGGGATTCCACCCTGGCAGCGGCTCGCAACGCCCGGTCGTGCGAAACTGCCTGGCCCGTCGCAACGGCACCGATGGCCTGTTCCTCTGCTGGCGCGTCCGTCACGGCCTGTTCGAAAACAACCGGCTGGAGGCCAACGGCCGCTTCGGCATTTCGATCGGTCACAAGGACTCCGACAACCTTCTTCGAGGCAACCAGGTCACGCGCAACGCCCTGAACGGCGTCTTCTTTCGCAACGAGTCCCTGGGGATGTCGCCGCACCGCAACCGACTGGAAAACAACCTCATCGAGGACAACGGCCGCGAATCCGGCACCGCCGCCATCCGCATTCGAGGCGAGCCCTCCGGCCTGATCTTCGAGGGGAACACCATCCGTGACACGCGGAAAGGCGCGGAGCGGACTCAGACGATCGGCATCCTCGTCGAGGACCGCGTCGGCCCGGTTCAGATCGGTCCGAACCAGATTGAAGCGGCGCAGGAAATCGACGACCACCGCCACGAGTCGGCCAAGGCCCAATCCTCGACGCCGCGCTCGTCGACGTCGCGAAACCGTGAAGAACCCGAGCCCTGACCGTCGCGCGGATCCAAGGAGCCCGGCGGAACAGCGCTCCACCGGGCCCCGGATCATCAACCGACGTGACGGACCGACTCAGCCTCGGGTCACTTCCCAGCCCCGGCGATACTCGGTCTGGATGAACTGATTCGCCTCGGGGTAGTTGGTCACCTTGAGGTTCGGGCCGTCCCACTCGAGCTTCTTGCCCGTGCGAATGGCCACGTTGCCCAGCAGGAACGCCTCGGTCAGCAGGCTGGCGACGTCGAAGTTCGAGTAGGCGATTTCCGGCTTGCCGGCCTTGATGGCTTCGACCCACTCGTTCTTCATCCCCTGGTCCCCCTTGCCGTTGACCGGAAGCGACTCGGGCATCGTCAGGTTCAGGTTCTCGCCGATCGACTCCGGCGTGAACCGGTACTTCGCGCCGTAGTCATTGGGCGAGTACAGAATGCCCTTCTCGCCGACCAGGATCGAGCCGCTTCCGGGCAGCTTCTCGTCCTTCCCGAGGATCTTGGCCTGCAACTCTTCCGGCGGCAGCACGAGCTTGCCGTCCTTCTTGCCCTCGTACCACGTGAGCGTGGCGGGCGGCATGCCGTCTCGAGCCGGGAATTCCAGGGTCACGCGCGCCCAGCCGGGATAGGTCTCGGGGTTGACCTCGCCGCTCTCGGCCGAAACCGTCGTCGGGTGCGCCAGCTTCAGGGCGCGGAAGGCCATGTTCGCCGTGTGGCAAGCCATATCGCCGATAGCGCCGGTGCCGTAATCCCACCAGCCACGCCACTTGAACGGGTGATACGTATCCTTGACGAACGGACGCAACGGAGCGCCGCCGAGGAACTCGTCCCAGTGCACCGACTCGGGCCAGACGTCCGCTCGGTCGGGCCTCGCGGTGATCTCGGGCGCCTGGGGCCAGATCGGCCGATTCGTCCAGACGTGCACCTCCTTCACCGGGCCGATGATCCCCGCCTGAACCAGCTCGACGGCCCGCCGAAGACCATTCTCGGCCGAGCCCTGGTTGCCCATCTGGGTGCACACGCCGTATTTCCTCGCCGCCTCCTTCAGCACCCGAGCCTCGAACACCGTGTGCGTCAGCGGCTTCTGGCAGTAGACGTGCTTGCCCATCCGGATCGCCAGCAACGACGCCAGGGCGTGGTTGTGGTCCGGCGTGCTCACCGTCACGGCGTCGATGTGCTTGCCCAGCTCGTCGTACAGCTTGCGATAGTCGTAATAGACCTTCGCGCCCGACCACTTCTTGATCTTGGGCGCGAGCATGCCGTCGTCGACGTCGCAAAGGGCCACGACCTCACCCAGGTTGGCGGCCTGATCGATGTCGCTGCTGCCCTTCCCTCCGACGCCGATGCCCGCGAATTGCAAGGTCTCGTTCGGCTTTCGAGCCGCTCGCGCCGCCGAGTACGCCGGCGCCGTGAAGAAGTAACCCAGCCCCGCGGCCCCGGCTCCCAGGAAGCTCCGACGATTCAATTCCGGATTCATCAGCAAGGTCTCCAACAGGGGTGACGGTTCCCATCAATCGTGGAGGATACTTGCCGCCCGCCGCCAGGACAACATCTTACTCCCGCTCCAACCGGCGATTCGTCCTCCTCGTGGCCGAGGCGCGCGTTCTCCCTGAGTCGTGATGGACGCCTCGCATCGGGCGTAACTCCGAACCAACCACCAGAAGCCGCCCGCCACCCTCGATCCATCACGGACGCATCGCGTCAGGGCTATCTCTCCGGCCTCTCAGGAGCTAAGCTGATTTCAGAGGCTGCCCCCAATCCCCAACCCCGCGGAGCCACCCCAGCCCGACGGTTCGCGATGGCTCCTCCTCGAAGATCGGGACGGGTTCAATTCGTAAAAACCGAATCCGTTTCTTTTCATCATTGAGATAACTTCATCATTTTTGAACCCGAGAGACGGATCGCTCATGAAAAAGGTCCTCATCGCGATTGACGGCAGCGCGATCGCGGCACACGCCGCCGACGTCGGCATCGAGCTCGCGCGGTCCCTGGGTGGCGAGGTCGCGTTTGTCCATGTGGTGGACCCGGCCTTGTGCACCATCTCCGAAGGCGGAATCCCCGCCTCGGAGTTGCAAGAAATCGCCGAGCGGGATGGCAGGAGGCTGCTCGCCGCGTTTCACGACCGAGCGCCCTTGACGCCGCCGGCCCTCGAGTTCGCCCGGGTTGGAAAGCCCGCCGACGAGATCGTCCATTCGGCCAGGCAGTGGCCGGCCGACTTGATCGTGATCGGCAGCCACGGCCGAGGGGGACTGGGCCGTGTTCTGCTCGGCAGCGTCGCGGAGGGCGTGATGCGTCACGCCCCCTGCCCGATCCTGGTCGTCCGGGCCCAGGCGTGACGGCTCCCGACAGGCAAGCGGCCCCGGACAGCCGTCACGATCCGCGGGCACCCGTTCCCTCGGCGGGCGGTCGGAGCCGCGGCGACGCCAAGGAACGGCCGCGG
>CAZRGV010000061.1:14360-35100 GCA_964599655.1 uncultured Isosphaeraceae bacterium | reverse complement strand
ATACCCCCCCCTCATTCCCAGGGGCCGCGAGGCGAACCCCCGAGACGATCGATCGTTGCAAGTCACCCAGGACAAAGTCTCTACGGCAATCGCCGGCAATGCGGTCGACACGGTGAATCGGGCTTTTGGCAAAACGAACCCAAGTCCCGATGAGTCTTGTTTCGGAGCAAAATGGGCCTTTCGACCCACAGAGGAAACCTCGTGGCTGGCGTTGCGGGTGGCCTGTGGCCAAACGAACCCAAGTCCCGATTCGTTCGCTTGCCGGTCGTGCCGCCGCTCGGCGATCGCGACGGAAAAAACGAAGCCACAGCCCAAGCCTGATGGCGGAGTGGCCAAGCCGGTGGCCCGCCAGAACCCGGAAGAGGGCCCCATGAGTACCGCCCGCTTTGCCAGGGCCACCCGCCCCCGACGACCCCGGCGAGCCGGCCTCCGGGCCGGTCGAACTCTGACAGCCGGCCCCTCGACTCGCCGGAAAGCCACCCAGCCCCGATCGCCGGGCGCGCGGGGTGGGGCACGGGCCGTGGAGTCTTGGGAAGAGCGGTTCGCCTTGACGGCTCGAATCGGCTCCGGTGAAGATCGCTGCAGGGCTGAGAGCACGGTTGGGCCCGCTCGAGGGTCCGCGTCGCTTCCCGCCAACCGCAAACCCGACTCGCACGGAGGTTCGCCGCCATGATCGATCGGATTCGCCTGTCCACCCTCGGCTGGCTCTGGCTCGTGTTGCCGGCGATCGCCTTCGCGCCGGATCGAGCCAACGCTCAGGCCGAGAACGCCGCAAACGCAAGCGCCAAAGCCGGTTCCGTCAGCGAGCTGCTGGCCGCGCACGACCAGTCGTTAATGCGAGACCTGGACGTCTACATCCGCGAGCACCCCGGCGCCGACGACCTGGAACAGGCCTACCTCACCCTCTTCGAGACGGCCATCGAGCACGACTGGTACGCCCAGGCCGACGCCACCGCGAAGTCCTATCTCTCCAAGTTTCCCGAAGGGGCCGTTCGCCCCATGGCGCGGATCGTCACCACCATGGCCCATGCCCAGGCCAACCAGTTCCCCGAAGCTCTCGAGGGCTTCCGCGCCCTGATGCAGAGCCTGGAAGGGCCCGAGCAGCAAGAGTTCGCGGTCAACTTCGCCGACTCCCTGGCCGGCTCCGCCCTGGCCGGCGGACGGCACGACGTCGCCCGCATGGTCTATGAGACCGTGCTGGAGAAATATGGCGAGAGTCCCGAGCTTCGCGTCAAGGTTCAGGACGACCTGGCCCGCATCGACATGATCGGCAAGCCGGCACCTGCCCTCGCGCTAAACGACCTCTCGGGCCGGCCGTTCCGGCTCTCTGATCTCAAAGGTAAATATGTGCTTATTGATTTCTGGGCCACCTGGTGCGCCCCATGTCTGGCCGAGCTGCCCAACGTGCAAGCCGCCTACGCCAAGTACCACGACAAGGGTCTGGAAATCGTCTCGATCAGCCTCGACGAGACCCCGCAGGCCGTCAGCGACTTTGTCAAGGCGCGCAAGATCCCATGGCGGCAGATCCACAACGCCACCAGCGGCGGCGACGCCGTGGCGGCCTATGGCATCAGCAACATCCCGTCCACGTTCCTCGTCGATCCCGAGGGGAACGTGATCCGGCTCGAACTTCGGGGACGGAACCTGAGCAAAACGCTTGAGCAGTTGATCAAGTAAAACACTATCACCCGGCGGCGGACTCCCGCAACCGCCCGCGGGCCCGGTGATCCTCCTGGCTCGCGCTGGTTCTTAGCGGCGGCCGCCGGGCAGTGGGCCGTCGTCCTCCAGGTCTCCCTGGATCATCTTGAAGAAGTCTTCATCGCTCGCGGCGAGGGCCGGCGACTCCGGCTCGTCCGGCGAGGAGAATGGGTTGCTGGGCTTCTCCTCCTTCGCCGGCTGCGACCGCGAAGGCCGCTCCGCCGAGGCACTTGAATTCGAGGCCGGGCTCGATCCTGAACGGAACAGCGGACGCGACGCGTATCGGTCGTCGTCGCCAAACTCGAACTCGGTCTCGTCGTCCTCGAGCCCAGCCAGGTTCATCAGCGACCGCTGACGAGCCGAGGGCATACCCGAGATTTCCTCTTCGAGGATCTGGTTGGCGTCGATCAACGAGGTCGGCGCGATCGGATCGTAATCGATCGTGAAGAAGTGTCCAGCCACCCCCACTTCGTCGTCCGGCATCACGCCGTGCTCGCTCGAGATGCGCTGGCCGTTGACGGTCGTTCCATTCGTGCTGTTCAGGTCGCGAATGTGCCAGGTCCCCTTGATGTAGCGGAGCTGGCAGTGCCGGCCGGAGATGTTCGAGAAGTCGAGACGGATGTCGCACGTGGGACGTCGGCCGATGATCAGCTCCTCTTTCTTCAGGGGGATCGGATCGCCGCCGCCGACGGGCTTCATGATGCCCAGGGGTCGCGAATGGGTCGTCATGGAGGGGATCTCCCGGTTCGAACGGGATGGATCGAAGAGGATAAGGGCGTACTGCCTCATGCTATCCGGCCGCTCGGGTGGAAATCCAGGCGCGGAGTCTTGAACCTCAAGGAGCGGGCCTCTTCACATACTACGATCCTCGGGGCCGGTTGTGACAGACTGATTCGGGAGACCGAGGGGCTGGCGACCGCCCGACCGCTCGGATAGCCTCGAAACGAGATCGGACCCGCCGGTTCGAAAACCCGCGGCGACACCGGCGAGATGTCCCTTGACCGCGATGCAAACTGGCCTGTTCCGGGAGGAAAACTCCATGCTCGAGAGCGATCACAAACCGACCCGACCAACCCGACGCGACGCCCTGGCCGCCGGCCTGGCGGCGGCTGGCCTCTGGGCCCTCGGACGCCGCGCCCTTGCGGGCGACTCCCCCGAGCCCGGACCCTACGGCCCGTTCAAGATGGGCATCCAGAGCTACTCGCTTCGAGGCTACAAGCTTCCCGAGGCCCTCAAGCAGACCCAGGATCTCGGACTCCACTACTGGGAGTCGTTCTCGGCCCACATTCCGACCGACGCCTCCCAGGCGGAGACGTTCAAGGCCCAGGCCGCCAAGAGCGGCGTGCAGGTCATCGGCTATGGCGTCCTGCACTTCTCCAAGGATCACGACGCCAACCGCAAGGCCTTCGACTTCGGCAAGGCCCTCGGCATCGAGTACCTCTCGGCCGATCCCGACCTCGACGCCTTCGACAGTCTCGACAAGCTCGTCGAGGAATACGGCATCGCCATCGGCATCCACAACCACGGACCGGGCCACAAGTACGCCAAGATCGAGACGATCCGCCAGGCGATCAAGGACCATCACCCCAAAATCGGCTGTTGCATCGACACCGGCCACTTCCTCCGATCCCGCGAAGACCCCGTCGAGGCCGTCGAGGTGTTCGACAAGCGGATCTTCGGCGTCCACCTCAAGGACGTCAAGGACGCCAAGACGTTCACCGTCCTCGGCGAAGGGGACCTCAAGACGGCCGAGCTGCTCAAGGCGCTCGCCAAGCGGAAGTACGCCTACTGCCTGGCCCTCGAATACGAGGAGAATCCCCAGAACCCGATCGAGGAGATCAAGGCTTGCCTCGCCGCCGCCCGCAAGGCGGCTCCGAAAGCCTGAAACCGGGTTCGACACCTTGCGGGAACGCGCCGCCGGCCGCGATTCGTGACGTCGGATCGCGGCCGCGTTCTACGCAAAACGCCTCTGGAACGTATTTCCTCAGGGAGGACGACGTTTCCGAACCGAAACGGCCGGGAGAGGCTCGCATCCGATGAAAATCTGGACGACCTGGGGCGTGTTCACCCTGATCCTCGTGACCGGCTGCGGCGCCCAGTCAGCCCGAGAATCGCGACCCGCGGTGAAAGCCGCCGTTCCGATGGAAACGGCGATGCCGGCCGGCGCCTTTCCCCAGTCGCCCGCCACGTCCCCCGCCGCGGGCGAGGAGTTGCCGCCCGTTCGAACGGCCACCGAGGTTCCCAAAGGCATCCCTCGCAAGATCATCTACACGGCCGACATCGAGCTGATCGCCGACAACTTCGACCAGGTGGCCAAGGAGATCACCACCCTGATCGCGAAGTACGGCGGCTACCTGGCTGAGACCGACGTCCAGGGCTCGCCCGGCGAAAACCGCACCGGACGTTGGAAGGCCCGCGTCCCGGTCGAGGCGTTCGACTCATTTGTCGAGTCGGTGGTGGCCCTCGGCGAGCTCCAGCGACGACAGTCCAACTCGCAGGACGTGACCGAGGAGTTCTACGACCTCGAAGCCCGCGTCAAGAACAAGAAGGTCGAGGAACAGCGCCTCGTCGAGCACCTGAAAGAATCCACCGGCAAGCTCAAGGATATCCTCGACGTCGAGAAGGAAATCTCACGGGTCCGCGAGGAGATCGAGCGAATCGAAGGCCGGCTCCGGCTACTCGCCAACCTGACCAGCCTGACCACGGTGACGATCGTCGTCCACGAGCGAAGAGATTACGTTCCGCCCCAGGCGCCGGCCTTCAAGACCCGGATCGCCCAGCGGTTCCAGGCGTCGCTCGACCAGCTCGTCGACTTCGCCAAGGAGCTGATCCTGGCGGCCGTCTCGGTCGTTCCGTGGCTGCCGGTCTGGGCCGTCGTAATCGCCGCGTTATGGTTGGTCGTCCGGTGGCTCCGCAGGTTCAGAACGCGCACCATTGGGCAACAGGGAGCGTAGAAGGCCCGAACGGCGGGCTCGGCCGGCTCGATGAACAGATTTCCGGGAATTCCCGGAACATCGTCCTCCGGCTCTCGGCGATGACGGCGAAGGACGCGGAGGACCTCGCGTTCGTCGCGGTCTGTCCGGATCGCGACGAAAAACGCAACCACAAACCACCGCCTCGCGCCGAAGCGCGCGACCCGTGGGTTCCGAACACCCCGGAGTTCCTCCTGCTGGAGAGTACCGAGAGCATGCTGCCGAGAGTCCTCGAACCCGAAGCCATGGACACCGCCGAGGAAGCGCGCGACTACGACGCGATGGACCACACCGAGGTCAACGCCCGGTTCGTGTCCGACTTTCTCAAAGCGCATGGGGCCTGCCGCGGCGGCGAAATCCTCGACGTCGGCACCGGGCCGGGCCGGATCCCGATCGAACTCTGCCGCCGTGATCCCTCGGCACGCGTCGTCGGCGTCGACCTGGCCCATCACATGCTCGACCTCGCCCGCCGCAACATCGAGTCGGCCGGCCTGTCCGACCGCATCCGCCTCGCCCACGCCGACGCCAAGACACTCTCCTCGTCGGCCGACGGACGGTTCGAAGCGGTCCTCTCCAACACGATCATCCACCACATTCCCGACCCGGTTCCCGCCCTCTCCGAAATGGCCCGCGCCGTCACCCCCGGCGGAACCCTGATGGTCCGCGACCTCGCCCGGCCCTCGTCGAAGGACGAGCTCGACCACCTCGTCGCCACCTATGCCGGCCAGGAGGAACCCGCCGCGCGGGCCCTCTTCGCCGCATCGTTGCATGCCGCCTTGACACTCGAGGAGGTCCGCGCGATCGTCCGCCTCCTCGGCATGCCCGACGACGGGGTCGCCATGACCTCCGACCGTCACTGGACCTGGATCTGGTCGCGGCCCGCCAATCCAGGGCAGGAGGGCCCTTGACCATGAACCCGACCCGGCAAGGCGCCACCTCGAGCGACGTCGCCGAGGTGGTCATTCCCTCGCACGACGGCACCCCGCTCCGTGCCCGGTTCTGGCCCGGCCGGGAGTCCCAGGGCCTGCTCGTCATCGCTCACGGACTGGGCGAGCACGGCGGCGCGTACGCCCATGTGGCCCAAATCTTGACCGAGCATCCGGGCCTGGTCGACGTGCTCGCCTTCGACTTTCGAGGCCACGGCATCAGCCCAGGGCGAAGGGGCGTCGTCCGCCGATACGAGGAGCTGACCTGCGACCTCCGCGCGGCAGTGGGCTGGGCCTCGCGCCAACGGCCCGATCACCCCCGGTTCGTTCTTGGTCACTCCAACGGCGGACAGGTCGCCCTCCGCGCGGTGCTCGAAGGCGACCTGCCCATCGACGGCCTGGTGCTCTCGAACCCGAGCCTCCGCCTGGCCGTCGACATTCCCCGGCACAAACTCTGGATTGGCCAGGTCTTGCGTCGGGTCGCCCCGGGCCTGACCCTGCACGGTGAGCTCCCCGACGAGATGCTCTCGCGCCATCCGGACTACGCCTCGATCCGGCGGGCCGACACCCTGCGACACACCCGGGTCAGCGCGCCTCTGTTCTTCGGCATGGTCGAAGGCGGCCCCGCCGTCACCGCCCGGGCCGGCGAAATCCACCTGCCCGTCCTCATGCTCCTGGGAGAGGCCGATCCCGTCGTCGATCACCGCGCCTCGCTCGACCTCTTCGAGCGCCTCGGCAGCCCCGACAAAACCCTGAAACTCTACCCGGAAGCGCTCCATGAGCCACTCAACGACCTCGACCGCGAGCAAGTCCTCGACGACCTCCGCCGCTGGCTCGCACATCACCTCCGGCCGTCGCCAGGCGGCAACACCTCCAGCACCTCGTAACACAAAGGCGCCGAAAAATGGCCGTTTTTGCTTGTCATTCCCCACGCGATCGGATAAAATTTGCTGATAGAATGCAATCATGCAGCTAGTGATTTCACCGTGCGTGCCGTGAGAGTCGTTTGGCTCCCGTGAGGTTGGTCTGATGCGCTTCGGAGATCGACGATGGGTGATCGGTCTGGTGGGGGCCTGGCTGGGATTTCTGGCCGCGCCGGCATCGGCCGATTACACGCTGATCGACCTGGGGACGTTGCCCTCGGGGAGCCAGAGCAAGGGATTCGCGATCAATGGCCAGGGTCAGGTGACGGGCGAGGCCGAAACGGGCTTGGGCCTGACGCACGCCTTCCGCTGGGACGGCTCGCCGCCGCTGAAGGATCTGGGAACGCTCCCCGGCGGCGAGTTCAGTTCGGGCCGGGCGATCAACCTGATCGGCCAGGTCGCGGGCAAGAGCCAGGTTGCGATCGGCGCGGGATTGTTCACGCATGCGTTTGTCAGCTCGGCCGATGGAAAGACCTTGACCGACCTGGGCACGCTGGGGGGCCTGTCGAGCGAGGCCAATGGAATCAACGGTCAGGGCGTGGTGGTCGGAACCTCGCAGACGGCCGACGGCACGATGCGCGCCTTTCGCGGGACCGGGCCGAACAACCTGCAAGACCTGGGGTCCTTGGTCACGGGGGGCACCAGTCAAGGCAACGGCATTAACGACGTCGGCCATGTGGTCGGCACGTCGCAGGTGGCCAGCGGCGGCTCCCGGGCGTTCCTCTACACCGACGCGGACGGCATGAAGGATCTCGGAAGCCTGATCGCCAACGGATCGAGCTCGGGTTTCGCGATCAACAGCAAGGATCAGGTGACGGGCGCCTCGGACACGGCCAGCGGCTTCTCGCACGCCTTTCTCTACACCCAGGGATCGGGCATGGTGGACATTGCCGACCCGCTGATCCGTGGCTCGAGTGTCGGCCTGGGGATCAACGACGCCGGACTGGTGGTCGGCCGGATCGACCTGATGCAAGGGGGCTCCCGAGCGTTCCTGTGGAGTCCGCTCGGCGGCATGGTCGACCTGAACGACCTGATCGACCCCAGCCTGGGCTGGACCCTCACGTCGGCCACCGGGATCAACAACGCGGGCCAAATCACCGGGATGGGAACCATCAACGGAAGAGTGCACGCATTCGTGCTGACGCCTGGGTCCGTGGTTGTGCCGGCCCCGCCGTCGCTGGTCCTGCTCGGCGTGGGGGGTCTGGCGGTCGCCGGCTGGAACCGCCTGAGAGGTCGAGGTTTCGAGCGACAAAAGCGCCGGCTTTGCATGGATCCTCACCTCGACGACCGCCGGAAATAAGACACAGCCTGTTCCGAAGTCACCTCCCGGCGGGTATCCTGAATGGGCGCGACTCGGCTCCGGGGACCGAAAAAACCCGGGGTGACGGTCCAATAATGCCAGGCGGCGGGCGAACGCCAGCATAGGGAGGTATCCAGACCATGTCGTACGGCGGAAGCGCGGACGCAACGGGGATCCAGGTCACATTCCTGGACCAGACCGGGGCCAAGTCGGTAAAGGCGGTGATCGCCTTCAGCGTGCCGGTCAGCCGGATCTTGCCGAATATCATCACCAAGATGAGTTTGCCCACGACCAGCCCCGACGGCCAGCCGATGAGCTATTCGCTCGACCATAAAGAAGGGGGCCACCGGCTGCTCGAAAGCCAGACCCTGGTCGAGGCAGGGGTCCAGAACGGCGACCACCTGATCGTTTATCCCGAAGTCGTCGCCGGCTGAGTCGTTCGTCGTCGAGCCAGGCCGCAAGGCCGCCCGCGATTGCTCCCCTCGAAGGCGTCCGGCACCGGAGAATCGCCCGTCCGCCGTCGCCGGCCCTGGCGGACCCATCCCGGACAGATCCTGTCTTTTGACCGATTCCGGTACAGGTTCATCCGTTTATGAGTCTCTGGAAGAACTACGAGTCGCCCCAGATGCGACGGCTGCGGTCCGACGCGACCGCCATGACACAACTGCTCGAAGAGAGCTCGGTCATCCGCTACCGCACTGCGGGCAAGCCTCCTCAGCGCTACCTGATCGAGTTCCGAGGCCGAAGCCTCACTCGGGAGAAGGGGAAGGTCACCTTCCGCGACCACCACGAGGTCGAGATCAAGCTGGGCGCGTCCTACCCCCGCACCATGCCCGAGATCCGCTGGCTGACGCCCATCTACCACCCGAACATTTCCGAGATCGGCCTGGTTTGCCTGGGCGGCTATGGCACCCACTGGGTTCCCAGCCTGCATCTTGACGAGCTCTGCCAGATGCTCTGGGACATGGCCCGGTACTTTAACTACGACATCCGGAGCCCCTACAACCGGGACGCGGCGCTCTGGGCGGCCAACCAGACCACCTTCGCCTTTCCGACCGACGACCGACCACTCCGCGACAAGCGCGCGGCCCTTGGCCGGATCGACCCCGAGAAGAAGCCGATTCCAATGCCCGGCCCGGTCGCATCCGAACCCTCCCCCAAGCCGGCCGAAATCGAGCCGGACGACCTGAAGCGGATGGAGTCGGCGGTCAAACGCGAAGAACTCGACGGGATCTGCATCCTGGACATGGAGATCGACCTGCGACCGCCCGAACAACGGCCAAGGCCCAGCCCACCGCGGGAGGATGTCATCTTCCTCGACTGAGGCCCCGGCCCCCCAGGACCCTCCGAACAAGAACAATCCCCGCGCGGCGACGTGCCGGACATGGCCGGTTCCGCCCGAACTCTTCCGGAAGCCACGCGTGCCCATGCCCGAACCGCCCGTTCCCGATTCCGTCGATGTCGCCCCGGACCTGGTCATCGACGAAACCGACCGCTATGGCCGCCTCCGGCTGATCCCCTGGTGGCGGCAGGAAAAGCTAGCCGCCGCCAAGGTGCTGGTCGTCGGCGCGGGAGCGTTGGGCAATGAAGTGCTCAAGAACCTCGCCCTGCTCGGCGTGGGCACGACCTTCGTCATCGACCTCGACCTGGTCGAGCCATCGAACCTGTCGCGATCGGTCCTTTTTCGCGCCGAGGACGGCGGCCAGCCCAAGGCCGAAGTCGCCGCGCGCCGGGCCAGGGAAATCAACCCCGAAGTCGTCATCCATCCGTTGCATGGGGACGTCCTGACCGACGTCGGACTCGGCCTCTTCCGCGAGATGGACGTCGTCATCGGCTGCCTCGACAACCGAGAGGCCCGGCTCTGGGTCAACCGCCAGTGCTGGAAAACGAGCACACCGTGGGTCGACGCCGGCATCCAGGAAATCCAAGGCGTCGTCAAGGTCTTCGTTCCGCCCGATTCAGCCTGTTATGAATGTGCGATGACCCGTCGCGACTACGAGCTCTTGAACCGCCGCTACAGTTGCCCGCTGCTCCGTCGCGAGGACATCCTCGAAGGCAAGGTGCCAACCGCGCCGACGATTGCCTCGATGATGGCCGCCCTGGAAGTGCAGGAGGCCCTCAAACTGATCCATGACATGCCCGTCCAGGCCGGCAGCGCGATGGTCTTCAACGGCGTGGCCAACCAGTTCTACACCACCCGGCTTCCCCGTCGCGACGATTGCCTGAGCCACGAGACCTACCCCGATCCGCATCCCGTGCCACAGGGCCATCAAGACACCCTCGCCACCCTCTTCGAAGCCGTCCGGCCAACGCTGTCTGGGCCGTTGACCCTGAGGCTCGATCGCGACCTCGTCACGTCGATCCATTGTCCTCGTTGCGGCTGGCGAATTGAGGTTTTCCGCCCTCGAACCAGGGTTGGCCAGGCCGAGGCCCGCTGCCCCACCTGCCAGGAACCCGCGCGGCCGGAAATCGTCACGACGATCGCCGACGACTCGCCACTGGCCGGTCGGCCGCTGGCAACCTTGGGCATCCCGCCGTACGATGTCGTTAGGATCGACGGTGACGAGGAATCGGGCTTCTACCTGCTCGACGCCGACCGCAACGCCGTCCGAGCCGACTGAAGACTTGCCAAGGAGCCTCGTCAATGTCGACCAGGACCAGGCCGGACCCGCCCGGTCGATCGACCGAATCCGCGCTGAGGACGATCCCGCTCCTGCGCAACGGTGAGCAGCAAGTCGATCAGCGGGGCGGGGTGCTCGAGTACGTTGTCTGGCGGGTTGAGGACCACCCCATCGACGGGTTTGCCCTTCGCAAGAGGCGGTTCGATCCGTTGTCGCCGGGCGCGGCCGGCGTGCTTCGCTCCGAGGTGTTTCCAGAACTCTGGCTCGATCCGGCGGCCTTGTTGCGGAGGGACATGGCGACCGTGTTGCGGGTCGCCCGGCAAGGGCTCAACAGCCCAGGACCTGCCGCCTTCGTCGATCGACCGCGGCAAGCGGCGGCCAAGCCGGCGAAAGGGGGCGAGCAGCCTTGAGCGACGGCAGCGACGAGATCGTCTTCGGCGAGATGACCTACCGCGAGCCCCAGCGGCTTCGACGGCCCGATCGCGACCGGCGCAAGGCGTGCATCGCCTACGGTGTGCCCGGCCCTGGCGAACTACCCATCTTCCTCGACCGACGACCCGCCGACGCCATCGAACGCCACGCGCTGCGTGATACCTCGGTCGAACTCGGCGGCATCCTCCTCGGCAAGGAATGCGTCGACGACGAAACCGGCCAGCCGTTCGTCTGGATCACCGAGGCGCTGGAGGCCAAGCACTACGAAAACACCCAGGCCAGCTTCACCTACACACACGATTCCTGGGAGGAAATCACCCGGGAACGCGACCTGAAATACCCGGACCTCGACATCGTCGGCTGGTATCATACCCACCCCGATTTCGGCGTCTTTCTGTCCAGTCACGACCTGTTCATTCATCATCACTTCTTCGCCCAGCCGTTGCAGGTTGCCTACGTCGTCGACCCGATTCGCCAGACGCGCGGATTCTTCCAGTGGTATGATGGCCAGATGATGGAAGTCGGCGGCTTCTACCTCACCGCCGATCGTTCCGAGCGGCTGGCCCTGGCGCGACTGGTCAACGACCTGGAGAACCTGCCCAATCCCGAAGGCGGCGGGAGCGGCCTGTCCCCCCGACTCGAGGCGGAGCTGATCGCCATGCTCACTCGTCCCCACTCGACAACCGTGGTCGACCGGTCGCAGACGGCCGCGGTTTTCAGCTTACTGGGCCTGACCATCGGCTCGCTCGCCGTGGGCATCTTGCTCTGGATGTACACCCTCGGCAACACGCTCCGCGACCAGGCCCAGGCCGTCGCCGAGCTCGCCAGGCTCCAGAAGCAGGCCGAGGCGGCTCAAGCCAAGGAAATCGACGCCGCGAGAACCTCGGCCAAGGAACAGGCGCTCGACGCCCTGCTGGCCGACCTCCGCGTCGGCGACCCGCCCGAGTCGATCCGCGCCCGTTTCACCGAGACCATGCAAGAGGTAAACGCGCTGAAGGGCCGGATCGCCCGCCTCCAGATGGAAAAGGACGCGCTCACCGAGCATGCCGGCACCTTGAAGTCAAACGCCCAGAAGCTCGCGGACGAGATCGCCAGTCTCCGAGAGAAAAACGAGGAATCGGAGAAGCTCAACCGCGACGACGTCCAGCAACGCGACTCTCAGATCGACCGGCTTCGCAACGAAATCGCCCGCAAGGAAACTCTCATCGAGTCGGGCGAGACCGGCGAGCTCAACCGCAAATATAACTGGGCCTTCTGGGCAGCCGTGACCGGCTGGCTGGCCTTCGCCATGTCCCTGCTGGGCTTGATCGCCGTCATGGCTCGACAAAGCGACGAGTCGACGTCGCGGTTTTCGATCTCTCCGATGATCCCACCACTGGCAAGCCAGGGACCGACCATTCCGCAACCTCAGCAAACGCAAACCCAAGCCCAACAACCGCCACACAGCGACTCCACCCACCGGATCGAGTGACGCAACCGACTCTCAGCGAGCGATGACCATGCGGCGACTGGTCGCGACGATCCTTCTGATCCTCCTCTCCTCCACGACCTTGCGAGCGGCTCAGGACGCCATGAGCCCCTCGGACCACGCCAACCCCCAGCGGCCCGGGCCGATCGCCGTCCCCGAACCATCACCCATGGCCGTTCAGTTCTATGAAACAGGCAATATCCTCTGGTTCGTGAATCGGTTCTGGGCCCTGCTCGTTCCCGCCGCTGTCGTCGCGTCGGGGGCCTCGGCGCGGCTTCGCGATCTGGCCCGCGGGATCGGCCGGAAGGGGCCCGGAATCGTCGCGGTCTTCGTCGTCCTCTACTTCGTCCTGACCAGCCTGGTCGGGCTGCCACTCGACTATTACGAGGGATTCGTCCGATTGCACGCCTACGGACTGTCCAACAAGTCGCTCGACCGCTGGGCGATGGACGCGTGCAAGACACTCGGCGTCGAAATCGGCCTGGCGGTCCTCGTTCTGGTCGTCGTCTACGGCCTGATCGCCTGGAGCCCAAGGCGCTGGTGGCTCTGGACCGGGCTGTTGACCATTCCCTTCCTGCTCACGCTGGCGATGGTCAAGCCGATCTGGATCGACCCGCTATTCAACGACTTCGGCCCGATGAAGGACAAATCGCTCGAATCGAAGATCCTGGCGCTGGCCCAGCGCGCGGGGATCGAGGGCAGCCGCGTCTTCGAGGTCGACAAGAGCCGCGACACGAAGACCGTCAACGCCTATGTGACCGGCTTTCTCGACACCAAACGGATCGTGCTCTGGGACACCATCATCGACCGGCTCGACGAGGACGAACTGATGGTGGTCATGGGGCACGAGATGGGCCACTTCGTTCTCGGTCATGTCGTTCGCGGAATCGTCTTCACGAGCGTTCTGATCTTGATTGGTCTCTACGGAGTCCACCGCGCGTCGGGCTGGCTGATCGAGCGATTCCGCGACCGCTTCCGCTTCGACCGGCTGTCGGACGTGGCCTCGCTGCCGCTGATCATTCTTCTGGGCCAGACCGCCAACCTGGCCTTGACGCCCGTCGGGTTCGCCTACAGCCGGCACATGGAACACGAGGCCGACCGCTTCGCGCTGGAGCTGACCCGCGACAACCGGGCCGGCGCGATGGCCTTCGTCGAACTCCAGCGAGAGAACCTCGGCTATCCTCGCCCCGGCCTGTTCTACACCCTCTGGCGCTCAACCCACCCGAGCCTCGGCGACCGGATCGATTTCTGCAACGCCTACCGACCCTGGGAAACGGGCCAGCCTCTCCGTTACGCGTCACGCTTCCGTGAGCCCCGTCACGGTGAGCCGTTCTCAACGCAGACCAACATTCCACAGGCCACGCTTCCTCGATCGCCGGTCTCACGCGGAACCCGTACGGCGTCGCAGACGCGCGGCGCCCGACCAGAGGGCGAACAACCCGAGGAGCACGAGCCAGGTCGCGACCGGTAACAGGATGGCTCGCGGCAGCCAGCCCCAGCCGCCGATCCGGAACGTGAGACGCTCGACGGCCAGAAGCCAGCTCGGGTAGAGCATCAGCACCAACAGGACAGCGATCGCGGCCACGAGAACGCGACGTCGAGGTCCGTGGGGCGACGTTCGCGCGAGGATCGTCGCATGTACAAGCGGCAGCACAAGAAGAATCGTGTCGTAAACACGATGGTACAGGAAAAGAACCGCGTAAAGAGCCGCCAGAGCGCAGGCCGAGGGGCGAGAAACGCTCGACGCGTGAACGGCTCGGAAAAGACCGATTCCGATCGCGGCCAGGCCGGCGGCCTGCAACACCGCGATCAGACGGCGGTCGCGAAGACCCAGGCGATAGAGCATGTGATCGAGACCGAGCATGCTGTTGTGCGATGGACCCGCATACGAGTAGTCGTTCACCATGCCCGGGCTGGCACTGACGAGAATGTTGCGGGCATTGTGTGCGAGCCGGCCCGGAAGCTCGCCCGGTGGTCCACTGGCCAGGCAAAGCACCAGGGTCGCGACGGCCAAGCTCAGCCACGATACGCGATCTTGCCTGCGCGAGAACAGAAGCAGAAGAACCGGAAGCGTCGTGGGTGGCTTGATCGTCGCGACCGCCAGGGCGAGCCCGGCCAGGATCGGCCGGCCGGCGGCCTGGGCCCACAACGCGGCCAGCAAGGCGGCGGCCGTCACGATCCCGAGCTGGCCGAGGGCAAGGTTGCTCTGATAGGCATTCGAGAACGCGACAGCGGCGCTCAGGACACCGAGCACCGGCTTTGGCAGTCTCGGCGTGTCCGGACCACCCTGCGCGACAAGCCCACGATGAGCCAGCGGCACGAGAGCCAGGCCGAGCAACGCGTTCAGCGCCGTCCAGAGCCTCGCTCCCTTGCGAAGCGGCAAGGCGCCAAACGCCGCGAAGAGCGGCAACGCCGTGGGAGGGTTGAGCGCCCGAGGACCACCATCCCGAGGATCGATCGCGTAGTAATCGGCACCGGCCAGAACGTCTCGACCGCACATCCAGAAGAGCTTGTAGTCGTACGGCACCTGAAAATCTTGGTAAATCCTCGCCAGGGCATACGCGATGCCCCCAATGGCCATCGCCCAGCCCCACCCGGGTTTTAAAACGTTGCCTAATCACCGTGGCCTGAGGTCTCGCCCGAAGATCGACGCGACGGCGCAGACGATCACGACCGCGGCGACGGCGTAGTCAGACCCCTGATCGAACATACAACCCACATCCCTGGGTGGCCGATCGGGTCGCGGATCGAGCCACGTCCGCCCCGCCCGCCTTCGACCGCGGCCTATGCCTCCGGCTCTTCCGACTCGTCGGCCGCCACCCCCAGCGTTCCCTTGAACAGGCGACGGCCAAGGTTCTGCTGAAACGGAGTCCAGTTCGACTCGCGCGCGGGGTCGTCCCGGATCTCCCTGGTGAAGGTGTGAACCTTGGCGTCGAGGTTATCGAGATAATGCAGCGCGATCGCCTCGGGGGTCATCGGCAGCTTGGGGCTTCCGAACTCATGCGTGCCGTGGTGGCTGACGATCATATGTTCCAGCCGCAGCCGAAGCTCCGAAGGGAAGGGCTCGCCGGTCAGGTCCATGGTGCGGCGAACCTTCTCGCGAAGCAGGCAGACGCCCATGACCAAATGGCCGAGAAGCTGGCCTTCATCGGTATAGGAAAATGCGCGCTCGTAGCTCAATTCGTCGATCTTACCGATGTCGTGCAGGAAAATGCCCGTCAACAGCAGGTCGCGGTCGAGCTCCGGGTAAAGGTCGCTGATGCGGTCGGCGACATTCAACAGCGTGACGACATGTTCGAGCAGCCCCGCCTGGTAGGCGTGATGGTTCTTGATACCGGCCGGGGCGGTGGTGAACTTCCGGAGGAACTCGTTGTCGATCAGGAAGCACTCCGCCAGGGCGCGGAGGTGGGGGTTCGACATCCCCATGAGCACCTCGCGAAGCCTGGCCGTGAGCTTCCCGACGTCCGAGGCGCTTCGAGGCAGGAATTCCTCGGCCGGGACCTGGGAGGAATCGACGACCTCGACATTCGAGAGGATAATTTGAAGGGCCCCCTGGAAGACCTGGACCTTGCCTCGAGCGCGGAGGTAGTCGCCCGGCTCGAAGCGGCGAGCGAGCGACTCGGTGGCGTTCCAGAGTCGGGCGCCGATACTGCCGGACTTATCACGGAGCTCGAGGTGAAGGTAAAGGTTCCCCTGGCGATTGGCCCGGAGCTGTTTTTCGGTGACGAGGAACACCTCGTCAACGGAGTCACTGTTGGCAAGCTGGTTGACGTATCGGCGAATCATGAGGGGAGATTGTAGGGATGGCCCGCCATCGGGGTCAAGGAGCAAGACTCCGTTGGCGGGCCATCACGATCGTTTCCGGCTCGGCGGGGCGCTTTGCCCGTCGAGACGCTCAGCCCTGGAAGCGGGACAGTCGGCCCTGGTGGGCGGCGATCCAGGCCTGTCGCCGGCTCAACCAGGCGGCCAGCCGACCGCCGGGCGCGGCCTGCGAGACCGTCGCAGCGCCGGCGTGCCCCTGGGTCTCCGACGCGGCGTTGGCGCTCGACACCATCATCATGCTGCTGTAGCCCGGACCGAGCGGCGGTGGGGTCAAGGCGTCGTTAGGGAAGAACGGCGAGTAAATGGGGCCGTAGGCCGGGGTCGGGAAGAGGTTCAGCGACGAGGCCGGATCGCCCTGCTCGGCGGCGGGCGGAAGGCCATGCACGGGAGGTCCGACCGGCTTCGCCTCTTGCAAGGACGTCGTGGGCCCGCTGACCAGCTCGTGGATCTCGCGGATCGTGTTGTTGGGATCGACCCTCAACCCGACGGTGTAGCTCGCCGGACTGCTCGGCAACGTGACGATGGGCCCGGTCAGAGTGACCACGTTCGCCGGAATGTCGAGCGTCGAATCGCCGAGAACCGTGTGTCGCGACGGAACAGACGAGAGCGGGGCGATGTTGTCGATGGTGAACGTGGTCAGGACCACGCCGGTGGAGGTCACCAGCTGCACCTCAACCGGGCCCTGCGGCGCGGTCGCCGCGGTACCATAGTTCGCGATCTGGATGGTGGGCTGGATCTTATCGCCCGGTTGCATGACCGGAGGCAATTGCAGGCCGATGGCCTGGAGATCCGGCAAGGCCGCCGCAAGCTGAATGGGCTGAGGCGCCCGGTAGACGTTGTTGGTCCGGTCGAGCTCGAGCATCTGCCGCTTGTCGTCGGCCCGGAAGAAAATGTAAAGGTTTTTCCCGTTGCCGGGGAATCCCTTCGGCGCGGTGGCCGGCATGTTCAGCGTTTGGGTGACCTGGACGGTGCTGTTCTGTTGCACGGTCGGAATCGAGACCTCGCCGATGCGAACGGCACCCGGGCCGAAGCCATGGGGCCTGGGCGAGAGGTAGACGCCCACGACCGACGGAGGAGCGTCGGCGTGGCTGGGAGCGCCCTGCTCGAGGTTCAACGGCTCGTTGATCGAGCTGGCGCCGAGATTACTGACATCGACCGTCACGGTAATCTGCCCGCCGTAGGCGGCGACCGGCGGGGCTTGGCCGACGACCGTCAGATCGGGCAGGGAAAAGCCGAGCGGCGAGTAGGCCATCAGCTCGCGCGTTTCCAGCCGCACAAAGGCAGACAGATCCGGCCGGCGTCGGGGGCGTCCGTTCCGGCTCGGGCGCCGGGCATCAAAGGGAAACACCACTGCACCTCCCTGGGGCCGGGCTGACCGACCATCAGCGACGGGTGAAAACGGATCACAACGAATCGGGTCGGGCGCGGGCTCGACGGCTCGCGACGAGGCGTCCGGTTGATCTTAGAAGTCGTCAGGATCGGCGGCGAAGTTCGGGGCTTTTCGCGCCTCGCCATCGATTTGGGTCCTTATCTTCCAACGAGTTACAGAGAGACGGATCGTCGCGTTCGGCACACCTTTCGGAGCTGTGCCGGTCATCGCGGCTGGGCCGGGCACACCAAGAAACCCTGACGCTCCGAAGGATCGGGCCGGAGCATCTCCAGTCGCGAGTGAAGAAATCGGGTCGGATCGGTATGATGGTCTGCGACGCGATCGGACCCGGCGTTCCGGCCTATCCGTTCGGCCCACTCGCCCCCGTTTTCCGTTCAAGGAGTTTCCCGTGCGCTGGTCGCAAGCCCTGATCCCGACACAGAAGGAATCGCCGGCCGACGCCGTGGCGCCGAGCCACGTGCTCTTGCTCCGGGCCGGCATGATTCGGCAACTGGAGGCGGGGGCCTACTCCTACTTGCCGCTGGGGTTCCGCGTCCTGAACAAGGCCGTCCAGATCATCCGCGAGGAAATGGACGACGCCGGAGCCCTGGAACTCCTGATGCCGACGATCCACCCGGTCGAACTCTGGGAAGAGTCGGGCCGCTACAACAACATGGGCGGCATCCTGATGGAGCTGACCCTTGGCGGCGACCGCCGCGTGGTGCTCGGCCCGACGCATGAAGAGGTCGTCACCGACATCGCGCGCGACCTGATCAAGTCGTACAAGCAACTGCCGATGACGCTCTACCAGATCCAGACCAAATTCCGCGACGAGCCTCGGCCCCGCTTCGGCATCTTGCGGACGCGCGAGTTCCTGATGAAGGACGCGTACAGTTTCGGGGCCAACCTCGAACAGCTCAACGTGTCCTACGACGCGATGTACGAGGCCTATTGCCGGATCTTTGACCGCTGCGGCCTGCCCTACGTCGCGGTCGAGGCCGAGAGCGGGCCGATCGGCGGCGAAAGTTCCCACGAGTTCATGGTTCCATGCGATATTGGTGAAGATGTCGTCATTCAGTGCGGCAACTGCGGCTACGCCGCCAACCGCGAACGGGCCGAGGTCGGCGACCTGCTCAAGGATACCCTCTCGAGCCAGGAGCCCCGGCCGGCCCATCCGGTCAAGGAGTGGTGGAAGGACCAGGCCGAGCCGGTCGCGTCGCCTCAGAGGGTCTCCACCCCCGGTCGCCGCACGATCCAGGAGGTGTGCGACTTCCTCAAGGTCGACGAGTCGCAGACGGGCAAGCTGCTGGTCTTCCTGGCCGACGGCAAGCCGGTGGCCGTCCTGATTCGAGGCGACCACGAAGCCAACGAGTCGAAGATTCGACGGGCCTTCCGCGCCTCGACGATCTTGCCGGCCGACGCGGCCCAGATCGAGAAGGCCACCGGCGCGCCGATGGGCTTTCTCGGACCGATCGACCTGAAGATTCCCCTGATCGTCGACCGCTCGGTCGCCGAGATGCCGACGATCGTGGTCGGCGGCAACGAGCAGGACGTGCACCTGACCGGCGTGATCCCCGGGCGCGATTTTCCGCTGGAGAACGTCGGCGACCTGCGAAACGCCGAGGCCGGCGATCCGTGCCCTCGTTGCGGCTCGGCGATGGCCATGCACCAGGGCATCGAGATCGGCCACGTCTTCAAGCTCGGCACGAAGTATTCGCAGGCGATGGGCGCGACCTTCCTCGACGACAAAGGGCAGGCGATCCCCTTGATCATGGGTTGCTACGGCATCGGCGTGAACCGCATCCTGGCGGCCGCCGTCGAGGCGGGTCACGACGAGAACGGGATTCGATGGCCCTTGATGCTGGCCCCCTACCATGTGCTGATCGTCCCCTTGCAAGTGCAGAACGAGGCCGTGATGGAGGTGGCCAACGACCTGGAGACGCGGCTCACGGAGGCCGGCTACGACGTGCTGGTCGACGACCGCGAGGGACGGCCGGGTGTCAAATTCAAGGATGCCGACCTGATCGGCGTTCCGCTCCGAGTGGTCATCGGCGAGCGCGGTCTGAAGGACGGCACGGTCGAGGTCAAGTGGCGGAGCGACGCGTCGCCGCATCACGTCTCGGCGGCCGGCGCGGCCGAGGCCGTTCTGGCCGAGCTCAATTCGGCCCGGAAGGCGATCGAAGACCGCTGCGAGGAGCGGCGAGTCGCCCGCGCCGCCGCGAAGGGGCATGTCTAAAATGGCCGCGCGCGTGCGACGCACACCCATCGTGCTACTGACCGTGATGACGGTGCTGACCCTGGCCGGGCCGTTCGGCATCTGGGTCGTCATTCGAGGGGGCCGTCGTCCGGAATGGCCCCCCGACCGTCCGATCGAGTGGTGGGTTCTGTTTGCCACCTGCGGACTGGTCGCGGCCCTGATGGTTGCCTGCATCGGCATCGCGCTGGCCAACTTGCGGGAGCTTCAAGGCCGAAAAGCCGACCTGGAACTACAGCTCGATCCGGACCAGGCCCCGCCCGACGTGGGGGAAGAACCGGAACTCCGGCTGTAAACCGACCCATCGACGAGACGAAGGACGGCTCGTGTGGTAATCTGGAGCGTCGTCGGCGCGAGGAGGCGTCGACCTGGCCCCGGTCGGAGCGCGTCGGACGAAATCGAGAGCCGATACGGATGAGCCCCCGGTTATGTCTTGAGCGGGTCGAAACCTCGGGGGTCGGGCCATGACTTTGGCCGGATTCGGGATCAGCCTGCTGCTGATCGCGTTCGTCCTCAGTGGGGCACTTTGCGCGTTGGCGCGGCCGCTCGCGCCACGGCTCGGCCTGGTCGACAAGCCGGGAGGGCGAAAAGCCCACAAGGCCCCGACACCGCTGGGTGGCGGCGTGGCGATCTGGTTGACGACCGTCACGGTGCTCGGCCTGGCGGCGGCGGTGCTCGGCCTGGGCCGCTCCTGGTTGCCGGCCGAGATCGTTCCCTACGCCGAAGGGGCCTGGTCAAAGGCCGGCGAATTGGCACTGATCCTGGGCCTGGCCACCGTCGTGATGCTGATGGGCCTGGCCGACGACCGGTTCGGGCTGGGCTGGCGATTGCGGCTCTCGGTGCAGTTCGGCCTCGCCATCGCCTTCGTCGCGTTCGGCGAGCAGGCGACGTTCTTCCAGCACAACCGAGGGCTGGCCTGGTTCGTCACGGTCGTCTGGATCGTCGGCCTGACGAA
>CAZRGV010000061.1:11267-14350 GCA_964599655.1 uncultured Isosphaeraceae bacterium | reverse complement strand
GTTCAACTTCCTCGACAACATGGACGGCCTGGCCGCCAGCGTGGGCCTGATCGCGTCGCTCCTGTTCGTCGGGGCGCAGGTCGCCGTCGGTACGCGGTTCGTGCCGGCCGTGCTGCTCGTGCTGGTCGGAGCGCTCGGTGGCTTCCTGCTCCACAACCGACCCCCGGCCAGGCTGTTCATGGGAGACGCCGGCAGCAACTTCCTCGGGTTCTTGCTGGGCACGTTGACCGTGACCGGCACGTTCACTCGCGAGGGATACTCCCCCTTTGGCACGCTGGCGCCGATCCTGGTGATGGCCGTGCCGCTCTACGACACGGCCTCGGTGATCTTGATCCGCCTTCGCGAAGGCCGTAGCCCGTTTCAGGCCGATCGATCGCATTTCTCACATCGGCTGGTTGAACGGGGTTTGACGCCAGCGAGGGCGGTCGCGACGATTGATCTGGTGACGCTGGCCGGCGGCCTCGGCGCCCTTTTGCTGCACCGCTTGACGACGCCGATCGAGGCGGCCGTCGTGGTGGGGCAGACGGTCTGCCTGCTCGGCGTGGTGGCCGTGCTGGAGGTCTCGACCAAGCGGTCGGAGCGACGTGATGTCCAGGCGAAACCCGAAGGTCCGGCCCTCGAGAACTCCAGCGCCGTCGAAAGCCTCGGCCGACCGGGCGGCGGCCAGGAACCGACCTGAACCGATCGACGACGACGCTCCGGCACTCGCCAGGCTCGGAGAGCGCCTGCGACAGGTCGCGCTCGCCTCGACGGCCGCCTTGATCGTGGCTCGGGCCTACTGGCCGGGCGAGTACCACGACGAGGCCAACTCGGGCCACGGCTTGACCTGGGTCCTCTTGTTGCTGGCAACCGCGGTCCTCGCCATTCTGGGTCAGCTTGTGGCGGGACGGGTACGTCTGCGTTGGTCGTGGACCGACGCGGCGGTTTATGCCCTGTTTGCCCTCGTGGCGCTGAGCGCACGGCAAGGGGCCGAGGCGCGAGTGGCGATCAACCTGGCCTGGGAGTGGGTCGGCGTGGGACTGGCCTACGCGCTGGTTCGCCACCTGCCAAGAACCGCCAGCGAGGTTTCGGCCCTGGCCGGGTCGATGATGGCGACGGCCGTGGCTCTGGCGGCGTTCGGGCTTTATCAGGTCGCCGTCGTTCATCCCGAAACGCGGCGGATGTACCTCGAAAACCCTGAGCAGGCGCTTCGAATCGCCGGGGTCGCCGACGACCCGAGCACCCGCAAGCAGTTCGAGGACCGCGTGCTCGGCTCGAAGGAACCGACCTCGACCTTCGCCCTGGCAAACTCGCTGGCGGGCGTGCTGGTGGGCCCGGCCGTGCTCGGACTGGCCGTGGCGCTGACGGGGCTCGGAAATCGCCGGGAGCAAGGCTCACGGATTGTGGCCTTGCTGCTGGCGTCGCTTCCCTGGCTGCTGCTGTTGGCCTGCCTGTTGCTCACCAAGAGCCGGAGCGCCTATCTCGGCATGGCGGCGGGGGCGGCCGTGCTGGCCTGGCGAGGCCGTCGCCTCGTCCCGCCGCGGCTCCTGCTGGGTACCGGGCTCGGCCTGGCCGGCTTGCTCGTGGCGATGGCGGCCATCGGCGCGGCGACCCGACAGCTCGACGTTCAGGTGCTCACCGAGTCGACCAAGTCGCTCCGGTATCGAGGCGAGTACTGGATCGGCGCGTTGCGGGTCATCGGCGACGGATCGTGGACCTGGTGGACGGGCTACGGCCCGGGCAACTTCGGAGGACCTTATCTCCGGCACAAGCTGCCCCAGGCCAGCGAGGGAATCTCCGACCCGCACAACCTGTTCCTGGAAGTCTGGGCGACCGCCGGCTTGCCGGCGTTACTGGCCCTGATCGCGGCGCTCGGGTTCGGACTCCGCGACCTGCTCGGATCCGCAACGCCGTCGGAGACGGCCGAGACCAAACGCCTTGAGGATCAAGCCCGCGTCGAGGATGAGGACGCCGACCTCGCCCGGCCACCCGCGGGAACCGCCTGGCTGGTCCTCTCCGCCGGAGCTGGCTGGCTGCTGGCGATGTTGCTCCGGCCCGATCTCGGTCCGTTCGCCCAGTCTCTCAACCCGTTTGAGAACGACCTGATGCGATGGATCGTGCTCGGCGGGACGTGGGTCTGGGCCGTGCTGACCGGCATGCCGCTCTGGAGCAAGGGACCGGTCCCGGTGGTGGGCCTGGGCGCGGGGGTCGTGGCCCTGGTCGTGAACCTCCTGGCCGCGGGCGGAATCGGCTTCGCGCCGGTGGCTCTGGTGCTCTGGGGATTCCTCGCGATGGGTCAGGATCTTCGAGGCGACCGGCCTTGCGGGCGGCTCCGAAACGTGGGCGGATGGGCCGTCTCGTTCGGAATCGCGGCGGCCTGGGCGGCGCTGGCCGGGACGTTCGCGGGAACGGTCGGCCCCTACTGGAAAGCCGAGCGAGCGCTGGAAGAGGCGGTCGCCGAACAGCAGCGCGCCCGGAGCGTCTGGGCCGGTGTCTACAGGACCTTGCCGACCGATCTCCCGGAAAACGAGCGGGCCGAGACCGCGTTCGCTCAGGCCGAGCCACTGTTCAACCGGGCCGTCGACGCCTACCGCAGGGCCGCCGAGGCCGACCGGCTTGCATCCCGGCCCTGGATCGGCCGCGCCTTGCTCGAGTACGAAGCCTGGCGCGACCGGGGCTCCCCGGTCGGCGTGCTCGACCTCGTCTGGCACCGGATCGATTCGGCCCTGCGACAGGCGATGACGCCGCCCCGCAATCCGAACGCGCTGGGCGTCCAGACCTTGCGGGCCGAGATCGCCACCGAGCTGCCCAAGCTCGAAGGCTGGCCTGCCGCGAGGCGCGACGGATCCAGTCGGACCGGCTCAAAGCGGCCCGCGCCACCGTCGACCTGAATCCGACCAGCCCGACCCTTCGCGCCCGACTGGCCGACGCCTACGCCAGCCTCGAACTCTTCGACGACGCCGCCCGAGAAGCCCAACAGGCCCTAACGCTCGATCGCGAGACGCCCCACATGGATAAGAAGCTGCTTCCCGACGCGCGCAAGCACTTGCAGGACCGCCTGCCCGTGTGGCACGCCGCGGGCTCATCGAGCGGATCGTCTCGGG
>CAZRGV010000061.1:1090-11257 GCA_964599655.1 uncultured Isosphaeraceae bacterium | reverse complement strand
CTCCAGGCCAGCGGCCACCAGCTCGGACTCGAAGAGCGGCTCGAACGCAGACACGGCGAAGTGAGCCTCAGGGTTCCGGTTCGCCTGATCTTGTGATACGGAATCGCCCGGAAGTCTCGCGTTGGGTCGGGTGGGCATCGACCACCGAACCCCTCGCGCCGTCGGAAGATCGGTGGGCACGGCCCGCCCGATGAACGACGACCGTTTCGGGCGATTCCCTCTCAATGCGCGAGCTGGCGGCGAAGCCGGTTTCGGGCCATCAGGGCCATCAGGCTCAGTCCGGAAAGCAAGAGGATCACCGACGCCGGTTCCGGCACGTGCGTCCCCGTCAGGTTGTTCGGGTTGGACGATGCCGGCCCGTCCGAGAATTCGGGTCCTTCAACCAGGGGCTCAGCCCGCCAGCCAGGGACGGAGACGAGGGGACGGGAGAGCGACCCGACCAGCGTGGAGGGTGGGGTCTTCGTCGGTGTCTCGCCGATCGGAGACACGGGGTCGAAGAGCGAGGACGGCGTTTCTTGAGACTCGGCCAACCTCGCCAGGAGGTTCCACCGCAGGTCGGTCCGCTCTCGCAGCGCCTCAAGATTGAAGGGGCGGCCGGCCGTCGGAGCGAGTGGCACCAGGGCTGGAGCGAAGGAGTTCTCCCCCGCCACCGGTGTTCTTGCTCCGACTCCTGGGGTCGGAGATTGCGACGCCCCGGCCACGGAGGCTCCACACATGAGCCCCAGCCCGAGAATGATCGTCCGGCCGACCGGCCTCGCGGAACCATTCATGCCATGAACTCCCGAGTTGCGAACAGCCATTGGGGGGCTTACGCGGAATCCGGGCGTTCTTTCAACGCATCCGACCACCACGCGCGGCAGTCGGTTCAATCCCGGCTTCTCTCTCTTCCGGATCGTGATTGTCCAATTTGTTCCGTCAGGTTTCAAGATCCTCCCGACGATGATGCCAAATTGAAACGTCTCTCCTCCTTATCGAAGAAAATCTGTCATTCTGATGAAGACCAACGAAGCATGCTCTCAAGCAGCTTATCAATCCCGCCCGCGACCGTCCCTACGTGCGAGCAACAACTCACTCGATCCCCATTTAAGGCGCTACCGGGCGGGTCTGGAACTCCTTGAGGTACGCCTTGTAAGACGGGTCCATGGGTCGTTCCCCTTCGGGGCCGAACGGGTACGCGGGCATCCCTCGCCAGGGCAGCGGGCCGATGCGATCGCTGCTCGCGGTGAAGGGGTCCGCATCCTTACAATAGCCCACGGCGCGAAGGACGAAGCTCCGAGTCCAGCCTTCGGGCAACGGGGGAACCGCCTTGGCCTCGAATTCGAGGCGGATCTCGTCGCCGGGGCCGACCACGCAGAGGTGGTCGTCGTCGTTCTGGAGCAGGCGGGCGACGTCGCCGGCGCGCGTCAGTTGGCCTTCGAGCCGGGCCAGCGGAGCCGGGTCGACGTAGTCGTAGTCGTAGAGCAGCGGCAGGTTGCCGTCGGGCGAGACCTCTCGGGTGTAGCCGCGATAGCCCAGCTTCGCTCGAGCGACGGGCAACGCGTGGACCCGAAGGCCGGGTTGCGGCTCGGCGACCGCCACGAAGGCCTGATCCCAGTAGCATTCCATGTTGGTTCGCAGCCGGATCACGCACTTCGGTCCGGTCAGCTTGCCGGTCAGGTCGAGGGTCGTGCGTCGAGGCAGGCCGGCCGGGTAGCCGGGATCCACTTCGAGGACCTCCCAGGAGCCATCATTCCGGAGCCGTTCGAGAACCGGCGGGCGGAGCGGCACGCCCGCGGTCGAGGCCGCGTAATTCGTTTGCGAGTACGGATATTCGACCCAACCGGCCAGGCAAAGAACCAGGCGGTCGTCGGGACCGAACCGGGAAAGGCGGTCGCCGAAGTCGAGCACGATGCCGTGTTCCTCGGCGTAGCCGATCCAGCCCCGCAGGCGACGGAAGCCGTCGACGGTCCGACGATCCCAGGCGCGGAGGGCCTCAGTCACGTCGTGCCCTTTCAGGTCCGTGGCTCGGAGCGGTTCGATGGTGGATTTCCAGGCGATCAAGGCGCCGGTCGGTCGATTCCCGCCGGGGGCGAACCGCTCGTCGGGCGTGGCCTCGACACCCGGCGGGCGATCCACGACGTCGAGCGTCAGGTGATCGAGGTAGGCGACCTCGTCCATCGGCTCGGTGATCGACAGGCGATAGACCCCGCCGACGGGTCGAAGCTGATCTCCGGCGATGGCGACCGACTCGTCGCGGTCGGGCTCGCCGTAAACGCCCGGCGCGACGAGGTAACCGAGTCCGCCACCTCCCAGGAAATCGCCGAGGCACACGAACCGCTGGCCATCGAAGGTGAACAGAACCGGGCAACTTCCGGTCTTCCGGTTGTGCTCGGCCAGCGCGAGCAACTGGTCGGCGTCCACGTTCAGCTCGGCCTGCATGACGCCGTCGGGCCATCGGAGCCGGACCAGGGGCACCGGCGCGGTCTGTCCCAGACCCAGCACGACCGGTCCGACCGACTGGGCGGGACCGGCCGTCGTGGTCGTGTGGCTGTAAGGCACGTCCAGTCCTGGTCCTTGCAACGTGAGCCGGGTGCCGAGCCCGTGAGGGTTGGTCCGCATGTGGTCGAAGCCGAACTTCCAGCGGCCGTCGAGGTCCAGGGCCAGCCAGTGATGGCCGTTGCCGAGGTTGCGGGCCATTCGAGGGCCGTCGCCATCGCGAACCAGGAGGATCTCGGGCAACGGATCACCGACGAGGTCGGCCAGGTCGAGGCCAACCAGCGAGGCGGTTGAGTCGGGCCCAAGCGCCAGGTCCTGCGACGCGAGCCGGCTGCCTTCGTTCCTCGCCCAACGGGGCGCCTCGGCCTCGCCCGAGACCGGCAGACCCACCAGGTCGATCCAGCCGTCGAGGTCGAGGTCGCTGGCCATGGCCGAGCGCCAGGATCGGGCGTCGATCGGCCAGAACTCGAACGCGAACCCGGCTTTCTGATCCTTTTGGTCGACTCTCACGTTTCGCCAGGCCGAGAGCCGTCCGGCGGGATGGACGGCGACGAGGTCGGAGCGCCCGTCCTGGTCGAGGTCGAGCACGAGCAGGCCGTTGACCGGCTCGTTCGCGGCGAGATCCTTGAGGGTCGCCTCGTGGAACCGGCCGAGGCGGTCGTTGAGGGCGGCGGTGGGCGCGGTCTGATCGGCCGAGAGAACCAGGTCGAGGTCGCGATCCTCGTCGAGGTCGAGAACGGCGAGACCGGTGTGAGGCGCCTCGCCGGCCCGGATCGCGGCGGTCGTCTCGTCGTTCCAGGGGGTCAGGACAATCGAGAGGCCCTCGGTGGCCGGAACGCTCTCGGGGGCCACGGCAATCGGGGCCCAGTTCGGCTTGGTCGTGTTCTCGACTTTTGGCGGCTGGCCGTCGTTGCGATAAACCGTGTTGGGCAGGCCAGGGGGTGGCGAGGCGGCGTCCTTGAAGGCGGCGTCCGCCTGCTCAGCCGCGGTGTAGTTCAGCACCACGAGGTCAAGGTCGCCGTCCTGGTCGAGGTCGAGCCAGCGCGCCGTCGGGCTGATCGCCTTCGGGCCGGTCTCGCCGAGCGCCGAGGTGATGTCCTCGAACGTCTTGCCCCCCTTGTTGCGGAGCAGGCGATTGTCTCCAACGCCGGTGAGGAACAGGTCGATCTGGCCGTCGGCGTCGAAGTCCGCGGCGGCGACTCCCAGGCTCACGCGGTCGTCGGGCAGACCGAAGGCGGCGGAGGCATCCTCGAACCGGCCGTCGCCCTGGTTCAGGAGCAGGACGTCGCGGACACCGTTCGGCCCCTTGACGGCCGCGGCGAGGACCAGGTCGCGCTGACCGTCGCCGTTGACGTCGAGGTGGGCGACCGCCGCGCCGAAGCGGTCGCGAAACCGGCCGACCACGGCCAGAGGCCCGTCGAAATCGGCCCTCTGGACCCAGCGATGCCCGGCGGGCAGTTCGACGGCCAGGGGCTTCAGGCTCTCGAACCGGGGAGGAACCAGCGACTCGGCGCGATGGATCTTCGTGGCGAACGGGTCGAGCAAGGTCGCGTAATGCCCCATCTCGCCGTAGAACGTCTTGCCCGTCTCGCCGTGTCCGGCGACGTTGCGATCCGGGTTGAGTCGGTCCCAGAGCTTGCTGATCTCGTCTCGCTTGCCGGCCAGCGTGGCGGCCTCATCCGGCCGATCGCGTCTCGCCTTGACCGAGGCCCAGTTGTACGCTTCCTGGAGCTTGAACAGGGCGAGGACCAGGTAGGGATTGCGTTCGAGCGCCTTGCCGTAGATCTCGACGAGTTGCTCCGCCTGGTCGAGGCTCGCGGGGAAGTTGGGCCGCTTGGGGTCGGGCAAGGTCATACCGAACTTGACCCAGGCGTGCGCGTCGCTCGGGTCGTGCTCGACGACGAACTTGTAGTCCTCGTGCGCGCGGGCCATCTGGCCGAGATATTCGAGGATGATGCCCCGGCAATAACGGGCGTGGAGGTTGTTGGGATCGCCGGCGAGGACCTCGTCGAGCAGGGCCAGCGCCTCGTCGAAGTTGGTCGCTGGGGTGGCCGACCGGTTCTTCTTGGCCTCTTCCGCCTTGACGCCGGTATCGTTGAGCAAGGCGATGGCCAGGTTGACCTTCGCCGCGTTGAGGTTCGGAGCCAGTTCCAGCGCCTTGCGGAAGTTCTTGACGGCCTCGCCGTACTCATAGCGCTCCATGTGGCCGAGGCCCTCGCGATGCGCCTCCAGAAACGCCGGAAGCACCTTGGCCGGGATGGTGTCGGAGGGCGCGGCCGCCCCGTTCCGGGACGCCGTCGACTCGGATTCCGAGGGCGCCGTCGCGGGCGGTTCTTCCTTGCCGCCACCGCACGCCGACAGGGTCACGAGAAGGCCGACGGCCAGAAGCAGGACGAGTCGTGAAAGGATTCGAGGCCGCATGATCCGATCAACTCCCTCGTTGAAGCCGCGAGAAGAACGCAACGCGAACAAGACCCGACCGACCAAACCAGGAGTAGTTAAGTATGACACACAACAATCGATGGAACCGCTCGCGGGCGGTCGAATCGACCGGGCGATACGCTCAGTATAGACCTGGACACGAATGCGGGGAAGCAAGGCCGAAGGCTCCCGAGCACGCGTTTCGACCCTCGAGCCTCGCGTCCGAGCCGAGCGTTCAAGGGCTTCTCTCGTCCGATGGGGAACCTGGTGGTCGCCGCTCGGCGGCGAGGAAGATCGGTCGGTCGTACAGGGGGCGATAGGCTTCGGCTCGGATGTGGTTCAGCAAGTGGTGGCCGGAGCGGCGTCTCCGCTCGTCGCGGAGAGCGGCCAGGTCGATCGGGCCGACGACGATCTTCTCGCCGGGTCCGGGGTCGGCCTGCGCGAGAATCCGGCCGTCGAAGTCGACGATCATGCTGCCGCCCGGCCAGGAAAACGGCGGATAATTCGCGAGGCTCGCCGCCTGGTTGACGGCCACGACATAGGCCATGTTCTCAACCGCTCGAGCGCGGTTGAAGAGCGTCCACCAGTCCAGGGGCGGGGTGGCGCCCCACGGGTCCATGTAGGCCGAGACGCGAATCAAAACCTCGGCGCCGTTGAGGGCCAGAGCGCGGATCGCCTCAGGAAAGAGCCAGTCGTAGCAGATCGCCACGCCGAGCGTACCGATCTCGGTCGCGACGACGGGGAACATCGGCTGGTCGTAGTCCGGAAGGTCGTGGGGGCTGGCGTGCAGCTCCCAGGGAATCCAGGGATTCACCTTGCGATACGTGCTCAAGATCCCATCCGGGCCGATCAGGCAGGTCGTGTTGAACACGACGCCCGGCCAGCGGTCGTCCACCTCCAGAAAGGTCCCTGTCTGGATGTAGACGCCCCGAGTCCTGGCCTTGGCGAGGTAGCGGTCGGTATGCTCGTTGGGAATCGGAACGGCCAGCTTGTCGGCGAGTTCCTCGACCGTCTCGTACACCGGCGCGGCGTGCGCGAATTCGGGAAAAACCACCAGCTTGACGTCGAAGAACGGCCGATAGCCCACCACGGCGTGGTCGATCATGCCGAGCATGTGGTCGACACGGCCGGCGATCTCGTCGCGGTGGCGAGGGCAGGGGAGGTCGGTCTGGCACGCGGCGGCGTAGTAGCGACTCGGTTCGGGCATGTCGAAACACTCATGTCTCTCGATCTTCGATTCGACGCGAGAACGGTAAAGACAATGCCGCCGTGATCGGCCCAAAGACGGTGGAAGGAGGCAACACCAATCGGCCGAGGGCGGCAGCGATCGAGCCCGCGTCGAGCGGGCTCCGGGTCTCAACGGATGTTGGTGGCGTTGAGAAAGGCGGCCAGGGTCGCGTCGGGCTTGCGGTCGGTGAGGCGGAGGAAGATGTCGGCGGCGCGCTGGGTTCGACTGGAAAGGTAGAGTTCGGCCCCGAGGACGAGCCAGGCGTCGCGATCCTCGGGATAGGCCTGAAGGTGGGATTCGAGCTTGGCGATGATGGCGGCGAAGTCGGTCGGGTCGCCAAAAAGGTTCTGGATATCGGGCGCATTGATCATCCAGCCGGGCTCGGCGGTCTGGGCCTCGCGGAATCGGTTGGCGGCCTCGGCGTAATCACCTCGCGACAGGGCGATCTGAGCCAGCCGAACGAACGGCGTGGCCGAACCGGGATCGGCGTTATGGGCCTGCTCGTAACGCTCGGTCGCCTTGACGAGTTCGCCCGCGCGGAAGAGGCGGTCGCCGACCTGGACGCGTTCCTCGGCCCGTTTGGCATCGGGACGCCTCGGTCGAGACACGGAAGGCGCCGACGGTGGCGGTGGACCGGCGAAGCCGAGCTGTTGCGCCTGGACCAGATCGGGCGGCGGAATCACCGGGCCGAACGGGACCTTTGGCGCGAGCAACAAATCGGCATACGAGGGAGGCGACGTGGGGCCGACGACGACGGGGGACGCCGCGAACACCAGGTAAGGCGGGCCAAGAGACGGGCCGATCAGGATTGGCGGATAATACAACGGAAAAGGAGATCCGCCCGCCCCGCGGCCTCCCCAGAGGCGCGGACCGCCACCAGGATGCATGCCGATCGGCCCCCCGTGGAAGGCGTGGTGGCCGCCGACGGCTCCCGCGGCACCGGACTGGGCTCGAACCCAGCCCGGAGCCAGTATCGGCCACGCAAGGATCACGGATACGCAGAGAAGACGCGTCATGGTCCGCCGACCTCCTCTCGCGCGGTCCCTGGACGGGTACGGCCCGGCGCCCTCGATTATCTCCGAAACCGCGCGGTCCTGGCAATCCGGTGCTCGTCGCGTCGATGGCTCCTGGTTCGATTGTCGGCCCGCCCGGCCGGTGCGTAGAATGGCCGCGGGGGGCGGTTCCGCACCGGGCCATGGCCTCGGAATCGAGGGGGAAAACCGGCCACGATGAATCCGACGCAACGGCGCCGTAAGGGATCGATTCGGAACCGGATTCTGATTCCGCACCTCGTGCTGATCGTCGCGATGGTGGGGGGCACGGGCCTGGTCTGCGCCCACTGGGCGGCATCGCGGGCGAGGCGGCAGTATGTTGAGCGAGGGCAGGGGATTGCCGAGACGTTGATGCGATCGCGCTTTCCGCTGACCGAGTCGGTCCTCCAGCAGTTGAAGGGGCTCGGCGGTGCCGAGTTCGCGTTGCTCGACGACGGGGGACGGGTCCAGTCGAGCACGCTCGGCCTCCCGGACGCGTTGCCGCGTTGGCCGAGCGCGTTCGGGTCGGGCACGAACCTCAGCTTCGAGCCGACCTGGACCCATCAGGGCGTGGAATACCGCGTGGCGACGGTCGAGCGGCCCACGGCGAGCACGGCCCACGGCGAGCGTCGCCTCCTGATTCTGCTGCCCGAGCCGACGTTGCGGGCCACCGCCTGGGAGGCGAGGCGCGCGATTCTGGCCCTGAGCCTCGTCGGCGCGGTCCTGGCCGCCTTGCTGGCGAGCGCGGTCGGCCGGACGCTTTCCAGGCCGTTGTCGGCGATCCACCACGCGATCCGCCAGATCGGCCAGGGGAACCTGCGGCCGACCGGCCTGCCTCGCGATCGCCTCGATGAGATCGGCGAACTGGCCGAGGGCGTCGCCCAGATGGCCCAGTGGCTGCAACGGCTTCAGGACGAACAGGTCCAGACCGAGCGGCTTCGGCTGATCCGCCAGGTCAGCGCGGGGCTGGCGCACGAGCTTCGCAACCCCCTGACCGCCGCGCGAATGACCTTGCAAATCTTCATGGAACGAAATCGCGACCGCGACACGGAACCCTTGGAAATCGCGATGGCCGAGCTGGGCCGGGTCGAACGCCAGGTGCGGCGGTTCCTCCAGATCGCCCGGCCCGAGCCCCCTCGGTTCGTGCGGACCGAGATCGGGCCGATCGTGGAACGGGCCGCGGCCACTCTGGCCGCCAACGCCGAGCATCAACGCGTCGGCTGGAGTGTCGAACCCGCAGATTCCTTGCCGCTGGTCAGGGTCGATCCCGAACAGATGGGACAGGTCATCACGAATCTGGCGCTCAACGCCATCGACGCCGCCGGGCCGGGCGGTCGCGCGCGGATTCGCGCGGGCCTGACCCCCTCCGGCGCGATCGCGATCGACGTCGAGGACAACGGCCCCGGCGTCTCGGCCGGCGACGAAGCGCGGCTGTTCCAGCCCTTTTTCAGCACCAAGCCCGAAGGGGTCGGCCTCGGCCTGGCCCTCTGCGACGCCATCGTCCGGGAACACGGCGGCGCGATCGAGTATCGCCGGAACGCGGGCTGGACGCGCTTCCGAATCACCCTTCCCGCAGTAACATCTACACAACCTCATATCTCATATCATCATCCAGCAAAGGCGCCGATGGTGTCGCGGCCCGCTGGCGACGCGCGCGATCCCGGTGGGGAGGAAACCTTGTGACGGAACCGAGCCGGAGCGACGCATGGCCCATGTGATGGTGCTGGATGATGAGCCGAGCATTTGCTGGGCGTTCCGCAACTTTCTCGGCGACGACGGCCATCGGGTTTCGGTGGCCTCGAGCGCCGAGCAAGCGATGGAACGCCTCGCGGAGGACCCGCCCGATGTGCTTTTCCTCGACGTGAGGCTGCCGGGCCTCGACGGCCTTTCGGCGCTCGATCGGATTCGAGGGCTCTGGCCGCGCCTGCCGGTCGTGGTGATGACCGCCCACGGCACGGTGCAAACCGCGGTGCGCGCCGTCCGAGGCGGCGCGTTCGACTATTTGCCCAAACCATTTGACCTCGCCCAAGCCCGATCGCTTGTGGATCGGGCCTTGCGGGGCCGGAACTCGGGCCCAACGGCCGAGCCGATCGACGCGACGGCGGCGGGCGGCGCGATCGTCGGGCAGAGCCTGCCGATGCAGGTCGTCTTCAAGCAGATCGCTCTGGCGGCCGCCTGCGGAGAACCGGTGCTGATCACCGGCGAGAGCGGCACGGGGAAGGAACTCGTCGCGAGGGCGATCCACCAGCATGGCGACCGGTCGCACGAGCCGTTCGTGGCGGTTCATCTGGCGGCCTTGCCGGAGAGCCTGGTCGAGCGCGAGCTGTTCGGGCACGAGCGCGGGGCGTTCACCGGGGCCGACTCGGCCCAGCCCGGTTTGCTCGAACGCGCGGGCCGCGGCACGATCTTCTTCGACGAGGTGGCGGAGGCCCCGCCGTCGATTCAGGCGAAGCTGCTTCGCGTGCTCGACGTCGGCGAGTACCGGCCGGTTGGCGGAGGAAGCGATCGGCAACTGCGGGCCCGAGTGGTCGCCGCGACGAACCGGAACCTCGAGGCGTGGGTCCGCGACGGGACGTTCCGCGCCGACCTGTTCTACCGCCTCGCCGTCCTGCCGATCCACCTGCCGCCGCTTCGCGAGCGACGAGACGACATCCCTCGCCTCTGGAATCACTTCGTCTCGAGGATCGCGCCGCGATCGACGGCGGATTTCGACCCGAACGCCCCCTTGGGCCGTCGCCTGTGGAACCACGCCTGGCCGGGAAATGTCCGTGAGCTTCGCAACGCCGCCGAGCAGGCCGCCCGGGCCAGCGGAGGCGGACCGATCGAAGCCGCGCATCTGCCGGCGTCGGTCGGTGCTCCCTCCCCGACCGACGACGCGCCGCACGACCACGCGCTCGACGAGGCCATCGCGAAATGGACTCGGGCGCGCCTCGACCTCGACGCGAGCAACGACTCGTCGAATCTGTACAACCGGTTCCTCGACGCCATCGAGGCCCCGCTGCTCCGAGAACT
>CAZRGV010000061.1:0-974 GCA_964599655.1 uncultured Isosphaeraceae bacterium | reverse complement strand
ACACGCCTCGCGGCCATTGACCACTCCGCGGCCGTTCGACCGTCGCGACGTCTCCCGAGGCGACTGGAGAGCAAAAGGTCGGGGTCTTCGGAGGATTCCAGGGTGGAAGGATCACCAAGACCTATTCTCTCGGGAATCCCGGTCTGGTACGATCGGTTCCTCGGTGGATCGGCCTGCCCGCGATCCGAACCGTGGCCGAAGTGGCGGAATGGCAGACGCGCCGGACTCAAAATCCGGTCCCCGCAAGGGGGTGTGGGTTCAAGTCCCACCTTCGGTACTGAACAAGCGCGACACATCGAAGCCGATCGATTGGCCTCGCGCGGCGACCATACCGCCTTGCGGTTGGCGAAAAAACACGCCGGGTCAGACCCGATGACATGGGGCGATCCTCGTTCTTCCGGAACCGTCCCAAAACGTTGGCCTGGCTCGTCGAAATCCGCCCTGTCGTTGATCGATTCGGAACACCGGCCGTCTCCAAGTTCGTTTGCGCGTGCCGTCGCGACCGGCCCCACGACCCACCTCAATCCTCCACGATCTCTACCGGAGGGCCGAGAGCACGCGACGCAAGCTCCGGCAAAATAAACATTTGCATCGCGGCTCGATGTTGCGCGGGTCACCCGGATCGACAGGTAACGCCGGCGGCGAAGCCACAATCGCCCTTCCCGGAGGAACGCTCGCGAGCGTATGCCCCTCATCGAGGCGCCAGACTGGTCGGTTCGCGAGCCACCGTGGCTCGCCGCGGAGCCGCATCTCCACCGCCCGACCGCCTCGTTTTCCGTCTCGCGGGGCAGACGAAGCGCGGCCAAACCCGTCACACCGCAACGACTTGCATCGCGGCTGAAGGGCTGGAAAATAAGCTCACGGTTCATCATATTCCGGAACAACGGCGAATCGGTGCGCCAACCTCGCATGCCCAGCGTCAACGTCCTTCGCGCCTTTGCTGGCGGCGGGCCCTGCGGGCGGCGTCTCGGGCC
>CAZRGV010000060.1:7383-35345 GCA_964599655.1 uncultured Isosphaeraceae bacterium | reverse complement strand
ATCACCTCGACGTATTGATCGTCGCGTAATCGTCGCTCGTATTCCTGCATCTCCGCACATTTTTCGCGGTCGGACGTTGCGAGGCCGCGGGCACTTCCGACAGTTCGTTGCCCATCCTTCTGTCGGTGAAGACGCGATCGAAGTCCGGCGTCACCGAGGTTTCACGATCGGACGCCCGGCCCTGATCGAGTTTTGGGGAACGCATGCCGCAGCCAATCCGGCGCCGCCGACCCATCATTGTTCGCGCGGTCACCTCGCGCGCCGAGGAGTTCGACCCCGACCAGGTACCCTGGTGGGGGTTCCTGCCGCGGTTTCATGGAATGCGGTTGCTCCCCTACCTCCTGGCCGTGATCGCGTTCTGGATCATCGGCGCCACCTTGATCCACCTGGCGGAGTGGAGCGAAAATCCGGCGTTCGGCTCGTGGCCGGAGTCGCTCTGGAGTGTCCTGGTCATTCTGTTCAGCGGAATGGAGGTCCTGCCGCAGACCGTGGCCGGACGCATTCTGGCCGTCGTCGTGCTGGGGTCCGGGATTTGCCTGGTGGCGTTGTTCACGGGGGCCGTGGCCTCCGCCTTCGTCGAGTTCCGGTTGCGGAGTCGAGAAGTGTCCCACTTCGAAATGGAAGGGCATCTGGTCTTGTGCAACTGGTCGCCCCGCGGCCTGGAGTGGATCCGCGAGGTCCACAGCAAAATTATCCACGACAAGCGACCGATCGTGATCATTCACGACAGCCCCGAGTCCATCGATCTGCCCGACACCGCCGACGAACCGGCCTTCAATGACGTCTACATCGTCAAGGGCGATCCGACCAACGAGATTATTCTCCGTCGGGCGAGAGTCTCGAAGGCCCATTCCGTCGTGGTCCTCTCCGACGACCGCCAAGCCGAGCACGCCGACGGCAAGACCATCCTCACCTGCATCGCCTTGCAAAACCTCTGCAAGGGCAGCTCGGTGAACATCGCCGTCGAGTGCCGCAACCCCTCCAACGGCCATCATCTGAAAAAGGCCGGCGCGGATGAGATCATCTCGTCCGACGAGCTCGGATTGCGACTGCTGGCGCGCACGTCGCTCTACCACGGGATGACCCGCGTGTATCAAGAGCTTCTCAGCGTGGGCCGCAACGCGAACGAGATGTACCTCATTGAGGTCCCCAACGAGCTGCTCGGCCGCGATTTCGTCGAACTGGCCAGCATGTTCCTCCGCTACCGCACCGACAAACGATCGTGCCTGCTCATCGGGATTCAGCGCGGTGAAGAAATGATCCTCAATCCCATCGGCCAGGAAGCCGGCCCCCTGAAAGCCGGGGACCAACTCGTGCTCCTGAGCCGCGTTTTCCTCAACCAGAACCAAGCGCTGCCAACCGTTCCCCCCATCTCCTCCACCAGCGAATTCGGACACACTTGAAGATCACGCTAATTTAAGCTTGGTGGGCGTTCATTCCGTGCGGTAAACTGGAAGCGAGGAGCCTCCGTAAACTCAATGCTCAGCACATCGGTCGGTCGTGGGGCATAAGCGACCGGGCTCCTCGGACGTGTCTGGTCTGGCATTCGCGATCGGGTACGATCGATCCGCGGAGCCAGCGGCCGAGAACTCGCGCAAGACGAGGCGGGTTCGTCTGGGTGGTGGACCTTGGTTCGACTGTGGCTTTGAGCGAGGGAGAACGCATGAGCACACAGCAGGTTCTTGACTGGTTCGCCGGCGGTGTTCCTCGATACATGACGCTCGATCACTGCATGAATCATGACCTGGTCTGGATCGGCCTGACGGTCGTGCTTGATCTGGCCGTCGCTTGCGGCTATCTGCTGATTGCCAGACACTGGTGGACCAACCAGAGAAACCTGGACGGCAGCCCGGCGAAACAGGCGCTCGGAAACATGAGGAACATTTTTGTTTTTTGTGGATTATGTGGATACCTGTTCATTCCGATCAAAATGGTCTGGCCCGCCTGGCGGCTCTACGATCTGTTCCTCGGGGTGCTGGCCTACTACACCTGGCGCTACGCGTGGAACGCCCGAGACCTGCGCGTGGTCTATAATGAATTGGGTCGATCGCGGCAACTGGCGAGAGATTTGGAGGCGTCGCGCGCGGACGCCAATCAGAAGACTTTTTTTCTTCACGCGATCAGTCACGACCTTCGAACACCGCTGAACGGTCTGACCCTGCAAGCGCAACTCGCGGAACTCCAATTCGAAGAAAACGATCGGGAAGGATTGCGCGAGACGCTCGAGGAGATCCGCGCCGTCGCCAAAGGCGCGGCCGAGCAGCTTCAGCAACTGCTGGAGCTCGGGCGTCTCGACTGGTCCCAGGACACGTTCCATCCCTCAACGTTTGAACTCTCCAGCGTGCTGGATCGTGTCGCCGCCAGTGTGCGAAGCGAAGTCAATCGCAAGGGTCTGAACTTGCTGTTGACCGGCCCGACGCAACTCGCTGTTCACACCGATCGTCTGAAGCTGGAACGAATTTTGCAAAACCTCGTTCACAACGCCGTCAAGTTCACCGAGGACGGAATCGTGCGCATCGACGTTCAGGTGATCGAGGCACGAGCTCGAATCGACGTCGTCGATACTGGCATCGGAATTGCTGAGAAGCATCTCGATCAGTTGTTCGATGAGTTCTACCAGGTCCACAACCGTGAACGGGACAGGTCAAAAGGTTTCGGACTGGGGCTGGCGATCGCGAGGAAGCTGGCTCTTCAAATGGGTGCCGATCTCGTCGCGGAAAGCCGCGAAGGGGGCGGTAGCTGTTTCTCCCTCATTCTCCCCTCGGATGCTCTCCGAGCGTCGGCCCGAACCGGCCTTCCGGACAGCCCCGACGGCGACCGTTCGCAAGCCGCTTCTACTGCTGGTTGAGGATGATCGGGCCACTCGCCAGGCGCTTCAGGGCATTCTTCGTCGAAAGGGCTGGGAAGTCGCTGTGGCGACGAACCTGACCGAGGCCTTCGACCAGCTCCATTCCCCGCCCGACTGGATCATCCTCGACCTGATGCTTCCCGACGGCGACGGCCTCACGCTGCTCGACGCGGTGCGGAGGAAGCGGCTGCCGATTCGAGTCGCGATCACAACGGGAACCAACGATCCCGCGAAACTCCAGGCCGCCGAGGCGCTCCATCCCGACACGCTGATCCAAAAGCCGATCGACCTGCAACAGCTCCTCAGCACGCTCGCGTCGCCTGGCGGATCGGAAACGCCATCGGATCGGGGCCCTTGACGGGCCGCTTGCCGCTCGGAGGCCCGTTACCAGGCGTCGATCCCGAAGGGCTACTCGGCGAGTTGAGCGAGCTCCTCGCGGATCGCTCCCACGAGCGGGATGATCGTTTCCTCACGGAAGTCGAATCGGATGCCCGCGGCCTCGAAGAGTTCCGGGAGGGGTTTCGCGCCGCCGATCGCCAGCGCGCGGCGATAAGCGGCCACCGCGCCCGCGCGGTCGGTCTGGGCGTTCCGCCAGACCTGCAAGGCACCGAGCTGCGCGATCCCATATTCAATGTAATAAAACGGATACAGAAAAATGTGCAACTGCCGGTGCCAGGAATGCGACCGGGCCTCCTCGAACCCCGACCAGTCGACGATGCCGCCGAAGCGGTCGAGCAGTTCGTTCCAGGCGTCGCGACGCTGACCCCGAGAGTGGTCCGGATGATCGTAAATCCAGTGCTGGAAGGCGTCGACCGTGGCAATCCAGGGCAAGATCAGGACGATTCCCTCGAGAAGCTGTCGGTAGGAGCGGTCCGCGTCCGCGGGCGAATAAAACTTCTCCAGTTCGCGTGCGCCGAGAAGCTCCATGCTCATCGAGGCCACTTCGCAGAATTCGATCGGCGCGTCTCGATAGGCGGCCAGGGGCTCACCTCGGCAGGCGAGCGAGTGGAAGGCGTGCCCACCTTCGTGCAACAAGGTGCGCACGTCGCCATCGATGCCCACGGCGTTCATAAAGATGAACGGGAGCCGGTCATCTTCCAGGGTCGTTTGATAGCCGCCGGGTGCTTTTCCCTTCCGGTTGGCCAGATCGAGCAAGCCGTGATCGCGAAGATAGGCGAACTGAGCGCCGAGTTCCGGGTCGACGTCCTGAAAAATCGACTCGGCGCCCAGGGCGAGTTCCTCCGCCTTCTGGAACGGTCGCAGCGGTGGGCGGCCCAGCGGGTCGACGGCGAGATCCCAGGGCCGAAGGCGGTCGACCCTCAGCATCTCCTGGCGCCTCGTCTGGAGCTCGACCGCCAGCGGTACGACCACCTTCTCGATGGCGTGCTGGAATTGAACGGCGTCTTCAACGCCATAATCGAACCGCTCGCGAAGGCGATAGGCGTATTCGGTGTATCGTTCGAAACCCGCTTCCCTGGCAATGGCCACGCGGAGTCCGAGCATCCGGTCAAAAAGGTCGTCGATCTTGTCCTTGTCGGCGAGCCGGCGGTTCGCGACGAGCTCCCAGGCCTCCTGGCGAAGCGCGCGGTCGGTTTCCTCAAGGAACGGCGCCATCTGCGCGGGGGTGTATTCCTGACCCCGGAACGTGACGGTCATCGCGCCGATGATCTTCTGATACTGCTGCTCGAGTTCCGCGAGTTCGGTCTCGCGAGGGATATTGGCCTCACGGTAGAGAGCGCGGCGGTTTTCTTGCGACCGGTCGAAGACCTTGTAGCGATCCTTCGGCAACGTCTCGCGATGAGGGCTATCGAGGTACTTGTTTCGCAACGCGTTCTGGAGCGGCTTGAGCTTCGGCTCAATGTCTCGGACCCAGGCCAGATGCGCGGCCTCTCGGTCGGGGTCATCGGTCTGGCAGGTCATCGCGATGTATCGCTTGACTCCCTCTTGCCCGACCGCCCCGTTCAATTCCCCCAGGTCGCGAAGCCAGGTCTCAAGCGCCTCGGGAGAGTCGATCGGCCGCTCGAGAAGCATTTGATACCAGGGCTCGATCTGCTCCCAGGTCTGGAACTCGACCTCGTCGGGAAGCCACTGATGCGGATACACTTCGGGAACGTAGGCGGTCGCGGCCATCCGTCGTACCTCGGGATCGTTGGGTCGGATTCGTGTCCTGTCAGAGTACTGGAGGCACCAAGGGGCTTGCCAGGTGAATTGTCGCCCCGATCCTCAAGCCAAGAAGGACGATCCCAGGCACCCAAGTCCGGCCGCCTCGTCCGCCGACTGTCTGGTTGATCGGGGCTCCAGGCCGGTTCTGCTCACAGCAGCCACGCCTGAGTCGACAGAACCAGCGCGATTCCGGATGGCAACGCGATGGTCGCGATCGACGGAATGCTCAGAGGCGGCTTCCAATTCGGGGACTGGCTCCGAGTCTCCGAGGTGCTGCCGGTCCCGGTTTGGAATCAGGCCAGGACCAGCAGCGACAGGTGCCAGAGTCGCACCCCGATTCCGGGCGGTAACGCGGTTCAGACGAGGCGGTTCAGGAGCCCGATGGCGGTTTCCGCCCATCGCTCTCCCGTCCCCGGCACGAACCGGGCAGAGCGATAACCCGACTCATATCCCCCTTGCTCGTAGCCGAGCTTGGTGGGAATGTACCCGAGTGATCCGTTCGTCAGGCCGATGACGCGGGTCGGATCGAACGGGGAATCGTGCTGGACCTGGCGCGCCAGCTCGACGAAGATCTCGCCCGGCATACCAACGAGAGCCATCGATCCGAGCCGCATCGCGGCGATCTCGGCCGGTTGCTCGCGGTCCTTCGTTCGACCGAGCACCACGGCCGCCGGGGCAAACAGCCCGTTGAACGATCGAGCGTTCGAGGGGTCTTCCTTCAAGAGCCGTTCGGCCTCTTTCACCACGTCCTCGGGAACCGTCCGCAAACGACTGGGAACCACGCGGGACGCAAACCCAAGCGCTTCGACCATCAAGGGTTCGGCCTTTTCCACCGCCTTGATCGCGGCGTCGCCAAGGGCCCGGCCGATCCGGGTCGATTCCTCGTACCCTTTCTTCTGGGACGGATTTGAGACATCGATATGGTTGATGTTGCCGCAGGCCGCGTTGAGGAACAGGACGCCCCAGTCCTGTCCGAATTGCTCGCGAAGTCGGGTGACCAGGTGGTACGGATAGTCGGCGGAGTAGAGGGTGCCTCCGATGACGTCGGGATGCAAGCCGAAGACGACCAGCAGGGCCTTCGACTCGGGAAAACGGAGTACGGTCACGGTCGGGTCGACCTCGCCGGCCGGACCGACGACCTCAGGGTTGTCGCGCCCTGGGTTTGTCCGGACGGAACCGTCCTTCATCTTGAACCGCCGGTAAAAGGCCAGGTGCGGGGCCACCGACTGGCCGAGTTGCGGCGACGAGCCCCTCGAGGCGCGCTTCGCGGCCTGAACCGCGTCGACCACGCGATCGGGAAGCTGGGAGACCCAGGCCTGGTCAACCTCGCCAACGTAGATGTCCGGTACGATCGACTCCGCGTCGGAGGTGAAGCGACGAGGCACCATGACGCCGGTGTGCGTATGGGTGGCGTGAATCCAGACGTTTCCGGCGGGAAGGCCAGTCGCCTTCGCCACGGCCTGGCGACAGGCCATGGCCTGCTCGGCCCCGAGGCCGACCAGATCAAGGGCCACGAGCGCTCCTTGAACATCGCCCCGATCGAGGACGATGGCCCGGGCCTTCAGGGGATCCAGCACGCCCGTGGCCTTGCGGTCGGTGAAGTAGCCGGGCATGGAGGCCCCCAGCGGAGCCTTCAGGTCGGCCTCGCCGTAACCGGCCAGGAGTTTGGGTTCTCGGAAGCGCATCGACGAGTCCTCCCGGTGTTTCGAGCCATCAAACGTTGCCAGTCCTACCAACCCACCACGCGCTGGAGCAGACCAACACCGACCCAGAGCACGGCGTTCATCGAGACCGTGGCGAGCGTGAGGACCATCGCGGTGGCGGCGAGGGCTTCGAAGTGGGCGGCCAGACCGCGCGCCTCACCGAAGGCGCCCAGGGTCTTGAACAGATGCAACACCGCAGTCGTCCCAAGGATGATCTCCCCGAGACCCGTAAAGAACACAATGAGAGCGACCCGGCCCACCTCGGTGCGGCCGATCCCGAGAATCAACGCCACCAGAAGCACCAGGAACAGCAGGTGCCAGAGCCGCATCGACGCCTCCGACTCGCCAGGCCGTAGGCAACCGGCCTCAATCCGAGTAGCTTATCACATCCAAGGTCAACCGACCACGATCCTGAACCGCAAGGAGCCTCAGTCGCCATGCCGCAAACCGGCACCCTCACACACTATCGGTTCTCGTTCGGTCCCTGGAACATCAGTACCGGAGCCGATCCGTTCGGCCCACCGGTGCGCAAGGAAGTCGAGTTCGGTCGCAAGCTCAAGGCTTACAAGGAACTAGGCTTCGACGCCGTGCAGTTCCACGACGACGACGTCGTGCCCGCCGACTGGGATTGGCCGGCGACCGTCAAGGGCGTCGCCGAGGTCAAGAAGATCCTCGACAGCGAGGGGCTCTTCCCCGAGTTCATCGCGCCTCGGTTGTGGGAACATCCGAGCACCATCGACGGCGCGTTCACCTCGAACAGCGAGGCCGATCGCAAGTACGCCCTCGACCGCACGAAGCGCGCCATCGACATCGCCCGCGAGATCGGTACCAACAATTTCGTGCTCTGGCTGGCCCGTGAAGGAACTTACATCCGGGAGGCCAAGGACGCCCGAACCGCCGTCGGGCGGATTCTCGACGCCTGGAACGCGATCCTCGAACACGACCCCGACATCCGGATTCTCGGTGAGGCCAAGCCCAACGAGCCCATGGACCAGGCGTATCTACCCACAGTCGGTCACATGATCGGCCTTTGCTACCGCACGGTCGATCCCAACCGTTCGGGCGTACTGATCGAGAGCGCCCACTCGATCCTCGCCGGCCTCGACCCAGCCGACGACATGGCGTACGCACTCTGGCACGGCAAGCTCTGGAGCGTCCACCTCAACGACCAGAATGGCCTGAAGTACGATCAGGACAAGGTGTTCGGCTCCGCCGACATCCGCCGCGCCTTCGATCAGGTCTGGGTCCTCGAGAAAAGCGGCTACGGTCGGAACGGCGAGTGCATCGGTCTCGACATCAAGGCGATGCGGACCACGGTGCTCGAGGAGTCGATGTACCACCTCTCGCACTCGAAGAACGTATTCCTGAGACTGCTCGACATCGTTCGCGGAATCGACGAGGCGAAGGTCGAGGAATTCCGCCGCAACCGACAGTATGAACAGCTCGAAATGTACATCCTCAACGCCCTGATCGGGCGGAAGTAAGCGGGATCGCCGATCCGGGACTCGGACGGCCCGCGGAAGTCGCGCGGGGGACCGTCCATCCCGGGTCGTCGAAACCGGCCGTCCGTCTCATCACCGCGTCGATCGTCGGCGACAGGGCTCGACGCCGATCCACAGCGGTCCCCCAAGACCCAGAAACGCCCAAACCGCGGACTCCGGGACGAAAGGTTGTCAGAGTCACCCTTGTACGGTACGGAGTTCGGTCGAGGCTCGTATCATCGAAGACCCGCATGTTCAATCAAGGGACGCCGAAGAGGTTCGCGGTGACCGAACCGTCGAAAGCCAGAGTCCCGAGCAGGTCGCCGTCGAGAGCGAAGCGGGTGGAACGGGAGAGGAAGAGGGTCACGTTGGCGCTGATCAGGTCGTCGTCCGTGCCGTTGCCGTTGTCGATGCTCGGACCGTCGAGCCAAACGTCGACCGCGACGTCGATGAGCGGTATGTCGTGGAAATGACCCCCGCGCTCGATCCGAGCAAGGCGGCAAAACCGTCCTGCCCGTTGTTGGGCGCGCCCGCGTTGAACGTGAGGGTCTCGAATCCGGCTGTGCACAGAAGATCAACATCGACGGCAGTCGCTATCGCGGCAAGCGAGAAGAAGGCGCCTAGACTCGCAACGCTCGCCGACAGTTGCGCATAACGATGCCACATCGTGTGTCTGCCTGGGATGAGCAACGTCGATCGAACATGTGTTCGAGTTGCCGATCGTAGACGAGTAAAGACGTGCGGTCGATCAGAAACCGACGTTTCTCTCGAATTTCGGTTTGCCGAATTGCGCGCGAGATTCGATCGGGACGACCCGATCGTCTCATGGGTCCTGGGCATCTCTCGGGACGAGACACCAGTGAATGGCCTCGATCTCGGAGAGTCCCTCGGGAACCGGTGCCTGCCCTTCCCGAGTCGAGACCAGCCAGTCATGAAGCCGGCGTCGGAGATCGGTCGCGATGGGGGCCAATTCCGGTTTCTCCCGGAGGTCGGTCGTCTCGTTCGGGTCCGCCTTCAGGTCGTAGAGCCGCTCGTAGGGGCCGGGGGTCGGGTCGTCGGTGATATAGCCGTCTTGCCGGGCCCGGGCGCCGGTGCCGATAATCAGTTTGTAATGATCCGAGCGGATCATCGCTTCTTCATTTTCGAGATACTCGCTAAAAACGTAATCGCGACCCCGGGCGCCGCGCTGCCCCTCCAGGAGTGGCTGGAGGCTCCTGCCGTGCAGGTCGGGCGGGCTGGGCAGGTTCATCAGCGTCAACAAGGTGGGAAAGACATCCACCATTTCGACCAGATCCGAAACGCTTCGACCGGCCGGGATGTGACCGGGCCATCGGACGATCAGAGGCACGTGAACGCCCGGCTCATAGAGCACATGCTTCTCGAACCGGCCGTGCTCACCGAGCAAGTAACCGTTATCCCCCCAGTAGACGACGATGGTGTCGTCGGCGTGTCCGGAGGCGTCGAGAGCGTCGAGCACGCGGCCGACCTCGTAATCGTGATAGTTTAATGCCGTGAAGTAAGCCGCCTGGATCCCTTGGACCTGCTCGGGCGTCAGGTCCTTGAAAATCTTAGGTTGCTGCTGGCGGTCGAAGTCGGACAGGGGTGGAACGTCGAACTGCTCGGGCCGGTATTTCCCTTCCCACTCTCGGGGGAAAACGAACGGAGAGTGCGGTTCGTAGAAGCTGACGACCAGGGCGAATGGTTCGTTCTTGTGCCGCTGGAGGAACTCAACGGCCTGGTCGGCGAAGTAATGCCCTTCGGAGGCCGTCCGGGGGAGTCCGTGCGGGCGATGATCCGCGTTGAGCCAGACGGCGGCCGGGTCGCGGAACGGCCGCCAGGGACGGCGCGGATCGCCTCCCTCGGGCGGGTGCTCCTTCAGCCAGCGATTCCACTCGGGCGCATCAATCCGTTCGCTGAAACCATGATGTGAGGGGCCGTTGAAGTGCATCTTGCCGATGGCCCCGGTGACGTAGCCCTGTTCGGTGAGCCAGTCCCCCAGCGTGAGGGCCTCCTCGGGCAACGGGGTGCTCAGGACGGTGACGCCGACCGCGTGCGGGTAACGACCCGTGATAAACGACTGACGGCTCGCCGTGCAGACCGGCGCATTGCAGTACGCCCGACGGAAGCGGGTGCCCTGTCTGGCGAGTCGGTCGAGATTTGGCGTGGCCTTTCGAGGGTCGCCATCGATGCCGAGCAGATCGGCCCGATGGTCGTCTCCAATCAGGATCAGGAGATTCGGGCCTCGAGGACGGCTCGGGTCGGGCCGCTCGGCATGGACCTGTCGGGTCGGCGTGTCGGGCCGCACGATCGTCAGCAGCAGGGCGAGAAAGAACCAGCGGCTCAGTTTCATCGTTGTGATCTCGACAGCGCGCCACCGCGAGCGATCCCGCTCACGCTCACTTGTAGATCAGGTAACGGGACCGGATTCGCCGGAATCCAGACAGCTCCTGGCGCCAGGTGGCCTCGATCTCCTCGATTCCTTTTCCGTCCAGAACTGCCTGATAGGCCGCTTCGTCGGCGAGCATCTTCAGGAACCCCTCGGGCTTCCAGTCCTCGGGATAGAGCCGTCGCAAGCTGACGGCCAACGCGATTCCCAGACGGACCGGTTCGAACGCGCCGCGATCAGTGATCTGGATGTAAACACCCCCGCACTCCACGCCGGAATACTGCCGCTCCGTCGGCGTGAAGCGGATCGGAACGAACCGGACGCCGGGCAGCTTATGCTGATTCAGGGATTTTGAGAAGAGCAAAGGATCAATCCAGGGGGCCCCGACGCGCTCGAACGGCGTGTCGGTCCCTCGACCGGTCGCGAGATTGCTCGCTTCCAGCAGCCCCACTCCGGGGTAAAGCAGGGCTTCGGTCAGGCTCCGCATGTTGGGCGACGGATTGACCCAGAGTAATCCACTCCGGTCATACAGGTCCTGGCGCTGCCATCCCTCGCACGGCACAACGGTCAGTTCGGCTCCGATCCCGCGCTCCGCGTTGAAAAGGCGGGCCAGCTCTCCCACGGTCATGCCGTGCCGCACCGGCAAGGCGTGATAGGCAATGAACGACTCAAACCCGTCATCCCGAATGGGTCCGGCAACCTCGACACCACCGATCGGATTGGGCCTGTCGAGCACCATCACGGGAATGCCGTTCTCCTTGGCCGCTTCGAGCACAAGTCCCAGTGTACTGATGAATGTGTAAAATCGCGCACCGATATCTTGAATATCGTAGACGAGGACCTCCACATTCTTGAGGGCCTCGGCCGTCGGCTTGCGCGTCTTGCCGTAGAGACTGAAGATTGGCAGGCCGGTCGCCTCATCCCGACTGTCGGGCACCTCGCGATCGACGAGCCCGCGGATGCCGTGCTCGGGACTAAACAGCGCGACCAGCTTGACATCCTTCGCGCCGAAGAGCACGTCGATCGTTGACTCCCCCGACTTCGACCGACCACTCTGATTGGTCACGAGCCCCACACGCTTTCCTTTCAGTCCCTCGAAATCGCGTCGGATCAGGACATCGATTCCGCAGTCGACCGGCCGAAGCGCCGGCTCATCGGAAACCGCCGTGTTCACGGCGTTGGGGGGGCTCGTCGGTCGGGCCGGCCGGGCGTCGGCATCGACGATCGCCGCGGCGGCCAGGGTGGCAACTTCGCGGCGCAAGGCGATCGGCGCGGGCGTCTTGCCATCCGGGTGCAGCCGGCTTGTCAGGACAATGACAAAGGTCCCCGTTTCGGGATCGATCCAGAGACTCGTGCCGGTAAACCCGGTGTGACCGAAGCTCGTCGGGCCAAACAGAGCGCCTCGGGGCGAGCTGAATCCGGTGTCGATATCCCAGCCCAGGCCGCGCTGCTGGCCGGCCGGGGTCTCGCCCGGCCCGCTCATGAGTCGGACGCTCAACGGCGCGAGCAGGCGATCGCCGTTGGGGGCTCGTCCGCCGTTGAGGATCGTCTGAGCAAAGATCGCCAGGTCATCGGCCGTGCTGAACAGCCCGGCGTGACCGGCGACGCCTCCCAGCGCGCGCGACCTCGGGTCATGAACCACGCCTCGGAGCATGGTTCCCCCCTCTTTCTCCGTCGGGGCGATCCGCTCAAGGTCGCGATCGTCACTGCGTCCCAGAGGTCGAAAGCCGGTGTCGACCATTCCCAGCGGCTGGAACACGTGCTCCGCGGCAAAGGCGTCGAGCGACTGGCCGGAGATGGTCTCGACGAGCCGGCCGAGGATCAGGAAGTTAACATCACTGTAAAGAAAGCGCGCATCCGGCTCGTATTGCAGGTCGAGCCGCGCGATCCGCTCCCAGGATTTCTCGGGGCCGTCGGCATAGTCCGATATCGGGTTGTCGGCGATCAGACCCGAACGGTGTCGAAGCAATTGTTCCACGGTGATCCGCCCTTTGCCGTGGTTGTCGAACTCGGGCAAGAGCCGGCCGAGGCGATCGTCGAGGCGAACTTGCCCTTGCTCAAGCAGCACCAGGATGGATGCCGCCGTCGCGACCGGTTTGGTCAGGGACGCCATGTCGAAGCGCGTGTCGCGCGTCATCGGTTCGGCCGTCGGCTCGATCGCCCGCTGGCCGAACGCCTTGGCATAGACGATCCGTCCTCGACGACCCACCAGCACGACGGCCCCCGGCACCTGCTTCGACTCGATCGACCGTCGCACAACGCCATCGATCCGGCCCAGTCGGCTGGCGTCCATGCCGACGGACTCGGGCGCCGCCTCGGGCAACGCGGCCTGGGTGGAACCCGCGGAAACCGCGAGTGCGATCACGAGCAAGGACGTGAGAGACCGGTTCATTCTTCCAAAACCTCGGTTTTCTTGAGGGTGAGTTCCGTCGAGGGACGAACCAGGCTCGCCAGCAGACCCACACTGAAGACCGTCGTCGAGCCGATCAGGGCATACCAGGGCCAGGCGATCGCCCCGTTCCAGGGGTAAAACACGCTGGGCAAGTAGGGTCCAAAGGCCGCGTAAGAGACCGTCCCGAGCCCGGCCACCATCCCCAGCAGCGCCGCCCCCTGCCCCACCCGACGGGTCAAGATGCCCAGCAAGAACAGGCCGAGGACGATGCCGGTCACGAACGACGCAATCGCAAGAGCGTTGTCGACAACGGTTCGCTTCAAGCCAATCGCCGCGAAGGCCACGCCCATCTGTGCCAGGCCCCAGACCGCGGTCAGCAGCTTCGAGACTCGAAGCAAATGCCGCTCGTCCGCGTTCGGTACAATCGGGCGATACAGGTCGTTGACCGTCGTCGAGGCCGAGGCGTTGAGCGAGCCGGAAAGCGTGCTCATGGCCGCCGAAAAGAGCGCCGCCACCACAAGGCCGAGAACCCCCACCGGCAAGTACCGTACGATGAAGTACGCGAAGGCCCGGTCCGGCCTGAGCGTCGACGCATCGGGGGGCTGATGCCTGTACAGAACAAACAGCCCAACGCCGATCAGCAAGAACAGGGCAAATTGAACGAGCACGATGAACCCACTCGCCACCAGCGCCCCGGCGGCCTGTCTCCGCGACCGGGCCGAGAGGTAACGCTGAACCATCAACTGGTCGGCCCCATGCGTCGCCGTATTCAGGAACATGCCACCGATCAGACCGGCCCAGAAGGTGTACGTTTTGGTCAGGTCGAAGGTGAAGTCGAACATCCGGAACTTGCCCGAGGCGTCGCCCGTGGTCACCAGTCCCACCCAACCGTCCGGAATCGTCCGGACCATGATGATGAGAGCCACCAGGGCCCCGACGATGTAAATGCCGAACTGCACAACGTCGGTCCAGATCACCGCCTTCATGCCGCCGAGGTAGGTGTAAACAATGGTCGCCACCCCCATCGCCACGATCGACGCCGGCAGAGTCCAGTCGGTCAGTTCGCGTAGCATCAAGGCCCCCAAAAACAATCGAAGGCCGTCGCCCAAGGTTCGGCTCACGAGGAACATCACCGAAGCCGTGGTCTTGGTCGCCCCTCCGAAGCGGTTCTGGAGGATCTGGTAGGCCGTGTAAATCTCCCCCTTGAAGTACGACGGCAGCAGGATCGTCGCGACCACCACACGGCCCACGATGTATCCCAGGGCCAGTTGCAGGTACGTGAAGTCGCCGCCCGGCTGATACGAAACTCCAGGCACGCTCAGGAACGTGACCGTACTGGTTTCGGTGGCGACGATCGAGATCATCACCGCCCAGGCGGGAATGTTGCTCTCGCCGAGAAAGTACCCTTTCAGCCCCTTGACCTCGGACCCCAGCATGGCACCAATCACCGTGCATCCGATGAGATAAGCCACGATCACGCCGAGATCCAGCGGGTGCATGCGTGCTCCAGATCAAGGACGTTTGAGAAGACACCAACGGTCGCCAGAGGTCGCCGACGTCCCACTCTAACGCCCGCGCTCGCGGACCGCCACGGCCCTTCTGGACCGGTCGTCGGCCCTCGGACCGCTCTGCAAAGGCCGTCCATCACCGATTCCTGGAGCGACCCAAATCATCGCGCTAACTCCCCCTCCCAACCAGACCTCCCTCATTTCGCAAAATAACCCGCTAACGCCTCCGCGTTCTCTCGATGTTTATAGATGACGGGATCACGCGCGTCGGGAGGTCCGATGGCGGAACCGTTCTCTTCGGCCGAACCGGTCGGGACAGGGGTCATGGTCAGCGAGCGGCGTCGTAAGGCAAATCAGAGCAACAGCTTAAAAAGCACCGGGCCCCGATCCGCCCGGGGGAAAGCCCGTTCCCGCCGGAATGGACTCAAGCATGGATTGAGCGCCAGCCGGATCGTTCTGAACCGCGCCGAGCGGGCCCGCTACCGTCGGCGGCTCGACCGGTTGTCCCGCGAGTACCAGCCTCGAAACGACGACGAGCGGGAACTCGTCGCGCTGGCGGCGTTCGCGACGGTGGTCCTCGAACGCATCCGCGCCCTCGAGATGCAAGGCTGGGCGGAGGCCCGGCGACGCGCTCTCGAGGCCTTCGACCGCGCCCACCCGGGGCCAATCGACCCGCAACAGCAATCCCGAAGGGCCGACGCCTACCACGCCGCCCTCCCCGAACCCTGGGTGATCGGCGTGGTCGTCCGACACGACCGATACTGGTTCAACACCTTCCTCAAGGTGGTCAAGCGTCTCGACCCCCTCAAGGCCCGCCGCCAGGTCGCCAACACGCCAACCGAACCGGCTGGCCCGTCGCTCGATCGCTCGCGCGACATCGCCGCTTCCGCGACACGTTTCGAACCAACCGAAGCCACCGAACCATCGGCGCAAACGTTGGAAATGCCAACCCTTGCGACGACAAGCCCCCCAATCGCCGGGCACGCGCCGAGCGTTCCGGAAGGTCGCTCTCGACCCTCGCGGAGGGAGCGTCGACGGCGCGCCCTCGCGGCTCGAAGGCGTTCGAGGCCGACCGTTCGAACGCCTCGTGGGTTGCCTCCGTCACAACGGCGTGCCGGCCGCGTTCGATCGACCCGGGCGATCGGAAATCGACGCCAAAACGCGCCAAGCGAAGCCACCGCGGCTCGATCGCAAACCAGGACGAAATCTCGGTTTCTCGCGCGAGGACCCAGGAAGGCCGGGGGCACGTTCCTCGCTGTCGCGACGGGTGTCAGCCTCTCCCGAACGGGTCAGACCCGACCGGGTGCGAGGTCGTCCGGCCGGCCGCCGCCGTGCCGTCGAACCACCGAGGCCCGACCGATCGCGGAGACAGCCTCTCCGCTCGCGTTCCATCGAGCGCCCCGATCCCACCGCAAACGCCCAGGCGCGACCCGAACAACCTCCGCGCCGGTGTCGTCGATGGCGAGGACCGCGAGGGTTCTCTCCGTTTTGATCGTGCTTGCACAGCTCCCGAGCGTTTCAGGTCTCGCTCAGGTCGATCCACTTCGGGCCCGGGGGAGGCGGAACGTGTTGGGGCAGTCGCGCCACGATCCGCTCGGCGTCGTCGGAAACGAGCAAGAGGCCGAGGTGCTCGGGCCGCACGAACCGCTCGGCGACGGCGTGGTCGAGCAAGGCGAGCAACGGGTCGTAATAGCCATCCACGTTGAGCAGACCGATCGGCTTGTTGTGCAGCCCGAGCACGGCCCACGTCAGGATCTCGAAGAACTCTTCGAACGTGCCGACTCCGCCCGGCAAGGCGAGGAAGGCCGTCGATCGCTGGGCCATCAGGGCCTTCCGCTCGTGCATGCCGGGCACGACGATCAGCTCGCTCACCCCTTCGTGGGCGATCTCCTTGCGGGCCAACGGGTCGGGGATGATCCCGACGACGCGCCCGCCAGCGTCCAGGCAGGCATCGGCGACGGCTCCCATCAGGCCGACCCGCCCCCCGCCGTAAACCAGGCCCAGGCCCGACTTCGCGAGCATCGCTCCCACCGTTCGGGCGGCGTCGAGGTACGAGGATCGGGCCCCTCGCTGGGAGCCGCAGAACACGCAAATGTGCGGTCGGTCGGGCATGGTCGAGTCGTCATCCAGGGTCTTGGGGTCAGCGCGTCAAGCTCGAGCGTTTTGGAGCTTGTCATCGGTGGTCGCTCGAAGCACGGTCACCAGGTAGGCCGCTTGCAAAACCACGATGTAGAGGAACGCGACAACCGCTCCGGACGCAAGGTCGGCCGGGGGCTCGCCGCCGGCTCGATACGTCAGCATGCCCGCCATGAACCCGGCCGAGGCCCCGCCGAGCAGCACGACCAAGGCATGCATCAGGAAGAAGATCGACAGCGGGTTGACGCGCTTCACGCGCTCGGACGGAAGCCCCAGCAACGCGTTCATCTTCGAAACCTCGTAGATCAGGCCGATGCGGGTCCGGATCAGGATGAGGCTGACGAACAACCCGATGATCGCGAGCGTTCCGGCCGTCACGGGCAGGCACCAGTACTGAATCGCAGGCAACGGGATGATCGGCTTGACGGTCTCCGGCGCGTTGAGCAGGGCCGTCGAGGCGCCGAACGACAGCGACGCGACGAAGAGAAAGATCCCGACCGAGCGGTTGCGGTCGGTGATCAACTCATGAATGGTTCGGGACACGTGAAGATACCGGACCTCGGGCGACAGCGGCGCGTGGGGCGCGGGCGTCCAGCCGGCGGCCACCTCCTCGCCGGCCATCTCGATCGACGCCAGCCGCTTGTCCACGGCCTCGTCGTTCAAGACGTCGAGGGAAAGACCCTCGGGATGCTCCCGCGGCTTCGCCTTCGTTCTGGCCTCATCCACGGGCGAGGCCGTCTCGTTGCTCGGAGCCTCCCGGAGGATGACGTGGGTCGCGGGTGTGGGCTCGTTCATGACCAGGGGCTCCAGGGCTTGCCTCGGGGCTACGCTCCTCCGACGCAGGCCGTTATGATGGAGTTCGTTTCGGCCCGCCGCAAGGGGAACGGTCCCCCCGCGACGCGGGCCCTCTCTCAGGTCGTTCGCGTCCAACAGCGGAGTCTTGTGGTGGCATCCGACAGGTTTCACACAGTCGCCCGGGTCGGTGAGATTCCCGAAGGGCAAGGACGGGTCTTCGACATTGATGGCCGGATGATCGCGGTCTTCCTCGACGAGGGGAAGTACTACGCCATCGATGATGCCTGCCCGCATCAAGGGGCCCCGCTCAGCGACGGCATCGTCTTCGACAAGTCGGTGACGTGCACCTGGCACGGCTGGCGCTTCAGCCTGGTCGACGGCCGGCACCTGGAAGGCTCGCGCTGCCGGGTGGGCGTCTATCCCGTGCGGGTGGAGAACGACGAGATTCAGGTTTCCCTGGGTTGATGGGAGGAGAACTGGGCACCATGCGAGCCGCGTACATCGAAGCCGTGGGGCCGCCCGAGGCCATCCAGGTGGGCGACCTGCCCACGCCCGAGCCAGGACCGGGCGAGGTCCTGGTCCGTGTCGGTGCCTCGGCCGTCAACCCAATCGACCTGTACCTCCGCTCGGGGGCCGTCGCCATGCCCCTGGCGTTTCCGTATGTCATCGGCTGCGATCTGGCCGGAACGGTCGAGAAGCTCGGCCCAGGCGCGCAACGCTTCCAGGTCGGCGACCGGGTCTGGGGCTCGAACCAAGGGCTGCTCGGCCGGCAAGGCACCGCCGCCGAATTCGCCGCCGTGCACGAGGACTGGCTCTACCCGACCCCTTCGACGCTCTCCGACCAGGAAGCCTCTGCCATGGCCCTCGTCGGAATCACCGCCCATCTCGGACTCTTCGAGTGCGGCCGATTGAAGGCGGGCGAGACCGTCTACGTCGCCGGCGGCAGCGGAGGCGTGGGCTCGATGGTCATCCAGATGGCCAAGGCCGCCGGCGCGCGGGTCGCCACCACCGCCGGCAGCGACGAGCGCGTGGCCTTCTGCCAGAAGCTCGGGGCCGATCTCGCCCTGAACTACAAGACCGAGGACGTGCCGGCCCGGTTGCGAGAGTTCTCCGAGGATGGAATCGACGTTTGGTACGAGACCCAGCGCGAGCCGAACCTGGAAGTCTCGATCCCCCTGCTCCGCCGTCGAGGCCGCATGATCCTCATGGCCGGCCGCACCGCGAAGCCCGTCCTTCCGCTGGGATCGTTCTACCCGCGCAACTGCTCGCTCATCGGCTTCGCCATGTTCAACGCCACCCCCGACGAGCAGCGCCGCTGCGCCGAGGATATGATCCGCTGGGTCCACGAGGGCAAGCTCAAACCGATCATCGGCAAGATCTTCCCCCTCGCCGAGGCCGCCGAGGCGCATCGGTTTCTCGAAGCGAACACCCTCGGCGGCGCCGGTCAGTTGATCGGCAAGGTGGTTATTTCTATCGATTAAGTGGTTATTTCTATCGATTAAATTTACTGGCATTCTTCGATCCGACCCGGTTTGTCGGCCGACGATCGGGTCGGATCACCGGTGGGGGTCAATTCCGACCTGGCTCGCCGTCCCATTCACCCGTGTCGATCCATTGAGCGAGCTTCGATGGCGGCACCGAGGCCGGATCGACGCGGAGCATCGGCGAGGCGTCGGTCAGCGCGTAGGCGTTCCGGGGCCACCCGGCGTCGAACGCGTCTCCGGCCCGGACGATCCAGAGGGGGCTCGGCGCGGTCAACGCGGCGGCGGTCTTGAGGCCGCCGAACTGGAGCACGCCCGGCAGGTCGAGGCCGGGCGGGACCGCCGACGATCCATCGCCATAGTCAAATCCGTGCAGGTCGACAACCGTGCGAGACAGACCCTCCAGCACGGGACGAGCCAGCAGAGCGAGCGGACCCGCCATGCCCTGCCCGACCAGATGGACCTCATGCGCCCCGGGGCGCGAGCGGGCCCAGGCCAGGACGGTCGCGAGGTCTTGCGCCCGGTCGGCGGCGAGCGCCGGGTTGTACGTCTCGAAGTGAGCCGTCGACGGCCGGCGGTCGGCGGGAGCCTTCGGATCGAACGACTCGCCCACGAGCAACGGGTCGAAGCCGACCACGCTCTGCCCGCGCTCGAGCAGGGCCTGGACCAGCGGCGTCGGCTGGCCGGTGGGAGTGACGAGCCCCGCCTTGCCTCTTGGATGGGCGATGACGGTCAGGCGGCCCGAGGGGCGCCGAGGGGTGAGTCGAACGACCGGGATCCGCTCGCCGGTCTCGCCTCGACCCACAAGCGAATGCACGATCGATAAGCCATCGCGATCGGCGTGGCGAACCTCGACGCTCTGAATGGTTCCCGAGGGCGGATTGACCAGCCCGACGCGGACCTTGAGACTCGTTTCCAGCAAGGCCCGAGCCGCCTGCCAGCGAACCGCTTCCGTCGTCGGGGCGAGCTTGTCGATCTGCCGGTTCAGGACGAAGATCAGCTCCTCTTCAAGCTGCTCGGGTGTCTTGCGGCCCGCGGGAGCGGGGTGGTTGTCATCGAAGGTCCAGAGGGTCTCGGGCTTCTCGACCGACTGTTCTCCTTCGCGGGTCGCGTCGGGGTCGTCGATCCCGAGCAGCCAACGGGCCATGAAGGCATAAACGGCATTGCGGCTGGTCTGGTTGTAGTTGTGTGGAAAGGTGAAGACCTCGGCCTCGACCATTTCCGGCTGGCCGATAAGGGCGTAGACCTTGCGCAGCTCGGGCAGGATCTTCGACGAGGTATGGACCGACCAGTCGCCGGTCGCGCCGACGAGCTTGAGCGGTCGAGGCGCTGTGAGGGCCGCGAACTCGACATTGTCGGTGCCGATCCGAAGGCCGGCGGCGTTCTCGCAGACGCAGCCGCCCTGGAACGTCTCGGAGACCATGACGACCGGCGCGGCGATCTTGATCCGAGGGTCGAGCGCCGTCAGCAGGAACGTCTGGGTACCGCCTCCGGATTCCCCCGTGCAGCCGATGCGTGCCACGTCGACATCGGGCAGCGACGTCAGCCAGTCGAGGGCTCGGATGCTGTTCCAGGTCTGGAGCGTGGCGAGGCTGAAGCCCCATCGGTTGAGGCGGTCGTTGAGGAACTCGTGGCCGAACGGCTTGCTGTCGTTGTAGCCGACCATGTCGTACATGAAGACCACCGCCCCGAGCTTCGCCCATCGAATGCAGCGCTGCTGGACTTCGGGATTGACCCGGCCATCAGACCAGTGGCCGTGCGGGCACAGGAGGCCGGGGACCTTTCCGGTGGTGCCCACCGGTCGGTAGAGGTTGCCCGAAAGCGTGAAGCCGGGCAGCGTCTCGAGCACCACCTTCTCGATCGTGTAGCCGTCACGTTCGAGCCTGCCGAAGACCTGCGGATGAAGCGGGGTTTTCGGCGGCATCGGCCAGAGCCCGAGCGCGACGAGCATTTGCTCGCGAACCGCACGGGCCCGGTCTCGCCAGGCTTGAGCGGAGGCGGGGGCGTGGAAGTCGGCCCCCTGGTGGTTGGTGCGCACGCTCGTTCGTCGCGGATCGGCCGGCGGATCCACGGTTTCCAAGCGTCCCCGGAGTACGTCGAGGACCGGTCCGAAGTCCGCGTCGGGGTTGGTCGAGAGCGCCAGGAGCGCGGGCACAGGGGCGGATGGCTTGGCCTCAATCTTGGCCTGGCCCGTCTGATAGTTGCCCGTGATCCTGGGTGGATCGAACACCGCCCCTTCGACCTTGATCGACACCGGCGCCTCGGCCGAGAGAGTCGCCTTCCCGATCGTTTGCCACGACGGGGCGGGGGTGCCCTTCCCGGAATCGTCCGCCTGAGCCTTGAGCGTCAGGGCCTGGCCATCGGATTGGAGCGACCACTTCGTATGGCCCGGCGTCCAGACCTTCACGGTGTAGTCGCCCGAGCGAGGGAATTTGACCCCTTCGGCCAGTCGTGGAAAGTCGCTCGCGGAGAAGACCCGGGAAACATCCCTCGCATCTTCGGCGAGCGACACCGCCACCGAGACGGCCAGAAACAGGCTGAACGCAAGCCATCGGAGCGGGGCAAAAGTCGTGTTCATGGCGATCTCGCGGGTGGGAACGTATCGAGCGGGCTTCCGTCTTCCGGTGAGGCTTGGGTTGGACCCTTGTGGCTGGTCACGGTGGATGGTAAGAGTGGAGTCCGGAAAATGCGAGCGGAAAACCTCCGCCAGCGCCAATCTCTCCTCCGCTCAACATCCACGGATCGCCCCCTTTTTTCGACCCGGAGACTGATGGCATGGCCAACGCTCGGATGACCCGAAATGGCCGTCGCTTCACCTTGTGCGCGACCACGCTGCTGACCATTCTCACCGCGGCCTCCTGGTCGATCAACGCGGCCGATACCGATCTACGTCCGGACTATCATCCGGCCGCGTACGCGATCAAGGGAGCGACAATCGTCGCCTCGCCCGACCGAACGATTGAGAACGGAGTCGTCGTCGTGCGCAAGGGCGTAATCGAGTCGGTCGGAACCGTCAATGAAATTGCGGTTCCCGCCGATGCCGAGGTCATCGACGGCGGCGGCCTCGTGGTGTATCCGGGATTCATCGACCTTTATACGAATTTTGGTTCAGCACCCGCGTCGTCACGATCGCAAACGGGCGCGGGCCGGCGCGTTCCCTATGGCGAATTCGCTCTACCGAGCACGCCCACCGATAACCGGAACGGCCTGACGCCGGAATTCCTGGTGGCCGAGTCGCTCGACCTGCCCGAGGCGAAGGCCGCCGAGCACCGCAAGCTGGGGTTCACCGACTTGCTGGCCGCCCCCGCCGGAGCCATCGCCACGGGTCAAAGCGCCCTGGTCTGCCTCAGCGGGTTGCCCAGACGCGAGGTCGTGGTGAAGTCGCCGGTGGCGCTCCACATTAACGTTCGACCACCATTTGATCCCTCGCCCCAACCCTCGACCGACAACGATCCGGCCCAGTCCCGCCGGAGACTTCAGGGGCCGACCGTCAACTATCCGATGTCGACCATGGGGGCCGTCGCGCATCTTCGCCAGGCGATGCTCGACGCCGAGTACCATCACCTGGCCGATTCCTATTACGAGGCGCAGGGCGGCCCCAGACCCGCGCTCGATCCGGCGCTCAAGGCCCTGTACGCGGCACGGACCAAGGCCGTGCCGGTCTGGTGGGAGGCGAACACGCGAGACGAGATCCTGCGGGCCCTCGACCTCGCTGAGGAGTTCGGCACGACGGCGGTGATCGTTGGCGGGCGTGAAGCCGGTCGCGCGGTCGAGGAGCTCAAGGCGAAGAACGTCCCCGTGGTCCTTCGCGTCGACTTCCCCGACGAGCCCAAGGTTCCATCCGAGGCCGAGTACCGCAAGCAAAAGCCCGAAGAGAAGGTCGACCCGCTTCGAGTCCTGAAGCATCGAAAGGAGAAGTGGGACGAACGCGTCGCCACCGCGGCCGAACTGGCCAGGTCCGGCGTGACGTTCGCCTTCGCCAGCGACGGACTCTCCAAATCGGAAACCTTCCATACCAAGGTGCGCGAGGCCATCAAGCACGGCCTGTCACCCGAGGCCGCAGTGGCCGCCTTAACTCGAAATGCCGCCGAGATCGCGGGACTCGAGTCCCGGCTCGGCACCATCGAGCCGGGCAAGCTCGGCCATCTTGTCGCACTGACCGGAACCTATGGCGACCCGAAGGTGAAAACGCGCTACGTCCTGGCCGACGGCCTCAAGTTCGACCTGGAGAAAGATAACCGAGGGGCAGGGCCAAGCTCGGACCGCGGCGAGTCGCCGAAGGCGGAGGAAAAGGAAGGCCGCGCGAGAAGGCCGGGCGCCAACCGCGAAGTGCCCCCCCGGCCGGAGGAAAAGGAACCGGAGCCCTCGGCGAAGACGGAGAAGGTCGCCAAACCCGGCGAGGACGAGCCGAAACCCATGCCCGAGGTCAAGGAACGACCGGAGCAAAAAGGGAAGCCCGAGTCGCCCAAGGCCGAATCTCGGTCTCCCAAGAGCGAGACACCCGAAGAAACCCTGAAGCCGTCGAACCGCAAGCTGGCCGAGGAAGACCAGGAGCCGACGACGCCTTTCGCGGATGTCGCCAGCGAGCTCGACGTCGATCGCACGCCGTCGATCAAGACCGGTGGAAACGTCCTGATCAAGGACGCAAGAATCCTGACCGTCTCGGGCGCGGGCACGCTGGAGCGCGGCTCGATCTTGATCCGGAACGGCAAGATCCAGGCGATCGGCAACGACCTGGAAGCCCCCGCCGAGGTCACGGTCATCGACGCGAAAGGGCTGGTCGCCATGCCGGGGATCATCGACACTCATTCTCACATGGCGATTTCCGGCGGCGTGAACGAGATGAGCCTGTCGATCGTCCCCGAGGTTCGGGTTCGCGACGTGGTCGACGGCGACGATCCGACCATTTACCGAGCCCTCGCGGGCGGAACGACCGCGGCGCGCCTCCTGCACGGTTCGGCCAACGCCATCGGTGGTCAAGATGTGATCATCAAGCTCCGTTACGGCCAGCCCGGCCGCGAGCTGATTCTTCAAGACGATCGCCGGCCGCAAGGCGTGAAGTTCGCGCTCGGTGAAAACGTCACCCGCCGCCGTGACCGGTTTCCGAACACCCGCATGGGCGTCGAGGCAACCATTGAACGGGCCTTCCTCGAAGGCCGAGCCTACGCCGAGGCCCGCAAGGCCCACGAAGCCGCCAAGGCCGAGGGGAGGCCCGTTCCTCCGTTCCGCACCGACCTGAGGCTCGAAGCGCTCGCGGGCATTCTCGACGGATCGATCAAGATTCATAGCCACTGTTACCGCAGTGATGAAATCTTGATGTTACTCCGCGTCGCCGAACGGTTCGGTGTCCGGGTGCAGTCGCTCCAGCACGCGCTGGAAGGCTACAAGGTCGCCGCCGAAATCGCCGCGCATGGGGCGAGTGCCTCGACGTTCTCCGACTGGTGGGCCTACAAAATCGAAGCCTACGACGCCGTGCCGTTCAACGCCGCCCTGCTCACCGAGGCGGGGGCTCGCGTCTGCATCAAGAGCGATAGCGAAGAGCTTGTGCGGCACCTCTATCTCGAAGCCGCCAAGATGGTCAAGTACGGTGGCGTGCCCGAAGCCAAGGCGCTCGAGATGATCACCCTCAACCCGGCCAAGGAACTCGGGCTCGAGCATCGCCTGGGCTCGATCGAGGTGGGCAAGGACGGCGATATCGCCCTGTTCAACGCCCATCCGTTCGATAGCTTCGCCCGATGTGAGATGGCCCTCATCGACGGCGAGGTCTGGTTCCAGCGCAAGGAGAAAGACAACCAGCTCGACACCAGACCTGGCGAGGATACGCTGCCGTCGGCCTCGCCCGAGGCAATCGCACGCGTCCTTGAGGTGGAGGAAAGCCCATCGGGAATTTATGCCTTGACGGGTGCCACCTTGCATCCTGTCCGGGGTCCGGAGATCAAGAATGGAACGATCGTCGTGGCGAATGGCCGGATCATCGCGCTTGGCGGGCCCGAGACCGAGATCCCCGAGGATGCCCAGTCGATCGATGCCCAGGGGCTCGACGTCTGGCCGGGAATGATCGACGCCGGGAGCCTGATCGGCCTGTTCGAAGTCGGCAGCCTTCAGGAAACACAGGACTTCGCCGATTCGGCTCCCTTCCAGCCCGAGTTGAAGTCGAGCACGGCGCTTCACCCTGACAGTGAGGTGATTCCGGTCACCCGGGCCAATGGCGTTCTGACGGCCTACGTTCAACCGATCGGCGGAACGATCGGCGGTCGCGGCTGCGTGATCGACCTGGCCGGCTGGGTGCCCAGCGAGATGGTCCAGGCTGACCTGGTGGCGCTCAATGTAAACATCCCGAACTATGTTCCACCGAACCCCGATGGTGGACGGCGGCGATTTGGTGATGGAGATCTCAACCAGCGCCGCAAGGAACAGCTCGAGGAGATCAAGGCGCGGTTCCGGGCGGCCCTCGACTACGACAAGGTCGTGACCGCGGCACGAGACGGCAAGATCCAACCGCCAACGCCCGACCCGAGGCTCGCCGCGCTCGCTCCGTTCGCCAAAGGGCAGAAGCCGGTCATCTTCCGGGCCGAGCACCAGGTTGAGATTCTCGACGCTCTGGAACTTGCCAAGGAGTTGAAGCTAAAGGCCATTCTGAGTGGCGGCTTGCAGGCCTGGAAGGTAGTCGACGAGATCAAGGCGGCCGGGGTTCCCGTCATCGTCTCCGGAACGTTGCGCTTGCCCTCGGACCCGACCGAACCCTACGACGCGGTGTACGCCAATCCTGCCCGACTCTTCGAGGCGGGAATTCCGTTTGCCATCCGCTCGAACGGCCAGGGGCCCGACCAGGCCACCGCCGATCGCAATCTGCCGTACGAGGCCGCCACCGCGATCGCCTATGGTTTGCCCGAGGAGGAGGGCCTGAAGGCCGTGACCCTTTACCCCGCGCGGATTCTGGGGATTGCCGATCAGGTCGGCTCGCTGGAAGTCGGAAAGCGGGCCAATCTCGTCATCACGGCGGGGCACCTGCTTCAGGCCACCACGCCCGTGAAACTGCTCTTTATCGGTGGCAAGCCGGTAGCGCCCGAGAGCAAACACACGAAGCTCTACGCCAAGTACCGCGAACGATTGAGCGCGGTGCAGGCCGGCAAGGCCCCGCTCGGGCTGGTTCGAACGCCATCGAAGGGCTCGGGGCCGTCGATGTCGGCTCCCTCGTCGACGTCGCCGTCCGCCCCCGCGGATCGACGTTGAGTACTTGGTGGCATCAGTTCACATGAAGCCGGGCCGTTCTCATTCCGTTGGAAGGGAACGCCCGGCCTCTCGGCTTTTGAATCACTCAGGGAACCAGCTTCAAAGCGAGTGCCAGCGAGTGGAGTCGGGTGGCCGCGGAATCCGCCCTCGACATGAACACGACGGGATGGGTCGTCCCCAGGAGGACGCCTCCGAACCGGCAATCGGCCGTGTACATGATGGCCTTGACGGTCAGGTTGGCCGAGAGGAGGTTGGGGAAGATCATCACGTCGGCCGCGCCCACGACAGGGCCGCCGATCTGCTTCTTGTCGGCGGCGTCGGCCGCGTAGGCAAGGTCGAACGAGAGTGGGCCTCGCACCACGCAACCGGTGATCATGCCAATCTCGTTGCGGCGCTGGAGTTCGGCGGCGTCGAGCGTTTCAGGCATGGCATCAACACATTTCTCGCTGGCCGCCAGAACGGCGACATTCGGCTCTTCGGAACCCAGAGCCTGAGCCAGTTCGACCACAGCTTCGAGGATCTCCGCTCTGGTTGAGAGCTTTGGCCGGATCAAGACGCCGGTATCGGCCATGAGAAATCGGCGTCGGTCGCGAAGAACCTCCATCAGCACGACCTGAAAGATGGTCCGACGGTCACGGAGACCGCGATCGGGGTCGAGGACCGCGTGCATGAGTTCGGGCGTCGAGATCTGGCCCTTCATGAGCATCGCCGCCCGGCCATCGCGGACCGTGGCCACAGCCGGCAAGGCAGAGCTATGCGCATGAAGGATTTCAAATCCGGAAAGATCCACACGCAACTCATTGGCAAGTTGACGGATTTCGGCTTCGTCGCCGACAACGATCGGTGTCACCCAGCCTCGGTCCGTGGCCGTCCGAAGCGCCTCCAGTACGGTCCGTCCGGCACCGCCCGCGACGGCGACCGGAACCGGCGAGCGTCGGGCATCCGCTTCGCGAAAGAGGTCGTCGAATCCAAGAAGGGGCATGGCTCGATTCTCGAGATCCGGGTTCTTTCGTGGTCAAGATCACGGAGTTCTGGAAATCCTCACGTCTCGATCGAGGTTGCCGGCCAGCGCGGCGGACGCTTTTCGAGGAAGGCTGACATCCCTTCCTGCGCCTCGGGAGCCAGCGCGTTGCGCGTCATGAGGCACGTCGCCTGCTCGTAGGCGGTATTCTCATCCATCGCAAGTTGCTCATAGAAGGCTTTTTTGCCAAGCCGCAGAATGGCGGGGCTGTAAGCGAGAAGGCGGTTCGCCAGCTCCATCAGGGCGTCGTCAAGTTGTTCTTCCGGGACCACACGGTTAACGAGCCCCAGCGCCAGGGCCCGTTCGGCGGAAATCGACTCACCGGTCAGGAGCATCTCGAGCGCGGCCTTGGGCGGGATCGCCCGGACGAGCGGTACCATCGGTGTCGTGCAGAACAGGCCGATCTTCACGCCCGGGGTGCTGAAAGTCGCCGAGTTCGAAGCCACGGCCAGGTCGCAGGCTGCCACGAGCTGGCAGCCCGCCGCGACCGCGGGCCCTTGGACCCGGGCGAGGACCGGCTGAGGTAATTGGCGGAGGCTCCGCATCAGTCGCGTGCACGCCGAGAAGAGGTCCGCGTAATCGGTTTCCTCGCGACCGATCATCTCGCCCAGGTCGTGACCCGAGCAGAAGACCGGGCCGCGGGCGGCGATGACCACGACCCTCGCCGAAGGGTCCCGTGCCAACGGATCGAGAGCCGCCTGAAACCGGCCGATCATCGCGATCGACAGGGCGTTTCGACGCTCCGGCCGGTTCAACGTGAGTCGGACGACGTGCGCCTCTCGGACCACGTCCAGTTCTGGAGAGGCATCGAGAGG
>CAZRGV010000060.1:7135-7362 GCA_964599655.1 uncultured Isosphaeraceae bacterium | reverse complement strand
AGACACAAGGAAACGTTCTGGAGGTTTTCTCTCTCCTCGGCGATTCCGCCCGCTACGACCGCGTGAGGGCCTTGTAACGGATGCGATGGGGCTGGTCGGCCTCGATTCCGAGTCGGTTTCGGCGTTGCTCCTCGTAAGTTTGGTAATTCCCGTCGCACCAGACGACGCGGCTGTCACCCTCGAAGGCGAGGATGTGGGTGGCGACGCGGTCCAGGAACCAGCGATCG
>CAZRGV010000060.1:0-7125 GCA_964599655.1 uncultured Isosphaeraceae bacterium | reverse complement strand
TGATGACCACGGCGCAGCCGCCGAAGTCGACTAGAGCGTCTTCGAGGGAGCGGAGCATGTCGACGTCGAGGTCGTTGGTCGGTTCGTCCAGGAGCAGGAGGTTGCCGCCGCTCTTGAGCAGCTTGGCGAGGTGAACGCGGTTCCGCTCGCCGCCGGAGAGGTTGCCGACCTTCTTCTCCTGGTCCGGCCCTTTGAAGTTGAAGCTGGCGACATAGGCCCGCGCGGGCACCTTGCGCTTGCCGAGCACCACCTGGTCCACCCCGCCGGTGATCTCCTGGAAGATCGTGTTCTCGGGGTTGAGGGCTTCCCGGCTCTGATCCACATACGAGATCACGACGGTTTCCCCAATCCGCAGGGTTCCCTCGTCCGGGTTTTCCTGGCCGACGATCATGCGAAAGAGCGTCGTCTTTCCCGCGCCGTTGGGGCCGATCACGCCGACGATGCCGCCCGGCGGGAGACGGAAGCTCATGTCTTCAAAGAGAACGCGATCGCCGAAGACCTTCTTGACGCCCTGAGCTTCGACGACGAGGTCGCCGAGGTGCGGTCCGGGTGGGATCTGGAGGACGATAGCCTCGTCGCGCTTCTCGGAGTCCTGGTTGGCCAGTTGCTCGTAGCGAGCCAGTCGGGCGCGGTTCTTCGCGACTCGAGCCCGAGGGGCCATGCGAACCCATTCCAGCTCGCGTTCCAGGGTTTTACGACGCGCGCTTTCCTGTTTCTCTTCGAGGGCCAAACGCTGCTGCTTCTGCTCGAGCCAGGACGAGTAATTCCCCTGCCAGGGAATGCCCTGCCCGCGGTCGAGCTCGAGGATCCAGCCCGCGACGTTGTCGAGGAAGTAGCGGTCGTGGGTCACGGCGACGACTGTGCCGGGATACTCTTGCAAGTGCCGCTCGAGCCAGGCGACGCTCTCGGCATCGAGGTGGTTCGTCGGTTCGTCGAGCAGGAGGATATCGGGGCGTTGCAACAAAAGCTTGCAGAGAGCCACCCGTCGCTTCTCGCCGCCGGAGAGGGTCGCGACCTCGGCATCGCCGGGGGGGAGCCGCATGGCATCCATGGCGATCTCGAGCTGGCGGTCGAGGTCCCAGGCGTTGGTCGCCTCGATGCCGTCCTGGACCCTAGCCTGCTCGTCGAGCAACTGATCCATCTCATCGGCGTCGGGGCCTTCGGCCAGCCGGTTGTTGATCTCGTCGAACCGCGTCAACAAGCCGCGAATGTGCGAAACGGCTTCCTCGACGTTTCCAAGTACGTCCTTGGTGGGGTCGAGCGTGGGTTCTTGGGGAAGGTAACCGATCGTCACGCCGGGCGCTGGCCGGGCGGTCCCGATGAAGTCGGTGTCGACGCCCGCCATGATTTTCAGGAGGGAGCTTTTGCCCGCTCCGTTGCTTCCCAGCACGCCGATCTTGGCTCCTGGGTAGAACGAGAGCCAGATGTTCTTCAGAACCTCTTTCTTCCCATGGACCTTCGACAGGTTCTCGATGGTAAAGATGTATTGCGGGGGCATGTTGAAACTCGTCGTGAACAGCCGTCCCCGGCGTCTCCGGTCTCGGACGGCGAAGCGGGATCTTTCCACGATTAGACCCGATCGTCCGGGTCGGAGAAAAGGCCGGATCGGCGCGGCGAAAACCGGCCGTCACGATCTCGGCCCGATTGGCCCGACTCATGTCAGGGGGCGGCCGGATCGGCCTGGGGTGTGTCGAAGAGACTCAGGTCGATTGGCTCGTCGGGCCCCAGGATCAGCGTGCGACGGACGCGAGGCAGAAGGTCCCGCAAGGCGTCGAGGTAGAGGCGACGCACGGTCAGGGGTCGCGAGTGCCTGGCCTCGGCCAACAGGGCCAGGAAGCGGTCGGCCTGGCTGCTCGCGAGGGTGACGGCGCGATCCGCCTGGGCCTTCGCGGCGACCGTTCTGGCCCGCGCTTGGGCCTGGGCGGCGGCGCGGGTGGTCGCCTGATAGGTTCTGGCCTCGTTGAGCCGTCGGTCTCGCTCGCTCCGGGCGGCCTGGGCGGCGGCGAAGTCGGCCTGCACCTCGACGGGAGGCGCGGCATCGATGAGGCTCACGCTCAGGATCGCCAGGCCGAGGCCGCACCGCTCCACACGGTTCGAGAGATCGTCCGCGGCGTCGAGTGCCAGGGCCGCGCGATCGTCTCGCAAGGCGGCGTCGATCCCTCGACGGGACAGGGCCCTCGAAAGGCTCGACTCCGCCAACCTGGGCAAGATGGCGGTCGTCGATTCTGACTGAAGCACGAACGCCGTGGGATCGGCCACGCGATACTGGACGACCGCCCGAAGACGAAGCAGGTTCAGATCGCCGGTCAGAAACTCACCGGCGCCAGGCTCCTCGTCGGGGCCAGGCACTCCGACCAGGCCAACCTCGAGCCTCCGAACCTCGTCGATTCGGACCCGATCGCGCTGTTCGAAGCCCAGCGGCCACCCCCAGTGGAGCCCGGCCTGCCACGGTTGCGGCAAGACCCGGCCCAGCCGACGGACGACCACGACCTCGCCCGGCGCCACCACGCCCCAACCCGTCGCCAGGTAGGCTCCCAGGGCAAAGAGGAGCAGAAGCGCGACGATCCCGCGACCTCGCGTCATCGTTTCGGCTCCGGGTTCGGGGAGCCCGCGACCGGACTGGCAGCGGCGGAAGGCGGCGGCTCCGACGACGGCGACTCCGACGGTCGAGGTCCGAGCAGGTCGTCCGTCGGCCCTTGCGAGAGGAGTCGAAGCAAGGGGCTCGACGACGACAGAACGATCATCGCCTTCTCATCGATGAGGGCCTTATACGTCTCCAGCGTGCGGAGGAACTCGTAGAACTTCGGGTCCTGGCCATGGGCGGCGTTGAGCATGCGGGTCGCCTCGGCGTCGCCCTCGCCTCGAATGCGCTCGGCCTCGGCGTCGGCCTCGGCGAGCAGGGCGTCGCGTTCGCGGTCGGCCTGACTGGTCATCGTCGTGTATCGAGCCTCTCCTTCGGCCCGAAGCGTCGCGGCGACCTGCCGTCGCTCGCTACGGATCAGGTCGAAGACGGCGGGACGGACTTCCAGCGGATGATTGAACCGCCGGAGCCGGATGTCGACCACGTCGACTCCCAGTTCCTCGCGAGCGGACGTGGCGACGGATCCGCGGACCTGCTCACTGAGGTCGTCGAGCTGCCAGACGGTCGGGTCGGTCGAGGCCAGGCTTTCGAGGGGTCGCGTGCCGATGGCGTTGTTCAACGCGGCTGAGATACGTTCGTCGAGCCGGTTGGCGGCGTTCGAAAGCGTGCCGGCCGACCGGAGGAACCGCTCGGGATCGGCGACTCGCCAGACGACGTAAGGCGCAACTTCGAGGTTCCGCTTGTCGCCGGTGATCGTCTCCCGCGCCGGCGGCTCGGAGACCTGGATGCGACGGTCGATGGCCAGCGTCGATTGCCAGGGCCACTTGAGGTGGAATCCGGCCTCGCCCGGCGCGTCGCCGTAGACCTCCACCAGCCGGCCGAAGTCTGTGACCAGGACGAACTGCGTCTCGTCCACGATCACCCAGGAGCGAAGCACGACCAGGCCAGCGGCCAGAATCAAGAGCACCAGAACGACCATCCAGCGGAATCGGGGCATGGTTCCGAAGTTCCTGTCAACGTGAAGATCGCCGGGTGGATGGTTCGGGTCGAGAATCCGGTTCCGGGGCATCGAGGCACGTCCGGAAGCCGACCACGATGGCGGGAATCACCTGAACGAAAAGGCGACCGGCAGGGTCCCGTCGGTCCTCGGGCGTGAGCCACCACGAGCCAACCCAGAACGTCAGGGCGGAGGCGCAAACCGCCTTCATCATGTGGGCGAGCGTGATGCACCGTCGTGGAATCGGAAGCCGTTGTTTCATGGTTTCGACTTCCCTCCCTGACGGCGAAGGTCGTCGGCGACGGTCGCCTTGATCGCGGGCGACGCGGAACCGAGCGGCACGTCGGGCACGATCAGATGCCGTCGATTCCCCGCGCGCGAAGGGTCCAGAATCACCTTGTTCTTGCCCGCGAGGGCCGTCGCCAGCGACTCCCAGTAGAGCCGATGCTCGGTCAATGCCGGGGCCGTCGCATGGGCCTTTCTCGATTGCAGGAACGCCGCCGACTCCCCCTCGGCCCTGGCGATCCGAGCGTCTCGATCGGCCGCGGCGGCTTGAAGGGTTGCCGCAGCGAGTCCCTTAGCCTTCTCGACACGTTCGGCCCGGTACGTGTTCGCCTCGTTGATCCGCCTCTGCCGCTCGCTCCCGGCACGGGAGACGTCGCGGTAGGCGTCAACCACCGCCAGTGGCGGGTGAACCTCCTGGAAGGCGATGTCGCGAACGATCAGGCCCAGACCGTAGTCATCGATCCGGCGTTGCAAGTTGTCGGCGACGGCCTCCTCGGTCCGGTGCCGGTCCACGGTGAGCAATTGTTCGAGCGTTTTCCGACCAACGACCGCCCGCACGGCCGACTCGGTCAACGGGCGGATGGCGGCATCCGCGTCCGCCGCGCCGAAGGCGTAGCGGCGAAGCGACTCGGGTCGCGGATCGAGGTGGTACTGGGCCACGGTCGTGATCTCGACGAGTTGCCCGTCTCCGGTCAACAGCAACGCCTCGTCGTCACGTCGAGCGACTGTCTGGCGGTCGTGCGAGCTCTCCCAGCGAACCGCTCCGGTCTCCTCGTCCAGTCCGACGGTGCGGAAGCCCACGGAGACGCTTCGTAACCGTTCGGGTGCGAGTTTCGTCACACGTTCCAACGGCGGCGGCCATCGCAGGTGCAAACCCGGTCCCAGCACCTCGACGAACCGGCCTTGCCGCTGGAGCAACCCGACTTCGTCCGGCCCAATCGTCGTCCAGCCCCAGGTCACATATGTGGCCATCGCCACCACCGGCGCGAGGGCGACGAACCATCGCCATCGGCGAAGCAGAACGGCCATCGCGCGGCCGGGATCGAGGCGGTCGTCGAGTCTTCGGATCGCGTCTCCCATCGAACGGAGACGCCGGACCGGCCAGGTCTCTTGCCAGTCGCCGAAGACCAGCAATCGCATCGCGTTCAAGAGCACCAGGAGCGAGCCGGCCTGGTGCAGGATCGCCGCCGGAACCGGGCCGAGCCAGCCGAGCGTCGCCGATCCCATCGCCACCGCGTTCAGGCCAAAGGCGAACCCAAGGATGTTCTGGCGGATCACCGACACGGTCGCCCTCGAAAGCCCGACCAGGTCGGGCAGGGCGCGAAGCGGTTCCCCAAGCACGACCACATCGCCGGCCTCGGCCGCGAGGTCCGCCCCTGGCCCGCCGATCGCGATACCGACGTCGGCCTTCGCCAGGGCGGGGGCGTCGTTGATGCCGTCGCCAACCATCGCCACCTTCCGCCCGGCCTCTTGCCGCTGGGCGATCCACCGGGCTTTGTCGGCCGGCAGTAATTCCGCCTCGACCGTCTTGATATGCACCCGCTTCGCCACGGCCTTCGCGGCGCTGGCGCGGTCGCCCGTCAAGATGGCGATTTCCTTGATGTGAAGATGCTTGAGGTCGTGAATGACGTCGTGCGCCTCCGGCCGCACCTGGTCTCGAACGCCGATCAGGCCCACCACCGACCCATCGACGGCCACGAGCAGCGAGGTTTCTCCCCGGCCGTCGGCGGCGTCGAGCGCTTCCGTCGCGGTCGAGTCGAGCGCGATTCCCTGCTCGGCCATCAACCGGGCGTTTCCGACGAGAACCGGCTGAGGCGCATCGCCCTCGATTCGCACGCGAGCCCAGACCCCCGAGCCTGGCAACGCCACGACCTCGGCGGCCTCGAGCGGCTCGAGTCCTCGCTCGGTCGAGGCTTGCGAAACGACGAGGGCCAGCGGGTGCCGGCTCGACGACTCGGCCGCGGCGGCCAGGCGAAGGACATCGTCCTCGGATCGATCTCCGAACGGGACGACGCTCGCCAGCTCGGGCCGGCCGACGGTAAGCGTTCCGGTCTTGTCGAAGGCAAACGTGTCGCAGGCTGCCAGCCGTTCGAGGGCGATGCCTCCCTTAATCACCACGCCGTGTCTCGCGAGCCAGGCCATGCTCGCCAGAATCGCGGCCGGAGTGGCCAGCACCAGGGCGCAAGGACAGGCCACCACAAGCACGGCAACCGTCCGATGCCAAACGTCGGGCCAGCCGAGCCAGTAGCCTGCCACGACCGTCAAGCCGGCCACCAGCTCGACCACGGGCAAGAAGAGTCTGGCATAACGATCGGCCGCGCGCTGCAAGGGGGCCTTGCGGCTCTGGGCCTCGGCCACCAGGCGAAGCACCTGGCCGAGTGTCGTCTCGTGACCGACCTTCTCCGCGCGACATTCCAGGCGGCCGAACTGGTTGACGGTGCCCGTGTAAACCGGATCGCCGGGCCCCTTGTCGACGGCCATCGACTCGCCGGTCAGGGCCGACTGGTCAACGGCCGATCGCCCGGCGAGGACCGGCCCGGCGACGGGGACACGCTCACCAGGACCGACAACCACGACATCGCCAACGACGACCTCCCCGATCGGGATCTCGAGCTCGATTCCGTCGCGACGGACGCGGGCCATGCGAGGCGTCTGCTCGAAGAGCCGGCCAATGGAACGCATCGCGCGATCGGCCGTGACGGCCTCCAGCACCTCTCCGACCAAGGCGATGAAAACCACCTCGGCGGCCACGAACGGCTCGCCCAGAATCAAGGCTGCGATGCACGCCTGGGCCAGTGCGATGTCGGCCCCGATCCGCCCGGCCAGCAGGGCCTCGAGCGCTCCATAGACGATCCGCGCGCCGCCCAGAAGGGCCGCCAGCATCGCCAGTGAAACGCCGAACGGACTCCGCCAGCTCTCCCATCCCAGCCAGCCAAACAGAAGGTCGCTGCCGAGCAAGAGGCCGAGAACCGCCGTCAGCACGAAGAGCGACCGGTGGTCGTCCCCGTGGACATGTTCGTGATCCCGATCGTGGTCGTGGCCGTCCCCGAAGGCATGGGCGCGACGGTGTTGCATGTCCTCGGGGTGGTATTCGCGGTGCATCCGGGTCGTCTCGACGAAGGCCCTACGCCTCGAAGCGGTTCGGGAGGAAACGGAAGTTCACCGTAAGATCGGGCTTCCCCCCTGTCAAGCGACGCGAGACCCGGATTTGTCTCCCCGAACCGAATCGCCGAGACTAGACCCGGCCGGCGAAACGTCTCAC
>CAZRGV010000059.1:30293-35414 GCA_964599655.1 uncultured Isosphaeraceae bacterium | reverse complement strand
GGACCTGGGGTCGACACGACCCCAGCCACCCCTGCTTGCGAAGGCCCGCGTTCGGGTCTGGAACGCGTCGGGCGGGTGGCGCGGATTGGAGGGGTGGATTGTGCTCGATGAGGCGGGAGCTTCGGTTGAGACGGAGACTTGTTCTTGGTGGACGAACCGGGTAGGATTCTTGTTGAACGATGGGGCAATCCGAGCGTCTTGCGAGCCGGGCACGCGGGTTCGTGATGAGCCTCGGCCAACCAGATAACCCTCATCCGCAACGCGTGCTCCCGCCCTGACGCCCACCCGCCCGACTCTGGACGTGGGTTGCCTGGTTTCCGGGCTGTCCCGCCCGGTCGATGGAAACGCGACCCTACCGGAACACCCGCTGGCCGATCGCGGACCCTCCCATGTTGACACGCCTGACTCGTCTGACGGATCCGGATGGTGGTCGGACCTTGGCCTTCGCGAGCGTCCTCGCGCTGCTGATCACGGGACCGATTTCGAACACGAGGGCCGGGGAGGACGTGCCGGGCGCGAAGATTTACAAGGAAAAGTGCGCCTGGTGTCATGGGGATTCGGGCGAGGGAACGGAGGATTTCCATCCTCGACCGCTCCAGGGCGATCGGTCGGTGGAGCAGCTTGCCAAGCTGATCGCGAAGACGATGCCGCAGGACGAGCCCGAGGCCTGCGTGGGGAAAGAGGCCGAGGAGGTGGCGGCCTACATCTACGACGCGTTTTATTCGCCGCTGGCCCAGGCGAGGAACCGGCCCGCGCGGATCGAGCTCTCGCGGCTGACGGTCCGGCAGTATCGCAACGCGTTGACCGACCTGATCGGGAGCTTTCGATCGCCGGGCGACGGCTGGGGCGAGACGCGGGGCCTGAAGGGGGAGTATTTCAACGCGAGGGGCTTCCGGGGCCGGGGTCGCGTGTACGATCGGGTCGATCCCGAGGTTCGGTTCGACTTTGGGGTGACGGGGCCCGGGCCCGAGCCGGACAAGTTCGAGCCGAACCAGTTTTCGATTCGATGGCAGGGATCGGTTCTCGCAACCGAGACGGGTGAGTATGAATTCATCGTGCGGACCGAACATGCGGCGAGGCTCTGGGTCAACGACAACGAGCGGCCGTTGATCGACGCGTGGGTGAAGTCGGGCGATGACACGGAGTTTCGCGGTTCGATCACCTTGCTTGGCGGACGTGCCTATCCGATCCGGCTGGAGTTCTCGAAGGCCAAGCAAGGGGTGGACGATTCGAAGAAGCAGAAGGGGAAGCCGCCGGAAGTGAAGGCGTCGATCTCGCTTTCGTGGAAACCTCCGAAGCGCGTCGAGGAGATCCTTCCGTCGCGGAACCTCTCGCCCGACCGATCGCCCGAACGGTTCGTTCTGGAGACGCCGTTTCCGCCCGATGACCGAAGCGTGGGTTACGAGCGAGGGACGTCGGTCTCGAAGGCGTGGGACGAGGCCACGACCGAGGCGGCGATCGAGGTGGCCGATTACGTGACCTCTCGGCTCGAGGAGCTGGCCAAGGTCCAGCGCGACGCGAAGGACCGTGAGGCGAAGCTTCGGGACTTCTGCGCGCGTTTCACCGAACGGGCGTTCCGCAAGCCGTTGACCGACGAGCAAAAGGCGCTCTATGTCCAACGGCAGTTCCAGGACGCGCCGGACCTGGAGAGCGCGGTCAAGCGCGTGGTGATGCTGACGCTGAAGTCGCCGCGCTTTCTCTACCGGGAAATTGACGGCGGCCAGGGGCCGTACGAGGTCGCGTCGCGGATCTCGTTCGGGCTCTGGGACTCGTTGCCCGACGAGGAGCTGCTGAAGGCCGCCGCCGAGGGGCGCCTGAGTTCGCGAGAGCAGGTGGTATCGCAGGTTGAGCGGATGTTGCCGGATCGGCGGACGCGGTCGAAAGTGCGTGAATTTCTTCATGAGTGGCTGAAGATTGCGCAGGTTCCGGACGTTTCGAAGGATGCGGCGTTGTTCCCTGGGTTTGACGAGGCGATCGCCTCGGACCTCCGGACGTCGCTCGACTTGTTCTTGGACGACGTGGTGTGGGGCGAGGGCTCCGATTTTCGGCGGTTTCTGCTGGACAACACGCTGTACCTGAACGGGCGACTGGCGAAGTTTTACGGGGCCGGAGCCGATCTGCCGGCCGATGCGCCGTTCCAGAAGGTGGCGATCGAGTCGGAGGATCGGGCCGGGGTGCTGTCCCACCCGTATCTGATGGCGGCGTTTGCATACAACGACACGAGCTCGCCGATCCATCGCGGAGTGTTCCTCGCCCGCAACGTGCTGGGCCGGGCGTTGCGTCCGCCGCCCGCCGCGTTCGCTCCGTTGGCGCCCGACCTGCATCCGAACCTGAACACGAGGGAGCGGGTGGCGCTTCAAACGAGCCCCGAGATGTGCCAGAATTGCCACGGGATGATCAACGCGCTGGGCTTTTCTCTGGAACATTTCGACGCGATTGGACGCTATCGTCAGGAAGAGAAGTCGCGGCCGATCGACGCCAGCGGGTCGTACCAGACTCCCGAGGGGAAACTCGTGACGTTCGAGGGCGCGCGAGGGCTCGCGACGTACCTGGCGACCAGCGAGGAGACGCACGCGGCCTTCGTCAACCAGTTGTTCCACTACCTTGTGAAGCAGCCGATTCTTGCGTACGGTTCCGAGACGCCGAGCAGGCTGCGGCAATCGTTCGAGTCGAGTCATGATCGGATTCAGTCCTTGATTGTGGAGATCGTCGTGACGTCGGCCTTGAAGGGCTGGGAACCGGGCGCGGGAGCGTCGACGACCGTGTCGGCCGACTGACGGCGGACGGATGGAGCGAGGGCGTTTTTCCTCGATTTCCCGAAACGACGATGTGATGGCGGCAGCTCTTGAACCGCCGGATTCCTGACGGAGGAATGTCGTGGCACACAAACGCAACCGACGCGAGTTTATGCGGGACCTTGGAATCGGCGCGGCCGCCCTGCCGTTCCTGCTGAACCTGCCGAGCCTGGGGTTCGCGAACCAGTCGCGTCGGAAACAACGCCTGGTCGTGCTGTTCAGCCCGAACGGCGTGGTGCCCTCGAACTTCTGGCCGGATGAGGAAGGCGCATCGTTTCAACTCAAGGAGATTCTGTCGCCGCTGGAGCCGTTTCGCGACCGGACCTTGATCTTGCACGGGGTGTGCGACCGGGTTCGGGGCGACGGCGACAACCACATGCGAGGGATCGGCTGCCTCCTGACGGGCATCGAGCTGTTCCCCGGGAACATTCAAGGGGGCTCCGACACGCCGGCGGGCTGGTCGAGCGGGATTTCGATCGACCAGGAAATCAAGAACTTTTTACAGGCGAATCCCGAGACGCGGACCCGGTTTGGGTCGCTCGAGTTCGGCGTGATGGTGCCCGACCGGGCGGATACGTGGACGCGGATGTCGTACGCCGGCCCGAACAAGCCGATCGCGCCGATCGATAATCCCTACCAGATGTTTGACAAGCTTTATGGCCGCATGGAGGACCAGGAGAGCCTCAAGAGTATTCTGGACGACCTGCAAGCGGACCTGGGGAAGGTGCGGTCGTCCGTGAGCGCCGAGGATCGGCGGCTGCTCGACGAACACACCACGTTCGTCCGGGAGATGGAGCAGGAGCTTCAAAGCACTCGCAAGGAGGACGTCGGCCACGCGGTTCCCGAGCTGGAGCCGGGGGTGGACGAGGAGAACGACAACATTCCGAAGATCAGCAAGATGCAGATCGACCTGCTGGTCAATAGTTTCGCGGCGGATTTCGCGCGGGTGGCGACGTTCCAGATCACGAACTCGGTGGGCCAGGCCCGGATGCGATGGCTGGGCATCGACAAGGGGCATCACGAGCTGTCGCACGAGCCGGATAGCAACGAAGATGCGGTGGACAAGCTGACGAAGATCAACAAGTGGTACTGTGAGCAACTGGCGTACATGGCCAAGCGGATGGCCGAGACGCCCGAGCCGGGTGGAAACGGCAGCCTGCTCGACAACACGTTGATCGTCTGGACGAACGAGCTGGGCAAGGGGAACTCGCACACGCTCGACAACATTCCGTTCGTGCTGGTGGGCAACGGGCTCGACTTCCGGATGGGCCGGTCGTTGAAGTATCGCCGGGTCCCGCACAACCGGCTCTTGATCTCGCTGGCGCACGGAATGGGTCATCACATCGAGCGGTTCGGCAAGGCCGACTTCTGCAAGGATGGGCCGCTGACGGATCTGACCTGACCCGAGAGTGTGGGCGGGAGGATTGCTTCGGTTCCGTGTCGAGCGGGCGGGCTCGTCGAGGTCACGATCGGATTCGGGGGGACGAGGTGGGCACCCCAGAATCGTTGCGGGAGATCCTTTTTCCCGATCGTGACCCGACGTTTGGCGCGTTGGTTGATCGACTGTCGGAACCCGAGTCGGGGCCGCACGCTGATAACCTGATTACGAATGAAGATTCCTTTCCTCGTGTCTGCGGTGAGCTGGCGCGCCGCGTTCCGAAGGATGGGGTCTATCTTGGCGTTGGGCCCGATCAAAATTTCTCGTACGTGGCACAGACCCGGCCGAGGCTGGCGTTCGTGGTCGACTTCCGGCGCCGGAACCTGCTGCTGCACTTGGTGCACAAGGCCCTGTTTTGCCTCTCAGCCGATCGGGAGGGCTATCTCACTCGGCTCACGGCGCGCCGGCCGTTGCGGCGGCTGGATCGGGACGCGACGGCCTCGGAGTTGGTCACCGCGTTCGGCCGGGCGCGCGTCGATCGGGCGTTGCTCGACGAGACGACGGCGGAGGTGGCCGCGTTTCTGCGGCCGTTCGGGGTGGTTCGCGACGAGGAGTGGGGCGAGTTGGCGACCCTTCAGCGCCGGCTGGCCGGACCGGGACTGCACGCCCGGTTTCTGGCGATGCCGATCTATCCGACGTTCGCCGAGTTGATCGAGACGACCGATCGCGACGGTCAACCGGCTCATCTACTGGCGCGCGAATCGTTCTACCAAGCGGTGCGCGCGATTCAGCTTGGCGACCGGCTCGTTCCGCTGGTGGGAGACTTCGCGGGCCGGACCGCCCTACCCCGGCTGGCGGCCTGGCTCAGCGAGCGGGGCATGGCCGTGGCGATGGTTTATGTGGCGGACGTCGAGTTTTTCCTGCTCCGCGGGGGGCGATTCGCGGCGT
>CAZRGV010000059.1:17545-30283 GCA_964599655.1 uncultured Isosphaeraceae bacterium | reverse complement strand
GAGAATCTTTCACGATTGCCTCAGGCCGATGGGGCGTTGATCGTCCGGACGAGCACGCGGGAGATCGATCATCCCGAACGCGTGAAGGGGGACAGCGCGACGACGATCGCGCGTCCGCTGGGGCGGTTTCTGGACGAGGCCCGGGCGGGCCGAATTCGCGGGTTGGATGACCTCTTCGCGTGATCGCCGGCACGCGACGCCGCGCGACCTTGCGGTGGAGAGCCTCGGCGCGCGAAGATCGCCGGAGACCTGTTAGGGAAGCGATGCATTTCCGGAAGCGCGCGGATCATCATCGTTTTTTCGTGATTCCCCACAGCAAGGACGAGGATACCGATGTCCGAGAATCCGCTTGTGTCGTTGCTCGACGAGGTTCGTGGGAAGACCTTTCGCGTGCTCAACGGACTGACCGCCGAACAGGCGCGATGGACCCCTCCGGGCTTGCGGAACACGATTCTCTGGCACGCGGGCCACAGCTTCATCGTCGTCGAGTGGCTGACCATGGGGGCGATCGGCCGCCCGCCCCAGGCCCCCGAAGGTTGGTTCGAGATCTTTAGCTGGGAGAGCCGCCCCGACCTGGTTCCCGCCGACCGCTGGCCAACTCTCGAGGAGGTGGTCGAGAGGCTTCGGGATCAGCAATCGAGAATGCGGGAAATCTATCACGAGTTGACGCCTGAGGTTCTGGCGAGGGCATCGGCCAGCGGCTCGCCGCGGACGGTGCAGTCGTCGATCATTCACGGCCTGCACGACGAGGCCTGCCATTGTGGCGAGATGATGCTTTTGCGGAAGCTCCAGGGCCTTCGCCGGCTCACAGATTGATTTGAGGTACTTTGAGTTCGGAGATTGTTCGATAGGAGTTCGACTCGTCATGCCGCACGCGCTGGGAGAACCGTTTCGGCGGACGCTGGCGGCTCTCGATCCGAGGAGCCCGAAGCATGTGACCGAGCTGGTGGACCTGGCGCTGGCCGAGGCGAGGCGCGCGGGGGCCAGCGACGTGCACCTTCAGCCGACGGCCGAGGGGCTGGAGATGCGCTGGCGGGTTGACGGCGTGTTGCACCTGGTCGCGACGTTTCCCTCGGCGCTTTCTCCCAACGTCGCGGCGCGGCTCAAGGTGATGGCGGATCTGCTCACATATCGAACCGACGTGCCCCAGGAGGGTCGGGTTCGCGGGGCTCCCGGCGATATCGAGATGCGCGTGAGCACGTTTCCGACGCTACATGGCGAGAAGTCGGTGGTGCGCCTGTTCGCCGACCCGGGGCAATACCGCCGGCTGGCCGACCTTGGTTTGCCGGGCGAGATCGAGGATATGCTCGCGCGACTTCTGAATGAAACGTCGGGCGCGATCTTGCTGGCGGGGCCGGCCGGCAGCGGGAAGACGACGACGCTTTATGCGTGTCTGAGGGAGCTGGTGGCGACCACGGAGGGGCGTCGGAGCCTGGCGACGCTGGAGGATCCGGTCGAGGTCGCGGTTCCTGGTGTCGCGCAATCGCAGGTGAATCCGTCGGCGGGGTTCGACCTGGCGGTGGGACTTCGGTCGTTGATGCGGCAGGACCCGGAGGTGATCGGGGTTGGCGAGATTCGGGACCGGGGGACAGCCGAGGGGGCCTTTGGGGCCTCGCTGACCGGCCACCTCGTGCTCAGCACGTTCCACGCGGGAAGCGCGGCGGGAGTCGTGGGACGATTGCTGGATATGGGCATTGAACCGTATGTGCTTCGGAGCGGGCTTCGGGCGGTCATTTGCCAGCGGTTGGTGCGCCGCCTCTGCGCTTGCGCCTGCGAGGAGACCGATCCGATTCAATTCCTCGGCTTGCCGGTGAAACGGGCTCGGAGGCCGGTGGGCTGCGACGCCTGTTCGGGGACGGGTTACCGGGGTCGGGCGGTGCTGGCGGAGATGCTGGTTCCCGAGCGAGGGGACGTGGGGCGGGAGATCCTGACTCGGGACGATGTGGCGAGGATCGAGGAGGCGGCGATTCGCGCGGGCATGATCACGCGATGGGAGCGCGCGATCGAGGCCGTGGAGGCGGGACGGACCAGCCCGGCCGAGGCGCGCCGCGTGCTGGGCGTTTCGGACCGGGCGGACGGGGTTGTGTCAGACGTAAGATAATAAATTTATAAAGTCATTCTTTTTCGGATAAGGTCTTTGCCGCCTCGAAGCTCAGGTTGGAGGCGCCCGAGGTCTCGAGGTCGCGTTTGGCGGGATTGCCGTGCACTCGCAACCGGCTGGCGCCGCTGAGGTCACCCGTGATGGAACTGGACACGACGACCTCGGCCGTTGAGGCGCCGCTGAGGTTGACCTTGGCCGATTCGGATTTCAGTTGGGTCGCGTCGAGGTTCGAGGCCCCGGAGTTGCTCAGGGTGACGGTGTTCGCCTGGCCCGAGACCTGGGCTTTCCCCGCACCGCTGATGTCAACAACGAGTGTGGAGACGTCGATCGCGTCGACCCTGACCTCGCTGGCGCCGCTGACCTCGATGGCGAATTGCTCGCCGGGAGTGGCCGTCGCGTCGATCTTGCTGGCGCCATGAGCGGCGATGCCGTTGAGGGTTGGCGTGGTCACAGTGAGAGCGATCGGTTTGGATGGGTTGATGCTGCCCTGGAACTCGACGCGGGCGACCAGCCGGCCGTTTCGGACTTCGGTCTTGATCAGGGGCAGGATGTTGTCGTCGGCCTCGATCTGGAGGGAGGGTGTTTCGCCGGGGCTCACGCGGGCCTGCATCGCCCCGATGATTTCGATCGATGTGATCGGACCAACATTTCTGGTTTCGCTCACAATAGTTCCGCTGCCTCGAAGTGTCGGGCCAACCAGGGCGAGTGCATTGCAGCCGATGGTCGGCGCCAGGAACAGCAGCGGGAGGACCAAGGCGCGAAGGCGTGCGGCCGTCGCACGCCGAGAATGACGGCTCATGGTTTTGCCTCTCGTGGGGGATTGGGGTCGGATGGTTTTGCGGGAGCGGGTGAGGGTTTGCCCGGTTTCGCGTGGCGCGCGGCCCATTTTCGGTAGGATTCGGCGACGCCGCGGCCCCAGGTTCCGTACCAGGCGTAGCCGTTGCGTCGTTCGGGTTCGATCTCGGCGATGTCGTAGTGAAGGATGCTGTCGCGGCCGCAGAAGATGGGACGATTGGTGCCGATCTCGTAGAACCTGGCCCAAAGCGGAGGGGCCTTGGGATCGGGGACGATTTTCTTGTCGCCGTTGACGGTGACCTGCTTGATGCCGTCGAGGCGAACGGAGTCGTACCAGCGGGCGCCGCACTCGATGGCCTGCGCGACCTCGGGGCTGGGGTCGTCGAGGCTCATGAGGAGGCGGAGGATACCCGCGCTTTCGCCGCCGCTGAGCGAGGCGGGTTCGAAGCTTCGAGCGGGCCTGGGCTCGAAGGTGGACTCGTCGTGCTGCGCGCACCAGACGGTGAGGTTGTTGCCGACCTTCACCTGGCAACGCAGGATGCAGTCGATGCCCTTGTCGAACGCCTTGAGTGCGGCGGCCCGTCTGGGGGCGTCGACAAAGGCGAAGTCGTCGGAGCGAGCCACGTCGCGGAGGAACTCCATCAAGGCCACCATGGTGCCGTCGTTAAAGGTGATGTATCGTTGATAGCCGGTTCCTGGCGGAAAAAACTGCGGCCAGCCGCCGTTTGCGTACTGGGCGTCGAGAATGTGGTCGAGCCCCTTGAGGAACGCGTCGCGAGGCTCGGGCCGGCGGTTGGCCCGGTAGGCCCTGGCCAGAAACCGCAGCTCACCGATGGTCGCGCCGTTGTCGAAGGTGCCTTTCAGGTCGGCGCGATCCCCCTGGTACGGTTCGGCCGACGTATCGAGGTTTTTCGGCCAGCTCCCTCGAGGCGATTGCCAGGAGAGGACGTTCGCCGTGATTCTTTGACCCTCGTCACTCAGATACCATTCGTCGCCTCGCCTGGAATATTGACTCCAGGGGAAGCGCGACGCGGCGTTTGCCTCCGTCGCGAGCGCGAGCGCGACCAACGACCAGCCGACCATACCGACGAGGTTCCACGGTTCCGAGCATCGCATGGCGAATTCCTCCCGCGAAGTTTGGGATCATCCCGCGATCTTACGGGGTTTTCGCCGCGTTTGCTCATGGATTCCCGGAGCCGGACGTGGTCGAGGGCTCGCCACGGCGATCTCGGGCCACTGACCGGGCGACGACGCGGTATCGACCCGTTATGATGGGGCCGGGAGTGCGGGCGATCGGGGCGGTTCGGGCTCGCGACGTCGCGACCCCGGGCCCGTCGAACGAGAACGCGTGGATGCCCGTGCGACGGCAGGATCGACATCGAGAACAAGACGGATGAGAACTATCATGAGCATTCATCGACCGAATATCGCCGCGATCGCGGTACTCGCCGGCCTGCTGGGCTCGGATGTTCGAGCGGATGATCCGTGGGTCGTCTTCGAGGGGAAAGACGGACCTGGCAAGGGGAAGCAGGTCGTCCTGATCGCGGCGGACGACGAGTACCGCTCCGAGGAGCTGATTCCGCAGTTGGCCAAAATCCTCGCCGAGCGGCACGGCTTTACCTGCAAGGTCCTGTTCGCCATCGACCCCAAGGACGGCACGATCAATCCGGCCATTCACGACAACATCCCGGGTCTCGAGGCGCTCGACTCGGCCGACTTGCTGGTGCTGTTCGCTCGGTTTCGCGAGCTGCCCGACTCGCAGATGAAGCATATTATTGATTACGCCAACTCGGGCAAGCCGATTGTCGCGTTGCGCACCTCGACGCACGCGTTCAACTACACGAGGCACAAGGACAGCCCCTACGCCCGCTACAGCTTCCAGAGCAAGGACCCCGCCGGAGGATTCGGCCGGCTGGTTCTGGGGGAAACGTGGATCAACCACTATGGCGCGCATCAGCGGGAAAGCACCCGCGGTCTCATTCCCGACGAGATGAAAGATCATCCGATCGTCAAAGGAATTGAGAATATCTGGGGACCATCGGATGTTTATTCGATCACGACGCTGCCCGGCGATAGCAAGCCGATCGTCCTCGGGCAGGTTCTCAAGGGGATGAGTCCCGACGACGCGCCGAATCCCGCCAAGACGCTGGTTCCGATCGCCTGGATCAGGACCTTCACGGGAACGTCGGGAGTGCCGTCTCGCGTGTTCGTGACTACGATGGGGCACGGGGGCGACTTCGTCAATGAAGGCGTTCGCCGGATGTTGGTCAATGCCTGCTACTGGGCGATCGGCATGGAGGATCGGATTCCGAGCAAGAGCAACGTCGATTTTGTCGGCGAGTACAAGCCGAGCCCCATCGGCGTGGGCGGGCACAAGAAGGGCATCACGCCTTCACAGCTCAAGTCCGTGGACTGAAGAGCCGCCAGTCAGGGCACGCGTCCGATTCCGGGAAACACGAGGGAGACGCCAACAGCGGGTTGGCGTCTCCGAAGCGTGTCGGATTCTCAAAGTCGCGAAGCGCGCTTCGCGGTTTCGCGAATCCTCCGGGATTTGTCGCTCAGGTCAATTTCCCTGGCCATGTCCGCCGCCGTGCCCTTGGTCGTGGGGGACCGTCACGACGACCGAGGCGGTGCTGATATTGCCCGCGAGATCCTGGGCGACGACAGAGATCGTATAGTGACGCCCTTGCTTGTCCTGACCCTTGCGACTGGCGGTGAGATCAAGGACAAACGAGTACGTTCCGTTACCGTTTGGCATGATCGTGCCGCTCGAATCGTCCTCGCCCTCACTGTCACCGACGCTGTAGGACAGGGAAGAGAGTCCGGAGGTGGCGTCGCTGGCCATGCCGGAGACGGTCACGGCGACCGTCCTGTGGTTGGGGGGCCAGAGGGAGGTGGGACTGGCCGTCACGGTGAGCACCGGCGGCGTCTGGTCGATGGAGACGGTCAGGTCGTGAATGGCCTCGACGGTGCCCCCTGGATCGGTGGAGTAGTACTGCACCAGGTGGGTGCCGTCGGTGGTCAGGGAGACGTTGTTGCCCGTGACCCAGGGGCCGCCGTCGACGCGGTAATACGTGGTCAGGTCGGTCGGCGCATAGTTGGGGTCGGTCGCCGTCAGGATGACATTGACGGGACTGACGTAGTAGCCGTTCAGGCCGAGCTTGCCCTCCACGGTGGCCGTTGTGGTCAGGGTCGAAGTGGGTGTGACCGTTGTGCCGGGGTTATTCAGCATCGCCGGCACGGGGTTTCCGCCGTAGAGGGTTCCCTGGCCGAACTGGATGGCGCCAACGTTCTGGATGTAGAAGGTCGATGTGGACGGCTGGTAGACGCCGATCTCGGTTTTGCCGTTGCCGGTGAAGTCGCCGACGACGGGAATCGGGTTTCCGCCGTAGAGGGTTCCCTGGCCGAACTGGATGGCGCCGACGTTCTGGATGTAGAAGGTTGATGTGGACGGCTGAAACACGGCGACTTCGGTTTTACCGTTGTTCAGGTAATCGGCCGGAATGGGAATCGGATTTCCGCCGTAGCGGGTTCCTTGGCCGAACTGAACGGTGCCGACACCCTGGATGTCGAACGTGGATGTTGACGGTTGATAGACAGCCAGTTGGGTCTTGCCGTTGCCCAAGTAATCGCCGGAAACCGGAATCGGCTGGCCGCCGAACTTCGTTCCCTGGCCGAATTGCCTGGCTCCCTCGCCCTGGATGTAGAAGGTCGAATTGTTCGGTTGGAAGACGGCGAGAGGCGAGAGAAGCGCCCGTTCTTCCAGCGTAGCGACTTCCAAGACCGCCATGCGCGTGGTGCGATGCGCGCGCGTCTCGCGTGTGAGCCACTTGGTCATGGCCTCAGACTCCCTTCTTGGTGTGCGAATGCTCAACAGGCAGGGATGTGGACGCCCATTGCGTCTTGAAGACCACGCGATGGGCGTGCAAGATTCATGCCAGGATGACGATATCTAAAACGAAATAGATCGGAGATCGCCAGCGGGAGAGGTGGTGAGAGCGGGGGGTGGCGAGGCTCAGCGCCTCGTGACGCGCGATTCCGTGGACTCCTTGCGACCGTGCATGATGGCGGGGGGGCTTCCGCGTCCGCCAGGCGCGAGCCGGCGTCGGGCGTGGCGGAGTGGGACGTGGGCGGCGCGATCGACCGGGCAAGCCCGGTCGAGCCGATGCTGCACGTCCGAGGGTTGGAACTCAGGGCGTTTCCAGGATGAGCTCGCCGTCGGCCCGGTTGAGCATGCGCTGGAGGATGTTCAGCGGCGTGGTGGTCTTGATGAAATGGACGGAGCCGTCGGCGAAAGCGAAGTTGGCTCCGCCGGGATGCAGGCTGCCGAAACCGCCGACGGGTGTCGGGTTCTTGGCGGTAGGGACCGGTAGCTTGTTGATTTCGGTGCCGCCATTACGGAGGGTGGCTCGGGTGCCGGAGGCCCAGCCAAGGTCGCCGACGCCGGTGCGAGTGACGTCGTACTTCTCGCCGAAGGCGATGGTGTTCGAGGCGCCATCCTCGATGTCCTCGGTGCGGACGTGGCTGTTGAGGAAGAGCAGGCCCTTGTTGTCGGCGGCAATCGGGGCCTCGGTATCGTTGTGGTTGCCGGCGTAGTTGGTCTGGGCGACGGTGCCGAAGCCCTTGTTCCAGGGATCGGACGGGCAGAGGAAGATGGAGATCTGCGCCGTTCTCGTCGTGTCGTTCTGAGGGGCGTAAACGCCGACGGCAAAATTCAGGTGGTTGTACACATTCCTCTGATCAATATACGGAAGCATCTGGGCCAGCCAGGAATAATGGTAACCCGTGGGTTTTTCGACGATAGGGCCGGTCGGGTTGACCACGCCGGGCGGGAGGGTCTGGAAGGCCGATTCGTAGTTTTGAAGGCCGATGCCGATCTGCATCATGTCGTTTATGCACTGGGCTCGACGGGCGGCCTCGCGGGCCGCCTGAACGGCGGGCAACAGGAGCGCGATCAAGACGCCGATGATGGCGATGACGACGAGCAGCTCGATGAGCGTGAAGCCCTCGCGGGGCCTTTGGCATGGACGCATATTCATGGTTTTTCCTCCGAGCCCGGTTGCGGGATCAGGTGGATGGTTGCCGTTCTGGTCTGGCGAGCGCGGCGGGATGCCTCGCTCGGATAATCGGCCTGGACCCGGACGGTTCGGGCTGCCGGTTTGCCGTCGATCGTCGCGACCTCGATGAGGACCGTACCGCCGTCGGGACCTCCGAGCACGTCGGCGGGGATGGTCCAGGTTTCGCCCTGGTAGGAGGGATCGAGGGCCAGTCGAGCGAAGGCGCGTTCCAGGGCCGACTCGGCGAGCCATTCCGCCTGGAGCCGCCGTTGCTCGGCCACAACGACGCGCCTGGTGTCGCGAGCGAGCCGGAGCATCGTGCCGAAGATCAACGTGATCAGCAGCAGTCCCACCATCGCGAGCACCAGGGCCGCTCCTCGACGCCGTTCCGGACGGCGGGCAACGATTGACGGGCCAGGGATGAACCTGTTTTCGCCGGGCCGAGTGGGGGGCGTCATTGGGACACCTCACCTTCAAAGCGATGCGACGTGCCCAGCGTCGCCTCGATTCGGAGCTCTCGGGGGATGCCTCGCTTCGTGCTCACGCGGCGATCGAAGACGAGCGCCAGGACCGTTTGGCCGTGCGTTTGGGTATGCTCGATCCGGCCGACTCTCGCCGGGAGCGTGAAACCTTCGTTGCGGACGAACTCGCCGGCTTTTCGCTCGGTGCGAACCAGGCGGCCTTTATCGACCTGATAGGCGATCGTTCGGTTCTCGGGCAAGGTGAGGATCAGCGACGAACCCGAGGGGGTGGGTGGTGCGCCGGTGGGGTCTTGCGCGCCGGTTGCTGCGTGAACATCGGCGCGGAAGGCGAGGGCCATTCTCGACACGGTTTCGGCCGCCTCGGTCTGGGCCTGGCCCGACTCGTTCAGTTTCAAGAGCATGTCCACCAGTGCGACGCAAAGACCCATGACGGTCGTGAAGACGAAGATGGCGGTCAGCATCTCGATCAGGGTGAAACCCTGTCGGGCCGGTCGCCCGCGACGGCTCGACGATGGCACGATCATGGACGTCTCCCGGTTTTCGTGACCCAGGCGGTGAGCCTTGACGGGATTTCCTCTCGACCCTGCCGGCCCGGCCATCGAATCTCGACCGTGATTCGCTTCAACGTGATCGGGGAACTGGCGGTTTTGTCGGCATCGAGCATCGAGGGCGTGATGGCGATGACCAGCCGAGCGTCTGGGAGGAACCTGGACGTGTCGGGATCGAGGTCGATCGACTTGACGTTTTCCTCGGTCAGCTCGCTCCAGGGCCATGCGGTCAGTCGTTCCATGACGTTGGCCGCTTGCTGCGAGGCCCACTGCCGGCGCTCGGCGTCGCGCCGCTCGCTGGCGACCCAGCCGAGCATTTGCACGGTCAGCACCATGGCCGCCATGAGCAACAGGCCGGCCACGACCGTCTCCATCAGGAGGATTCCGCGTCGGCGTCGCGGCGGTTGCTGGTCCTGGCTCTTCATGGCAGCGTCTCCGCCAGGTGATTGATCAGTACAATCAGCGGATAAAAATATGTAATTGCAAAGGTGAAGACCAGGCCCGCCAGCGCCAGCACGGCGACCGGCTGAACCACCTGCCCCAGGGCCCGGAGGCGGTAATTCAATCGCCGTTCGCTCCCCTTGGCCAGCTCGCGAAGGGCCCAGGGGAGGTTTCCCGCGCGTTCGGCCGATTCGAGCACCGCGGCCTCGACCGGCCGGACCAGTCCCCTGCCCCAGAGGGACTTGACCCAGGGCTTGCCAAGGCGGATGTCGGTCGTCGCCAGGCGCAATCGCTTGCGAACCCATCGGCGGGTCTCGCTCCGATCGAGCTCCTGCAAAATGTCGGTGATGGTCCGGCCTCCCTCGACGCCGACGGCCAACGCCCGCAGGATCATCGCCGTGATCCGGCGCTTGGTGAGCCAGGACAGGGGCTGGGCCGTGAGGACGCCGTTGGCGCGAAGGGCCCAGGCCAGGATCAGGATCACGAAGGAGCCGCCCAGGATCCAGGGGAAGAGAGAGGGAAGATCCCAGAGGTACGTGGCGGCCCGCAACTCGCGTAGGAGGTTGTTCCCCGACCAGGGCAGTGGCACGCCGAAGTCGCGGAAGATCGCGTTGAGCTTGGGTCCGATGAAGTAGTTCAGAAAGCCGCCCACGAGCGACACGGCCAGGGTGACGCCGATTGGATAGCCGATCATCGACATCCACTGAGGCGCGTACCGGCGCTCGGTGTTCCGCGATTGAGCCGCCTCGTCGAGAGCCCGGTCGAGCGTTCCGGAATTCCAGCCGACCCTCGCGACTCGAGCGGCCGATTCCGGCAGGACGTCGGGCACGGCGTCGAGGGCGTCGGGGAGCGAGGCGCCGTCTCCCAGGCGATTCGCCAGCGCCTGGACTCGTCCTCGGTAGGGCCACTTGCAGAGCCCCGCGTAGGCGTCGACAGCGGGCGCCAGAGGCATTTGCTCCCTGGCCGCCATGGCGAGCACCGAGAGCAGTGCGTCGCGCTGGGTCGAGGTTCGGTCACCCCAGGACACGACGAACGCCGCCACGATCAAGGGCGGCAAGAGCAAGGCGCCGACGATCAGGATCGAGCTTCCGAAGACCATGCCGAAGCGGATGGCGATCGCCACCAGAACGATTCCGAGCATCATGTGACGCAGGCCGAAACGGAGCGTTCCCACCGACCTCGAGGCGACCTCGAGGAGTTTTCTCGCGAGGACGACGCCCAGCGCCACCAGCGCCACGGCGATCACCAGGGCGAACGCATTCCACGGCCCGAAGTTGATCCAGATGAACTCGAAGATCGCCAGCACGATGGCTACGGCGATCAGATAGCGCATTCGGCGCAGCGCCGCTAGCGTCGGGTTAGACGCCCAGACCGACGGTTGCTCCAAGGAATTTCGCGTTTCCTTCGAGTCGAATTCCAAGAGGCGGCTCCTCTCCCACGGCGGAATCCGGGGTGTGCAAAATCAAGCAGACGAATCAGATATGAAATATCAAAGTAAACAAAACGCCAAAAGCGTGATGAATCGCATCATCGGCCAGAAGAGCGCGATGACAACGAGCGTGGTCCACCAAAGCACCAGGACGACCGAGAGGACGGTTCCGAGCCTGGCGATGAGCCGGGCCTGCGAGCGGGCTTGGGTCTCGAACATCTCACCGGCCAGCCGGAGCGCCTCGCCCATCGAGCGGCTCGACTGGGCCCATTCGAGGAACCGGGCGAAGCCTTCGGGAAAAATGTGGTGCCTGGCCAGGGCATTGGCCAGATCCTCGCCGCGTTCCAGATCGCCAGCCACCTCGTTGCAGGTTGTGGTCAGGGCGGCGTCCTGGGTCGACGCACCGGCCAGGCCGACGGCCTCGGGCAGGGGCATCTCGGCGTCGACCAGCAGCGAGAGGATCTGGCAGAACTCGGCCATCGCCGACCAGCGCCAGAGCGGTCCGAAGAGCGGGACGGAATGCAGGAAGCGTCGGCGCTCGTCGGCGCGGAACAGCATGCGGGCCATCAGCCAGGCGACCACGATCGTCAGGATCGGACCGATGAGCAACCACCAGCCCACACTGGCGATGCCTTCCGCCACGGCGAGCATGTGGACCGTGAGAACGGGGAGGTTGACGCCGAAGTCGCGGAAGATCGAGCCGAACTCGCGAGCGGCCACCAGCGAGAGGAACACGAAGAGCACCAGGCTGGTGAGGACCAGCGCCATTGGGTACAGCAGGCTGATCCAGAGCGTTCGGCGGATCTTGGTGCCGACGTCCTGATAGGCGACGAACTCGCCGAGGACCTCGGAGAGGCGGCCCGACCGGCTCGCGGCCAGGATCAGGCCTCGAACGTGTGGAGGAAGGCGATGACCCAGGTCCTCGACCGCCTGCTCGAGGGGCATGCCCGCTTCGAGGTCGTCGGCCAGGAGTCGGAGCGAGGTTCGCAAGGGACCGGCCTGAAGCTCGTCGCCGAGAGCGCGGAGGCCGCTCGGCAGGGGCAATCCGGCACCGGCGAGGCCCGCGATCTGCCGGGCCAGTTCGGATGCCTCGCCGTGGGAGAGCCGCTCGATGGGGGCTCTGGCATCGATGGCGTCTGGCGTGTCGGCATGTTCGTGTGACGGCACGGTCACGATGACGGCCCCGCAAGAGAGTTCAAGAGCTGGGTCCAGGGAAGGTAAAGCGTCAAGGCGTAGATCAGGGCGGTCGAGGCTCCCAGGAGCAGGAGAACGATCGTCGGTAAGACGGTCTGGAGCGTTTCGGCTTCTTGCAGGGCCCGGTCGCGATAGGTTCGGGACGCGTGTTGCAAAGCGGGCACGAGCGCGCCTTGCTGCTCACCAGCCAGCAAGAGCCATTGCAGGAGTGGCGGTAAGGGACTGGCTTCGCGTCGCAGGGATTCTCGAGGGGTTTCGCCCCGCCGAGACGCCTCGGCCAGCGCCTTCGCCGCGTTGCCAAGCGAAGGGTCGCCGGTGGCCTGGGCCGCCAGCTCGATTCCGTCAGCCAGGGGCACACCGTGCTCGATCAAGAGCGCCAGCCAGTCAGCGAAGTTCGACGCCTGCCAGTGGTTGAGGATGCCGCGCATCCAGGGAACCCAACGCAAGGCGTGATAGGGTCCGAGTGCCCGGGCTCGACCCGTTCCGAACCAGCCGATCACCGCGAGGACCACCAGTGCCGGGACGATCCAGGCCCAGTAAACGGCCGAATCGCCGAGGCTCGCGAGCCAGAACGCGGGACCCGTCGAGGCGAGTCGAAGGGACTCGAACGCTTCGGCCATCCTCGGCAGGAGCAGAACCACGAACGCGACGAACAGCCCCCCGCCCACGCCCACGCTGCTGAGGACCTTCT
>CAZRGV010000059.1:17180-17535 GCA_964599655.1 uncultured Isosphaeraceae bacterium | reverse complement strand
AGCCCGTAGGCCATTGTCAAGACGATCAAGGGGTAAAGAAACGCCAGGCCGACCGCGCGTCGCAGCTCGGCGTAACCTCGGGCGTAATCGGCCAGGCCCTCGAGCGCCGCCGGCAAGCGGCCCGCGCGGAGCCCGGCCTCGACCACGGCCCGGTACGTCGTCGGCAGTTGCGTTTCCTCGGCCGCGATGGCCTCGCTCAGTCCCTGGCCCCGGCTCAGGCGCTCGCCCAGGGTCCGGGTGATCGCGCCGAGCCGGCCTGGCAGGTCGCCGCCGACTCCGAGCAAGCCGCGCTCCAGCGGCATGCCCGCCCGGGTCAGGGCCGCGATCTCGTCGTTCAGGGCGATCAGGTCGTCGA
>CAZRGV010000059.1:11310-17111 GCA_964599655.1 uncultured Isosphaeraceae bacterium | reverse complement strand
TGTGACAATTGTAGAGACACATCTCACCACAATCGTCAGAGGTCGTCAAGGGGAACTGGGCGCGTTGTGGCCGATCGCTCGTAAAGTTGGAGCCGGGTCAGACTTGTGGAAGCGACCATGGCTCGCGATAGGGGCGGCTTAGCAGTGCCGAGGCTTCGTCATCGCCGATGATCCGCTCGGTTCTTGGATCCCATCGCAGGCGGTCGCGGCCGAGCCGCATGGCGATGTTTCCGAGGTGGCAGATGGTGATCGAGCGGTGGGCGACTTCGACGGGGGCGGCCGTCGGTTCTCGCGAGATTACGCAGTCGATGAAGTTGCGGAAGTGGTCGTCGCTCTTGTAGAGGTGAATCTCGTTCGGGCCGATCTCGGTCTCGTCGATCGACTTCGGGTTGGTCTCGTGCTTGCCGCGGTTGGCGTAGACGGTGCCCTCGGTTCCTTCCCAGGTCACGCCCATTTTCTCCTTGTTGGAGATGAGCATTGTCACGCCGTTCTCGTAGACCGCCTCGAACGAGAACTCGGTGGCGGTGTTCCAGAGGGGGTCGGGCGGGAAGAGCCCCTTGGCGTTGCGGATCTCGATTGGTCCTGTGAGCTCGGTTCCCATGCCCCACTGGGCGCAGTCGGGATGATGTCCGCCCCAGTCGGTGACCTGTCCGCCGGAATAGTCGAGGATCCAGCGAAAGTTCACATGACAGCGCGCGGGGGCGTAGGGGGCCTCAGGCGCCGGGCCGAGCCAGAGGTTGTACTCGAACCCGTCGGGCACGGGCTCGGGCTGCTTGTGATCGCCGGTCTTCGCGTAGTCGGTTCGCCCACCGGGAAGGCCGACGCGAACCGACTTCAAGGTCCCGATCCGGCCGTTGCGGACGAGCTCGCAGGCGCGACGGAAATGCGGGTCCGAGCGCTGCTGGCTACCGGTCTGGAAGACGACCCCCGACCTGGCCACGGCGTGGCTCATGGCGCGGCCCTCGGCGATGGTCAGCGACAGCGGTTTCTGGCAGTAGATGTCCTTCTTTGCCTGGCATGCTTCGATGACGGGAATGGCGTGCCAGTGATCGGGAGTGCAGACCTCGACCGCGTCGATGTCGTTTCGCCCGAGAACCTCACGGAAGTCCACGTAGGTGTCGCAGCCGCGATAAGTTCCAGACGCCCGGTCCTTGGCGTAATGCTCCTCGACCAGGCGTTTGGCCGGTTCTCGGCCTCCGAGCTTACCGTCCCAGTATCCACGGCTTTCGCGGTTGACGTCGCAGACGGCGACGATCTGAACGCGGTCGTCTCGCAAGAACGAGTTGATATCGTTGAATCCCTGGTTCCCCGTGCCGATCACCGCGAGGCTGACGCGGTTGCTGGGGGCGACCCGCCGACCGAGCCCGAGCGCCGAGCCTGGGACGATCGTGGGAAACGCGAATCCGGCCAACGCGGCGTGGACGCTTCGGCGGAGGACGTCGCGACGAGACGGAGAGACGTTTCGGTTCATCATTCTGGACTCGCACTCGGGTGGCCGGGAGACCTGCGATCGTCGATCCCGGATCTCAGCGAAGGACCTGGGGGAATCGGGCTCATTCTAGAGGGATGCTTCGAGGCGACGCAACCGTCTGGCCCGATCCGATTTCATGTCCGGTTCCGGTCGTTGAGCCGGAGAGAACGGACACCGCGCCGTGTCCGTGTGTCGAGCCTGAGGCGCAATCATCGCGCCTTTTGATCGTAATAATCATATTAAGATACAAGAATTAATGCGTTTAATTACTGGGGAGGCGGGGCGTTTCCTCCGGGCGGAGGCCCGAAGCCGGGACCACCTCCAGGCTCTCCTGGTCCTCCTGGTCCACTGGGCGGACCGAATCCGGGCCGCCCACCGCCCGGGCCTCGCATCGGTCGGTGAACGCTGTGGCATGCCTTGCACGAACTCGCGAGCTTCGCGTGGGCTTCCATCGCGGCGTCATGATCCTTTGCCAGGGCGGCCTTGTTGAGGTCGGTCGCCCATCCGGCGTACTCGGTGGTCCGCTTGGTCCACGACTCCTTGTCGCCTTGAGGCGGTTCGTTCTTGCCGAGCGCCAGGGCGAACTGCTCGAACTCCTTGGTCTGGGACTGGATCGATTCCCAGGCGATCGGGTCGCCTTCAAGGGCCTTGCCGATGGTTGGGGTCAGCGATCCCGGCCCTTTGCACAGCTTGGTCATGACCTGCTTGATGCTGGGAGTGGAGCTCGCGTCGCCCGGGTTCGCGTTGCCGGCCTCCGTTGCAACGGCGTCGGTGGCAAGAGGGGGCGGCGCTCCCTCGTCTCCGGGCATCGGACTGCTCGCCTGCACCTCAGGCGCATGCTCGCCGCACCCACTTGAGAGGAGTGCGGTCCCGATCACGATCGGGAGCATGAACGATTCACGCAGCCATCGACTCATCGCGCGTACCTTTCCTCGGGAAGTGACGGTCATCGGTTGGCGAAAACGTGTCCTCGCACGCGGAGGACAAGAACTCAATGAAGAGCGATCTTCGCGATCCTTCTGGCCCAAGCAACGCGGTGTCGTCCGCGCTGGGCCGACTTCCGTCGTGTTTGCTAGGTGGCTTCCGATCCGGGCAGGTCTTCGTGTTGTGGGGCATTCCGATGCGAGAATGCGACTTTGTTACTTTCGTCCACAGCGGGCGATTCGGCAAGATGGTGCTTTCCGTCCCCGGACGAATCGTGATTGAGTGACATGAGCGTTTACCCCTCGTCGAAGATGGGCCGGTCGGGTTCCACGAACCACCAGCAGGCGGCCCCGCCGAGGTAGAGCAGACCGACCAGACAGAGAGGGATCGAGCGGCCGAACGGCGTGAGCAGGGCGTAGACAATCGGGCTCAAGATGCCGCCGATCTGTCCGGCCGTGTTCATGCAGGCGCTGACAACGCCGGCATGGTCCCCCGCGATGTCGCCGCAGACGCCCCAGGCGGCTCCCAAAAGGAAGTTGGCCGCGGCTCCGGCCACGGCGATCAGGAGAGCCGAAAGGAGGGCATGGTTTGAAGTGGCTCCAGCGATCATCGCCGCTCCTGCCACCGCGAGCGACGAGCCCCCGACGGCGCAGCGACCCACCCGAAGTCCGAACCGATGGGTCAGTCGATCGGTCAGAAGTCCGCCGAAGAGGTCGGCCAGCACGCTCAAGGTCAGGGGAAGGCCCGCGAGGAAGCCGAGACGGATCGACGAGAACCCACGGGCTTCGGCCAGGTAGGTGGGATACCATGTGATCAGGAAATAGAATCCATAGGTCTGTGTGAAGTACATCAGGCAGAGCGCGAGGAGACTGCGGCTCCGGAGCATTCGGCGCCAACCGGCGAGGTCGAGCGAATGGCCGGTGTCGGGCCGTCGCCCCGAGACGATGTACGTGCGCTCGGCCTCGTTGACGGCGGGATGTTGCTCCGGTTCGTCACGGAACCAGGAATACCAGAGGATGGTCCAGGCGAATCCGACCAGGCCGAAGAGGACGAAGACCATTCGCCAGTGCATATGTTCAAGCATAGTCGCGACGAGCAGCGGCGTCATCCCTCCGCCGAGATGGGCCCCCATGAAGAAGATACCCTGGGCGGTGCCGCGCTCGGCGGTCGGGAACCATCGCGAGAGGGTCCGGGCGGCGTTGGGCCAGGCGCCGGCTTCACCGGCACCAAAGAGGAAGCGGATCGTCATCAGCGAGGCAAAGTTGAACGCGGCAGCCGTGGCGATGGTGAAACCCGACCACCAGGCGACGATCCGGGTCAGGACGCGTCGCGTGCCGATCCGGTCGCCCCAAGCGCCGGTCGGAATCTCAAAGAGGGCATAAGCCAGCGTGAAGGCGCTGAAGACCAGGCTCATCCGGAATTCGGAGAGTCCGAGGTCGCGGCGCATGGCGGGGGCGGTCTGGGAGATGCAAACGCGGTCCAGGTAGGTGATCGCCGCCAGAGCGACGGCCAGGCCGAGCACGAGGTATCGGACTCGCGATGGTCGAGCGGCCTTCGGATTCCCGGGCGAGAGATGTTTCAGGAGTTCGTCCGTTGGGCTCATCGTTGCCTGGTGTCCCTCGGGGTGCCTTGAAGGTCATCAGCGTACCGCGATTCCCGCTGTCCGCAACGCTCGCGCGGAAAAACCGGAGTTTCGTGCGAACCTCTCTGACGCGTGCCGCGTCTAGAAGAGCGACAGGACGAGGCAAGTGACCTCGCACGCTGGGGCCAGAACGGGCTCGTCGCGAACCGTTTTACGAGGATGAGGTCGGCGATGTCTCGGAAGTGGACGCGTCTGGCGAGTGGTTGCGGTTGCGAGAGGACGCGGCTGTCCGCTGAACCGTTGCATCCGTGGATCGTCTGCCCGCTCCGCTTGTGACAACCGGTCCTCTCCATCCGATGGTTCGGCGAGGCCCGGTGTCATTACGACATCGGGCTTTTTCGTTGGGTGGACTCGGTGGGAATGAAACGCGCGATGGCCCGTAGTTCAACGGCAGAACAGGCGCTTGATAAGCGCCCGGCAGGGGTTCAACTCCCCTCGGGCCGACTGGTGGGTAGGGAATTGCGAACGGATCGAATGGGACCAAGGTGTTAGCGGCAGCACACCTGGCTCTTAACCAGGCAGGTGAGGGTTCGAGCCCCTCTGGTCCCACTCGGTGAAAAGGAAGCAGGCACGGGTCGTCTAGCGGCCAGGATTCCGCCCTCGTAAGGCGGGGACGTGGGTTCGAGTCCCACCCGGTGCTCTGGAACGAACTCTTTGACAATTGAGCGTCGGTGACGTGTGCCCATGATGTAGCGGCAGCCTACCGCCTTGCCATGGCGGATGTGCGGGTTCGACTCCCGCTGGGCACTCTGCTTGGGTGATTCTCGAAGGAATCGGGGTGTGGGAAAGCCTGGCCAATCCGCCTGCTTCGGGAGCAGGAGAGCGCCGGTTCAAATCCGGCCGCCCCGACTCGCTCGCGAGTCCGTCGGATTCCGGTGGAGCCCGTGCTGGTACGGGCGCGCGTCTGTTAAACGCGAAGTCGGAGGTTCGATTCCTCCCGCCGGAGCTGGAAGTGACCGTAACGACCTATTCGGGCCGGTTCGTCTAACAGCAGGATGCCAGCCCCTCACGCTGGAGATACGGGTGCGAGTCCCGTACTGGCCACTTGATGGATGATGCTGGATCGATCATCGCCGGGTGGCGGAACGGCAGACGCGCGACGTTCAGAACGTCGTGTCCGCAACGGGCGTGGGAGTTCGAGTCTCCCCCCGGCGACTGACTCACGATCGGTTGGAATGACCCAGGCGTGGCTGGTGCCCGGCCGGCTCTCATAAGGCCGGCTCTCCCGGCTCAATACCGGGGCCTGGGACTCGCGGGTGGGCTGGTGCCCGGCCGAGCGTCATAAGCTCGGCGCGTCGTGGTTCGATTCCCGGACCCGCAATGTTTCAACGCGCTGGGATCGATCGCCGGGTAGGCAAACAGGCAAAGCCGCCAGTCTGAGGGACTGGTGTCTGTGGGTTCGACTCCCACCTCGGCGACCTCTCGAAAACCGTCCCGTCGTTTAGCGGCCAAGACGCCTGCCTTACACGCAGGTTATCGCAGGTTCGAGTCCTGCCGGGACGACTCGTCGCGACCGGTCCGCAGGTGTTCCTGGCGGCACGCCTCCTTGGTAGGGAGGTGGACCGGGTTCGAATCCCGGGCGGACCTCTGTCCGAAGTCGATGGAGGAAACGGGCGGTTGGTTTCACGGGACGACGCCGTTATCGAGCGCCGGAGCGACTCCAGAGGAGTTCCCCCGGGTTCGATTCCCCGGCGGTCCACGGTTCGAGAGGAATGGAAGAGGTAACGGAAGGTAGCCGGATACGGTTGGCCGGGCCTCGGTGCT
>CAZRGV010000059.1:7221-11293 GCA_964599655.1 uncultured Isosphaeraceae bacterium | reverse complement strand
AGGGTTCGAATCCCTTCCCTTCCGCTCGGACGTGTTGAACTGGAACGGAGAACAATTGATGCGATCTGACATGGACAAGGTTCTGGTGGAGCGTCCACGGCATGGCAACGGTGGCACCGCGAAGGGTTACCAGAAATCCTGGCAACGCACCCCGCCGGAGGAGTGGCGCCGCTGTGAAGGAATGCGGGTTCGAGGGGGGCGAAGCAAGTGGTTCAGCGATCAACTCGGACCGCTCCGACGGTTCCTCCGCTCGAATGTCGGTCGGCCGTGGAACAAGGTCCATTCGGAAATCTGTGCCCAGCTGCGACGGAGCTTCCCTGTCCGCCAACACTTCCTCCGCCACGTCCTCGACTTCGTTGAGATCCACGTCGTGCTGATCGACGGGGCTCCCTGCAATGGTGACGGGCGATTGTATGGCGAGCCGCTGTCTCGACTGGGCCGGAGATCGTTTTATGTGTGCCCGAGGACGGGGCTTCTCCGAACGATTCCCCCGCGGAGACGTTCCAAGATAAATGATAATGATTAATAAGAATAAAATAGGAATCGGGTCCCGTCGTCGAGCGGCGAAGACACCCCTTTGACGTGGGGGAGAGCGGTGGTTCGAGTCCACCCGGGACCACTCGGCCGACCTGTTGACGTTGTTGGGAAGGGCTACCCGATCGGTGACGGGACCCGCCTGGAACGCGGGTGAGCGAGCAGCCTTGCGGGTTCGACTCCCGCCCCTTCCGCTGTGCCTGTGGTGTAACGGGAAGCATCCCGGCTTGTGAGGCCGATGGTGCCGGTTCGAACCCGGTCAGGCACATTCCTCACGACGGGGAGAGGGGGGTGGGTGATGGATATTCTCAAGCGACCGACGCTGGTGCTCAACCGCAACTGGCAGCCCATTCACGTGACGACCGTGGTGCGCTCGCTGGTCATGCTCTGGAACGACTCGGCGAAGGTGGTTGAGCCCGAGACCTACCGCCTCTTCGGCTGGGAGGAGTGGGTTCAGCTCGATCCGCCCGAGGGGGCGCTGTTCCTTCGGACGGCGCGCGACCGGCTGCGAGTGCCCGAGGTGGTTTGCCTGTCGAGGTTCGACCGCCTGCCGTCGACCGCGGTGACGTTCAGCCGCCGCAACGTGGCGCGTCGCGACCGGCACACCTGCCAGTATTGCGGCGACCAGCCTGGCTTTGCCCGGATCACGATTGACCATGTGATTCCTCGAGCCCAGGGTGGGCCATCGAACTGGACCAACTGCGTGGCGGCCTGTCTGCGTTGCAACGCACGGAAGGCCGACCGCACTCCGGAGCAGGCCGGCATGCGGCTTCGGCGGCCTCCGATCCGGCCCGAGTGGAAGCCGTTCTACACCGCGAAGGGGGTCAAGCTCGCGAACTGGTCTCGCTTCCTCTCGACGGAACCGAGCTTCGCGATGGCCTGACAACCCCCCCACGCCCCGGCCAAACCCGTCTACTCCCCCTCGGCCGGGGCGTTTCTTCACAAGGGCGTCCTCCTGGGAGAGGACTCCGGCTCCAACCCGGAGAAACAGGGTTCGAATCCTTGCGCCCTTGCTGTTCCTGTCATCGGGTGAGTTCAGGCCAAAAGATCCTGAATCTCTCGCATGCGGATCGATCGAGCTTCGGGGCTGGCGACCAGGGCTCGACGGACGATCGTCGCGAAGGGCTCGGGCACCTCGGCGGCCAGGAGTTCCGGATCCACGGCGCGGATGCGGCTAAGCACCTGCAGAATGTTCTCACCGGGAAACGCTTTGCGGCCGGTGAGCATCTCGTGCAGCACGACGCCGAAGGAGAAGACGTCGCTGGCGGCGGTCGCCGGCTCGCCTCGGGCCTGTTCGGGGGCCATGTAACTCGGAGTGCCGAAGAGTCCTCCCCCGGCGGAATCGGAGCCCGGATACTCAACGGTCGCGTCTGGGTCGATGGCGGCGCGATCGAGCCTCGCCAGACCGAAGTCGAGGATCTTGGCCACCCCTTCCCCGGTCACCATGATGTTTTCCGGCTTCAGATCGCCGTGGACGATCCCCGAGGCGTGCGCGGCGGCCAGGCCAGAGGCGACCTGATAGGCGATGCTCCGGGCACGCTCCGGCGCCAGTGCCCCCTCGCGTTCGAGCAATCGATGGAGCGATTGTCCTCGAAGGTACTCCATGGCGATCAGAGGGACCCCCTCACCATCATCGACGGAGAAAATCGTGCAGATATTCGGATGATTCAGGGAGGCTGCTGAACGGGCCTCCGCCAGGGCGGTTCCGGGGGCGCCGGGCTTGAGCACCTTGAGGGCGACGCTGCGTTGCAGGGTGATGTCTCGGGCGCGGAAGACGGTCGCGAACGAACCCGAGCCGATCGGGGCTTCGATCCGATAGTGCGAGATCACGCTGCCGGGGCCGAGCACTTCGGTCGGGTCGATGGTCGGGTCGCCGACGCTCCATTCGCTGGCGCAGAGACCGCCGGTTTGAAGCGCGGTGAGCACGCGGAGGACGTCGTCCGGCCGGCGGCCGACGGTCAGGTTGTGGACCGCCATGTACTGGAGCACGCCGTTGGGGTCGATGAGGAACAGGCCGCGGAGGGCGACGTGCTGATGTTCGAGGTAGACGCCGTAGGCCCTGGCCACCGCGCCGTTTTCGTCGCTGGCGAGGGCGAAGCCGAGTCCGTCCAGGCCGCCTCGCGCGCGGGGCGTCTGGATCCATTGTTCGTGTGCCTCGATCGGGTCGCAGCTGAGGCCAAGGATCTCGCATCCTTGCTGGCGAAACTCGTTGATGCGGTTGCCGAGGGCGGCAAGTTCCGTGGGACAGACGAGGGAGAAGTCGCGGGGATAGAAGACCAGCGCCAGCCAGTGGCCTCGGAAGTCCGTCAGCGAGACCTGTCGCTTTCCAGAACCCGGAAGCGGGGTGCAGGGCAAGTCGAACGCCGGCGCCAGGTGTCCGACCATCACGGGGGGATTCACGCCGCGATTCCTCGATCCGGACGAACAGAGTGAACACGTTGGGGGAGGAGAGACGGCTCCCCTCCCCCTCGGGAGATGTCGGTATCACCAACCGAGACGACGGTCAGCTCACTTTCTCGGGCACGACGAACGGCGGACGATAGGCACGGGTGAGCAGCGCGTTGGCCTGGGGGTCATCGTGGAACGACTCGGCCTTGGCATCGACCTGGAGCTTGCGCCCGAGGCGATACTCCAGACCGTCGAGCTTCAGGCCGTTGCCCTTCGCGAGGTGCTCTTCCATCCGCTCGAGCGTCTGGTACATCTCCTTGCAGTCGCCGAACGCCTTGGTCTGGCTGTTGAAGGGGACCAACTCGCCAAGCCGGTAGGAGATATTGGCCAGGTGGCAGAGAGCGGCCGAGTAGTGGCCCTCGAGGATGTCGGCGTTGAGGTCGTCTTGCTTGCGGCTGCGGACGGCCTCGATGAAGTTGGCGAAGTGGCCGTTGCCGGGGCCTCGCGAGGCCTCGACCTTCGGGAGTGGCGCGGCTTCGTCTTTTCCTTCGGGGTAGAAGGCGCGGTCGGTGACAACCCCCGCTTCGAAGTGGAGCACGTTGCCGACCTTTTCTCCCTTGTACGGTTCGGTCTTGAGACCTCGGACCTCGAAGATGAGCTGGGTGTCGCCGAAGTCCATCAGGGCGATCTGCGTGTTGGGCGTCTCGCCTTGGTCCTTGTATCCGAACCGGCCGCCGAGGCCGACGACGCTCTTGGGCAGGGTGGCACCCGGGATCATCCAGCGCGCGATGTCCATCTGGTGGACGCCCTGGTTGCCGATGTCGCCGTTGCCGAAATCCCAGAACCAGTGCCAGTTGTAGTGACATAGTTCTCGTTGAACGGATGAAGCTTGGCCGGGCCAAGCCAGAGGTTGTAGTCGAGTTCGGCCGGGGCCTGCGTGTTGGGCTTGATGCCGATCGAGCCTCTCGGCTTGTAGCAGAGAGCGCGCGAGATCAGCAGCTTTCCAAGTTTGCCCGAGCGAGCGATCTCGGCCACCTGAGCCCATCGGTGGATCGAGCGGCCCTGGGTTCCATGCTGGACGATCCGGTTGTGCTTCCGCGCGGTCTCCACGGCGATCCGGCCTTCATGGACGTTGTGGCTGGCCGGCTTT
>CAZRGV010000059.1:0-7170 GCA_964599655.1 uncultured Isosphaeraceae bacterium | reverse complement strand
GGTTGGGGGTGGCGATCGAGATGGCGTCGAGGTTCTTGTCCTCGAGCGCCTCGCGAACGTCCTGGATCGTTTTGGGGGTGTTGCCCCCCTTTCGCTTGACCTCGGCGACGCGAGCGGCATACGTCCGGGTGTCGGGGTCGATCAGGTAGGTGATCTGCACCCCTTTCATGCCCGAGAACTCGCTGACATGCGAGGCGCCTCGACCGTGCAGGCCAGCGACACCAATGCGGATCGTGTCGTTGGCGCCGAGGACCCGGCCCGACGACTTGGTTCCGGCGATCGTGAACGTGGCTCCAGCGGCGAGCGTGCCTTTCAGAAACGTACGACGATTCGAATGCGCCATGGAGGAGACCCCCTTTCCGGCTTGTGCCGCGATCGGGACGGACGGTGGTAGGTCGAACGCCCAACGATTATGACGGACCATCGGCTCCATTCCTAGCGTCTAGGTTGGGAATGGGTATCATGCGGGCGTGTGTTCGTTCCTTGCGGCTTGTCGGCTCGCTTCGCTCTCACGATCCGAGGACCGGCCTTCCAGGAAACTGTGGGTTTCGCAGGGCTCGTCGGTTGGTGAACCTTCCAGGACCGAGCGGAGGCGACGGACGGTTTCCTCGAACGAGAGTTCCGCTTTCCCGAACCCAGGACGAGCGCCGAGCCGCTCGGCCTCGGCCTGGGCGTTGACGTCATTGCTCACGAGCATCACCGGGAGGTTTCTCAGGGACGAGTCGGCCATGATCGTCCGGATCAGGTCGAGTCCGGAGGCCCCATCCCGGTCGCCGACACGGTTGATCAGCACGAGGTCCATTCGATTCTCACGGCCAAGAAGGTCGAGGGCCTCGGCATGTGTGTCGGCGGCCAGAACCTGCGCTTCGAACGACTGTTCCAGGAAGCGGGCGATCCGGCCGTGGTCGAAAGCGCACTGACCGACGCTGAGGACGCGAAATCGGGACATCGATGATCTCGGGAAAACGCGGTCAGGGCCAGGCTCTCGACCTCCTGGCGAGGTCGGGGGCCTGGCCCTGGATTGACGCTGGCTTCGTGAGATGGCCCACCACTCGACACTCAAATCCGATCCATGATCGCGAGTCCGCCGTGAGGTGGCCGACCGACGAGTCTCCCCGAGATTCTGATCAATCGACGGCGAGAAGGACAGGCGGATTTTCCCGCCCCTCGCGTGAATCGATCGTTCCTTGTTCCGTCAGATTCGTTAACGAGTGCGGGCGGCTCGCAGGAGCATGGCCGCGCCGGCGGCCCAGGCCAGGGCAAGCCCGATGGTCGTTCCGGGCTTCCAGGCCGGGTCGCGGAAGAACCCACCGGTCATTTGATTGAACCAGAGCCGGGTCGCGTCGAGAGACTCGCAGATCGCGTCGTAGACCGGGGTTTCGACGACGATCTGTTGACCCGTCATCATTTGCCAGTTGGCGATGCAAACGTTCGTACCCTCGTAGACGAGTGGGGCGATGAGCAATCCGAGACTGACCGCCACGACGTGACGGAGAGACCGTCGCGGCGACGGCTTCTCATCGATCGTCGTGGCTTGCGACTTTCGCACGGTTGGGCTCCAGGTTTCATTTCATGAGCGTGGAGGCAATCTGGATTCCCGCCGGACCGACGAGAACCACGAAGATGCCCGGGAAGATGAACAGCACCAGAGGCAAGATCAGGAGCACTGCCGTCTTGGCCGCACGCTCTTCGGCGAGCTGACGCCGCTTGACTCGCATGGCGTCCGATTGCACCCGCAGGGCGGTCGCGATGCTGGCTCCGAATCGCTCCGCCTGAATCAGGACCGCGGCCAGCGCCCGCATGTCGTCGACACCGGTGCGCGTGCCCAGGTCATGAAGCACATCCTTGCGTGGACGACCCATCTGGATTTGGAAATTGGCGATGGCGATCTCCTCGCAGAGAACCGGGCAGGATTCGACCAGCTCGGAGGAGACGCGACGCATGGCCGCGTCCAGGCCCAATCCGGCCTCGACACAAACGACCATCAGGTCGAGCGCGTCGGGAAGACCCAAAAAGATCGACTCCACGCGTTTTTTCTTGATCTGACCGAGAACGATTCCCGGCAGGTAGAAGCCCAGGCCGCCCGCCATCGCCATGTACTTGAGGGCGCTACTGTCGAGGCCGATCTTCGCGTAGATGATCGGGATCGAGATCAGAAGCCCCAGCAGCAAGCAGGCGACCTTGACCGCCAGGTAGATTTGAACCGCGTTCTCGCCTCGATAGCCGGCATTCAGGAGTTCCAGCCTGAGTTTGCCAACCTCCTCCTCGCTCTTGGGCTGGAGCGGCTTCGAGAGCGCCGGCGCGGCCTTGGCCACCAGCGACTGGATCCGGTCTTGCTGACGTACCAGGTTCGAGGGACCCGTTCGCCGGGTTTGCGAGGCACGGATCAGCCGGTCGAGCCGGTCGTCGGCGCGGTTCTTTCGTTCCGCGAAGACCGACAGACCTCCCCAGACCGCCAGGGCCATCGCGAAGAACGCCGCCAAGGGTACAAACGTTTCAGGGCTCATGATCTCACACCTTGATCGTGACGATCTTCTTGATCGCAACAGCTCCGATGATCTGCAACACGGCGGTTACGATGAGCATCTTTTTCCCGATCTCGGTACTGAACAGGAGCCCGGCGTAATCCGGGTTCATGGCGTAGCAGAACGCCAGCAGCGCGGGGGGCATCGCCAGCAGCACCGTGCCCGAGATCCGTCCCTCGCCGGTGAGGGCCTGGACCTGGCCGAGAATCTGGAAGCGTTCGCGGATCAGGCGGCCGATCTTGTCGAGTACCTCGGCGAGATCGCCGCCGGTGGCCCGCTGGATGATCACCGCCGTGACGAAGAAGCGCACGTCCATCGTCGGGATTCGTTCCGAGAGCCCTCGCATGGCGTCTTCCAGCGGAATGCCGAGGTTTTGTTCCTCGAACACCCGTCCAAACTCGTGGGAGATCGGCGGGGGCATCTCCTCGGCCACGACGTGCAGGCCCGAGGCGAGTCCGTGCCCGGCTCGGAGTGCCCGGGCGACCAGTTCCATGGCGTCGGGCATCTGAGCCACGAACTTCTTGATCCGTTTTTTCCGCCGCAGGACCAGCCAGAAAAACGGCATCGCACCCATGAACAGCGAGGCGACCGGCACGAGGAGAATCGGAATCTGGAGGACAAGGGCCACCGCCGCGGCCGCCAGCGCGAGCAGGGCGGCGATGGTCAAGAACATGTTGAATGAGAAGCCGACGTCGGCCTGCTCGTAGAGCTTGCTCAGGCCTTCCAGGCTGAAGAATTGCTCCGCCCACTGCTGGGATTTTCCGAGATCGATCGCCGGAGCGCGAAGCAACGCCCCTGAGGACGCGTCGGACTTCGCGGGCTTGCGGCGGCCCGATAACTCGTCGAGACGCTGCTCGGCGACCGAACCGGACGACTTGGCCATCACGAGGCCGACCCCGCCCACCAGGACGATGACGGCCACGCCGATCAGCATTGAAACCAGTGTTGGGTCCATGGCAAGGGGTCCTCGATCCCCGTTCGTCGGCCGTTGGCGATCACGGAACGACGGTCAATGTGGCGAAGCGAACGGCTTCGTGAGGCGACGTGATTCTCGTATGCGTCGAGTGATCGCTAATCTCTTAATAGCACGCGTTGACGGAAGAGGTCGGCCGGGAGTGGGCAGCCGGATTGTTCGAGACGATCGGCGAATGTCGGTCGGATTCCGGTCGCGATGAATTCGCCCATGGCCCGGCCGTTGGGGTCGATCCCGAGCTGCCGGAAGGCGAACAACTCCTGCATGATGATCGTGTCGCCTTCCATGCCGACGACCTCGGTGATGCTCGTGACTTTTCGCGGACCACCCTGAAGGCGGCTGGCCTGGATGATCAGGTCGACGGCCGACGCGAACTGCTGCCGCAAGGCGCGGATGGGCAATTCGAGGCCGGCCATGCTGATCATCGTTTCGAGTCGCGACAGGGCGTCGCGAGGCGTATTGGCGTGCACCGTGGTCATCGATCCTTCGTGACCCGTGTTCATGGCCTGAATCATGTCGAGGGTTTCCGCGCCGCGGCACTCGCCGATGATGATGCGGTCGGGCCGCATCCGCAGGGCGTTCTTGACCAGATCGGTCGCCGTGACGGCGCCTCGGCCTTCGATGTTGGGCGGCCGGGTCTCCAGACGCACCACGTGCTCTTGCTGAAGCTGAAGTTCCGCGGCGTCTTCGATCGTCAGGATGCGATGGTCGTTCTGGATGAAGCTCGAGAGCGTGTTCAGCAGCGTGGTTTTCCCGGAGCCGGTACCCCCCGAGATGATGATGTTGAGCCGGGCCTTCATGGCCGCCTCGAGCAACGCGAGCATCTCAGGGGTGAAGGCCTTGAAGCGGAGGAGGTCGTCCTTGTTCAGAGGCTTGGACCCGAACATACGAATCGTCAAGACCGGGCCATCGAGAGCCAGCGGCGGAATGATCGCGTTGACGCGCGAGCCATTGGGTAGCCGAGCGTCGACCATCGGCGAGGTCTCGTCCACGCGGCGTCCGACCCGCGAGACGATCCGGTCGATGATCTGAAGCAGGTGCTCGTTATCGCGGAAGGCCACGTCCGACCGCTCGATCCGTCCTCCTTTTTCTATGAACACATGCTTTGGACCGTTGATCATGATGTCGCCGATCTTCTCGTCCTTGAGAAGCAGTTCGAGGGGACCGAGGCCGAAGGTTTCGTCGAGAATCTCCTCGACCAGCCGTTGACGCTCGTTGCGATTGAGCAACGGGTCTTCGGTGTCGCAGAGATGCTCCACGACGGTCCGGATCTCCGAGCGGAGGGTGGACGGGTCCATCTCGCCGACGCGGTTCATGTCGAGCCGGTCGACCAGGCGGTTGTGAATGTGGCGTTTGAGCGTCTCGTAGCGGACCAGGGTCGGGTCGGGTTCCTTGGCGATCTCCCGGACGCGCGTCGGCGGCGGAGCGGACGGTGGAGGTGGCGCTTGAGGCGGAGCGTCGGCCGGGGCAGCATCCTTCGATGGCAAGGAAGCCCCCGTGGGTCGAGGGCCGAGAGGGCTTCGCGCTAATCCCTTGAACATCACGTTTCGATCCTCAATCCATGGCCGTCACGTCAATCGAACGTTGAGTGGGCTCGAGCCAGCGATTGCCCGTTGGTCGGTCGGTCCCCACGCCCGAGGATCGGAGCCAGGACGTATGGAGAGTCGTGCCGCTCCGACACCGGCACGCGATCGGGTGTTGACCCGCGGGAGGCTTGGTTCGGGATCGGGCACCTCCCGGATCGTCGAACCAACCCTCGTCGGCGCGAGCGGGAGAGCCGATCGTCGAAACGCCTATCTCGACTCTAGAACATGGCGGCGAATCGGCCGAATCGGGATTTCGGCTGTGGGTCCCCTTCGCCGTCGGCACTGGCGATGTCCTTCGCGATGTCCTGGAGGGCGCGGTGGGCGCGGCAGCCTTGCCATTCGGAGTCGAGCGGCACACCGCGTGCCCTCGCCGTGGTGAATTCGCGAGAGGCGTTCGGGATTTGCCAGGCGACCGGGAGGTTGAGGGTTTCCTCGGCCTTCTTGATGCTGATCTCGCAGTCGCGGAATCCCGAGCGGTTCACAACCACCCGAACCCGATCGATGAGGCCCTCGAATTGCCGGAAGAGTTGCAAAAGGCGAGCGGTGTTTCGCAAACAGGCCAATTCGAGCTGAACGACGAGGAGAATCACGTCGGCCATTTCGAAGGCGACGAAATCCGACGCTTGAAGACTCTTGCTGGAGTCGATGATCACCATGGAGAAGGCGGCCTTCAGCAGCGTGACGACTCTCCTCAAGGCATCCGGGTCGATCTTGGCGACGTCCTCCATGGCGACCGGCCGGGGCAGAACGAACAGGCCCGAGGCGTGGCGGGTCATCGATCGCTTGAGCAACGTCAGGTCGAGGCGGTCAACGCTCTGCGCGACTTCCAGCAGCGTGTAGTCGGGCACGATGTCGAGGCAGGCGTCAACGACGCCGAGCAGCAGGTCGAAATCGACCATCGCCACCGAGCGGTTCGGATTTCGGGCCAGGATGGCTGCCAGGTTCACGGCGATACTGGTGCAGCCGAGCCCGCCCGCGGCTCCGGCCACGGCGACGACCCGGCCACCGAGTCGTGAGGACGGCCCGTCGGAATCGGGATGAACCAGACGCTCGACGGCCGCGAGGAGTTCCTCCGGGTTGGCGGGAAGCGTCAGGAATTCGCGGGCTCCGGCTCGCATCACCCGGAGGATCATTTCTCCGTCTCGGATGCGACTCGCTGGAAGGATGGCCGTGTTCGGGAGCGTCCGATTCAGCTCCCCCACCAGGCCGATGCCCAACTCGGGATCGGCGTCGAGGTTGACCACGGCGAGATTCGGAGCCTGCTCGGCGACACCCTTGGCGGCGTTCTGGTACGAGGTGAATGCCTCGGTCAGCCAGACCGAGCCGAGGCCACCGAGAAGCCGCTGGAGGCTTTGCCGGGATTCCTCGATCGGGTCGATCAGAACCACGCGGATCGCGGCCTTCATGGATCAGTTTCCTAGACATGCCTTATCTCGGGTCAGGAAAGTGGGGGCACATCCAGCCCCCACCCCGCGATCAGTGTCCGGTACTCAGCCGACCGGCGTCCGGACGAGAGACCGTTGGTTCCTCGGGCCTGGTTCATCGCCGTCGTCACGAGAACCGCGCGCCGGCGGCGAAGGGCCGAGGAACCCTCTTAATCATTCTGGGCAGGCGACCAGTTGGCCGGATTACTCAAGACGCCCGCCAGCCCCGGAAGCGTGATCGCGATCGGCGATTCCGCTGGAGGCGTTGCAGGCACGGGCGTCGGTGCTGGCGGCGGTGATCCCGTCTGGGTCTTCGGAGCCGCCGCCGAGCCAGGATTCGGGCTGGCTTCCGGGACAGGATACCCCTGGGCGATCGCCTGCTCTCTGGGCATCTGGACGACCTCCTCCACCTCGGTGAAGCCGGCGTGATAGGGAACCTTTTGGTGCGGCATGAAGAACCCTCGAACGATCTTGGTATGCTTCGTGACCGGGACGACCCGCTTCGTCGTGACCGGCACCATGACGGGCGGCGGAGGAGGCGCCGGCGCCTCGACCAGCTTCGGGGGTTCCGGCTTGGGCTCAGGTTTCGGTTCCGGCTCCGGCTCCGGCTCCGGTGGGGCCGTGTGGGCGACGACCTCATGGTCTCCCAGGCCGCGAAGGGC
>CAZRGV010000058.1:19430-35577 GCA_964599655.1 uncultured Isosphaeraceae bacterium | reverse complement strand
CACCCGACGGACCTGGGGTCGGCACGACCCCAGCCACCCCTGCCTGCGAAGGCCCGCGTTCGGCCGGGGTGGCACTGGTGGCTTGTCCACCAGTGCTCCGGGCCGCTCGAAGCGAAGACACGGGTGGACGAGCCACCAGGGCCACCCGACCGTGCTCCGACGGGGCCTGGGGTCGGCACGACCCCAGCCACCCCTGTCGAAGCCACGGGTGGACGAGCCGCCCGTGGCACCCGATTGCCGGAAATTCTTGTCTTGAATCGACTTGGTCCCGACATTGGGTGGACTCAAAAGAAGCGGGTCGCCCCGGTTGCGAGTCAGCGGGGCGATCCGATGATGCGTCAACGTGTGCGTGCCACTCCGGGACGAGGGCGAGTCTGAGGGGTCACCGGGTACTGACGACTCGCCGGACTCATTTGCGGGCCGCGAATTCCGACAGGCGGACCGGCTGGCGCTGGGGGCCCCAGGTTCCGGGATTGGGCTCGAAGACGCCCGCGCACGGCGTTTGACAATCGGGGCAACGCCCCTGGTCGTCGAGGTTCCAGCGCGTCAGGCGGAACCAGTCGCGACCGATCAGGAGCCCGCCGCACTGGTGGCAGTAGGTGCTGTCTCCTTGCTCGTCGTGGATGTTCCCGACGTAGGCGTACCGGACGCCGTTCTTGAGGGCGATCTCACGGGCCCGCCGCAAGGTCGATGGCGGCGTGGGGGGCCGGTCGGTCATCCGGTAGTCGGGGTGGAACGCGGTGAAGTGCAGCGGCACGTCCGGCCCGAGCCGTTCGACCACCCAACGCGTCAACGCGTCGAGCTCCTCGTCCGAGTCGTTCTCGCCGGGAATCAGCAAGGTCGTGAGCTCGAACCAGACCTTCGTCTCGTGCTTGAGGTAAACCAGGGTGTCGAGCACGGCCTGGAGATGACCGGCGCAAACCTCCTTGTAAAACCGCTCGGTGAATCCCTTCAGGTCCACATTGGCGGCATCCATGTGGCGGTAGAACGCCTCGCGCGGTTCGGGGCAGATCTCGCCGGCCGTCACCGCCACGGTCTGGATCCCTCGCTCGTGGCATGCCTGGGCGACGTCCACGGCGTATTCGAGAAAGATCACCGGATCGTTATACGTGAAGGCCACGCTCCGGCAGCCAAGCCGCTCGGCGGCCCTGGCGATGGTTTCGGGCGACGCGGCGTCGGCCAACGTGTCAAACTCTCGGGACTTGCTGATGTCCCAGTTCTGACAGAACTTGCAACCGAGGTTGCATCCCGCCGTGCCGAACGAGAGGACCGGCGTGCCGGGCAAGAAATGGTTCAGGGGCTTCTTCTCGATCGGGTCGACGCAGAACCCGCTCGACCGGCCGTAGGTCGTCAGCACGATCTGGCCGTCCTGGCAGGCCCGGACGAAGCAGAAACCCCGCTGGCCGTCGTGCAGTTTACAAAAGCGAGGACAGAGGTCGCACTGGATGCGCCCGTCCTGAAGCGCATGCCAGTATTTCGTGGGGACGATCGATGATCGGGGGTCCGTCAACATTGCTTTTCTCTAAATCCTGTTATGATAGGGGAGACGGAAGAGGCGGTCTCGGAAGGTGACTGGACGACGCCCAAAGACCGGGGTCACTCAGCCTTCGAGGGGGCCTACCTTTGAGAGCGATTCGACTGCCAGCGTTCGCGGGCCGGTTCTATCCGGCCGATGTGACGGAGTTGCGGTCGAGCGTGCACGCCTTGCTGGACGCGGTGCCGCCGTCGGCCGAAGAGCCGTCGCCCAAGGCCCTGATCGTGCCGCATGCCGGCTATCTCTACTCGGGCCCGATCGCGGCGTCCGGCTTCGCGAGGCTGCGAGCGGCGAGGACCCGGGGGACGATCGAGCGCGTCGTGCTGTTGGGAACGGCCCATTCGCCCGCGACCGGGATCGTCCTCAGCGGCACCGAGGGTTTCGCCACCCCACTGGGCGTCGTTCCGCTCGATCGGGAGGCCCTGGCCGCGATCCGGGAGCAGGTGGGGGTCGTCGTGGATGACGTCGCCCACGACCGCGACCATGCGTTGGAGATCCAGCTCCCGTTCCTGCAAGAGGTTCTCGGCGCGTTCCGGCTGGTGCCGATCCTGGTTGGCCGGACGAGCCCCGAGGAGGTGGCCGACGTGCTGGAGACGCTCTGGGAGGGGGACGAGACGCTCATCGTGGTGAGTTCCGACCTGAGCCATTACCATGGCTACGAAGAGGCCCAGCGTTTGGATCGCGCCTCGGCCGAGGCGATCGAGGCCCTTTCGCCCGGCGAGATCGGCGTCGGTCAGGCCTGTGGGCATCGGGCCATCGGCGGCCTGTTGCTGTCCGCTCGACGGCATGGACTGCTCGCCCGCGCGGTCGATCTCCGCAACTCGGGCGACACGGCGGGCCCTCGCTCGCCGGTCGTCGGCTATGGCGCCTTCGTGTTCGAGCCGCCCGCGTTTCCCGGCCCGAACGAAGCGGCCCCGGTGAGCGTAGGATCACCAAGCCCCGTCTCCTGAGCCGCCTCGACCTTTCGACTCCGCCAAAGGCCCCCGGCCGGACTCGCGCTGTGCGACCGCGCCGGCTTGGGTACACTGTTCCGGTCGCAATCCCGCCGACGTCGGCCCTCGCTCGCTCGATCGATTCAACCCGGACTTGCCACCGCCAGCCCGCCGGACTGCCTGCCATGGACACCGACCAACTCCGACAGCTTCGCAACATCGGCATCATCGCGCACATCGACGCCGGCAAGACGACGACCACCGAGCGCATCCTCTACTACACCGGTGAGATCCACCGGATGGGCGATGTCGACAAGGGAAACACCACCACCGACTACCTTCAGGAGGAGCGGGAGCGCGGGATCACCATCGTCGCGGCGGCCATCACCTGCCACTGGAAGGACGCCAACGGCCGCCCGATCACCATCAACATCATCGACACCCCCGGACACGTGGATTTCACGGCCGAGGTCGAGCGCTCGCTCCGCGTGCTCGATGGCGCGGTCGTCATCTTTTCGGCCGTCGAAGGGGTCGAGGCGCAGAGCGAGACCGTCTGGCGGCAGGCCAGCAAGTACAGCGTCCCACGGCTCTGCTTCATCAACAAGATGGATCGCATCGGCGCCGAGTTCGACCGGGTCTACAACGAGATCAGCGAACGGCTGGAGAGCCACCCGATCCCCCTCCAGATCCCCATCGGCGCCGGCCCCGAAGGCACCATGGGCGAGTTCAAGGGCCTGATCGACCTGATCGCCCAGAAGGCCCTGTATTACAAGACCGAGGACCTCGGCTCGACGATCACCGAGGCCGAGATCCCCGAGGCGCTTCGCCCCGAGGTCGAGATCTGGCGGGAACTGATGCTCAACAACCTGAGCGACATCGACGAGCTCTTCGCCGAGCAGTACATGGCCCACCTCGAAGGGGCCGAGCTGACCGAGTCGATGATCCATGAGGCCCTGCGCCGCGCCACCCTGACCGGCAAGGCGCAGCCGGTCCTCTGCGGCTCCAGCTTCAAGTACGTCGGCGTTCAGCGCCTGCTCGACGCGGTGGCCGCCTACCTGCCCAGCCCGCTCGACAAGCCGCCGGTCGTCGGCCATCACCCCAAGAAGGGGACCGAAATCACCCGGGAGCCCGACCCCGACGGCCCCTTCGCCGGCCTCGTCTTCAAGATCACCAACGACGCCCACGGCGACCTCTCCTTCGTCCGCATCTACTCGGGCAAGCTCAAGGCCGGCACGCGGGTCTACAACCCCGGCAAGGACAAGAAGGAAATCTGCTCGAGGCTCTATCACATCCGGGCCGACGAGCGGGAGATCGTCGAGGAAGCCTACGCGGGCGATATCGTCGGCGTCGTCGGCCTCAAGGAGTCGGTCACCGGCGACACCCTCTGCGACGCCGCCCACCCGATCCTGCTCGAACGGATCGAGTTCCCCGAAACGGTCATCAGCATGTCGATCGAGCCGGTCAGCTCGGCCGACAAGGGCAAGCTGGCCAACACCCTGGCCTCGCTGGCCCGCGAAGACCCGACCTTCTCCTACAAGGTCAACGAGGAAACCGGGCAGACGCTCATCTCGGGCATGGGAGAGCTCCATCTCGAGATCCTCAAGAACCGGATGATCCGCGACTTCAACCTGAAGGTCCACGTCGGCCGTCCCCGCGTCAGCTACCGCGAGACGATCAAGAAGGCCGTCAAGAAGGTGCAGGGTCAGTGCATCCGCCAGACCGGCGGCCAGGGACTCTACGCCAAGGTCACGCTCGACGTCGAGCCGGAGGTCCAGCCCAAGGGAGCGGCGCCGGTGAAGTTCGTCAACGCCCTGAAGGGGGGCGTGATCCCCGGCGAGTTCATCCCGGCCATCGAGGCCAGCCTCCGAGAAAGCGCCCGCTCCGGCGGCCGGACCGGCTACCCGCTGGTCGATCTGAAGATCACACTGGTCGACGCCCAGGCGCACGACGTCGACAGCAACGAACTGGCCTTCCGGTTCGCCGCGGCCGACGCCCTCGACAAGGCCATCAAGGAGGCCGGCCCGGTCGTGCTCGAGCCGATCATGAAGCTGGAGGTCGTCACCCCGCCCGACTACCTCGGCGACATCATGGCCGACCTGCTCGCCCGCCGCTGCGAGATCACCAACACCTTCGACCGGGGCAAACTCCGGGTCATCGAAGCCCGCGCCCCCCTCTCCGAGATGTTCGGCTACTCGACCGCCGTCCGGAGCCTCAGCCAGGGCCGCGCCAGCTACTCGATGGAACCGCTCGAATACGCCGCCGCCCCCGAAAGCATGCTCGCCGTCCTGGGCGTCGATTGAACCGGCCGACTACCTCGGCGCCCCCCTGGCCGTTCGGCGTCCGACACTCGACCCGCTCCCTGATCGCTCCGGGAACGGCCCGGGCGAGAATCGGGAGCCAACTCACGGTGCGCTGACGCTCTTGGATTCAAGGAGACTGGATCTCCGCCTCGCTTTCCCCCTGGCCGATGACCGGCACGCGTTGGATTTTCCCCATTTTGCCAGGTCAGGAACCTCCCATTCTCGGAGTCGTTCGTCGTCCGTCTCCACAATGGTTCGACCGCGGCTGGTTGAACGTTTTGTGAATTTTCTGCTTGAAGAATGGCAGGGACCTTGACCAAGATGGGACTCCATCTCTCTCCACTTCGGACCTCGTAGCGTTCCTTTTCAACGTCTCATTATGTGCGGAGGCTGCCCCCCATGTCCAAGGGTCCCAGATTGCGCCGTCGCCGTGGCTTCACCCTGATCGAGCTGTTGGTCGTCATCGCCATCATCGGTGTTTTGATCGCCCTCTTGCTCCCAGCCGTCCAGGCGGCCCGCGAGGCCGCGCGTCGCTCGCAGTGCGTCAACAACCTGAAGCAGATCGGCCTTGCGATGCACAACTACGCGGATGTTCACGGCGCCTTCCCGCCGGCCAAGATCTACTCGGGAAGTTGCAGCACCCAGAATCCCGGTCCCGGCTTCGTGCTCAACACGACCGGCTTCACCATGATCCTGGCCCAGATGGAGCAGGCGACCCTGTACAACGCCTACAACTTCAGCCACCCGTCCAGCAACTCGGCCTGGAACGGGGGCAACACCAACCTGATGGGCACGGCGTTCACGAACACGACCGTCGTCGGCACCATGATCGCCTCGTTCGTCTGCCCGTCGGACGTTTACCCCGCGCCGATCCACCCGACGACCAGTTCCACGACCGGCACCCAGCCCTACTCGATGCAGGAGGCACGCGAGAGCAACTACCTGCTCAGCACCTACATCTACACCGAGTACAACTGCCCCGGCACCACCAACGCGATGCCCAACCCGGTGTTCCGCGGGGCCTTCTACAACGACATCTCGACGAGCCTGGCCGACATCCGCGACGGCACGAGCAACACGTTCCTGGCCGGCGAGTCGCTCCAGCCTCCGGGACACCTGTATGACGTCTACGGACCCTACTGGGGCTCGGGCACGCACACCTCGACCCACGGTCGCATCCTCTACCCGACCCACCCTCAGGCGGCGGCTTGCCTGCCCAACGGCTACAGCGGGATCTTTTACCCGACCCTGCCGCCCGCCCAGCAGAAACTGCCCTACGCCTGGGTCTTCAGCAGCCGACACCCCGGCGGTTTGAACATGGGGATGTGTGACGGCAGCGTCCGGTTCATCAAGAACACCATCAGCGTGTACGCCTGGGGCGGACTGGCCTCCATCGCCGGCAACGAGGTCATCAGCTCCGACTCTTACTAAGAGCCACATCCTCCTCGACAGACCGCCCGCCAACCGCCGGTGGGCGGTCTCCCGGCCCGTTCGCGGCCGGGACATTCCGAGACCCACGAGATGGGCCGGATCGCGATGCCCCGAGAGTCGGAGCGTTGCGATCCGCGCCCATTCCGATTCCAACCGTCGCAACAAGAATCGAGCAATCCACCATGAAAAAATGGACGCGAGCCGTCATCCCCCTGGCGCTGGTCGCCCTGTTCGGGTGCGGGTCCGAGGAAGACAGTATCACCCTCTATCCGGTCAAGGGCACCGTCACGCAGAACGGCAAGCCAATGGCCGGGGCCACGATCACCTTCACTCCCAACCCGACCAACGCGGTCAGCACGCCCGGCGGAGATGCGACCGGCCCCGAGGGCACCTTCTCCATCCGGTACCGCAACCGATCGGGTCTGGCACCGGGCAAGTACACGGTCACCGTCATGCCGTCGCTCGATACGTCGGGCTCGAAAGTGCCCGATGCCTTCAGGGACGACCCGCTCATGGCCCAGATGGCCCTGGGTCAGGACCCGGCCAAGCCGAAAAAGGAGGCGGCCGGGGAAAAGAGCGAGTTCGAGGCCGAGGTCACGACCAACCCGGCCGACAACGTGTTCGACTTCGACGTCAAGACCAAGGCGAAATAAGGTCGGGGAGAGCCCGAGGTCCCGGTCAGGCGCCGGCCCCGCCCCTTCGAGGACGCGACCGGGACCTTGACGCGGCTCAACGACCCGTGAGACACCCCACCATGACCATGACCCTTGCCCGGCGGCTCTGGCCGCTGACCCTGCTCGCCGTTCTCGGTTGTTCCTCCCCGGAGGCCCCCGAGGATCGGCCCTACGTCGATCCCCGGACGATCCCGCTGGTGCCCGTCGAGGGCACGGTCACGCTCGACGGCAAGCCCCTGGCCGGCGCGGTCGTGACGTTCCTGCCGCCCCGCGACGCCCCCAGCAACGGCGAGACGGACCAGAACGGCCATTATGTCATGAAGACCTATGAGCGCGATGGCGTGCCCCAGGGCGAGTACAAGGTCGCCGTCAGCTACCTGGTCTCGGCCGAAGGAGTCCCCCAGGGCCTGGGTCCCCGCTCGGCCCAGTCGCAGCCGCCCGGCATGCTCACGGCCACCGAGCGGCTGAAACCCGAGTTCGCCGACCTCGGCCGCACCAAGCTCACCGCCACCGTCGGCCCCCAGGGCGGAACCTTCGACTTCGCCGTCGAGGCCAAGCCCGAGGAACCCAAGGGTGCCACGGACGCGGACGCGGCTCCCGGCCCGGCGAAGGAATCGGCGGCGACCACCAGCGCCGACGAGACGCCGTCCGCCCCCTCGGAGAAGCCCTGAAAACCCCGGGCCGTTCGCGAAAGGCTCGGTTTCCCTCACCGAGCCTTTCGCCGCGCGTCCTCCTCCTGGCTCGGCCCGAGCCGCTCGTATTCCGACATCGGGTAGATCCAGATCAAGGGGACACCCCAACAGCGGACGACGAAGCTCGGGCGCCCGCGGGATCGCAGAGCGCGATCCACCTCCCGAAACAGGCCGGGGCGGTTCTGGAGCACGTACCAGGCGGCAGGCACGTCGGCCTCGGCGCGGACCTCGGGCCTCAGGCGGCCGGTCTGATGGAGGTGGACCATCGAGAGCGGGAACGTCGAGAACCGGATCTTGTGCCCCGGCGGCGTCTGGCGGTTGAGCCAGTCGAGCGCCTCGTCGGTCAGGCCGTCCCAGTAGTAGGTCGGCTCCATGCCCAGGGCCGTCGCGCCCGGCAGCCCGCCGACGATCGGGCTGTAATACGACAACGGCACCGGCATCATCAACGCGAGGCTCAACGCCCCCTCGGCCAGACTGGCCACCACCAGGGCCTTGCCCCACCGGCCCGACCGCTCGATCACCGAGGCCGCCCCCAGACCGGAGAGCATCGCCAGAGCGCCAAACGCCGGAAGGAACTGGCGGACGCCGTCGTGCCCCGGCGTGTGCGGCAGCGCCCGGAGCGCCAGCAGGAACGCCCAGTGCAGGAAAACCAGCACGCCGAACGGCTCGGCCCGCCCGCGGTCCGGGCCGAGCCCCCGCCCTTGCCCAAGCCGCCTCCGCACCACGCTCTCCAGCCGCAATAAGGCCAGCCCCAGGAACCCGACCGGCGTGGCCAGCAACGTCCAGAGCAACGTGTTGTACCAGGGCAACGACTCGTTCGGCGACTTCACCACCTTGCCCAGAAACAGCACCGGAATCAGAATCGTTCGGGTCCGGCTCAGGTTCGAAGCGAGGAACCGACGGACGCTCGACACCGGATCAGCCCAGAACGGCGGGTTGAAGGCATAAAGCGTCAACAACGCGACCAGCCCCCCCACGGCCAGGGTCCAGAAGCCCCGTCGGTCGCGGTAAAGGGCTGACCATGCCAGGAACGGCAGAGGCAAGAACCAGCCGGTGAACTTCGTGCCGGCCGCCCATCCGGCCATCAGTCCGAAGACGATCACCCAGCCCCATCGCGGAACGCCCGTTGAGGAGGGTTCCTCCTCACGGACCTCGACCGCGCTGGTAAAGGCCAGCATCGCCCCCACCCAGAGGCTCGACAGCAGGCCGTCGTAGTGGGCGTAGTGGCCCATCGCGAAGAGGTGCGGATGCAACGTCCACGCCCCCGACGCGGCCAAAGCCGGCCAGAGCCCCCATCGCCTCGCGAAGAAGACGAAGATCGCCCCCGAGGTCAGGCTGAAGGCGATCATCGGCCCGAGCCTCGCCCTCGACAGCACACTCCACGACGGCGCGAGCAGGTCGCCGGCCAGCCCGACGATGGCATAGAAGGATGGATGCCCGTGCGGCTCCTCGCGAGCGAACGGCCAGTACCAGGCGATCACCGAGGAACGCAACAGCCCGGCCCGGCTGTTCAGCGCGTCCGATCGGGGCCTCGGCAACGGCGGCGACGTGTCGACGTCGGGCTGCACCAGGGCGAACTCCGGTGGGTCGCCCCGAGGCGCGCGGCCCGGATTGACGAGCCTCCCCAGCCATTCCCGGACCCGGGCCTCCCGCCCGATCGTGTACCCCTCGTCCCAGACGATCGCCAGCCTCGGCTCGGTGGCGATCATCAGGCCAAGCACGCCCAGCGCGACCAGCCAACCCCCCGTTCGTCGCCAACCGTTCCGATCGCCAGACATCGGGGCGAGCCTCCTTGCGTCGCGCCGCCAGAGCCAGCGTCGGCATTCTGGCCCGAAACCGACCTCGCCGCAAGCCGGGAACCTCGACAACCCCCCCCGCGTTTCCGGCTCGCCCGAACAACCGGACCTCGTCTCCAAAAAATCCGAGCGAGCCGCCTTGACGGGCTGGGCCGCACTCTTTAGACTCTTACTTTCCCCGTGGTTGGGGACCAGGACACACCGTCGGTAGGATCGTTTATCGTTGGAAGGGACGGACGCGTGGCGGGCATCAGCAACGAGCGGATTCGCATCAGGATGGAGGCGTACGACCACACCATCCTCGACCAGTCGGCCAAGGACATCGTCGACACGGCCAAACGGACCGAGGCGATCGTCCACGGTCCGATCCCGCTGCCGACCCGCATCGAGCGGTACACGGTACTGCGAAGCCCGCACATCGATAAGAAGTCGCGGGAGCAGTTCGAGATCCGCACGCACAAGCGGCTGATCGACATCGTCCAGCCCACCAACAAGACGATCGACGCGCTGAACAAGCTGAGCTTGCCGGCGGGCGTGGACATCAAGATCAAGGCGGGCCCCACCGGGGGCTGACGCCCTGAATCTCCTTCCCCCCCCACCACTAAGGTCGACCTCCGGGACCGGCCGCATGCGCGGCTCGGTTCTCGTGTCGGCGCCGGGATCGGGCCTCGCGTCCGAAGGCCCCGGCAAAGGGCCCTCCCGACCTGATTTTCCCCGGGAACGGATCGAATCATGCGTGTTGGTTTGCTTGGCCGCAAAGTCGGCATGACCCAGATTTACATAGAAGACGGGGCCGTCGTTCCGGTGACGGTCCTGGAGTGCGGCCCTTGCACGGTGTTGCAGGTTCGCACCGCCGAGACCGACGGGTACGACGCCCTGCAACTCGGCTTCGCGGATAAGAAGCGGAAGAGCGCCAACCAGGCCGAGCGGGGTCATGCCCGCAAGGTCGACGCCGAGCCGAAGCGGTTCATCCGCGAGATTCGGCAGGACGGCCCGGCCGAAGGCGTGACCGCCGGTCAGACCCTGACCGTCGAGCTGTTCCACGACATTCCCAGTGTCGACGTCACCGGCACGAGCAAGGGGCGAGGCTACTCGGGCGTCGTCAAGCGGCACGGGTTCAAGGGGCTCCGGGCGACCCACGGCGTGAAGCGGATGCACCGCCACCCCGGTTCGTCGGGCCCGTCGGCCGACCCGTCCCGCACGTTCAAGGGGGTTCGCAAGCCGGGCCAGTACGGCCATGCTCAGATCACCGTGCGAAACCTCAAGGTGGTTCGCGTCGATCCGACCAACAACCTGCTGTTGATCCGGGGCGCCGTGCCAGGGCCCAACGGCGGCTACCTGATTGTCCGCCAGACGAACAAGGTCTGAGACGGAATCGCCCGGAGGACTCGTCACTTGTCGGGTGGGCACCGCCCACCGACCCCTTGCGGTCGCGGACGATCGGTGGGCGATGCCCACCCGACAAAACGGCAACGGAGCCGGGCCATTCCGTAGGTAAGAGAAGACGAAGTCGGAACTCTCGCTCGCCAAGATCACAGAGACAAGCAAGTCACCGCAGAGGACTCAGAGGCCGCGGACGATCGACCCTCGGGGAAACGGGTGTTCGATTCCGAACGCGAGGCATCGAGCGTCTTGATGCCAAGCCATCCGTGGACTGACGACCCCCGATGTCCGCTTCGCCGCGGTGAACGAGGATTGGGACTGAACCGATGCTGACCGTCCCCGTGTACAACCGAGCCGGCGAGAAAGTCGGCGAGGAGTCGATCGACCCGGCCGATTTTGGCGGCGAGGTCAACAAGCAGCTCCTCCACGACGTCGTGTTGATGCACCTGGCCAACCGCCGGGTCGGCACGGTGAATACTCGAGGCCGCGCCGACGTGGCCGGCTCGGGCAAGAAGCTGTTCCGCCAGAAGGGCACCGGCAACGCCCGCGCCGGCGCCAAGCGAACCAACAAGCGAAAAGGCGGTGGCGTGGCGTTCGCCCGCCGCAACCGGGACTACCGCTACTCGATGCCCAAGAAGGCGGTCCGTGCGGCCATCCGGATGGCGATCCTGTCCAAGTTCCAGGACGGCCAGGCCCTGATCGTCGAGGGACTCGGCTCGACCGACCCGAACGCCAAGCCCCGGACCAAGGAGGTCGCCGCCGTCCTTCGGGCCATCCAGCGCCCCGACCTGACCGAGACCGCTCCGGCCGAGGGAGAAACCAAGACCCAGGCCCGCAAGCGGACCCTCGACGGCCGAAGCATCCTGATCGGCCTTCCCCACTACGACATGCCGCTGTACCTCAGCGCTCGCAACATCGAGGGGGTCAAGATCGCGCCGGTCGCCGAGTTCAACACCTACGACGTGCTCAAGCAACGCTACCTTCTGCTGACCCGCGAGGCCCTGGCCGCCCTGAAGGAACGGGTCAAGCACAAGGTGGATCGCCGCCCGGCCCCAGCCGAGGAACCGGCCCCCACGGCCTGAGGCCCCGGAACCGGTCGATCGATCGACCCTCGAGTCTTCCCGAACGAACACGACACGACACGACAGACACGGAAAACGCCGAGATCCGCCCTTGAGATCTCAAACGTCGAGGCCCGAATCCCATGGTCACCCTTCGCCGCCCACCGCAGTACGAACGGCCCGGCCCCAAGCTGGAGCCCTACCAGGTGGTGCTTCGCCCGCTGATTACCGAGAAGGCGACCCACATCTCGGAGCGGCACAACGCCTTCACCTTCGAGGTCAACCCGCTGGCCACGAAGACCGAGATCAAGGAGGCGATCGAGACCCTCTTCCACGTCAAGGTGGCCGACGTCCGGACCCAGAACCGCCGGGGCAAACTCCGCCGCTACCGGCTCAAGGCCGGCCGGATGCGCAACTGGAAGAAGGCGATCGTCAAGCTCGATCCCGAGCATCGGATTGATTTTTATTAATCACTAGGTTACGATCGTCCGGTTTGTGCTGCCACCCTCGGCGTCGCCGCCGGGCAGACCCAAGGGCCGGACCGGACAAGGACGCGACTGCGATGGGTATCCGCTACTACAAACCGACCAGCCCCGGGCGGCGCAACGCGTCGGTCAGCGACTTCGCCGAGCTGACCGACAAGAACAAGAAGCCCGAAAAGCGGCTGACCGAGCCCTTGAAGAAAAAGGGGGGCCGGAACAATCAGGGCTTCATCACCGCTCGGCACCGCGGCGGCGGGCACAAGCGGATGTACCGGATCATCGACTTCAAGCGCAACGACCGGGACGGCGTTCCGGCCGAGGTGACGCACATCGAGTACGATCCGAACCGCTCGGCCCGGATCGCCCTGATCCAGTACCCCGACGGCGAGAAGCGCTACATCATCGCCCCCGACGGCCTGGCCGCCGGCATGACCGTGCACAACGGTCCCGAGGCCGAGCCGAAACTGGGCAACTGCCTGCCGCTGTCGAAGATCCCGACCGGCATGACCATCCACAACATCGAGATGCAGCCGGGAGGCGGAGCCAAGCTCTGCCGTTCGGCCGGCGTCAGCGCCACCTTGACCGCCCGTGAAGGCTCGTGGGCCCAGCTCACCCTTCCCTCCGGCGAGGTGCGGCGCGTGCCTGCCGCCTGCCGGGCGACGATCGGCATGGTCGGCAACCCCGACCACATGAATATCCGCCTCGGCAAGGCCGGCCGCAAGCGCTGGCTGGGCCGTCGGCCCCACGTCCGAGGCGTGGCGATGAACCCGGTCGACCACCCGATGGGCGGTGGCGAAGGCCGGACCTCGGGCGGCCGTCACCCCTGCTCGCCGACCGGCGTCCTGGCCAAAGGCGGCAAGACCCGTCGCCGCCGCAAGCCGTCGAACAAGGCCATCATCCGCCGCCGCCGGAGCGTGCGGTATGGCCAGTTGAAGCTCTGATCGGAGGACGTGACCCTCGGTCCCGGCGACCCCCCTGGGCTCGTTCGTCCCGGCGGTTTCGCCGCCATCGCCAACCTTGGCCGGCCGCCGCGTTCGGACAGCGACGGCCGGCCGGTCCGTCTGAAGTGGAGCGGGCCCGTTTGTGTTTGTTTTTCCCCGTTTCTTGTCTTGATTGATCGCGAGATGTCTAAGCCATGGGACGTTCGCTGAAAAAAGGCCCCTACGTCGACGAACGGCTGCTCGAGAAGGTCGATCGGTCGGAGGCCTCCGGCAGTCGCGAGCCGATCAAGACCTGGTCCCGCGCCTGCACGATCGTGCCGGAGTTCGTCGGCAAGAACTTCGCCATTCACAACGGCAAGACGTTCATGAAACTGTACGTGACCGAGGACATGGTCGGGCACAAGCTGGGCGAGTTCGCCCCGACCCGCACCTTCCGCGGTCATGGTGGCAAGGGAGGCAAGACCGCCCGGAAGTGAGTTGAGTTGAGTGGAGTGGAGTCAAGACCTCGAGGAACGCTGGGATGAGCCCGGCGCCCCGCGTTCGGGCCCTCCACTCCACCCCGACCCCGCTCACCGCCTTCGGGACACCGTACTGACATGGCCAAGACCCAGAGCGCTTTCCCCTACCGGGCCTCGCATCGCTTCGCCCGGACCTCGGTGCGCAAGCTCCGGCCGATCCTCGATCTGATCCGGGGCAAGTACGCCGACGACGCCGTCAACATCTTGAAGTACATGCCGCATCGCGGAGCGCGGATGATTGAACTGGTGCTCAAGAGCGCCATGGCCAACGCCGAGGACCGCGGGGTTCGCGACGTGGGCGACCTGATCGTGGCCGACGCCCGAGGTGACGGCGGTCCGATGTTCAAGCGGCTCATGCCTCGAGCCCGCGGCATGGCGTACATGATCCGGCGCCGGACCGCCCATATCACCATCGGCCTGGCCGACCTCGACACGGTCATGGCCGGTCTGACCCCCGAGTCGGATCAGGATTAACCCGATCGACACTCCCCCTGCTCGCATCGCATCGCATTGCATCGCAACGCACAAGGGCCATCTTTCACAAAGGGACGCCGACGACATGGGCCAGAAAGTTCGGCCGACCGGCTTCCGGGTCGGCATCATGGAGGACTGGCGGAGCCGCTGGTACGCCTCCAAACACGAGTTCAAGGACTTGCTGGTCGAGGATTTCAAGATCCGCAAGTACATCAAGAAGAAGTACGGCTTCGCCGGCATCCCGAAGATCGAGATCGAGCGGACCCGAGACGCCGTGACCGTGCTTTTGCACACGGCGAGGCCCGGCGTGATCATCGGCAAGCGGGGGGCCGAGATCGAGAAGCTTCAGGAAGAGCTCCAGAACCTGACCGGCCGCCGGATCGAAATCAAGATCCAGGAAGTCGCCCGGCCCGAGATCGACGCTCAGCTCATCAGCGAGGACATCGCCGAGCAGCTCCAGAAGCGTTCGAGCTTCCGCCGCACGATCAAACGCGCCCTCGAGCAAACGATGGACGGCGGCGCCAAGGGGGTCAAGGTCCTGCTTTCGGGCCGGCTCGGCGGGGCCGAGATGTCCCGGAGCGAGGGGGGCAACCTCGGCTCAATCCCGCTGTCGACCTTGCGGGCCAAGATCGACTACGGCTTCGCCGAGGCCAAAACCGCCCAGGGCCACATCGGAATCAAGGTCTGGGTTAACCAGGGCGACTACCTGAAGGCCGAGACCCCCGAGGACGCCCAGGCCGGCGCCTCGTCGAGGAAACCGAAGCGGCCCCGAGGCCGTCGTTGATCCCACTGGCCGGCGTTTCCAATCCTCCTGGCTGGCCCGGATTGTCCGGCCAGCCTTGAACCTTTCGGCGCAACGGCTCGAACTATCTCGTACGAACGACACGACACGACACCCGTCGATTCCCACACGTGATTGAGGACCGATACGGAGGATTCTCCCGATGGCCATGATGCCCAAACGGGTCAAGTACCGGAAGACCCACAAAGGCCGGATCCGGGGCAAAGCGACCCGGGGCAACTACGTCGCCTTCGGCGAGTACGGCCTCCAGTCGCTAGAGCCCGGCAAGATCAGCGCCCAGACCATCGAGGCGGGCCGCATCGTCGCCAGCCAGTCGGTCAAGGGAGGCGGCAAGCTCTACATCCGCATCTTCCCGCACAAGAGCGTCACCTCGATCCCAGCCGAAACCCGGATGGGTAAGGGCAAGGGCGAAGTCGAATACTGGGCGGCGATCGTCAAGCCCGGCACCGTTCTCTACGAACTGGCCGGCGTCTCCGAGGAACACGCCCGGGCCACCTTCGCCCGTCTGGCCCACAAGCTGCCGGTCAAGTGCCGCTTCATCGGCCGGCGGCCGACGATCTGACCCTGACCCGAATCCAAGGATCAACCCCAAAGGACGCCACGCCGAAGAGCGATCGAGCCGACCCACCGATCGGCTCAAGCCCCAAGGCGCCGGAGATCGCGATGACCAAGCCCGCCATGCTCCGCGAGCAAGACGATCAGCAGCTCGAACTGTCGCTCAAGGAGACCCAGGAGAATCTGTTCCGCCTGCGGCTGCAGAGCGAGACCGAGCGGCTGGAAGCCCCCAGCGAAATCATCAAGGCCAAGCGAGAAATCGCCCGGATCAAGACGATCCTTCGTGAGCGGCAACTCGAGCGAGAGCGGTCGACCGCCCCCGCCACGCCCCAAGGATCTTAGTCCCCCAGACCTCCCGATGGGAACCAAGCCCCGATGAGCCAGGCTACCCCGACCCCCAACACCCCGGCCCGTCGCCGTCGCAAGACGGAGATCGGCGTCGTCACGTCCGATAAGATGAACAAGACCCGCCGCGTCGAGGTTGAGCGGCTCGTGCCCCACCCGAAGTACGGCAAGTTCATCCGGCGCCGAACCGTCTGCCACGCCCACGACGAGCGAAACGAGGCGCACGT
>CAZRGV010000058.1:17167-19400 GCA_964599655.1 uncultured Isosphaeraceae bacterium | reverse complement strand
GTCGAAGCTCAAGCGTTGGCGGATCACCCGGATCGTTCGCCTCGGCGCCCAACGCGCCCTGGCCGGCGAGGGGGAAGAACCGACCAGCGGCGGCGAGCCGACCGGCGATCCGGCCTGATCGATGGGCGCGGGCCGTCGGGGTGTTGAGACCCGAGTCCGAAAAACGTGAAAAAGTCCGTCTTGCTGTTACGACCGGAATTTGCGATGTTGTTGGGCTCGCTCCGCCGCCAGGGCGGGCCAGCCGTTCCGGCGCCACGGTTCCTCGAATCGTCGCCTGAGCCCGAACGGCCGGTCGTTGGATCCCTCCGTCACGGCGGCGCGAGTCCGAGTCGAAAGCGGAATCGAATCCCATGATCCAGATGCAAACCCGGCTCGACGTGGCCGACAATACCGGGGCCAAGGAAGTCATGTGCTTCAAGGTCCTGGGCGGCAGCGCCTCGCGTTACAAGCGGCGCACCGCCGGAATCGGCGACATCATCATCGCCAGCGTCAAGAAGGCGAACCCCGGCGGCGATGTCAAGGCCGGTGACGTCGTTCGCTGCGTCGTCGTCCGGACCCGCAACCAGACCCGACGGTCCGACGGCTCCTACGTCAAGTTCGATCGCAACGCGTGCGTCCTGATCGACCGCGAGAACAACCCCCGCGGCACCCGCATCTTCGGCGCCATCGCTCGAGAGCTGCGGGATCGCCAGTTCATGAAGATCATCAGCCTGGCCGCCGAGGTGGTCTGAGCCGGCTCGTCGTGGGCCGTCGCCCCCCCTGGCCCAACCCGAACCGGCGTGCCTCGCCTCGCCGTCCACCGCCAACGGCCCCTGTTGTCGTTTGAGAACTAACCATGCATATCCGGAAAGACGACCAGGTTGAAGTGATCACCGGCGACGACCGGGGGACGCCCTCCCAGCGCCGGATCGCCAAAGTGCTCCGCGTGATTCCCGAGACGAACAAGATCGTCGTCGAAGGGGTCAACCGCGTGTACAAGCACATGAAGCCCAGCCAGCGGAACCAGCAAGGCGGCCGGCTCTCGAAGGAGATGCCGATCGACGTTTCAAACGTCATGCTCTTCTGCCCGGCCTGCAACCGAGGCGTCCGCGTCGGCCACCGCTTCAACGACAACGGCCAGAAACAACGCTACTGCAAGAGCTGCGGCGCCGGCCTGGGCAACGTGGGCCCAGTCAAGCCCCGCCGCGCCGCCAAGAACGCCTGACGGAGCCCTTGGGATCGTTGCCGAGGGCCCGCCTCTCGTGTCCGCTCGACGCCTCGATCCTGGCTCGAATCGATCATTAAGGATGACCCCCGATGGCCCGCCTGCAAGAGCAGTATGAGTCGACGATCGCCCCGGCGCTGATCAGCAAGTTCGGGGTCAAGAACAAGATGGCGATCCCCAAGCTGGAGAAGATCGTCATCAACATGGGAGTCGGCCGCGCCACGCAGGACAAGGCCCTCCTGGAAGGCGCCGCCGAGAGCCTCGCCAAGATCAGCGGCCAGAAACCCTTGATCACCAAGGCCAAGGTCTCCGTCAGCGGGTTCCGGCTCCGCGAAGGAAACGAGATCGGCTGCAAGGTGACGCTCCGAGGCAAGCGGATGTACGAGTTCCTCGACCGCCTGATCTCGATCGCCTTGCCTCGTATCCGCGACTTCCGGGGGGTCAACCCCAACAGCTTCGACGGCCACGGCAACTACACGCTCGGCCTGGCCGAACAGGTCGTCTTCCCCGAGATCGACGCCGACAAGATCCAGCACACCCAGGGCATGGACATCACCATCGTCACCTCGACAAGCCACGATGACCAGGCCCGAGAGCTGCTGCGGTCCTTCGGCATGCCGTTCCGCCAGCCTCAGCAGAAGAAGTAATCCGACCCGACCCAGAAACCCCTGAGTTCCCCGAGGCGCCGCCGCTGCCATGTCGACCAAAGCCCAGATGATCAAGTCGCAGACCCCTCGCAAGTTCGCGGTCCGGCACCGCAACCGCTGCCTGCTCTGCCTCGCGCCGTTTATCGCAAGTTCGGCATCTGCCGGATCTGCTTCCGCAACCTGGCGAGCAAGGGCCTCATTCCCGGGGTCAAGAAGTCCAGCTGGTAACGCCGGCGGTTCGCCGCGGACGTGCCGTTTTCGAGCCGATTCGTGGTCCGTGTCCGCGTCGTTCGCCAAGCCAGCGTTTGTTGAGTTGAGTTGAGTTGAGTTCACCGTCCCGTTCGAACGAGGTTTCCCCGTCGCGCCGACGGCCCGTCGGCCC
>CAZRGV010000058.1:16399-17157 GCA_964599655.1 uncultured Isosphaeraceae bacterium | reverse complement strand
GACTGGAGTTCAGACGTGTGCCACGGCTGGTTACCCGCGGCGGTTGACAGGTCCGTTCCCGCCATGATGACCGACACGATCGCCGACATGCTCACCCGTATCCGCAACTCGGTGCGCATCGAGCGCCAGTTCGTCGACATGCCCATGTCCAAGATCCGACGAGGCATCGCGCAGGTGCTCAAGGACGAGGGGTACATCTGGGGTTTCGAGGAACTCGAAACCGTTCCGGCTCGGACCCTCCGGCTGGAACTGAAGTACGGCCCCAACGGCGAGCGTCTGATCAACAAGATCGACCGCGTGAGCAAGCCGGGGTGCCGCCGCTACTGCGGCTACAAGGACCTCAAGCCGGTCCTCAACGGCCTCGGAATCCAGATCCTCAGCACCCCTCAGGGCATTCTCAGCGACCGCCGGGCCCGTGAATTGAAGGTGGGCGGCGAGGTGCTGGCCCGGATCCACTGACCCGGCCGAGGTCGCTTGACCGGCCGCCCGAGCCGTGGCTTCGACCGCGTTTGGCTGACCGGCCTCGTGTCGCTTGGGCGATTGTTGTGAGACGAACATCGAAGAAAAGAGTCCCCCGACTCGCGAGAGGATGACGGTCCCATGTCCCGTATTGGACGCAAGCCGGTGCCCGTTCCGGCCAACGTGAAAGTGTCGGTGGCCGACTCGACGGTCCACGTCGAGGGGCCCAAGGGGAAGCTCTCGTTCCGCTACAAGCCCGGAATCGACGTCACGTACGACGAGGCGGGCAAGACGCTGCT
>CAZRGV010000058.1:14717-16383 GCA_964599655.1 uncultured Isosphaeraceae bacterium | reverse complement strand
GCGAGAACCGGGCCCTTCACGGCTTGACCCGAAGCCTGGTCGCCAACATGGTTCACGGCGTCACGGAAGGGTACACCAAGAAGCTCGAAATCGTCGGCGTCGGCTACCAGGCGCAGCTCAAGAAGGCCAACACGGTCGCCTTGCAGGTCGGCTACGCCAACCAGATCGTGATGGAAGCCCCCCAGGGCGTGAACGTGGCGGTTCCCGACTCGACCCACATCGTCATCAGCGGAGCCGACAAGCAGAAGGTCGGCCAGTTCGCCGCCGAGGTTCGCAAGGTCCGACCGCCCGAGCCCTACAAGGGCAAGGGGATTCGCTACGAGGGCGAGGTCGTCCGCCGCAAGAGCGGCAAGGCATTCGGCTCGAAGTAATCCCGCCCGTGACTCGAGACGGTCCTGCCCGCCCCTCGCGGCGCGGCCCGACCGTTCGACCCGGCAACGACGTTCAAGAATCCAACAATCACGCGGCGTCCGGCCACGGACCCAAGGCCCGGAGCCCTTCGAACAGACGCCAAGGACCATGGGGTTGGGCGCCCGGTCGGCAATCGGTCGCCCCCGCCGCCCCGAGCTGGAAAGGATCGTTCGGTGAATATCCGCAAACTCGTCCAGAAACAACGGCTGCGCCGCCAGCGGCACGTTCGCAAGCGGCTCCAGGGAACGACCGAGCGCCCCCGCCTGGCGGTCTTCCGCAGCTCCAAGCATATCTACGCCCAGGTGATCAACGACAACGAGGGCAAGACCCTGGCCGCCGCCAGCTCGGTCGATCCCGAGTTCCGCCAGCAGGCGTCCTACGGCGGCAACAAGGCGGCCGCCGCGATCGTCGGCCGGCTGGTGGCCCAACGCGCCAAGAGCGCGGGTATTGACAAGGTTTGCTTCGACCGTCGAAGCTACAAGTATCACGGCCGGATTCAGGCCCTGGCCGACGCGGCCCGAGAGGGCGGCTTGCAGTTCTGACCCGAACGCTTCGCAAACCCCGTTCGGGCGACCCGGCCGCTCCGCCCTGTCCCATGAAGACTCAGGCGGAAGGCTCGAGTTTCCCGCGTCTCCGGAATCCGATCGCCAAGGATCAATCAATCGCGAGGGGGACCCGTGTCCAGCGACAATCGTGACCGCGACCGCGGTGAATGGACCGAAAGCGTGGTGGCGATCCGCCGCTGCGCCGCGGTCGTTAAGGGTGGCCGACGGTTCAGCTTCAATGCCCTGGTCGTCGTCGGTGACAACCGAGGGCGCGTGGCCTGGGGTTATGGCAAGGCCAACGAGGTTCCGCCGGCCGTCGAAAAGGGCGTCAAGGATGCCCACAAGCAGATGAACAAGGTGCAGCTCAAGGGGGGCACGATTCCGCACGCGGTCGTGGGCCGCTACGGCGCCTCCCGCGTCATCATGCTGCCGGCCAGCCCCGGTACCGGCGTCATCGCCGGCGGCGCGGTCCGCGCCGTGGTGCAGGCCGCCGGCATTACCGATATTCTGACCAAGAGCTACGGCTCGACGAACAAGCTCAACCTCGTCAAGGCGGCCATCGACGGGTTGAAACAACTGCGAACGAAGGACGAGGTCGCTCGTCTGCGGGGAGTGCCTCTGTAACATGCAACTGCACGACGTCCATACCGGAGTCCAGAAGCGGAAGCGGCCCAAGCGGGTCGGTCGCGGGATCGGCTCGGGCCACGGCA
>CAZRGV010000058.1:0-14699 GCA_964599655.1 uncultured Isosphaeraceae bacterium | reverse complement strand
CAAGACCTCGACCAAGGGGCACAAGGGGCACTCGTCCCGTCAGGGCTTCAAACAGAACCCCCTGATGGAAGGCGGTCAGATGCCCATCATCCGCCGCGTCCCGAAGCGGGGCTTCAACAACGGCGCCTTCCGCAAGAACTACGCCACGCTCAACGTCGAGTCGCTCGAAGCCCACTTCGAGTCCGGGGCCACCGTGGACGAGGCCGCGCTTCGGGCCGCCGGGTTGGTCAAGGGCCGGCACGACGACGGCCTGAAGATCCTCGGTGACGGCGCCTTGACCAAGGCGCTGACCGTCCACGCCGTCAAGTTCACCGCCTCGGCCGCCGAAAAGATCGCCGCGGCCGGCGGCAAGGCCATCGTCGTCGAGCCGCCCCAACGGACCGCGCGCGAGAAGTCGCCCGAAGAACAAGAACGCTCCAAGCGGGCCAAGGTCCGCGGCAAGCGCTCCAAGTCTCTGAGAGCCGCGTCGTCCTCCCAGCCCGGGGCCTGAACCGGACCCTTTTGATTGATGTCGCGGCCCCGCCCAGGGCCGGCCCAGGAGATCGCCCGCCGTGCAAAAGCTGTTCACGATCCTCTTCAAGGTCCCCGAGCTGCAGCGCAAGATCCTGATGACGGCCATGTTCCTGGCCATCTACCGGATCGGCTTCTACATCCCGCTGCCGATCGTCGACCAGTCGAAGCTCCAGGCGTGGATCGAGGGCATGAGCAAGACCGGCGCCGGCCGGATCTTCGGCACCGTCGCCATGTTCGGCGGGACCCAGATCGGCATGAGCACGATCTTCGGCCTGGGTATCATGCCGTATATCTCGGCGTCCATCATCTTCCAACTCCTGGCCAGCGTCGTGCCGTCGCTGGAAGCCATGATGAAGGAAGGCGAAAGCGGGCGCAAGAAGATCAACGAATATACCCGCTACGCCACCGTGCTCCTCTGCGTCGGCCAAAGCGCAATGTGGGTCGGCTACATGATGAACAGCATGCAGGTGGTGCCGCTGGAATACCGCACGTTCTGGCACGGCTTCGTCTGCGTCTGCGTCATGTCGGCGGGCACGATCTTCCTGATGTGGATCGGCGAGCAGATCGACGAGTACGGCATCGGCAACGGGATCAGCATCCTGATCATGGCGGGCATCCTGGCCCGGGCCCCAGGCGCGATCATCGCGCTGCTCTCCAACGCCACCCCAAGGCTCACCGGCGAGGCCGGCCGCCTCGGCCTGGTCAGCCTGATCCTACTGCTCGGCCTGTTCGTGGCGGTGGTCGTCGGCGTGATCGCCATGACCGAAAGCCAACGGCGGATTCCTACCCAGTCGGCCAAGCACGTCCGTGGGCGTCGGGTCTACGGCGGCAACCGCCAGTACCTGCCCCTGAAGGTCAACCAGGCCGGCGTCATGCCGATCATCTTCGCCTCCAGCCTGCTCATGTTCCCCGCCCTGCTGCTGAACGGGCTCGAGACGGCCACCGCCACCTGGCGCACCGAAGGAGCCGGGCCGATCGCCCGGTTCTTCGGCTGGATCTTCCGCGAAGGGGCCGACGCCTTCCGCTACCATGGTTATGTCTACAACCTTTTTTACATCATCCTGATCTATTTCTTCTGCTACTTCTGGACGGCCATCACGTTCAACCCCAAGGACATGGCCGACAACCTCAAGGATTACGGCAGCTTCATCCCCGGCTATCGCCCCGGGCGCCGCACCGCCGACTACCTCGAAAAGGTGATGCTGCGGATCACCTACGTCGGAGCGGCCTTCCTCAGCATCGTCGCGGTCATCCCGACCCTGGTTCAGAACCAGTTCCAGGTCGACTTCACGATCGCGTCGTTCCTGGGGGGTACCGGCCTGCTGATCGTCATCAGCGTCTGTCTCGATCTGGTGCAGAAGATCGACAGCCATCTGATCATGCGGAATTATACTGGATTGATGAGTAAGCGCTAATGTTGCGACCCCACGAGACCCGCCGAGTGATCAAGCTGAAAAGCCCCCGCGAAATCGGCCTGATGCGGGATGCGGGGCGCGTCGTGGCCCAGGCCCTGGACCGCGTCCGCCAGCTCGCCGCGCCTGGTGTGTCGACCGCGGACCTGAACGACGCCGTGGCAGAGGTCTTTCGGGCGCATGGGGCCACCCCCTTGTTCCTGAACTACCCCAACCCCACCCGGGGGAAAGCCCCGTTCCCGGCCGTCATCTGCGCCAGCCCCAACGAGCAAGTCGTTCACGGCGTGCCCAGCCGCCGACCCCTGCGAGAAGGCGACATCGTCTCGATCGACACCGGCTGCAAGCTCAACGGCTGGTGCGGCGACGCGGCCGTCACCCTGCCCATCGGGACGATCGCCCCCGAGGTTCAGAAGCTGCTCGACGTGACCAAGGAAACGCTCGACCTGGCCGTCCGCGCCATGGCTCGGTGCCGTTACTGGTCGGAAGTCGCCTCGCTCATGGAACGTTACGTCAAGAGCCAGGGCTTCCACGTCATCGAGAAGTTCGTCGGCCATGGCATCGGCCAGGAGATGCACGAGGAACCCCAGGTCCCCAACTTCGTCAGCAAGGCGCTGCGCAAGAACGACATCGTCCTGGAGCCCGGTCTGGTCCTGGCCGTCGAACCGATGGTCGCCATGGGCACCAAGGACGTCCGGACCCTCAACGACGACTGGACCATCGAAACCAAGGACCGACGCCCCAGCGCCCACTTCGAACACACCGTCGCCATGACCCCAGACGGCCCTCGCCTCCTGACCAACCTGGAGGATTGAGAAAAAACGTATCCCGGTGGACGCTCGGGCCTTGAACTCAACCGACCCCCTCGCTATCATGGTCGGAATTCGGCCCCGCCCACACCGGCTGTGGCTCATCCGTATGGACCGTTGATTTGACCGGGCCCGAGCGCCGCCGTCGCGGCCCGCGAGGACGCGCCGAAGAAAGGGAAAGCGAGCGAGTGCGATGAAGGTCCGATCCAGCGTGAAGCGTATCTGCGAGAATTGCAAGATCGTGCGCCGCCGGCGCAAGGTCTACGTCATTTGCTCGACCAACCCCAAGCACAAGCAGCGGCAAGGCTGAGCCGATCGGCTCGCCACTTGCCGGCCTTGCCCCACGGAGACCGGGACGGATGCCTCGTATTCTGGGTGTGGACATCCCCAACGACAAAAGAACGGTCATCTCGCTGCGCTATATCTACGGGATTGGTCCACACCTTTCCCAGCAGCTCTGCGACCGGGCCGCCGTCGATCCCGACAAACGGGCCCGCGACCTGACCGAAGACGAACTGGCCAAGCTGGCAAACCTGCTCGACAACGAATACGTGGTCGAAGGTCAGCTCCGCCGACAGGTCCAGCAGCACATCGCGCGGTTGAAAGAAATCAACTGCTACCGCGGCCTGCGGCACCGCAAGGGCTTGCCTGTTCGCGGCCAGCGCACCCGGACCAACGCCCGGTCCCGCAAGGGCCCCCGAAAGACGGTCGCCGGCAAGAAGGGCGTTAAGGACAAGTAAGCCGGCCCTGGCCGTCCCGGCCTCAACCCGGCGGAATCGGTTCCGAGGCCCCTTGGCCAAACCCGGTGGACCTTCGACCCACCGCCGGACGACCTGCCCCGCAAGAAAGACCAGGACTCCACCCCTTCGACGACCGGTCCTCGCGGGACCGGTCGTTGCCGTCGTCAGTCGGCCGGGTGGTTCAAGACCGCGGCGAACCTTCAACCTCGACCTCGACCCACATTCGTTTTCGAAATCTCTCAGGAGCAGCCGACCCGTGGCCAAGGCTAAGAAGCGGAAGACGCGTCGCAACGTCAGCCGGGCCGTCGTGCACATCAAGGCGACGTTCAACAACACGACCGTCACGATCACCGACCCGAACGGTGACGCCCTCTGCTGGGCGTCCAGCGGCACGGTCGGATTCAAGGGAAGCCGCAAGAGCACGCCCTTCGCCGCCCAGCGGGCCGCCGAAACGGCCGCCGCCACGGCCACGAAGTTCGGCGTCAAGGAAGTCGAGGTCAAGGTCAAGGGCCCCGGATCGGGCCGCGAAAGCGCGATCACGGCCCTGCAAGCCTCCGGCCTGGCCATCAAGGCCATCGAGGACGTCACCCCCTTGCCCCATAACGGCTGCCGTCCGCCCAAGAAACGACGCGTTTGAACCGCGTCGGATTCCCCCGAGCCGGGCGCTTCGCCGCTCGCTCGAACGCGAACTCCAGAACAGAACCCACGGACGCCTCCGGGCCATCCCCACCGCACACGACTCCGATTCGATACGATACTCGCGCGAGGGACGACGCAAAAATCATGGGACGCCACACTGGACCGGTCTGCCGACTCTGCCGTCGGGAAGGCCTCAAGCTGTTCTTGAAGGGGACGCGATGCGACACCCCCAAGTGCGCCGTCGAGCGCCGCGAAGGGGTGCCCGGCATGCACCAGTATCGCCGGGGCAAGGCCAGCGAATACTCGATCCGTCTCCGTGAAAAGCAGAAGGTCAAGCGGTACTACGGCATCTTCGAACGCCAGTTCCGCAAGTATTTCGACATGGCCTCCCGCAAGTCGGGCAACACCGGCGATGCCCTGATGTCGCTGCTCGAGCGGCGGCTCGACAACGTCGTGACCCGCCTCGGCTTCGCCACCAGCCGCGCCCAGGCCCGGCAATTGATCGGCCACGGCCATATCACGGTCAACGGCCACAAGCTCGACATCGTCAGCTACCTGGTTCGGCCCGGCGACATCATCGCCGTCAAGGACCGCGAACACTCCCGCAAACTGGCCGCCGCCAGCCTCCAGACCGAGGGCATGCCCCCGGTTCCCGACTGGCTCGACCGCACCAGCACCGAACCGCCCGAGGCGCGCGTCGCTCGCCTGCCCGGCCCTCAGGACATCTCACTGCCGGTCACGCCACAACTGATTGTCGAAATGCTCAGTCGCTAAACGTTGGATGAACTTCGTCCGGAATGGTCTGCTCCTGGTTGCCTCTTCACGGGCCGGCGGTCCCCCCGTGATCGACGCCCTTCGTCGCGAATCGGTTCGGATCGGACGACAAGAGACCAGTCGCACGTAACCGGGTAATCAAGGACACAACACGATGCGTATCCGTTGGCGTGGCCTGGAACTCCCCAGCCGGGTCGTCTGCGAGCGAGACAAGCTGACCGACTCCTACGGCGAGTTTCACGTCGAGCCGTTCGAACGCGGCTTCGGGCATACCGTCGGAAACAGCCTGCGCCGAATCCTCCTGTCGAGCCTGGAGGGTAGCGCCGTCACCACGATCAAGATCCAGGGCGTCCAGCACGAGTTCTCAACCATCCCCGGTATGGTCGAGGACATCACCGACCTGGTCTTGAACATGAAGGGCCTGGTCGTCAAGAACCACTCCGACCAGCCCAAGACCATCCGCATCGAACGCGACAAGCGAGGCGTGGTCACCGCCGCCGACATCCTGCACGACGAGAGTGTCGAGGTCATCAACCCCGACCACATCCTCTGCACCCTCACCGACGACGTGCCCTTCCACGTCGAGATGACCGTCGAGAACGGCCGGGGCTACCGTCCGGCCGCCGAGGGGCACACCGACGACCTCGAAGTCGGCGCCATCCCCATCGACGCGATCTTCTCCCCCGTGGTCCGCGTCGAGTACAAGGTCGAGAACACGCGCGTCGGCCAGCGAACCAACTACGACAAGCTGATCCTCCGGATCTGGACGACCGGCACCCTCGGCCCCGAAATGGCCCTCGTCGAGGCCGCCAAAATCCTCCGCAAACACCTCAACCCGTTCGTCCAGTACTACGAGCCCGGCCCCGGCCTCCCCGCCGATGGCACCGGCGGCGACGGCCATCGCGAATCCCCCGTCGACGCCGAGCTCGACCGCAAGCTCAACATGAGCCTCGCCGAGCTGGAACTCTCCGTCCGGGCCACCAACTGCCTCGAGAGCGAGGGAATCACCACCGTCCGCGACCTCGTCAGCCGCTCCGAGGATCAACTCCTGACGGTCCGGAACTTCGGCGAGACCACCCTCCGTGAGGTCAAGGCCAAGCTCCACGAGATCGGCCTCGACCTGGGCCAGGGTTTGAAATGACGTTCTCCCCCCCACCGGGGCAGGATCCGACTCGATGTGTCGCTTGTCAACGGTCAGGACGACTTCGACGCCGATCGAAGGCTCGACGGCGGCATCTGGCTGAGTCGACGGGCAAGTGACACTTGATCAATGACAAGGGACTTTTTCGATGCGTCACCAGAAAGCCGGCCGGAAGTTCAAGCGTTCCCCCTCGCACCGGCGGATGATGCTCCGCAACCTGGCCACCTCCTTGCTCGAGCACGGCAAGATCACCACCACCCTGGCCAAGGCCAAGGAACTCCAGGCGTACGTCGAGAAGCAGATCACCCTGGCCCGCAAGGGCTTCGACCTGAACAACTTCCGGCGAAGCCTCGCCGTCCTGACCAAGCGGGACGTCTGCTACAAGCTCTATCACGAGATCGGCCCTCGCTACGCCAACCGCCCCGGCGGCTACACCCGGATCTTCAAGCTGGCCAAGGTCCGGCAGGGGGACGCCTCCCCCATGGCCGTCATCGCCCTCCTCGGGGAACACGAGGAAATGGCCAAGCCCCCGACCCGCCCGGCCGTCGTCCCGGCTTCCAAGTAAAACGCCTCGCCCGAGGACGAAGGACCCACCGGCCGTTCTGGACGTCCCTCCAGCGCCGGAGGTCCTTCGTCCTCGGTCGTTTGGTTTCCCTTCGGCTCGGTTTGGACCATCGATTCGCTCCTCTCCCTCTTCGTCTCCTCTCCCGTTTTCCACGGCCGACCCAACCCAGGATGAACCGCCGTGAGACACAATCCCGATTGCCTCTTCTGCAAGATCGCCCGCGGTGAGATCCCCTCGGCGCGCGTGCTCGAGACCGACCACGCCGTCGCGTTCCTCGACATCAACCCGGTCAACAAGGGCCATCTTTTGCTGGTCCCCAAAGACCATTACCCCAACCTGCCCGAATTGCCGGACGAGACCGCCTCGCAGGCCGCTCTCCTGCTTCCGAGACTCTGCCGGGCCGTCCAGGCGGCCACCGGCGCCCACGGTCTGAACGTCATCGTTAACGTCGGCGCCGCCGCCGGCCAGACCATCGACCACGTCCACTGGCACATCATCCCCCGCTTCTCCGACGATGCCGTCGACTGGCCCTGGCCCCACGACCCCTACTCCGGCGACGAACTCAACCAGATGCGCTTCCGCATCGAACGCGAACTCCATCCCGACCAGTCCGACGACTGATCCAAATTCGCCCCAGGCCCCCTCTTGCCTTCTCTGCTGACGTTCAGTACACTCCTGAACGCAAGCTTCACGTACACAGAGAAGCACCACACGGAGGGCGGCGACAATGGCGATCCTGGTTCTCGGGGCCCGAGCGGTTCGTCGTCGGGCAAGGCCCGGAAAAACAAGGCCGTCAGTTCGCGAGGTCTGCCTGCTCGGCCTCGCGCCCGAGCCAGCCGGCGACGATTTCCCCTGGCGCTCCGGCCAGCAGGTTCAGTGGTGTGGCCGTTCCTACCGCGTCGCGTCGATCCAGGCCCCGCTTCGAGGCGTGCCTGGCCCGGTCCACTACGTCCATCTCGAACCGGGCCACATGGAGAGGAACGTCGACGAGACGCTTGACGCGAAGGCCGCGGTGACCCCGATTCGGGGTCGTTGATCCACTCCCTTCGGGAATTCCTTCACTTCAAGGGTTCCGGCGATGGCGATGCTTTCTCGCGCGCGCCAACCGGTGCCGCTCCGCCAGCGCGACCCGTCCGACCCCGCCCGAAGGGTCGTCGAGCTGGCGCAGCGGGGCCGCATGATCCTCGACGTCGCCGCCGCCGACCTCGACGCGGCCGAGGCCCGGCTTGGCCCGTTTCACGAAACCACCTGGTTCTTTCGCAACGCCCTGGCCGAGGCCCGACGCTCCTGGGATCGCCTCCGCGCCGAGTTCGGAACCGCCACTCTCGACGCGGCCCTGGCCGAGCTCCCCTTGACCGTCTTAAACCTCGGCGGCGAGCCGTCCGGCGCCCCGAGAGCCTTGCTCATCCCCATCGCGGGCAAGACCTACCGCGTCGAGGCGATCGAGGGAACCCCCTTGGCCCCGGTTCAGTTCCGCCTGACCCGCCTGCCCGCGCTGGAAGACGGCCCTTACTACGTTTGCCGCCTGGCCGACGGCTCGACCCAGTGCGACTGCGCCGAGTGGATCTACCAGGTGGCCGACAACCCCGGCGCTCCCCCTTGCAAACACCTGGCCGCGCTGGCCACTCTCGGCTGGATTTAAACCGGCAATCGACGTAAACTGCGTGATATTTTCGGGAAGTGATCCCGTTGCGTGAGGAATGGTTTCCAGCTCCAGTCGGGGCCGATTCCTTGTCTTCGCTTCGGGTCGTCGGTGGGTTTGTCTCGTGTCGCGTCCAGGTTCTGGCGGGGGTCGGATCGATGCCGTTGAAGTGCCTGATTGTCTACCGCGCGGGTGACCAGTGGTTCGGGTCGGAGGTCGAGTGGAGCCGCTCGGGAAGCGGCTACTACCGACAGCTCACGGGCATTCCCATTCCCCAATCCCGAGCCGAGATCGAAAAGTTCGCCGCGGAAAACGGCTACTCGATCGAATGGCGAGGCCCGATCCCCCAGGAAGAGCCCGCCCCGGCCTGAGCCGAGACCGAGACCAGAACCGAGACCAATCCCCCTCCTCGTCCGACACGGCCCAACGCCCGACGGACCGGGCCTGGGACGCCGCTCCCCTTAGGGTTACAATGGCCCTCGTCGAGCGTCCGAACCGAATTCCCGACCCGCCTTCGTGGCCGCGCTCGACTCGATCCCCGTTTGATGAACTGACTGACGAACTGAGTGACCGCACCCCTTCCGAGAGGTCCCCGCATGGACTGGTCGTCCGTTTTCGAGCATGCCCTGCCCTACAACGCCTTCCTCGACAAGTACGCCACGCCCGAGCAGCGAACCCGGTGGGATGCTCTGCACGCTCGGATCCAGTTGACCGACGAGCAGAAGACCTTGCTTGCCAGCTTCAAGCGGCACATGCCGGTTCTGGTCCTCAATGGCGCCTGGTGCGGTGATTGCATCAACCAGTGCCCGATCTTTGACCACTTCGCGTTCTACTCACGAGCGATCGACCTTCGCTTCCTCGACCGCGACGCCCGAGAAGACATTCGTTCAGCCCTGATGATCAACGGCGGCCAGCGCGTTCCCGTGGTCATTTTCCTCAGCGAAGACTTCTACGAGGTCGGCCGTTACGGCGATCGCACGCTGACAACCTACCGCCGCATGGCCTCGCAGCAGCTCGGACCGGCCTGCCCCACCGGCCTGGTCGCCCCCGACGAGGAAGTCCTGGCTCGCATCATCGCCGACTGGCTCAACGAGTTCGAGCGCGCCCAGCTCATCCTTCGCCTCTCCTCCCGGCTTCGAGAAAAGCACAGCGATTGACGCCCAAACGCCTGGATTCGCCTCGACGGGCACCGGCGCGCGACGGGTCCCGAACCCCGCGCGCCCGCCCGACACGTCGCATCTCCCCCCCGAGTCGATCCTCGTCGCGGACCTTCGCGAGCCGACGATTGTCGGACGTGAACACAAGATTTCCGGACCGTCGATGTAGCGGGTTGGTTTGCCGAGCCCGCTGGCGCACAATGGGGAAGATTCCGCTTCGGAACGCCGAGATGGACGTAGAACGAAGGTGAATCGGGGGTGAGCGGTGATTCGAGACGTTCTGGCAATCGTGCTGGCCGGGGGCCGGGGAACCCGGCTGGAACCCTTGACCCGCGACCGTGCCAAGCCCGCCGTGCCGTTCGGCGGCATCTACCGCATCATCGACTTCACCCTGTCGAACTGCATCAACAGCGACCTGCGCAAGATCCTCGTCCTCACCCAGTACAAGGCGGTCAGCCTCAGCCGTCACATCGACCAGGGCTGGCGCTTCCTCTGCCGCGAGCTCGATGAGTACATCGAGGTCATCCCGCCCCAGCAGCGCATCGCCGAGCAGTGGTACCAGGGCACCGCCGACGCCATCTACCAAAACGTCTACACCATCGAGAAGGCCAACCCCCGCGATACCTTGATCCTGGCCGGTGATCATATCTACAAGATGGATTACTCAGCCATGATCGACTTCCACCGCGAACGCCGCGCCGACCTGACGATCGCCTGCCTGCCGGTCCCTCGGCTCGACGCCCGGCACTTTGGCGTCATGCACGTCGACGACGCCGGCCGGGTGGTCGCCTTCCTCGAAAAGCCGGCCGATCCGCCGGGCATGCCGGGCCGGCCCGATCAGGCGCTGGCGTCGATGGGCATTTACGTCTTCGCCACCGACGTCATGTACGAGCTGCTCTTTCAGGACGCCGCGCGCAAGGAGTCCAGCGGGCACGACTTCGGCCGCGACATCATTCCGGGCATGCTCTCCAACTCGCGCGTGTTCGCCTATCCGTTCCGCGATGAGAACCGCAAGGGCGCTGCCTACTGGCGCGACGTCGGTACGATCGACGCCTACTACCAGACCACCATGGACCTGATCCAGATCGAGCCGGTGTTGAATCTCTACGACCGCCAGTGGCCGATTCACACCTACCAGCCGCCGATGCCGCCGCCGAAATTCGTGCACAACACCCCCAACCGCCGGGGCGTGGCGCTCGACTCGGTCATCTGCCAGGGGACGATCGTCTCGGGCGGCCAGGTCTACCGCAGCATCCTCTCCCCCGGCGTCCGGATCAACAGCTACGCGCTCGTGGAAGATTCGATCCTCTTCGACGGCGTCGAGGTCGGCCGGTACGCCAAGGTCCGACGCGCGATCATTGACAAGGATGTCAAAATCCCCGCCGAGTTTGAAATCGGCTGGAACCCCGAGCTCGACCGGGCCCGCGGCCTGACCGTCACCGAGGAGGGGCTCACCGTCGTCCCCAAGGGAGAAGACCTCGAACGCTTCACCTCTCGCCGAGGCTAGCGACGGGCCCGGGTTACCTGGAATCTTCGTCGGGCAGGCGACCGCGTGCCGGCCAAGGCGGAATCGGCACGCGGTCGCGTGCCCGACGAAGCCGGGTGTGCGGATTCAACGGGTCCAACAGCCTGGAGCGGATTTCGAGGACCAGGTCGTGGAGACCGGCTCGGAAAGTGCCTGTCCCCATGGCCCGCCCTGCGCCATTCGTCCCTTCAATCGGATCCACCGCGACGTCCCCGACGCATCCCCGGAACCGGCCAACGCCTCCTGCGGCCATCGCACGATCCAAGCCAAGGTCAAGGCCCCATCCCGCTCCAGGTCGACCCGACCACCTTCCCTCCCCCTTCCCCTCCCCCCTCGCCGGCCGTTCGGGCCGTTGGCCCCGTTTCGTCAAGACATTTTCTTCTTTATTTTTCTGCATTTCATTATATGATGAAAATAATTAAAAGGTCTATGGTTTTCAAGACGTTCATGAATGACAGCAATGCCCTGGCCATGGGGCTCGATCCAGGCGCGGCGTTCGAAGTGCACCAATTCCAGGCTGCTCGGGGGAGAATCGGCCTCGCGTTTCCCCCTCTCCACGCGGTCCGTCCTTGACCCAGAGAGGGTTGATCGCGGCCGATTCGCAGCCGCCGACCTTAGTTATTTAAGACTCCTATCTACAAAAAAAATCGGGTTAAGGACTTGCCATGTCGAACGGAAATTGTGTAATAATGATGCTTCGAGATCCAGCCGATCGATTGGAGCCACCGATCGTCGACGTCTCTCCGGTCGCTTCCCTGCGATCCGAAAGTCGGCCCTCCCTCCCCTCCCTTCGCCGGCTCGATGGTGTGATCCCCAATCTCAATCCGCTGCGATACCTTCCCTGGTTGGTCGAGGATTCTTCTTTTATGAACCTTTTTGCCCGCTTTGGTTCATGGCTCGCAGCCCTCGTCATGGTTCTTGCCCTGAGCGGTTGTGGTGGCAGTGGCGACGGCCTTCCGCGCCAGGCCCTCTCCGGCTCGGTGACCCTGGATGGATCGCCTCTCAAGGATGGGACGATTCAGTTTACCCCGGTTTCCGAGGGGCAAGGGACGGCGCTCACCGCCGGCGGGCAGATCAAGGACGGTCAGTACTCGGTGCCCCAGGAGCAGGGGCTGACCCCCGGAACCTACAAGGTGTCCATCTACGCCAGTTCGGGCGAGATGCAACAGCCGGACGAGGCAACCGGCCCAGGCGCGGCACCCAAGGTGATGAAAGAGTTGATCCCGCCGAAGTACAACGCGAACACCACCTTGACCGCCGAGGTCAAGGCGGATGGCGACAACACGTTCAACTTCGACCTCAAGAACTGAGGGCCGCGCGGTCGACCGACGATCGGCGGGTGGCGTTGTTCGCCCGTCCCGTCCCGTCCCCGTATCGTGGTGCGGCCTCGGGGCGTCCGCCTTGTTGACTACCGCGGAATCCATGGGACATGCAGGGCACGCGATGGCGTGCCGAGCCGACATCCGGGGTTGGCACGCCATCGCGTGCCCTGCATGTCCCGTTTGCAACGCTGGAGTCAGTAATCAATCTCCGCCTTTTCTCAACGCCCGAGGCGCGCGCTCGAGTGGCCGCGCGTTCTCTGTTCCCGAGACGTTCCGGTTCGGACCGGCTTGTTTCATTCTTGTCTTGTGGAGAGTCATTCATGAGCTTTCGTCGACGAGGTTTCACCTTAATTGAGTTACTGGTGGTCATCGCGATCATCGGCGTCTTGATCGCCTTGTTATTGCCGGCCGTGCAGTCAGCGCGCGAGGCCGCCCGCCGAGCCCAGTGCACCAACAACCTCAAGCAGATCGGCCTGGGCATGCACAACTATCACGACCAGTTGGGCACTCTGCCCCCCGGCGTGAAGGGTTGCTGCTGGGGAACCTGGCTGATCTTCCTGCTGCCCTACATCGAGCAGCAGCCGCTCTACAACGCCTGGAACACCTCGGGCAACAACGTGACCGGCTTCGACAGTCCGTTCCGCTACGCGGGCTACACCAACCTCACGGTCACCAGCTCCCGCGTCAACGCCTACTCCTGCCCGAGCGATCCGAACGCCAACAACATCGTGGGCTACGGTTCGGCAACGCAGAAAGTCACCTCGCAGAACTACGTCGTCAACTTCGGCAACACGATCATCAACCAGCCGCAGTTCTACCAGGCCAACGGGATCAACTGGCCGTTCCTCGGCGCTCCGTTCACCGACATCGGCTCGCCCCTGGCCGACATCGCCGCGGGTGGCCAGCAGGGCACGCTCACCGGCACCGTCGGCTTCAACCAGATCACCGATGGCCTGAGCAACACCATGCTGACCTCCGAGCTTCTGGTCGGCAGCGGCCACGACCTTCGCGGCTTCTCCTGGTGGGGCTACAGCGCCCAGTTCACCGGCTGGCTGACGCCGAATTCCTCCCTGCCCGACGTCATGCAGAGTTCCGGCTATTGCAATCCGGCCTCACTGGTCGCCCCCTGCACCGGCGCCACCGGCTCGTACTCCAACGGCGTCTACACGGGACTGGGCATGATGCTGGCCGCCCGCAGCAAGCACCCCGGCGGCGTCAATGTCGGCATGGCCGACGGCAGCGTCAAGTTCATCAAGAACTCGGTGAACCTCTACATCTACCGCGCCCTCTCCTCGACCCACGGCAACGAGGTCGTCAGCGCGGACGCCTATCAGTGAGATCGTTGGCCTGACACAAGCTCGGGGCGAGGGGCCATTCCTCCCTCGCCCCGTTTCACCTCCACATCGTCAACTTGTCGGATTGGCACTGCCCACCGATCTTCCGCACGCGGAATCGCGGCGATCCCTCGCTCCGCCCATCCTGGAACCCACCGCGGCAACCACACGTTCTCAGGGCAGCACTCCCCGGACCGCGATGCGTCCGCGTTCTTCGCCCTCGATGACGAGCGGAAGGGCGTCATCGACGCCGAAGGTAGGCTCCTGGCGATAGGTGGGCGACGCGACGGCACCCGTCGGATCGGAATCGACCTCGACCCTGGCGTCGCCGAGGTTGACAATCCAGTACGCGGGGATGCCCGCTCCGGCGTAAATTCGCTTCTTGAGCCCGCGATCGCGACGGAGGGACGCGTCCGCCACCTCGACCACGAGGGCGATGTCTCCGGCCCCCGGATGTCGGTTCACGTAGTCGCGCGCCTCGCCCCGAACGACGGCCAGGTCCGGCTCCGGCTCACTCGTGGCGGTCGCAATCGCCGACTGGACCCGCAAATGCCAGCCTCGAGGAAGCAGGAGACGAAGGGCCTCTTGAACCAGAACCATGGCCACTTCGTGAGGCGGGTTTCGGGTCATCTTGGGGACGATCCATCCATCCAGCAGCTCAAACCGCTCCTCCGGGTCGAAGAGGCCCGCCCGGATCATGGCGTGGTATTCCTCCACGGTGAACCGGCGGACCGGGACCGGTGGGGGCTCCAGGAGGTCCCCGAAGGAGGGCGTGCGGGTCGACATGATGCCGTTCCTCTCGCCGTCGGTTTCGCGACCTGGCCGAACCGTGACCATGCTCTGTTCTACCACGCGATTCTCCGGTTCCGCCGGTGGCGTGGGCCGGACGCCCTGGCTGGACCAGAATGGCCCACGGAACGAGAACCGGTTCCTGCCGCCTCGTTTCCCGGTCGTTCGCGAAATCGCCCAAAAAAACCCGAAGACCCCAGCCCGAAATCCAGATGATATGGACTGGAGGGCTCGCCTCGCGAACCGCTCTGGCTCCTTGACAATACCATCCTGGTTCGACGGGTTTTTCATCCCATCTTCCATCGCCGGGTGCCACTGGTGGCTTGTCCACCAGTGCCTT
>CAZRGV010000057.1:35450-36439 GCA_964599655.1 uncultured Isosphaeraceae bacterium | reverse complement strand
CAGGATTCTCAAGCCATTGAGAGAACTCACCGAGGCCGGACCCGAGCACGACGGCAACCGGCGGGAACATGGGGATCGACTGGCGAATGAACGCGGCCGCTTCGTGGGCCTTCTCGTAAACCTGGAGCGTCATATCAAGATTCCCGCAATGCAAGCGGAGAGGTAATTGGCCAGTGTGGCCGCGAGCAGGGCTCGAAGGCCGAGCCGCGCCAGGTCGGCTCGCCGGTGTTCGGGCATCAGGCTACCAATGCCGCCAAGCTGGATGCCGATCGAGCTGAGGTTGGCGAATCCGCAAAGCGCGATCGTGGCCATCGAGTAGGAGCGGTCGCTGATCTTGCCGGCGAGCTTGCCGAGATCGCCATAGGCGATGAGTTCGTTCAGCACCAACCGTTCTCCCAGCAACGATCCGACCTCGGGACAATCGGCCCAGGAAATGCCCATCAGCCAGGCGAACGGAGAGAGCAGCGCGCCGAAAATGGATTGAAGTGAGAACCCAGGTTGTTGGAACAGTTCTCCAGCGAGGCGGAGGCCCGTGTTCACCAGGGTGATCAGCGCGAGGAACGAGATGAGCATGGCGCCGATGTTCAGCGCGAGTTGCAAACCCTCGCGAGTCCCACGCGCGGCGGCATCGAGAATGTTCGCGTCCGGGCGGAGATCGTGGGCTCGAACCTTGCCGAGCGTCTCGGGTTGGCCCGTCTCTGGCACGAGAATCTTCGAGAGAAAAATCGTCGCCGGAGCGGTCATCAAGATCGCCGTCAGCAAGTCCCGAGCCTTTGCCCCCGTCTCGATGTAGGCACCAAGAACGCCCCCTGAGACCAGACCCATTCCCGAGACCATCACAACAAGCAGTTCCGACATGGTCAACCGAGCTAAAAAAGGGCGAATCGTCAAGGGGGCCTCGGTCTGGCCCAGAAAGAGCGACGCCGCCGTGTTCAGCGACTCCGCGCCACTGGCGCCAAGGACCCTCGCGATGAGCCAGGCGAAACCTT
>CAZRGV010000057.1:18845-35440 GCA_964599655.1 uncultured Isosphaeraceae bacterium | reverse complement strand
GACGCCGCCCGCCGCCAGCAATCCCGCGAGAGGCACGAGGATCTGCATCACGCCAAGGTGATACAAGACGGCGAACAGCGCGGCGACAAAGATGACCGTCGGCAAGACCCGGAACGCGAAGACGAAACCGATGGGTGCCTCGGCGCTGGTCAGCGCTTTGCCAAACACGAATTCCGAACCGGATAATGCACAGTCAAGCACGCCTTGAACAAATCGGGCGGCCGCATCCAGGGCCGCTCGACCGGCCGGGACCCAGAGAAGCAAAACGGCGAATACCCCCTGCATCGCCAGGCCGCCGACAACCATCCGCCGTGAGATCGCGCGACGGTTTTCGGAGAGGGCATAGGTCACCGCCAGGATGGCGGCGATCCCGATCAACCCCCGCAGGCGGTTCGGGTCAAAGAGCGTCATGTTGTGAAGCCGATCCGTGTTGGGAATTCCGCGTCGACGGGACGGATCATCGTCCCGTCGCGACATCGGGAAGTCGGCGGTATCGCCTCGAACCGGAGTCGAGCGATCAGATTACCAGATCTCGTCGTCTTGGAAACCGTCAAAGACGTTCCATGATCAGATCAGGAACCTCGACCGTCTCATCGCCGATGGTGTAGGCCGCCGCGATGTCCTCAAGAGCCTGCGTGTACTGGTCGTCCCTGGCGTTTGCCAGAACCTCACAGAGCGGCTCACCTTGCTTGACGGAATCGCCCACTTTCTTGTGGAGCCAGACGCCGACGGCGGGATCAATCCTGGAATCCACTCGAGCGCGACCGGCCCCGAGTCGCATCGTCGCGAGGCCGATTGGGCGGGCGGCCAACGCGTGCACCACGCCCGATCGAGGGGCCAGGATTTCGTGACGATAGCGAGGCGCCGGAAGGCGCGACAGGTCGTCGAGCGCCGTCGGGTCTCCTCCCTGTGCCGCGACCACCCGTCGAAACCGCTCCAGCGCCGAGCCGTTAAGAATCGCGCGTCGGCAAAGGTCACGGGCTTCCTCGATGGTGCGGGCCTTCCCGCCCATAAGGAGCATTTCGGCCGCCAGTTCGATCGACAGGCCAACAAGGTCGGCGGGGCCTTCGCCCCTCAAGCATTGCACGCACTCGATCACCTCGACGGCATTTCCCACGGCGCGACCGAGCGGTTGGTCCATCCGCGTAATCAACGCAACGACCGTTTTGCCCAGTTGGCGGCCGATGGCGCACAGGGTCCGGGCCAGAGTCCTGGCCTCTTCGAGCCGCTCCATGAAGGCCCCGTTGCCTGTCTTGACGTCCAGCACCAGCCCGTCGATTCCCTCCGCCAGCTTCTTCGAGAGAATGGACGCCGAGATCAACGGAATCGACTCGACGGTCGCGGTCGCGTCACGGAGGGCGTAGAGCGTTTTGTCGGCCGGCGCGATCTCGGCCGTCTGGCCAATCAGCACCAGGCCGCAATCGCTCAACACACGCTGGTAGGCCTCCAGGTCGAGGTCGACGCGGAAGCCGGGGATCGACTCGAGTTTGTCGAGCGTTCCGCCCGTGTGTCCCAGGCCTCGTCCGGAGACCATCGGCACGAGCACACCGCACGCCGCGGCGATCGGCGCCAGGATCAGCGAGGTCTTGTCGCCCACGCCTCCGGTACTATGTTTGTCGATCTTGGGTCCGGCAAGCCTGGAGAGGTCGACGACCGTGCCCGATCGCATCATGGCCTCGGTCAGAACGGCCGTCTCGGAGTCGCTCATGCCTCTCCAGACAATGGCCATCAGGAGCGCGGACCACTGGTAGTCGGCAACCTCGCCGGAGGCGATGCCTCCGACCATCCACTCGATTTCCGAAGGGCTCAGAGATTGCCCGTCCCTCTTCTTTCGGATAATGTCGACCGCTCGCAACGACCACCCCCCTTCCTGGCTCCCTTGGTGGCTTGAACCGGCCATCCTGACGGAAATCGAGCGCCGAACTCAGTCGCCGCCGGTTCCATACTGGCGATCGCCGGCGTCACCGAGGCCCGGATAGATGAATCCGACCTCGTTGAGCCGCTCGTCGATGACTCCGACGTGGATCGGCACGTCGGGCATGGCGGAGCCGAGCCGTTCGATCCCTTCGGGAGCGGCGATCAACGCGAGCATCTTGAGCCGAGGAATCCCAGCTTGCTTGAGAATCTCACACGTTCGAACCGCCGAACCGCCCGTTGCCAGCATCGGGTCGACGACCAGGGCCACCGTGGCCCGACACGGCGCGGTCAGTTTGTTGTAGTATTCCGTCGGTTTGAGGGTCTTCTCATCGCGAAAGAGGCCGATGTGCCAGACCTCGGCGTCGGGGATCAGGTCGAGGACGCCGTCGGCCATGCCCAGCCCGGCTCGGAGAATCGGAACGATCGCCACGGTGTCCGCCAGAACCCGACACGAAGCCGTGCCCAGCGGCGTCGGAACGGAAACCTCACGGGTGGGGAAATCGACGGTGGCCTCGTGCGTCAGGTGCGTCGCCAGGCTTCGTACGAGTCGGCGAAACTCGGCCGAGCCGGTGCGGGCATCGCGAAGGGCCGCAAGCTTGTGGTGCACCAGCGGATGAGTCGAGGCATAAATCACTGACAAGAGGACCTCCCAAAGACCTTGCGTGACGCGCCGCCCGCTCCCGGTCTTGTCCGGGACGATCTTACCGGATATCGTCCCTCTTGCGCTTCGTCGATTTCCGAAATTCGCCGGTTTGGGGCGAGCCGCGAACCGGCGGAACCGCTTGAGAATCCACCTCGCAGTCACTAGAATGGGCCTTTCGGGTTTGTTCTAACCCGAAACACGATTGACGTTTCGGGCATCGGCAATTGCCGGCGCCGGGTGACCACGGAGGCGATCGCGCGGCGATGTCGATCCGGTTCTCCATCCTGGCAAGCGGGTCCCGGGGAAACGCGGCGGTGGTCTCCGTGGCGGGCGTTGGCGTCCTCATCGATCTGGGGCTCGGCCCCCGAGCCCTTGCCGAACGCTTGTCAAGCGTCGGCGCGACGTGGGATTCGATCGCGTCGGCCGCCTTGACTCATACGCATGGTGATCATGTCAACGACGCGACGCTACGCTTCCTGGCGCGTCGTCGCGTGACGTTCCACTGCCACGAGGGACATCCCGATCGGCTTCGACGGCTTGCTGGCTTTCACGCACTGGCTCAACGCGGTCTGGTGCGCACCTACGACGATCGGCCGTTTCTGACCTTGAACGGGATGCGCGTCGAATCGGTGCCATTGAGCCATGACGGAGGACCCACGTTCGGATTCCGCCTTGAGGGGCGGTCGAGTCGAAGATCGAGGCTCGCGTCCATCGGCTTCGTGGCCGATACCGGAATCTGGACCGAGGAGATGGCCGACGCCTTGATCGATGTCGACCTGCTGGCGCTGGAGTTCAATCATGACGTCGAGATGCAACGGACGTCGGGTCGGGCGCCCCACCTGATCGCGCGGAACCTTGGCCGAGGTGGTCATCTTTCCAACACGCAAGGATCCGAGCTTCTCCTGGCCGTTCTGAAGCGGTCGAGACCGGGTGCGTTGCGGAACGTGATTTTGCTGCACCTGAGCGCGGATTGCAATCGTCCCGAACTGGCGATGGCCTCCGCTCGAGCGTCCGTTCGCCAGGCGAACCGTCGAAGCGCCGTGCATCTGGCGTCCCAGTGGGAGGCGTACCCCTCAATCTCGGTTCAGTCGGCGGCTCGACGCCGCGCGAAGACGCGCGAACGAGACGATGTCGTTGTGGGTTTCCCCTGGGAGGCCGCCTGAGCCATCGCGGCTCGGTCGGGACTGGGCGACGTGGCGGACTATTTCCTGAGCGACGTTCACCTTCGACTCGACCGTCCCGAGAGAGGACGCCGACTGGCTCGTCTGGTCGACCAGCTCGCGCCGCAAGACCGTCTGTTCATCGTGGGCGATCTCTGCGACTTCTGGTTCGCCAGCCGTCAGCAAGGCGCCGATCCGATGGCCTGTCCCGGCCTGAGCGCCCTGGTCCGGCTGCAGGAGAGGGGCGTGCCGCTGACCCTGATGCTCGGGAACCACGATGCCTGGCTCGGCCCGTTTTATGAGTCGCTCTTGCGCCTCGAGGTTCAGCCCGAACCGCTCGTGATCGTCTCGCACGGCCAAACGATTCGACTCGCCCACGGCCATCGCGTCAAGGGAACCTCGACGTGGAAGTCCTTGATGGAAGGGCGAGCCTTTCTGGGCGCCTTCGGTCTCTTACCGGGTTTCCTGGCGAGAGACCTGGAATCAAGGCTCGATCGTGTCAACACGCGGAAGAAGGCGGAAGCGGATCGACGGCTCATCGCCGCGTACCGCGAGATGGCTCTCGCGTGTGACTCGGAATTTGATATTATCGTATTCGGTCATGTTCATCATGCGTACAACAATCCGGAAGCCAGCCCCCGATTGATCGTCCTGGGTGACTGGACTCGTGGAGCGAGTTACTTGAAAATTGACGCGACGGGGGCCGAACTCGTGATCGAGCGGGGAGCCGAATGGGTGTCGGCTTGACAGGGACGAGTCGGAATGCGCAACATCGGAAGCCGCCCGGCCTGAACCATCCGTCGATTCCTCTCCTCGTCTCTCCGTCGGTCTCCCAGGCCGTTCGAGACGTTCTTGATCCGTCGGCCCTTCTCTGGGCGTCTCGCCTGACCTCGAATCCGGCTCTCGGCCCAGTCTCTTAGGAGATCCTATGGAACTGTACAACCGGATCATGGGAGACGTGATCGGCATTCTTTGGGGTCTGCCGACCTTTGTCTCACTCCTGAGCCTGGGTCTGCTGTTCTCCGTCTGGAGCAAGTTCGTGCAGTTCCGGGCCTTGACCCACGGCGTTGAGGTCATCCGGGGTAAATACGACGATAAGTCCGATCCGGGAGCGATCAATCACTTCCAGGCTCTTTCCGCGGCGCTCTCGGGCACGGTCGGCCTGGGCAACATCGGGGGCGTGGCCCTGGCGATCGGAGTCGGTGGGCCGGGGGCCCTGTTCTGGATGTGGATGACCGGCTTCTTCGGCATGGCGATCAAGACCGTGGAAGTGACGCTCGCCATGATGTCTCGCGACACGAGCGATCCCGACAATCCGCACGGCGGAGCGATGTGGGTCATCACCCGAGGTTGGGGTGATCAGGTCGGCGGCCTGGCGAAGCCCGTTTCCTGGGTCATCGGAGCGATCTTCTGCGTCACCTTGCTCATCGCGACCTTCACCGGCGGCAACATGTTCCAGGCCTGGAACACGGCGAACATCACCAATGAGTATTTCGGTGTGCCCCAGGTCGCCTCGGGCATCGTGCTCGCGATGCTGACGGCCGTCGTGATCCTCGGCGGAATCCAGCGCATTGGCGACGTCGCCGGCCGGCTCGTGCCGTTCATGTGCGGCCTGTATCTCCTGGCGGGCATCGTCGTGCTCTTCGTCGAGGCCGCCAATGTGCCTCGCTTGCTCTGGCTGATCGTCGAGGAGGCTTTCTCCCCGACCAAGGCCGAGGGGGCCTTTCTCGGAGCCAGCGCCTGGTTTGGATTGACCACGGGTCTTCGACGCGCCTTGTTCTCGAATGAAGCCGGTCAGGGAACCTCTCCCATCGCTCACTCCGCGGCCAAGACGGACGAGCCGGTCCGTGAAGGGGTCGTCGCCGGTCTGGAGCCGTTCATCGACACGTGCCTCGTTTGCACCCTGACGGCCCTCGTGATCCTCTCCACCGGCACGTGGAACCGTGCTCCCGCCGGAGACTTCCAGGGCGAGATCGCGATTGTCCAGAAGGGGGACGGCTGGGCGATCGAGGCCCCGACCGGGCTGGAGAACCTGCCGAAACTTCCTTATCCCGACTCCTGGGAGCACGGCAACGGGTTCTTTCTACTGGCCGAGGTTGACGAGCCCGACCCCGAATCCTCGAGCCATCTGGTCAAGGTGAAGGGGGAAATCGTGGTGACCGAAGATGGCCCGCGAATTCAGTGGAGCGACGACAAGGACGATCTGGCCAGGCTTGCGGGGGCGAACCTGGTCGGCAAGGGGGTTTACCGAGATTTCGTTGGGGCCGCGCTAACGGGTCATGCCTTTGACCGGGCGATTCCCGGACTCGGCAAGTGGCTTGTTACGGTCGCCTGCTGGCTCTTCGCCTTTTCGACCTTGATTTCCTGGAGTTATTACGGCGAACAAGGGACGATTTTTCTTTTCGGCCAACGGGCGGTGCCCGTCTACAAACTCGCGTACTGCCTGGCGACCGTTGTGGCCACGGTTCCGGCGTTCATCCGTTCGGATACCCAACTCGGGAACCTCTCCGACCTTGGAACCGGGGTGATGCTCTTCGCCAACGTGCCCATCCTTCTGCTTCTCGGTCATCAGGCGATCCGCGAGATCCGTGACTATTTCAGGCGGCTGGACTCGAAAACCATGGAACCACCCCATGAGGCGCCACCGATTACCGACGTCGTCGAGGGCCGCGACGTAGAATGATCTGGGCGGACGAGTTCCCTCGCCGGATCGAATGGCCCTTCAGGTTGGTCGGTCGACTCGATCGCCTCGACAAGAGAGAGGAAGGGGCCGTTACGCGGGAACCCAAGGTATCGTCCCGTTTCGTTGAGAGAGGAATTCCGGATTCATGTCCAAGTTCGACCATCACATTCATACGTCCCGACATTCCCCTGACAGCATTCTCGATCCCGAGCGACTGATTTCCCGGGCCCACGAAATGGGGCTCGACGGCGTCGTGATCACCGAGCATGATTACCAGTGGTTGCCCGAGGAACTGGAAGAGCTTCGACTCCAGGCGGATGGCCTGATCGTCCTGGCGGGCGCCGAGATTTCCGCGAGGGAAGGACACTTCCTGGTTTACGGCCTTCCCAGCCTCGACGAGGCGCCTCCCGGCATCGCCCTGGCCGAGCTCTTGCGGGTGGTGCGACGACACGACGCGGCCATCGTCGCGGCGCACCCGTTCCGCTGGGAACAAGACTTTCACCAGATTCTGGCCGATCATGGGCCAGTCTTCGATGCGCTCGAACTGGTGAGCAACAATATTACCCCCGAGACCCGGCGGAAAACCGAGTCCGTGCTGGCCGAGCATCGAATGGGGGCGACGGGTTCCAGCGACGGTCACGAACCGGCGGTCATCGGCTGCTACTTCACGGAATTCCCGGAGACGGTGACGACCATCGAACAGTTCGTCTCCGCCATCCGACGCCGATCGGGCCGTCCCAGGCACGGCCGCCTCGAGCGCCTGGCCAGTGGTGTTGTGGGCTGAACCGTCCAGCCTCGTCCTACCGCGTCGACTTCTTCGCCTCACGTTCAACCGGCTGGAAGCCCAGCGATCGCGCGAGCTCGAGAAACTCTTTTTCGTCGTCCGACTGAATCCTCCGGAGCCGCTCGGCGAGCGTTTTCTGGCGATCGAGGAACACCCCGAGCTCCCCCGGCAAGGGGCGGCGACTCGTGGCCCGCTCAACCATGAGGTGCCACGCCCGGTAGGTCGTCGCGGTGGGGCCCGTCGCCAGTTCGGGCTCGAGCCGGTCGAGGTTCTGGAGGATCTCGCGCAACTTGATGCGGGCGATCGCCTCCGCCGAGGGCGGTTCGGGAAGGACGATCGGTTCCACACCGAGCAAAATCGCCGGTCTCGAAGGACGGAGGAAGACGCGATCGTTGGAGGAAATTCGTGTGAGCTCGCGATACAGTAACTCCAACGCCGCAAGATGCTGCAACACCTGCGCGCGTTTCCGAGAGAGCTGTTCGAGCTCCGCGACACGACGCTTTACGGTTTCAAGAGGGGAAGTCTTCGACGGCGCCATCACCTCGAGCCGGTGATCGGTCCTTGCCTGGGCCAGCACGCAGGCGGCAAGGACCAAGGCGCTGAAGACACCCGCCAGCCAGGCGAGTTTTCGATCGGCCCACCGAACCATCCGCCGATGGGCGAACCCAACCAGCGCGCCCGCCAACGCGCCTCCACCATGCTCAAAGTTTCCAATCTGGGGCAAGACCATCCCCATGATACCGATGAAGATGAGCTGACCGACCATCTGGGCCCGCATGAAATCGCCAAACCGCGTCCGAGATCGCCAGCCAACGACGGCGATCAAGGCTATGAGCCCACACAAGACGCCCGAACCCCCCGCGCTATGTTCATTCATCGAGTGATGAAAGAACGGTTTGATCAAAGCCGCGAGCAGGTTTCCAAAGAACCCGATCACCACGTAAATCGACAGGAACTGCCAGGGGCCGTACCAGGGCTCGACCAACCGGCCGAGCTGGTACATCATGATCGTATTAAAGCCCAAATGAAGCAGACTATAATGAATAAAAGTGGCGGTCAAAGCTCTCCAAACCTGCCCATTGCGGATGTCTTGCGGCGTCATGTCGCCAAAGGCGTGGCTCGTGATCAGGTTGATCCCGCCAGCGAGAAGATCGTTCCCCATCTGGAGCGCGCCCTGGTGCCACGCCATGGCGAGATAGACGAGGACCCAAAGGCCGCAAATCACGAGTGTGGCAGGGAATCGTTCGCGATCATCCCTCATCACATTGATCGTCCCGTGGTAGTAAGACCGCCGAGGGCGCCATGGCCCGGCCAATCGCCCTCATCCTGAGAGCGAAGGCTTCCTCGTCGAGCACAGGGTCGAGTCGCTCGGTCGAGAGAGGTCGCCCGAGGGAAACCCACGACTTGCATCCGGAGTGCTCGGGTCGGAGCTCGACCTGGATCGGCTCGGGCCTCCGGTAAACGCGCACGCCCAGCGCCCAGAGTCCCGGCCGCCGATACGCGAATCGTTGGCGAATCGTTTCTTGGCTCCAAACATGAAAATCCGCCAGTGCCTCGATCTGGTCGAGCCGATCCAGGTACGCCACCAAGGTTACGATCGCGAGTGCCCGCAGGTTCACGAAACCGTCGGGCGGCGGTGGGCTCACCTCGCTGTTGGCTTGCGGCGCTCGCAGGCCCTGTTGATCTTCATGAAGTCGGGTCGGGTAAAGCCAGAACGCATCATGTTCGGGTCGGAAGCGTCCGTTCTCCTCGGCGATTCCCCCCTTGCGGACGATGAGGCATTGGCGGCCGTCGGTCAGCGCCTGACAGACTCCCGACCACTCTTTGAAGGCCACGCCACAACAGGCCGGCAGGGTCCTTGTCTCGTACCTCACAGGGCCTCGTCCTTGGGGGGGCGGAGCATCAAATCCGACAGGGCCGACAACGGAGGCTTTCCCTCGAAAAGGATCTGGTAAACTTCGTCCGTAATCGGCATCTCGACGCCTTGTTGAGCGGCCAGGGCATGTACGCTTCGCGTCGTGAACACCCCTTCGGCCACGTCTTGCATCGAGGCCAGAATCTCGTCCAGTTTGGCCCCTTGACCGATCCGCAAGCCCACCGACCTGTTGCGCCCGAACGGGCTGTAGCAGGTCGTAATCACGTCCCCAACGCCGGCGAGGCCGTAAAACGTGGCCTGTTGGGCGCCCAGATCGACGCCGAAACGGCTGATCTCGACCAGACCTCGGGTCAGCATCGCCGCCTTGGCATTATCGCCGAATCCGAGCCCTTCGCATATCCCCGCCGCGATTCCGAGGATGTTTTTCAAGGCGCCCGCCAGCTCGACGCCCAGGGCATCGGGATTGGTATACACGCGGAAGTTCCGCTGGTTTAACGCGTTCTGAATTCCCTTGTTGAGATCCGGGTTCGAGCCGGCGACGACAACCGACGCCGGCAGGTCGCGAACGATCTCCTCGGCGTGACTCGGTCCGCTCAGCACGGCCACGGACCGCGGTCCGAGCGTTTCGACAATGATGCGGCTGGGAAGCGAGAACGTCTCATTCTCGATCCCCTTGACGACACTCAAGGCCGGCAAGCCCTCCGGAACGTCTCCCGACAGTCGAGTCAGCGTGGCCCGCAGGAACGCCGTGGGAATCGCAACAAGAATCAGGTCGGCCTGATCCGTGGCCTGGGCGGCATCGCCTGTTGGGAATACCGTCTCGGGTAGAGCGGCTCCAGGCAGGTGTCGCGCGTTCTCGCGGGTCGTTGCCAATTCCTCGGCGAAGGCAGGGTTCCGAGCCCACAGACGAACCTCCGCGCCGCTCCTGGAGAGCAAGACGGCCAGGGCCGTTCCCATGCCGCCCGCCCCCAGGATCGCCACGCGCTGAAACGGGAGTTCGGGCATCGCGGGTGGTCTCAATCGTCTTGCGTGTTGGCGGCGGTTCCGTTGTTTGCCCCAGCGCCGTTGTTGGACGTGCGTTTCCCTGGCCGATCCCGCTTCCAGACGTCCCAGGTTGGACCCTGCTGGATGATCGACCAGCCCGACCCTGGCGGTTTGGTGGAACCTTCGGCCCTGTTCAAGGTGCCGAAGTACCGGACCTGGTAACGATCGAGCGCGGCGTCGGGATCGGACAGGGTTTCGTCAAACAAGCGAAGCCGGGCGGCAAACCGTTCCTCGCGCAGCGCCGGGTTGCGATTCGAGCCCCAGGGCCCCCAGACCGCCTTCTCGAAAAACGCGCGCTGAACGTCGGCGAATTGCTCTCGGTCGAGACCGCGCAGCACCTCATTGAGGACCATCCGGGCCTCCCAGGCGTGATCGTCGAGCGAGGGGCTCAGGACACTGACATAATGATCGAGGGGACGCTGGTTTTCCAGAATCGTGGCGAACTCGACGAAGCGGCGGTCTCCGGCCGTCACCGCGTTCGGGTCCAGGCGTGGGGCGCGTTCCGTCATCCTCTGGTCGCGATAGTGGCCGTACACGTCGAGCAACTCGACCACGCCGGCGCTGCGAGTCGCCTCGACTCCTCGAAGCCAGAGCCCAAGCCCGTAAAAGGCGATCGCCGCCGACAGCACCACCCAGGCCCATCGACCGTCCCGGATCGGCCGTTTCGTCGGAAACCCGATCGCGATGAGCCACAACAACAGCATCATGACGGGCGTCCAGGCATAGTTCCAGTGGAAATTCTCGAGCTGGAGCCCCGTCACGAGTTGATGATTCAGCAGCAACAATCCCGAGGCGCAAACCGCCCACAAATAGATCAGATCGCGTCGACGCGCCAGGACCCAGACGAAGGTCAGCCCGAGGAGGATCAGACCACCCGCCGGAATGAGCAGCTCGCTCGTCCGTTCAATAGGAATAAATTTGTCAATTCGGTGCATCCAGTCCTTGGAGTACGCCCGCACCGAAAGCGCCGAGAGAATCAGATTCGGAAGACCGAGTAAGCCCCCGATGACACCGGTCGCGAAGTAAACCTTGCGGTGTCCGGAATCGATTCCCAGGGCGATCAGCAGCGCCAGGCCCAGTAAAAAAAGTAATTATAAAAAAGTAATCCAAATCCGATACCTGCAAGAAGCAGGCGCGACCCGCTTGGCCTGGCGCGGGCCATGCCCATCAACCAGAGGTGGACCAGGTAGAGGGCCATGCTGAGCCCAGGCGTGATGATGCGCCACTCGGGATGGATCAAAGGCCGCTCTTGCAGCAGGTAGCCGCCGGAACCGGACAGAATCTGCCAGGCGTATTTGAACTGAAGGATCAACGGGCGAGCCCAGAGCAGGCCGGCATCGGAGAGGAGAAACAGCGCGATCGCGACCGCGACGGCTCGCGACCTCGTATAAAAACGAATCAGAACATACCAGGCAACTCCGATGGAGAGACCGGCCAGGAAGCGCCAGACCAGGCTGATGCCCAGGACACCCCAGGGAAGGCGCGTGGCGATCAGGATGCCGGGGCCCATTTGGAGCCAGGGGTACATGCAGTACCCGCCTGAGACGGCGATGGGATCGCTCAGATAGGTCGGATGGTTGAAGTAGGCCTGGCCAGCCAGGGCGAGGTAGAGCAGCTCGTCCTGGTCGGCAAGCCAGACGGGTTCGTTCAGCCTGGGCCACCAGAGCAAGTGGGGAAGGATCGAAATCAAAACCCCGGCAAGGCCGCAGGCCAGGGCGCAAACGATCTCAAGGGGCCAACGGCGGGTCGGACCATCCGGAGCCGAATCTTGAGCCATGGGGTTTGTCGCAAACGTTTCCATCGCCTTCCCAGGAAGAAACGAATCTCCAACCGCGGAGTCTGGGATGGGCCGACGGCCCGCTCCTTGAGGGTCGGTCGCGTTCGGATCAGCCCGCGTTTCGAGGAGCTTTAGGCCGGTGGGTCAGGGCGAAAAGATACCATCGGAGGTAGTGCGGAAGCCAGGCCGTGAGTCGGAATCGCGACTGACCCGCCGATCGGTCGCGCCAGGTCGAGGGAACCTCCGTGATCCGGCGTCCGGCCGCGTACGCCTTGGCCGTCAATTCCAGCGAGTATTCAAATCCGCCGCGGCTTTCAATCGTGGTCTCGACGAGCACCGACCGACGGTAGGCCCGGAAGGCGTTGGTGGCATCGTGGGTCGGCATGCCGGTGAGCCAGTGCAGAGTCAACCCGGCGGTCCTGGAGAGAAACCCCTTGAGCTTCGGCCCGCCGATTTGTTGACCGCCCTTCATGTAACGGGACGCGCAAACAATATCATAACCTTGATTGCGGATCAGGTCCACCATCCGGGAAACCACGGTCAAATCGTCCGAAAGATCGGCCATCGTGATGATGACCACCTCCGCCTGGGTCGCCTTGATCCCGGCTCGGATCGCGTTCAGCACACCGCGTCCGACATCGTTCTTGACCAGCTCCACGTAAGGAAAGCGCGGGGCAAGTTCGCGAACGACGGGCAACGTGTCGTCCTCGTCGAAGTCGTAAACGATCAACACGCGCTTGGGCAGAGGAACCTGGCGATCGATCTCCTCGAGCGCTCGAGCGATGTTGGCCCCTTCGTTGTAGACCGGCATCAGGAAGTCGACGACGGCCTCCTTGGGCGTTTGATCGGTCTCCATCACTCGGGCCGCCTCGCCACGACGAGCATCTGCTTTCCCAGCAACCAGTGCGCGGGCCGGATCGCGAGGTAGAGACGGACCAGCCAGGGCCAACGCGGCAACGCGCTTCGGGTGGTATAGGGTAAGAAGCGGGCTCGCCGTTCGATGATCTCGAATCCGGAGAGTTCCAGGGCCTCGGTCATGCCCTTCTCGGTCAGTGGAAGCGTATGGTCCAGGAAGTCCCAGAACGCCGTACCGACCGCCCGGATGTTCGGCTGCAAGACGATCAGCCGGCCTCCCGGTCGAAGCGAGCCATAAATGGCCGCCAGCACGTCGAGCAAGGCATCCGGACCTCGGAGGTGTTCGAAGACGTTGCTGGCCATGGCCAGATCGACGGTTTCCGGATCGATCACTTCACCGAGCTGTTCTAGCTCGCGGACGTGGACCTCCACGCCTGGGGCGGCCGATCGCGCGACATCGGGATTCAGGTCCACCGCGATGCGCCTCGCGGCGTGAACGTGATTGATGAAGTCGCAGTAGCCGGCACCGACGTCGAGGACCGTGCCGTGCTCCGGAACGTAGCGCGCGAAGAAATGATCGCAAAGTGTTTTCCAGAGCCGCGTCTTCACCGCTCGCTCGCGCGTCGGGAAGCGAGCGGTATAGAGGCGATCGAGATCGCTTTCGAGCCGGGCGGTCGTCCCCATGGGGCTCAGATTCCTCCGAGATCGATCTGACGTCGAATCCACGGAATGATCTCGTCCAGGGCCTCGGAGAGCGTGGTGGTCGCCTTGAAGCCGAGGATTCGCTCCGCCTTTTCGACCGACGGAACACGGCGTCGAACGTCGTAGGTCATGGGTGGGTCGGAGACGATTCGCAGCGGCGTGTCTCCCTTGATCTTCCGCCAGACCTCCTCGGCCAGTTCGAGCACGGTTGTCGCCGTGGCCGTCGAGAGGTTGAAATCCTCGTTGGTCGCCGCCGGAGACTCGATCGCCAACCGGATGCCTCGGGCGAGATCACCACCGTAAGTGTAGCATCGCACCTGGTGTCCGTCGCCCAGAATGCGCAACGGATCTTGACCCTTGAGGACCTTCTGAACCAGGTCGGGAACCACGTGACTCATGGCGAGCTTCACGTTGCCGGAACGGATTTCCGAGTCGCTCAGAGCCCGCTTTTCCCCGATCCCGATACAGTTGAACGGCCGGACGATCGTGAACGGCAGCTTGTACTGTTCCCAGGCCCCTTGCGCGAAGTATTCGGTGGCGAGCTTCTGGAACCCATAGGTCGATTGGGGCGGTGGGCAGCGTCGCTGCTCCCCTTCCGGAGTCGGATAGACCGACGTACTCTCGTAGACCATCGACGAGGAAACGACCGTGATCTTCTTCAACGAGGCGTTCTGGTGCGCCCAGATCGCGGCGTCGAACGCCGCGGCGGTGATCCGTTCGTTCTCCGCGATCAAATCATACGCTCGTTCATGAAAGAGCGTGATCCCGCCAATGATCGCCGCGCCGGCGACAAAATGGTCGCAGTTGGCGAGCAGCTCCTTGAGCAACGCCACGTCCTTGGCATCGCCGGTCACGCCTCGGTAGTTCGGATGCGAGTCGTAGGCATGCTCCAGGGGACCGTACTTCGAGTAGTTGTCGAGGCCGACGACCGAGTGGCCCGAGGCCAGCAATTCCTCGACGAGATAGCCCGCGATGAACCCGGCCGCGCCGGTGACCAGAATCTTCACGACGGAAAGGCTCCCTTGCCGTAGGTATTCCAGATATCGACGACCGGCTTGTTCGCGGGCAACGTGAGGGAACGGTACTCCCGGTGTGGCACGCCGATGATCAACAAATCCGCCTGATCGAGCACGTCATCGAGCGAATGAAACGACGGGTCCTTGATGTAAACATCCGTGCAAAGAACTTCCGCCGCCTCGTATTCCAGGACTTTCCGAAGCTTGTACGAAAGGGACTCTCGAGGGTCGTCGCTATCGGCCTTGAACGCCATGCCCAGCAGGCCGATCCGCATTTGTGCGAGTTCGTAGTGGTTTTTCAGATGCCGAACGAGGAAGTTGGGCAGCCCCTCGTTGATCAGCATGGCGGAGTGGCCCAGCCAGAAGTTGTTGTTGCTGGCCGCCGCGAGTTGCATGGTGTCCTTGAACAGGCAGGGGCCCGCCGCGAATCCACTCTTGGGCAGGCCGGCCATCCGTGGATAGTCGCGGGTCAGCGCCTCGTAAATCTTGTAAAAATCGAGGCCGTAGTCGGTGGCGATCATGAAAAACTGGTTGGCCGTGGCGAACTGAATGTAGCGCCAAACATTGGCGAAGATCTTGGTCAGCTCGGCCTCCAGGGGCGAGAGCCGGAGGATCGATCGCGCGATCCGACCGAAGAGTTCCGCCGCCATCTCGGTGGCCTGGTCGTCGCAACCCGAGACGATCTGAGGCAACTCGGTCAATTCTTCCATCGCTTTCCCCTCGGCGACGCGCTCGGGGCAAAAAGCGACCCGGATGTTTTTGCCCGACTCGGCGATCAGGCCGTGGACCTTCTCGGTTGTCCCGGGAAAAACGGTGCTTCGCAGGACGATGCACTGCCCGTCCACGAGGTAGGGCAGGAGGTCCTGAAAAAATCGCCGCGTCTTGTGGAACGTCGGGTTGAGATGCTCGTCGACCGGCGTGCCGATGACGACCACGACGAATCGGGACTGGCGAACCAACTCCGGATCGTTGTCGACGACGAGGTTTCGGCCGATCACCTCTCTCAACGCCGGCTCCGCGCCCCGCTCCAGAAACGGCATCCGCCCGTCCCGGACCGTGGCCACGGCCTGTTCGTTGATGTCGTAAACGCTGACCCGGAGCCCGCGCTGAGCGAAGGTAATCGCCAGTGGCAAGCCGACGTGACCGCACCCGCCGACAACGCAGACCTCGTGGTGAAAATCCATCGTGTTTCGTGGCAAAGTCGGTCTCGCGGGATCCAGACGATCGTGGGAAGGGTTGACGGTTCAGAGACCAAACTCTCCGACCGACGCCGCTCGCCCGTGAGACTTGATCCGACTCCGGTCGCGGCATGACAATGATAGTGCACGTTTTGGCCGGCCTGCAAGACGGGGCGCGGGGCGCCTGCCGGTGCCGACCCGCTTCCCGGTCCTGGGGCGAGCCAGGCCATGCCGGCGGCGGACGCTCCGAAGACTCCGATCCACGTCCTCAGACGCCCGAGTTCGTACGTATCCGGTCGAGGAGGGACCCGACGGGAAAGTCCACCAGATTGGTCACCACCTCATCCGCTCCGGCCTCGACGAGCGTTTCCAGAGGATGCGTGGTTCCAACGCCGATGGCGTACATGCCGGCGGCCTTGGCGGCCTGGATCCCGACGGGCGCGTCCTCGAACACAACCGAACGCGAGGGATTCACTCCCGCCCGGTTCGCGGCGAGGAGAAACACCTCGGGATCCGGTTTACCGCGGCGGACATCCTCCAGGGCGGCGATCGCCGCGAATCGTCCGTTCAGCCCGCATTTCTCGATCGTGAGCTCCAGATTCAACCTCGGGCCACTCGAGCCGATCGCAAGCTTCACCCACGCCTCGCTCAAGGCATCGAGCAAGCTCCGAACGCCGGGCATCAATTCGATCCGGCTCCTGGCCTCATCGCGGTAACACGCTTCCTTCAGGTCGCCCAGTCGAAGCACCTCCTCGGCGGGCAAGTCGGCTCCGAGCAGCAAACCGAAGATGCTCGGGTTGGTCATGCCGAACGTCTCGTGGATGAACTCGGGCGTGATGGGCAGGCCCGTTCGCCGTCCCAGTTCCAGCCATGCGTTCTGATGGAACTCCAGCGAGTCGACGAGCACGCCGTCGTGATCGAAAATGGCGAGGCAGGACCGTTCGGAATTTGACACGGCGG
>CAZRGV010000057.1:0-18805 GCA_964599655.1 uncultured Isosphaeraceae bacterium | reverse complement strand
CCGACAGCCAGCGCACTCACGGCCACGAACGTCGCGACCGCCGCGACCAGCCCGACCGGAACGAGTCCGAACACAAACGACGAAGGCCCGGTCGTTCGTTCCTCCAGGGCCTTCGTCGATCGTCCTTGCATCGACAACGACGCGGGGGCTCAAGGGCTGAGAACCACCCGCATCCAGCCGGTCGGGTCGAGGCTCGAGGCGGACGTCAGTCGGATCTTCACGCCCTCGAGCACCTTCAACGGCACGTCGAAGTTCCGCCCCGACACGTTCGCGCCCAGCGCTCCCGTGACAATCCGGGCCGTGAACGCGTTCAACCGAACCGCGTTCGACTCCTCCTCGTTGATCGCGAAAACCTGGACCACGGAGCCAGGATCAAAGCCGGCGACGGTTCCGCTCAGTTGCGGAGGGGCGTCTCCTTCGCCCGGCTTCAGCGTGAACGTGACGGCAAACTCGGCACGATCCGCCTTGATCCGATAAACCTGGGCGGGAGGGCCCGTGAGCGCCCCACCTCGGGTCGCCTGAGCGGGCGCGGGAACCTCCATCAGAAATTCCGGAGTCAGGACGATCAGTCGTCCCTGAGCATCCGCGCCAAAACGCAGGGCTCGACTCGGCCGGAAAATCCGGAACACCTGCACGCTCGGATCGTTCAACTCACGGACTTTCTTGACCTCCGCCAGGAACGTGGCGAAATCGACGTTGCGAGTGACCGACACGTTCGGGATCGCCGGGTTGTCCGGGTTCTTCGACGTGACGATCATCAGGTTGGTCACATCCCGAACCTCGGGCTTCTGGAAGAACCCGTTGACTAGGTTCGCGATGATCGACGGGAGATGCACGTCCGCGGTCAATCCCGCCGGAATCCCGTCGAACTGACACGGTTTGGGGGCGAAGGCGCCATGCTGCCCGTCGCCTTCCAGGTTGACCACGTTTCCACGAACCTGAGCGTATTGGGAACGGGTCTTCAGCGAGAGATCGGAGACCGCGAACGGACCGTTTCCAACCGTCTGGTGGTCGAGGACGTACGGGCGGATCTTCGCGTTCAGGTCGGCCGCGCTCTCCGACGTCTTGATGGCCGACAGCTCGTAGGACCCTTCCACCACTTGCTGCCGAATCTCGGGGATGGCCCCTTCGTAAACCTTGTCGGTGATCCGCTTCTGACCGAATCCCAGCATGCCCGCGACCAATCGCCCGAAACCCTTGCCAGGAATCGGGGTCGAGTTGATCGCGGCGCTCACGCCGTGCAGGTAAGACGGGGCCAGTTGCAGGCCCGTGCTCGTGCGGAACAACGCCGTCATCGTCAGGATGGCGTTGTTTTGCGACGTGGCGCTAAAGTTGTACAGGTTCGTCGCCCGGCGTCCTCGCGGGTCCGCCGCCATCTGCTCCTGGAACCCGCGAATCGGCGTCACCGAGGTCATCGCCTGGCTGATCGAAACCGCGATGCCATCCTCGGTTGGCACGAACCCAACCCCCGTGATCGGGCCCGGTGTGACGTACGACCACTGCCCCTTGAAAAAGATCGGCCCCGGTTCCACGATCCCCTTGGGCAGCACCGCCGACCGCACGGCCGTCGCGTCGATCAGCACTTCCAGGTTGGGCGGATTATAAAGATCCGAAAGCGCGGATTGCAGCTCAACCGACTTGGACCACGACCTCGCCTGGTTGCTCTTCTTGATCGCGTCCAGAAGCTCTTGCACGCGATCGACCGCGTTCAGCCGCTCGCCAACCTCCTTGGCCGCTTCGAGTTCCCGGAGCGCTGGTCGGAGCCGGTCGTCGATGAACGCCTTCCACTTGTCCCGCGTCTCCTTCTCCGACTCCGGGAGATCGCTGACGGCTTCCAGAACGCGATACTCGGCCCAGGCCAGTGTCACCCTCGGTCGCAACCACGCGCGAAGCTCCTCGTGAAGCTCGGTCGCGGGGCTCCACCCCATCGACCCCAACGCCTTCGACTTCTCGTGAAGGACCCGCAGCGCGTCCACCCGCTGTTCGGCCGAGGTCGCGGTCGCGTAGGTCCGCAATTGCTCCCGCAACCCGTCGAAATACGCGTTCCATGCCGTCGCGTTCGGGTTCTGGTCCGGTGACACGTCCTTCCAGGAAGACTGGATCTTCGCGATCGCCTTCTCCACCCCCACGAAGCTCGGCGCCGCGGGGGCGGCACCGAGGGACGATCCCAGGCCGACGACGACCAGCACCAGCATCCAAGCGCGGTTCCGTACCATGTCTGCTCCTCTGGCTGCTCCGCAAAACCGCGTGGGTTCGACCCACGCACATCCCTCACCGCCTCACTTATCGCGAATCCACAGAGTCGGCTTGATCGGAAATCTTGTCCACATCTGCCCAGAATGCCGGGTTTTCCGAGGATGAGGAAGACACCACCGACGTTCAGGCCCTCCTGGAACCCGCGATCCGGAGGAACCGGCCAGGTGGCAAGAGCCCGTTCGACGCCCGACGTGTGGCCTCCCCCTCACGCCTCAACGGATCGATGAGGAACCCGTCCTCGACGATCGCGGGGTATCGCCGGGACCCAGACGCCCGGCCTCCGCGGACCACGCGGCGGCCTCCCGGGACAAGCCGACTTTTTCGCACGCCTGTGCCATGCCGAGCAGCATCTCGGCATGGACCTTCTCGGGATGGGTCTCGAAGAGATCCGCGAATCGATTCCAGGTCTTGCGAAACGATTCACGCGCCTGGTTGAGTCGGGCCCGCTCGGCGGCCTCCGCTCGGGCGGCGTCCGGTTTGCCTTGTTGAAACAAGACCTGCGAGAGTCGGTGATGATACTCCGCCTCGTTCGGGTCGAGTTCGATCGCGCGTCGAAACGCGGACTCGGCGGCTGGAAGGTCCCCCTTCGCTTGCGAGACAATTCCCAGGAATTTCTGGATCTTGGGCCGGTGCTCCGACCCCGTTGATCGGGCAGCCAGCACCGTCTCCAGCGCCGAAAGGTCGCCCGTTTGATGAAGAACTTCCAGGTAGCGTTCGCGAATCTCGGGGTCCGAGGGAATCAAATTGACGGCGCGCGCGAGGAACGCTCGAGCTTCGGAGAGCTGGTTCGACCTCATCAACGCGGCGGCCAGGCCCGCCAGGGCATGACCATCGTCCGGGTCGGTTTTCACGAACGGTCGGAGGGATCGCTCGTTGATCTCGGGCTGCGCCTGTTCAAACTCGATGCGCATTCTCATCGTCAGCACCGGCAAGCGGTCCGCTTCCGAGAGTCGCGGATAAGTTTCCCAGAAGATCGACCGGAACTCGTCGACGCGCTCCTCCATCGCGTAAAGCGCCATCAGTTCGAGCCGGGCACTCGAGGCCAAGGTACTGCCCGAATCTTGCCTTGAGATGCAAGCGAGGTACGCCTGCTCGGCGTCCCGACCCCGGTGAAGCTTCATCAGGGCCTTGCCGCTGAAAAACAAGGCCTCGGGCTTGCGGCGCGACCAGTCGGGGATTTCCCGAAGCGCCTCCACCGCCCCTTCGAGGTCCTCGAGACCGGCCTTCGCCCGAGCCAGTGCGTAAAGGACTCGCGGATTCTCGTCAGGATTCGCCTTGCGGAGCGCCTCGGCCTCGTCAACGGCTTCCGAGTAACGCTTGGATGCGATCAAGGTCTCGACCCGTTCGATCGTAGGGGTCGTCCAACGCCAGCCCAACCAAGGAATCGCGAAAACGACGCCCGAACCGACCGCGACGAGCAGCGAGAAGGCCAGCCAGGCAGTCCGTCTCGATCGTCCAGGTGCCTTCATCGCGGACGAACCTGACGCCGGCGGAGTCCGCGCGTCTCGGCCTGGCGAGAACTCGGAAGCGTTCATCACGTTGAGCCTTCTCGAGAGGTGCGGAACGACCCTCGACATTGTAAGGGACCAATGTGACGACCCGTCAAGCGAGCCTCACGCCTCGGCGAGAACTCCCGCTCAGGGCAGCCGATCAACCGGAAGGGTCTGAAACGTCAGGCCGCCCCAGGAGGCCTCCGCCGACCACTGTTCGTTGATCCTCGCAAGCGCCTCCGACACCTCGGACGTTGGCCGGGCGTTCGTCGCTCGAAACGGCGCAGGCAAGGCCTCCCGAGCGGCGTTCAACGCGGTCGCCGGCCAACTTCTCCGTTCCGCCAGTCGCCCCGTGATCGCGAGGATTCGCAACGCGAGGCGTTCGTCCTCGCGCTCCGTCGAGAGCAAACGCTGCAACAGAAGGAGCAGCTCGTCCCGATTCAGGAACACCCCCCAGGCATCACTCGGCAGTTGTTCCCGTCGCACCCAACCCGTCTTCGACACCTCCGACCAGTCCCGACCGGGCGACCAGACCGCGACCCGCACCGCCCGTTCGTTCCAGTCGAGCACCGGCAACGGTGTTTGGCCCACGACGACGACCTCCGAGGCGGACTCCGCCGAATCGGACAGGGCGAGTTTGCCCTCGGGCGCTCGGACGACCAGTCGCGTGTTCCAGGGCAGCACGTCCGAGGACGCGACCCAGCCGATCGGCTGGCGGTTGCCGATCCGATAATGCGCCGGTTCCCCTTCGAATGGCCAGACATCGTAGACGTCGGCGAACATTCGAGCGTGGATCGTGGTCGTCTTCGGACCACCAGGCCGGTCGGACGCGGGGGTGTCCTCGCGGAGCAGGAGAACGCGTTGCACGATCGGACCAGCGAGGACCTTCGGCGTGTCGGAATGCGGGATCGGCGGGCCTTCGAACGACCGTTTCGCCCTTGCCGCCAGGGCCGACCAGATCGGCCTGGCCCAGGAAGCCCCTTTCCAGACGATCAGGCCGAGCAGAATCAACGCCACCAGCGTCGGCAGGGGATAACGGATCGGAGGCGGTTTCAACACATCACCTGTTTTACGGATGATTCCTGTCATAGCAGCCGCAACGAGCGGCCTCCCTCGGAGATCACTCTCGCAATGTGCCCGAAGGTCTTCACAACCTCGCCGTGTCGGGCGAAGATCGCCCCTTCCTCGGTGCTCGACAGGCGTCGCAAGTACGAACGGTCGGCGTCACCGGTGCCGATGGCCACAATCTGGATCCCCTCTTCGCGGGTCAGGGCCGCTTCCCAGGCCGCGTTCTCAGGCGCGTCGGGAAATCCGTCCGTCAAGAGCACCACGTAACGGGTCCGGTCCCTCGCGTCGAGGCGTTGACGGACCAGCAACAAGGCATCGCTGAGGTTGGTCGTTCCCTCGGCCTGAAGTCGGTCCACGGCCGTCTGGAGGCGTTTCCAGTCGCGCGTGGTCTCCGACAGAACGTGCACATGGCTGGCGAACGCGATCAGTCCGACCTCCGCCGTCTCGAAGTCGCAGCGCTGCAGGAACGCCTTCGCCGCGGCCTTGGCCTCAAGCAGCGGGGCTCCTTTCATGCTGGAAGACACGTCGATCAAGAGGAAGATGCGAACGGGCTCCCCCCCGCCTCGTTGAATCAGGCGCTCGGGGGGACGACTCAACCAGGAAAGGTCCTCGGGGACCGGTTCCACCTTCATGGAGAGCGGGCGCCCCGTGTCGCGCTGGATGGCCCGGACCTGAACCATGCCGTTCGCGTCGTACGACAGGCCGACGTCGACCATCACCTCGTCCATCGTCGGTTGAATCCCTGAAAACACGTACTTGCCCAGAACCGTGCAGTCTCGAGGCTGGGAACTCTCCCCCTGGGTCAGATAGACGTCCAGCGTTGTGTTCCGGCCGCCGTGACACGCATGGAGATACGCCCTCATGTTTTCCGCGGGAATGGGAACGTTCCGGCGAATGAGGATGTCGTTCACGTAGCGCGATCCGTCGTCGCTGACGGCCACCACGCCCAGGCTGTGCGACATCACGTCCCTGACGAGGGGGCCGCCGCCGATCGTGAACCGAACGACGGCGTTTCCGATCGATTCGCCGGACTGCCGGGATGCCTGGATCGCGGCGCCGAGTGCCACAACCTCATCCACGTTGACACCGGCCCTCGGCGGCTGTCCGGCCAACCGGGTCACGTACTCGCGCACCATGGGCATCCGGGTGGAACCGCCGACGAGCAGCACGCCCGTCAGGTCGGGCCAGCGGACGCCCGCTTCCTCCATGGCCTCCTCGGAGAGGCGGCGCGTTCGATCCAACAACGAGCCGCTGATCGTCTCGAACTCGGCCCGGGTCAGTTCGAAGCTTCGACGCCTCGACCCGATCTGAAGCGCGACGCGCGCCGTGGACCGCTCGGAGAGGGTCCACTTGGCCTGTTCGCTCCGGACGAGCAGCTCGTTCAGGGCCAACGGCTCGTCGAGCGGGTCGATACCCGTTTCCGCCTGGAAGCGTCCGGCAAGCTCGGTGGCGATCCGATCATCCCAGTTCTTGCCGCCCAGGTCGTGGTCTCCGGCCGTGGCCAGCACGGTGATTTCGTCCGGAGTGACCCGCGCCACGGTGACGTCGAACGTGCCGCCGCCGAGATCATAGATCAGCAATGTTTCGGTTTTGCCCGAGGTCTGCGCGCCGTACGCCAGCGCCGCGGCCGTCGGCTCGTTGAGCAGCCCCAGGACCTCCAGGCCGGCGAGCCGGGCCGCCTCGATCGTCGCCCGCCGCTGGGCGTCGGCGAAGTAGGCCGGAACCGTAATGACCGCTCGGGTCACGGGTTGTTCGAGCCGATCCTCCGCGTCGTTCTTGAGCCGCTGCAGAACCAGCGCCGACAACTCCGTGGCGGTGTAGTCGCGCCCACCGAATCGGAGCCGGAATTGCGGGTTCCCCATCTGTGGCTTGAAGACGCTGGCAACCTGATCGTGCCCGAGTCGGGCCCATTCCTTCGCCTCCTGGCCCACCAGCGGCGGCTCGACGCCGAAGTAGATGACCGAGGGAGTCAGCGGACGGCCCTCCTGGTTCAGCAAGACCTCGGGCCGCCCGAACGCGTTGCGCGCGGCAACCAGCGAATTGGTCGTGCCCAGGTCGATACCGACAACGGCCATGACGGCTCTCCGGAATCGCGGGATGCGTTACTCGGGGGCCTGATACACGTCGGCCTCGACCGGCTCCTTCAGCTCGCCCAGCTTGCGAAACCGGCTCGATTCCGGCAGGTTCCAGTTGAACCGGATGAACGCCTCGCGAGGCGTGAGGCCACGAGTTTGCGCCTCGATCTCCTCGAGCTGGTCCTCGTCCTCGAACCATTCCTCGAGCCTCTCGAGCAGCACCTCGGGCGTCAACCGATCGTGCACGATGACCACGCGATCACGAAGCGTTTCCCATTCCAACGCCGAGATCGGGTATTGCTCCAGAAACTTCGTTCGAAGCCGCTCGTCCAGCTCGTCAAGGGCCTGCAACCGCATCATCCGGTGCGTGTCTTCGAGGACTTCCTCGTCAAACGCCTCGCCCGATGCCTCGGCGATGGCCTGAATCTCCCGGAGCGATGGCCCGCCTCGACTGGTTCGCCAGTCAATCTCCGCGTTGCGGGCGTTCTCGAAATCCTCCACGAACGTCGAGGCCGTGACCTTGCGCAGCGGCCGATTGGGCCGTTCGGCCAGCATCACCTTGTGCAGCTCGACGGGGTCCAGCCCCGGACGAAACCAGTCTTCCTGGCCCGGCCGATGGTCGAGCAGTTCCCCGTGTCGGGAGTTCGAGTAACGAACAATTGTTCCATCCTGATAGATGCTCAAGAAATCCAACCAGACGCCGGACACCCTGTGCTCGTAAACGACCGCGTAAACCGACTCGCCGGGGTGGACCCAGGCCCGGATGGCCACGCCCGGCAGTCCCTCGACCTCGAAGCTTCCGACCTCCTGGAATCCCAGTCCCGCCAACGATCGGCTCAGACGTTCCAAGGCGGAGGCGTCGTTCCAGCCCGGCTCCTCGATCGGTCGGAGCGAGACGTGGCCAACGGGCTGAGCCAGGCTCATGGCCAGTTGTGATAAGGCTTTTGTCATCTGACGGAACCGGGCGCGGATGGCCAGCACGACGACGACCACAAACCCGATCAGCGCCAGGAACAGCACGCCCATGATCTTGAGAAACAGGTCCATGATCCCCTTTCCTGGCTCGGATCCGCCTCGCGCCCGCCGCGTTGGCCGTCAGGAGACGTTCAGCATTTGAAGTGATTTCGACCGCTCGGCGAGATCCTTGTCGCTCATCACGGCCTCGGTTTCGAACTCGACGTCGATCGAACCGCCGCCGGTCAGATCCGTCGCCGAGACACTCAGGCGGCCGTCCCGACTGATGGCGAAACGAACCCGGATCGGGCTTCGCTCGGGAAGCGACGCTGGCAGGTTCAGCAGGGCCGTTCCCACCTCCTTGCAGTCGGCCGGATCGGTGCTCTCGCGCTCGCCGGCCATGATCCGCACTTCGACCGACTCCTGGTTCGCGACGTCGGTCCCAAAGTCGTTGGTCGCCTCCATGGGCACTTCGCCGTTGCGAGGCAGCAGGTAGACCACCTTGATCTGGCCGTCCAGGTCGCGGGCGACGACGCCAAGCCCCTTCGAAAGCACGTTGACGATCCGCGTGCCGACGAGGTCTCGCACCGGGCCGGTCAGGGTGTAGCCGGTGTTTCGTTCAATCTGGTCGAGGACCCCGGCCAGTTCGGCCGGGTCCATCTCCGTCAACGACAACGGCCGTCCCGGCGACAGGCCGGCCGAAGCGTCCGGCGCGACGAGCTTCCCAACCTCCGTCTGGAGCGACTCCTTGAGGCCGAACAGCGCCGCCCCCTTCGCCACGGCCTCATCGGGATCGTACATCACCGGCTCGACGCCAAACTCCGCGACCAGGCGTTCCCGAACCTGCGGCATCCTCGTCGAGCCGCCGACAAGAATGATCTTATCAAAATGATAGTAACCTTTTTCTTTGGCGTCGGCCAGCATGTCTCGAGTGAGCTGGATCGTGCGGTCGATCAGATGCGCGGTCAGGGTGTCGAAGCGCTCTCGAGTCAGCTCGACGCGCGCCTGGTAGCCGGCATGCGTGACCCGGAACGGCGCCTTCTCGCGCTGGGTGAGGGTCTTCTTGCCCCGTTCGGCGTCGAGGAACAGGTCGTTCAGGACCGCCGGATCGTCCATCGGATCGCTCTCGCAACCGGTTTGAGCCTTGAACTGTTCGGCCAGGTAGAGAACGATCGCCTCGTCCCACTGGGCTCCGCCGAGCCGGTGGTCGCCTCCGGTGCAAATCACCCGGATCAGCGTGTCCTGGATCTCGATCAGCGTGATATCGAAGGTTCCGCCACCGAGGTCATAGACGAGGACGGCCTGGTCCTCGCCTTGCTCCAGCCCGTAGGAGATCGCGGCGGCGGTCGGCTCGTTGAGGATGGCTCGCACGTTCAGACCGGCGAGCCGGCCCGCGTTCGCGGTGGCCTCGCGCTCCTGGGTGCCGAAGTAGGCCGGGCAGGTGATCACCACGTCGGTGATCGGTTCTCCGTCGCCGAGCGCCGCCTCGGCGTCCCGCACCAGTTTGCGGAGGATGAACGAGCTGATCTCTTCCGGCGCGTACCCGCGTCCCTGGTACTCGAAGACAAAGTTCGGGTCTCCCATGTGCTGCTTGACGCGCGACACGACGCGGTCCGGTTCAACCTTCGCCGACTCCTTCGCCGTGTTGCCGACGATCACGTTCTCACCATCGAAGAGAACGACCGACGGCGTGATTCGCTCGTTCTCCTGGTTCGGCACGATGACCGGCTTGCCATGCTCGTCCACGTAGGCGATCGCCGAGTAGGTCGTGCCCAGGTCGATCCCAAAAACCCGCTTCAAGCCGTCGCTCACGTCCGGGATCTCCGTCGAGAAGGCCGCGAAGGTGGAGAGAGAGGGGAGCGTCGAAACGCCGCGACGGACGACCGAAGCCCGCTCGTCCGAAACGCGCGATCACATCCATTCTATCAACCCAATCGCCCGCGCGTCACAATCTCTCTCCAATCCGCGAGATGAGTCCGATTTCGAGCGACTTCCCGCGCGGTTTTCGGACAATCTCCCCGCTCAATCGTTGTCTTCTCAGAGAACGGCCCGCTCTGTCCCCGCGGTCGGGGTGCCGCGTTTCCAGGAACTCCGAATTTCATCGGTGAGTCCAATCTCCAGAGCCGAGTCGGCCGATCCTCTCCTCGCATGTTCAAGGGAGGGTTCACCATGCTTCCCAGTCGGCGCTTCTTGCTTGGCCTCTGTGCCTTTGCCATGGCTGTCGGTTTGCCTGGGTTGCGTGTCCAGGCGCAGGGGTTCCTCGTCGATCGTCGGCCGCAAATGCCGGTTGCCCGGACGTACGAGGTGCGCGAGGTCCTCGTCGACGCTCGCGTCAAGGACCAGGTGGCCGAGGTCCAGGTCTCGCAGACCTTCCACAACCCGGGCTCGACGCCACTCGAAGCCGAGTACCTCTTTCCCTTGCCCGAGGACGGCGCGATCCAGAACTTCGTTCTGATGGTCGATGGCCGTGAGCTTCCGGGCCGGCTTCTTCCGAAGGAGGAGGCGCGACGGATCTACGAGGAGATCGTCCGTCGCAAGAAAGATCCCGCCCTGCTCGAGTACATGGGACGCGGGCTGATCCGGACCAGCGTCTTCCCGATCCCGGCCCAGGAAGATCGCAAGGTCACCCTGCGTTACACCAAGATTTGCCCACGAGATCGCGACCTGGTGACGTTCGAATACCCCTTCGCCACCCAGAAGTTGACCGCCAAGCCCATCGACCGACTGGCGTTGACCATCCGGCTCGACACCAAGGAACCGATCAAATCGCTTTACTCGCCCAGCCACGACGTCGAGATCAAGCGATCCGGCGATCACCAGGCGACGGTCAAGTTCCTCGATCACCACGTCGTGCCGACCACCGACTTCCGCCTGATTTACACTCTGGCGGAGGGCAAGTTCGGCGCCTCGGTCCTGAGCTATCGACCCAGCGGTGGCGAGGACGGCTACTTCCTGCTCCTGGCCAGCCCCGAGGTTCGGAAACCCGACGAGAAACCTCGGCCCAAGAACGTGCTTTTCGTGCTCGACCGCTCGGGCTCGATGTCGGGCAACAAGATCGAGCAGGCCAAGGGGGCCCTCAAGTTCGTGCTCGACAACCTCCGAGAGGAAGACACCTTCAACATCATCGTCTACGACGATCGCGTCGAGACCTACAAGCCCGAGCTTCAGCGCGTTTCGAGGGACTCTCGCGAGGAGGCCCGTCGCTTCGTCGAGAACATTTATCCGGGAGGCAGCACCAACATCGACGAGGCGCTGAAGGTCGCCCTCGATCAGCTTCGGGACCGGTCACGGCCCAACTATGTCCTCTTCCTCACCGACGGCCTGCCCACGGCCGGTGAGACTCGCGAAATGGCCATCGCCGACCATGTCCGGCGCGCCAACGACCTCCATGCCCGCCTCTTCGCCTTCGGCGTCGGCTTCGACGTGAACGCCCGTTTGCTCGACCGACTCAGTGGCGGGAACGGCGGAACCAGTGAGTACGTCAAGCCCGACGAGAACATCGAGGCGCACGTCTCCCGGTTCTACGCCAAGCTCACCAGCCCCGTCCTGACCGACATTCGCGTCGAATTCGCCGGAACCGACATCAACCGGACCTATCCCCGAGACCTCCCCGACCTCTTCGACGGCGGACAGCTCCTCTGGGTTGGCCGCTACCGCGACTCCGGCCCGAAGAATCTGACCATCTCGGGCAAGGTCGGTGACGATCGACAGACGTTAACCGTCGAGGTCGACCTTGCCCAGCCGGGCGAGCATCGCGACAACGAGTTCGTCGCCAGGCTCTGGGCCATGCGGCGGGTCGGTTTCCTCATCGACCAGATCGATCTGCACGGCCAGAGCAAGGAGCTGACCGATGAGCTCGTCGAATTGAGCAAACGGTTCGGCATCCTGACGCCTTACACCTCCTTCCTGGCCGATGAGCGGGTCGAGTTGAGTGCCGCGGCGGCCAACATCGACCGCGCCGCCGCCGAGCTGCGGCAGCTCGAGGCCGTCACGGGACCCAGTGGCGTCGCGCAGCGAGCCGCGAAGGGTGATTACCAGCTTGCGGATAACGCCGTTCCGTCATTCGCCCGCGGCGCGAAGAAGCAGGCCGAGATTCTGGCCCGCGTCCCGGGCCTGGCACAACCGGCCGGTGCCCCAGGAGCGGGTCGAAGTGCCGGGGGCGGCATCGGCGGCATGGGCGGCTTGATGGGCCTTCCGGCGTCGAACGCCCAGGTCGTTGTCACGCAGGATGTCCAGGGCCGTACTCAGATTGTCGCGAACGTGCGACTGGTGGGCGAGAAGACCTTCTTCCGCAAGGGGGATCGCTGGATCGACTCGACCGTGACCCCCGAGCTGGAGGCGAAGGCCATCGACATCGAGCAGTTCAGCGACCAGTACTTCGACCTCGCTCGGTCGCAGTCGGCCGAGCGGAACCAGTACCTGACCTTCGAGGAGCCCGTGACGATCAACCTCGGCGGACAGGTCTATCGTATCCATCGCGCCCGGAACTAACCGCCAGGGCGCGAGCCGCCTCGCGTGCTCGTTCCCGAGCGCGCGAGGCGGTCCGTTTTCCATCCCCTTGTTGACCCGGGGCATCAGGTCGTCGGGTCGGGAACGACGCGCTCCGTGCCCTCAGCCCGACCGCACAACCAGATCGTGACGCCCCGACGCAAGAACGAGAGGTCCGCCGCCTGTTGCCGCCGTCTCAATTCTTCCCAGAAGAGTTTGACGGTGCGCTTCGCATGGAGAAAACCCCATCCTTGGCGGTTCCGTCGAGAGGGGCCCAACACGCGCATTTGTGCCCGAAGGCGGACGTCCCCTGGCGGATGACCCCGCGCGGATCTCGTATTCGAGACGACCGGTCAGGCCACTTCGATCTCATTGACGATCGGGGCTTCGGGAATCGCGTCCAGCGCGCCGTGCAGGGCAAGCTGCTTCGTGTAATACGAAGGGACGACACCTCGAATCACGATCGAGCTGCCCAGAAGCATGACCTGAAGGTCGCGAATTCGTCCGAATGTTCGTACTTGAATGCGTCGTTCGATCGTTCGAACCAGCTCGGGCAAGGCGTCCGAAAGGCTTTTCATGAGGGTGAGTCCTGCCATTGGGGAGGAAGGGGATTTCGTCGCGACTTGGTTCCTCTCGATCTGGCCGATTCCCCCGGTCGAGGCCTTGCCTTCGCACCCTCGTGTGCCCTGATTTCGCGCGTCTTGTGCTCAAAGATCGGGAAGGAATTGGCCGTTTCGGTGTGGATTTCGGGAACGTCCCCAAACGAAGCAAATGGCGGACCATGGCGTCACATCCGGCTTCCGGCCCGCCGGACGGAGCCTCACGAACCGGGACGCTTTCAGCACCTGGACCGGGCTGCGCTGCGTTTCCGATCGGTCTCGGATGCCAAGGGTCGCCCTCGACCCGTGGCACCCGGAACACTCGGCTCAACCCAGTCCACTGGCTGAGGAGCGTCCGCCAGGCTTGAAGGTGTAGACCGAGACGATTTCCGGTCGGATGATTCGTTCACCCGAGACGAAGCCCTTGCGATGTCGGATCGCCACAAATCGGTCGCGCGTGGCGTCCTCGGTCGGGATGGCCGAGACCGCGCGCTGTCGTTTGGGGTCGAACGTTTCCGAGTCTCCCTCCCCCGAGAAGGGCTCCACCCCTTGCCGGTACAGGATATCCTCGATCCCCTGCCGAATTCCGTCCAGAACCTCCGGCCAGCTCCGCGCTGGAGCGTTCTCGGGCCCCGTCGCCAACGCCTCGATGGTCTTGCCGATGTCGTCGTGAAGCTGGATCAGGTCGAGAAAGATTGGCCGGAGCATCGAGAGCAGCAGGTCTCGCTTGTACTCCTGAAGCTCCGCGTGAAGCCGGTCGACCACCTTCTCGCGGGTGGCCTCCGCGCGGATCTCGCGCTCGAACTGGACCTGAAGCGCCTCGATCCGACCCCCGAGCGCCGCCGCGATTCTGTCGATCGCGGCCCGAAGATCCGACGCGCTCACCGACCGCTCCGAGTCCCTCTCGACTGTTTCCTCCGACGTCAGAACGTCGCTCTGGATTTCGGGTTGCGCCTGGGAAGGCTCGTCCGCCGGCACGGTGGGCGGGTTGGGCGAGTCGTCGGCTGACGGTGTCTCAGTCATCGGAGAAGCTCCGGCTGGGCGTTCTGGTTCTCCCGGAAGTTGATTCCCTGCTGGCTCAAGAGCCAGAGAATCGGCCGCTCGATCAACTGCGGCGTCGGCCTCGAAAGCGGCTCGTTCTCGTTCCCCGACGCCGCGTCTCCCAGCGTCGAAAAGGCAAAGAAACGGTGGTTGGGAAACTTGATCCGCAGGTGGTCGAGGAACTTCTTGCCGACCCACTTCGCGAGCACGGCGGTTACCTCGTCATGAAGGAGATCGTCGAGGTTCGCCGGCAACGGCCGCGCTCCGGGGACCGAGCACGCCACCTCGTGCAGCATCGTCTCTTCTCCGAGCAAGGGTCCCCATCGGTCCAGCTTGCTCAGGCAGATCGCCAGCGGCGTCTTGCACGGTTTTTCGAAAAAGTCGGCCAGCCGGCGAAGGATCGTCAAATAGTCGGCCGACTTGAACTCCTTCCTTGGAAACGCGTTCAGTCGAGGGTCGAGCGCCACCGGGCGAAGCCGGAGCGGATCGACCAGCAGGACCATTCCCTTCGCCAGTCGGATATACTTTGCCTCCCCCTGGAAGTGCTCGCGGATCGACTCGTCCTCGCTTTCAAGGTCTTCCCCCGCGCAGTCGAAGAACGACAGCAGCGCCGCCTTGGAGCCATGCGCCTCGTCGGTCGTGAGCCGATAGATCAACGGCCGAAGGATCTCGCGGTTGTCCCGGCTCGGCGGCGTCGGTTGGTGGCCATAGTGAAGCGCGAACTCGGGGTCGTTCCCCTCCAACTCCTCATCCGGATAAATCTTGCTGTGATACTCGAAGCGGTAGCGATGCCGGATCTCGTCGTTGAGCGGGTCGAGCACGAAGCCGAGTTCGGGACCGATCCGCTCCTCCATCTCGTGAATCAAGACCGTGACGAAGGTCGACTTGCCCGACGACTGCGGCCCGAACAGCGCGATGTGGCCGCTCTCCTGCGTCAAAATCGAATCGGGCAACTGGGCGTGGCAATGTGGGCAAAGCCGGCAATCCGTGGTTTGCCGGCAGCGCGGGCAGGTCAGCGACGAGGGCACGAGCATCCAATCGAACTGGCGCCTCAAGCCGCGCCGGAGATCGTGTCGGGGGTCGGTCCACCAGACGCTTTTGAGCTGCGAATCGGGATCGTTGGGAGCGTTGGGCCCTTGCAAGACCCGGGTCAGGATCGGATCCGGCACGGTGAAGTCGCGCATGGCCAGGCAGGCCTTGTCACACCGGATATGCATTTGAAAGAGGCAGAACGATTCCAGGCAAGAAGGACATCGAATGCGCCTCAAGGGATCCAATCGATGAAGCAGGTTCAGTGGCATTGCAATCCGTTCGTGACGGAACGTGTTGGCGGACAAGAACGTTGTGAGAATTGTGCCGGGTTTTCGAGGTGCCGGGCCAGACGGCTGGAACGCCGGAGCCGCGGCCTCGTTCCCGTTTTCCCTCCCTTCCATGGTCGCCCACGATGAGCATGGAATCAACCACCTTTGACGCCGGAGCGTCCACCACAAGCCCGAAGGCCCGGAGCTGGCCGAGGGGGCTTCCGTTGCGACTCGAGAACGTCCGGCTCGTTCGGGGCGGGGCCGAAGTCCTTCGGGGCGTGACCACGGTGTTTCAACCGGGCCGCCGTTACGTGCTGATTGGCCCCTCGGGCGCGGGCAAGAGCACGCTTCTTCGCCTCCTGAATCGTCTCGACGATCCGTCGGAGGGCCGTCTTCTGGTCGGTGACACCCCGCTGGCCGATTTGCCGGTCCGAGTGGTTCGCCAGGGGGTCGGCCTGGTCTTTCAGACGCCTCGGCCGCTGCCCGGAACGCTTGCCGAGAACCTGGCCTTTCCGTTCGTGGTTCGAGGCCAGGCCGTTCCGACGCGCGACGCCATGGCCGACGCGCTCGCCGAGTTCGGCCTCAACCCGGACTGGCTCGACCGGGACGCATCCGGACTCTCCGGGGGCGAGCGCCATCGACTTGCCTTGGCCGTGGCGCTCGGAGCGGCACCGGAGATCCTCGCGCTGGATGAACCGACGTCCGCGCTCGATCCCGCGTCGGCTCGTCGGCTCGCCGATCGCCTCGAGGCGCGGGCCGCCACGACCGGGCTGCGCCCGATCGCCGTCTGTCACCACAGGGAACACGCCGGCTGGCTCGGTGACAGGGCCATCGTTCTCGACGCCGGACGGGTGATCGACGAGGGGCCCGTCGCCGAGGTTCTGTCCCGCTGCGATGCCTCGTTCTGGAACCATGACAGCGCTTCAGGAGGTTTGACGTGACGGGCATGATGGGACCTTCGTGGGACGGACTCGCGATCCTCGCGCTGCCGGTGCTGGCCGGCATGGGACTGCTCGCCTTGCGGGGGCTTGGTCAGGTTCGTCCCTTGGCCGTGTCGATCGCCCGCATGGTGTCTCAGTTGGTCGCGCTGGGCGTGGTCCTCCGTTGGCTGTTCGATTCCGACAATCCCTGGCTGGTCTCCGGCGTCGTGCTGTTGATGCTTCTCATCTCGTCGCACGCGGTGGTCAGCCGGCAGACCAGGCCGAGCGGCTCGTTACGGGTCGAGGCGTTTCTTGCCTTGACGCTCGGCGTGTTCGTCGTGATGTCGTTGGCCTTGAAGGCCGCGCTGCACGTCGATCACTGGTATGACCCGACCGTGGTGCTCCCCTTGCTCGGCATGATGCTCGGCGGCAGTGTCAACGCGTTGGCCCTGGCCATCGAGCGGCTCGATGGCGAGATCCGCGCCGATCGCGATCGGATCGAGTGGCGGCTGGCGCTGGGAGCCTCGGCGCGGCAGGCGGCGCGCCCCGCCCTCCGTTCCGCGATCGCCGCCGGCTTGACCCCCGTCATCAACGGCATGACGATTGCCGGCCTCGTCACGATTCCGGGCATGATGTCGGGCCAGCTTCTCGGGGGCGCCGACGTCGGCGTGGCCCTCCGGTTCCAGATCCTGGTCTATCTCGGAATCGCGGGAACCGCGTCGATCAGTACCCTGGCGCTGCTTCATCGCCGCCTCAGACGCTACTTCAACACGGCCGAGCAACTCCAACTCGAACACCTCGAGCGACATCCCTGAGACACTGATTGCTTGCGGCGAGCGTCATCGAGTGTACACTGGCGAGCATGTACGTGCCTGATCCGCCGCCCCGTGGCGGCGACGAACTCGACCACCCGCTGGTAAGGAAGACTCCCATGAGCCGCTTCTGTCTTTGCTTCGCCGTCCTGGCCGCCCTCGGCCTGAGGTCATCCGTGATCGCCGACGAGCCGAAACTCAATGACAAGTCGTTGGGCGCGAAGCCCCCCGAGGGCGCTGTCGTCCTCTTCGACTCCGGCCAGCTCGACGGCTGGGTCAAGCAGGACGGAAAGACCCCCGCCGACTGGCCCGTCCACGACTCGTTCTTCACCGTCGGACCCGGCAAGGGCATCATCAAGACCAAGCAATCCTTCGGCGATTGCCAGCTCCACGTCGAGTTCAACGTCCCCTACATGCCCAAGGCTCGGGGTCAGGCACGCGGCAACTCTGGCGTCTACGTCAGCGGTATCTACGAGGTTCAGGTGCTTGACTCCTACGGCCTCAAGCCCCAGAACAACGACTGCGGCGCGATCTATCACCAGCACGCCCCGTCGGTCAACGCCTGCAAGCCGCCCCTCCAGTGGCAAACCTACGACATCACCTTCCACAAGGCGAAGGTCGAAGGAGACAAGGTCGTCAAGAAAGCCCGCATCACCGTCGTTCAGAACGGCGTGACCATCATCGACGACAAGGAAATCGATCCCACCCCAGGCGGGATCGGCATGACGGCCGGACAGGACGGCCCCCTGCTCCTTCAGGACCACGGCAACGAGGTCGAGTTCCGCAACATCTGGCTCCTTCCCTTGAAGGATTGATCCAACCAGTCCGACCCCATTCCCCCCCCCTGGCGTCTTCAAGGGACGCAAACGAAGCCCCCCTTGAAGAGGCAGGTGGTCATAAAAGAGTAAACAAATGATTACACCAGAGGGTTGTGAGTCAAGACGACGTAGATTCTGGGAAAATCTCGCGAGCCCCTGCGATTGTCTCGTCATAACTGAGCCGAACCACCTGACCTACCTGTCGGGATACGCTCCCTCGCCCTTCACGTTCCGCACCAACGAGGCCGCGGCCTTCCTGGTTCTGACGCCAGATCGGGCGATCCTGATCGGCGATAATCTGATTCGCCCCTTCCTGGAGACCGCCCACGTGGATGAGGTGGTCGCCCCGATCTGGTACGACGCCACCCAGTCGGCTCCCCATCGTCGCCAGCAACTCCTGCGATCGACCCTGGACGTGCTCTCGTCCCTCGACGCGTCGCGGTTTGGCATCGAGGCCGACTCCGCGCCGGTCGCCCTCGTCGAGGCCCTTCGCGACCGGAATCCCAAGTCGGAATGGATCGACATCCGTTCGACCCTGCATACATTGCGACGAGCGAAGGACCCCGACGAGGTCGAGGTCCTTCGCCGTTCCATTCGCGCCGGAGAGGCCGGGCAGGCGGCGGCCCTGGCCCAGATCCGGCCGGGCATGACCGAGTTTGAGGCCTTCCATCTCGTCGAGAATGCTTGCCTCGCCGTGGCCGGAGAGCGGGCCCTCGTTTACGGCGATTTCGCCTGCGGGCATGGGGTCCGTCGGCGGCTCGGGCCCCCTTCGCATCGCACGCTTGATCGTGGCGATCTTTACATCCTGGACTTCTCGGTGGTCATCGACGGCTACCGAGGGGATTTGGCCAACACGCTTCTCATCGGCGGCAATCCCACCCCCGCGCAGAACCGCCGGTTCGAGGGTTGCGTGGCCGCCATCGCCGCCGGCGAGTCGATGCTGGGGCCGGGGGTCGAGGCGCGCGAGGTCGATGCCGCGGTCC
>CAZRGV010000056.1:34354-37033 GCA_964599655.1 uncultured Isosphaeraceae bacterium | reverse complement strand
GGCTGAGTTGGCCGGAGTATGCCTCGCCACCCAGGAGGTGGCGTAAGGCGAGCAAAGCAATCGCGGAGAGGAGGCAGACCAGCCAGAAGGCCGGACTCCGCAATAGCGGTTTCAGCAACGATCGAAGCCCAGACGGTTTCGTCTCCAGTCCGGCGTGTCGGAAGAGGTTCGCTGGATTCGATTCCGGCTCGGACAGGCCGAGACAACCAGGCGACTCGCGAAGCAGCCACACGTTGACGACCCCGATGGTCGCCAGGATGCCCGCACCGATGCCGAAAACCCCTCGCCAGCCCCAGCCCGAGGCAAACAGACGGCCCATGAACCACTTCGACGCCGCGTCCCCGAACAGGTAACTCAGGCTAATCAGCCCCATGACCGTGCCATAGGCCGAGTACGAGAACCACCGCGAAACCATCTTGACCATGCCCGGCCAGCCGATCGACTGCACCAACCGATTCCCGACCCAGGCCATCGTGAACAGCGGCAACGTGCCGCTGACCGCGAACAGGACGGTGAAGACGACCGCCCCCGCCATCCCCGCCAGGTAGTTGGGCCGCCCGCCGAAGACGTCGGAAAGACTGCCGCTGAAAAACTTGCCCAGCGAGTAGGCGATCGTCCCGAACGAAAGGATCTCTCCCAACCGGATCATCGCCGTTTCGGGCGAGATCCCCTTCGCCACGAGGTCGGCCTGGATCAGGGGCATCGAAACCGCCAGATTCGACCGGCAAAGATAATAGCCCGAGTAACCGACAAACATCAATGTGATTGTCAGAACCTGCCATCGCAACCGTCGAATGTCCGCCGGGCTCATGCGCTCTCCCCGAGGTTCCGGATCGGTCGCACTACTTTACGCTCTTCGACGATCCGGAACCAGCGGGGGGCCTTCTTCTGAACGAACGCTCAACGCGGTAGAGCGACGGCATGGACCGTTCCGCCAGCCCGGAGAGTTTCGGAGTCTCGCAGGAGATCCGGATCGAGGTCTTCGAAGGCCGGCACAGGCTCCAGATCGAGTAATCGGGCCTGATCCGCCTCGATCAGGCGCTGCCGGAAGTCCGAACGCCCCAGGCCCAGAAACGACGCGTCACGCCTCAGGGTCTCCCAAAGAGGGCCGATCAGGACGAGGCGATCGCCCACGCGACCCGAGGGCATTGACCTGGCGACACTCAAAACGCGATAGGCAAAGGCCAGCAGGGCGAACGGAATGGTTTCCTTCTCCCGAGGCGGCTCCGAAACGTCCGTGGGAAGAAACCCACGCACTTCCACGGGAACGGCCCGAGGCTCGGTTGTTGGCGCCTCGGGCACCGCGTCAACGGTCTTGGCTCCAACCGTCGGCACCCATTCGGCGTTCGATCGCTCGGGAAGGCCGCGAAGGACGGCGAGCCGGAACGCGTCGACCTTCGCCTCCTCCGTGCCGAGCGATCTCGCGATCAGCCGGTCGATCAACCGTGCGAGCGTCGAGGGACGCGACTCCCCAAGGGCCCTTTGGAACAGGGCCCTTTGAACGTTCGGGGCGGAAAACTCCTCCGACGACGCGATGCCGATCATCGACCAGGCCAGGGCGCTGACCGCCTGGGGCAACGTCGGGTAGTCGTCGATTGGCAGCCCGAACCTCGATTTCAAAAGGGCCGCTTTGAACCCGTCCGCCTGGCCGAACCGCCGGACCTCGGCGGCGGTCGGCGCGTGCAGGCCGAGCGACCTCACCGTCAGATAGACGTTCCGGATGATCGTCCAGGACGTTCGGGACGGCAGCGCGTCGAGACCCAGCACGTCGAGCGCCTGACGTTGGCCCGACTCGGTCAGCCGCCAGCGCTCGGTCGTCCCCTTGCCGGTTCGCTCGATCAAACCCTTAGAGACGAGGCCCTCGAGCAGGTCCGCCAGGGCAGGGCCTTTCTCGTCCCGATCGAGCCCGGTGCGAAGCGCGTCCTGGAGCTGCGCACAAGGCGCTCCGTTCTTTCCGGCCGGGAGCAACCTTGCCAGCACGAGGGAACCGGGAGTGAGTGTTCCGGGCCGTGGCTCGGACATGAGCGAGCGCCTCGATCGAGTCGCCTGGGCTCAGGTGGTGGATTCCGCAACGTCGACGAGGTGCCGACGTTCCATTGTTCCGGCACGATCGGTGCGGGTCCAGGAATTCCAGCGATCCGGCAAGGGAAAAGACCTCGCGGCCGGCAAAATCGCCACATTCCCAACACGCCTCCAACGTCCCAGTCCGTCCTCGGCCCCTGTTCTCTCGATCCGAAGAGTCGAACGACGCCCGAGCCCGTTCCTCGGTTCGAAACCAAGGGTTGGCGGGCGCGGGCCGGCCTCGATCGCCGTCTTCCAAGGCGTCCATCGACCGTTGGGGCGTGTGACTCGCGACGCGTTCGGCCGATCGAATTTCGCATCCACACGCCCCGAGATCCCGATCAATCCTTCGAGGCGGCTCTCGAGGTTGTCCTTGACGATGGAATTCTCCAACCTCTCGTGGTCGCTCTCGACGTCGGTCAGGACGTTATCGCTGAACAGGACGCGCGCGCTGGGCGCCCCGTCGACCGCGACGGCCTTGGGTCCGACTCCGGCGAAGAGGTTCCCGGTCACGGCGATGTCCTTCGTCCCCGAGAGCGTCAAACCGCTGGCCTGCCGATCGTCCGGCAGCCGCTTTTCCTTGGCCTGGCCGATCGTGCTGTCCGAGAAGCTATTGCC
>CAZRGV010000056.1:25015-34344 GCA_964599655.1 uncultured Isosphaeraceae bacterium | reverse complement strand
ACCGTGATCCGGCCGCTCTCCGGGCCGATCACGAGCGCGTTTCGCTTCACGAGCGGGAACGAGTTGCCCGTCACCGCGCAGCCGTGAGCGTCTCGAAGGTCGATGCCGCCCGACGTTTCGTGGGCGATCACATTGGCGCTCAGGGTGATGCCGTAGCAGTCGCGGTCGAGCACGATGGCCGTTCCCGCGCACTCCTCGATCATGTTTCCCGAGACGACCGAGCCATACGTGTTCTCGATCACCACGCCATCGCGCAGGTGGTCGTCGACGCAGTTGCCCGTCATGCAAAGGTTGTAGCTATCGATACAACGGAGCGCGTCGTTGTTCTCCTCGAACTGGTTGCCCGACACCACGATGTCGTGGCAGGCGATCAAATGAAGGCCAGTCTGCTTGTTGTAAGTGATCAGAGAATCACAAATGCGGGGATCCTCGTAGCAATCCTTCATGTGGATGCCGTCGCCCCCGTGCTCGCTGACGGTCAGGCCGTCGACGAAGAACTCGTCGACCCCGTTGGCCTCGATGCCGTGGCCGCTCTAGGGGTTGCCCGTGATCCGGAAATCGGCCAGCTTGATTCGCCAGATCCGGGATCGCGGGTTCTTGGCGAGATCCGAGGGCTGGATCACGAGCGCGGGCTGGCCGTCGGTGTTCGTGTTCTTGATGTGCGTCGCGGTGCCCGCCCCCACGATCGACACGTCTTCCCGGCTCAGGACGAGCGGCCGGTCGATCTCAAACGTCCCGGCGGGGAGCCGGACCTGACCGCCGTCCTTGGGTAGGGCATCGAAGGCGGCTTGCAGGCTGGGAAACTGGCTGGCGTCGATCGTCGGACGGGCACCTGGCAGTCGCGGGGTGTCTGGCCCCGAGGCGGTGGGGCCGCCGGGGGACCGGAAGGCCAGCAGTCCGAGAAGTACGACCGTCACGGCCGGAAACATCAACGGAACTCGTCGCATGGGGGTTCCCTGTCGGTTTGGAGAGATTCCACTCGAAGACGGACGAAATCCACGGTTCCCTCGTCCGTTACCAGAACGGAGCCATCCACGCCAGAAGGTCGTTACCATCGCGCCGAAAAACTGTTTGAGACCTGTTGGAACTCCGGCGACGATCCGTTAAGATTGTTCGATGGTGAATCCTGCCCCGACGTCCCGCCCTCACGGAGTGCGTCTCATGCCGCCGAGGCAGCCCTTGCGGCTTTACCGGTTCCTGCCCCTTGTGCTGGCCCTCGCGACCGCGGCCAACGCGGGAGCCAGCCCCCCCAATGAGATCCTTCTGACGCCAGGTCAGGCCGTGCTTCGCGGCGATCTGGCCCGTCAGCGGCTCATCGTGACGGCCATGGCCGACGGCCAGCGGTTCGACCTGACCCGCAAGGCCGAGTTCCGGACCGAGACGCCCGAGATCCTCGAAGTGGACGCCTCCGGGATCGTCCGTCCGAAGGCCAATGGAACGGGTCTCGTCGTCGCGACCGTCGCCGACCAGCAGGCCAGGGCGACGATCCGGGTCGAGGGGATGGACACCGCGAACCGCGTCACGCTCGAACACGACGTCCAGCCGGTCCTCACCCGTCTTGGCTGCAACGCGGGGGCCTGTCACGGCAAGCAGCGCGGGCAAAACGGCTTCCAGCTTTCGCTGCTGGCGTTCGACCCGAACTTCGACATGGAAGCCCTGACCCGCGAGGCTCGCGGCCGTCGCGTCTTCCCGGCGGCTCCCGAGCGAAGCCTGTTGCTCCAGAAAGGCTCGGCGCAGGTGCCGCACGGCGGCGGCCGGCGGATGGAGAAAGATGGACCTCACTACGAGATCCTCCGACGCTGGATCGAGCAGGGGTTGGCCCGCGACCCGGCCGACGCCCCGACTCTTGAAGCGATCACGATCGAGCCGCCCGCTCGCAGCATGACCAACAACGAGGAGCAGCAGGTCGTCGTTACGGCCCGATTCTCCGATGGTTCGACCGAGGACGTGACCCACCTGGCGGCGTTCCAGTCCAACGAGTCGGCCGTCGTGGCCGTCGATGAGAACGGCCTGATCCAGGCGGGACCGATTCCGGGCGAGGCGGCGATCACCGCTCGTTTCCGAGGCTACTTCGCCACCTGCGAGGTTACGATCCCGCTCTCCGGCACCGTCCCGGCCGAGGTCTACGCGGACCTGCCTCGATCGAACTTCATTGATGGGCTCGTCTGGGACAAGCTCCAGAAGCTGGGAATCACGCCGTCGGCCCAAGCCAGTGACGCGACCTTCCTCCGAAGGGCCTACCTCGACGTGATCGGCCGCCTGCCCACTCCGGACGAAACGCGGGCCTTCCTGGACAATGCGTCCTCGAACAAGCGGGCCGCGCTGGTCGACGAGCTTCTCCAACGGCCCGAATACGCCGATCATTGGGCGAACAAATGGGCCGACCTGCTGCGGCCGAACCCCTACCGCGTCGGCATCAAGGCGGTCTTCAACCTCGACGCCTGGATTCGCGACGCGTTCCGCCGGAACATGCCGTACGACCAGTTCGTCCGCGAGATCGTCACGGCGCAAGGCAGCACCTTCCGCGACGGGGCGTCCGTCATCTTCCGCGATCGTCGCGAGCCCGAGGAAGCGGCGACGATGATCAGCCAACTGTTCCTCGGCATCCGGCTCGAATGCGCCCGGTGCCACCATCACCCGTTCGAGGTCTGGGGCCAGGACAACTTCTACGGCTTCGCCTCCTACTTCGCCCGCATCGGCCGCAAGGGGACCGGACTCTCGCCCCCGATCTCGGGAAGCGAGGAAATCATGTTCACCGCCAAAAGCGGCTCGGTGAAGCACCCGCTGACCCACGAAAACATGGAGCCCAAGCCCCTCTTCGGCGAGGCGGCCAAGGCGACCGATCCCGAGGTCGATCCGCGACAGGTGCTGGCCGACTGGATGACCTCGTCGACCAACCCATACTTCGCGCAGGTGATCGTCAACCGGGTCTGGACCGAGCTGATGGTTCGTGGCCTGGTCGAGCCGGTCGACGACCTGCGGGCCACCAACCCGCCCACCAACGGGCCGCTGCTGGAGGCCCTCGCCGACGACTTCCGTCGCCACGGCTACGACCTGAAACACCTGATCCGCACGATCATGACCTCGTATGTTTATGGTCTGAGCACCGAACCGAACGACCGGAACCTGGCCGATACGAGGAACCACTCGCGGCACTATCGCCAGCGGCTTCGGGCCGAGGTCCTGCTCGACGCGATCTGCGACATCACCGGCGTGCCCGAGTCGTTCGAGGCGGCACCGCCGGGAACCAGCGCCGCGGCCCTCTGGACCGTGCGGAACGACTCGCTCTTCCTCGATACGTTCGGCCGGCCCGACCCGAACCAGGACCCGCCTTGCGAGCGGACCAGCGACACCTCGGTCGTCCAGGCGCTTCACCTGATGAACGCCCCGGCCTTGCACGCCAAGGTCACCAGCGACAAGGGTCTGGCGGCGAAGCTGGCCGAGTCGGAGAAGTCGCCTCGCGAGATCGTCGAGGAGCTCTACCTCCGGACCTACTGCCGGATGCCGACCGACGAGGAACGCCAGATCGGCGAGAGCGTCTTCCAGGAGGAAGGCGTGAGCCGTCGCCGGGCGACCGAAGACCTGTTGTGGGCACTCTTCAACTCGGCCGAGTTCGTCTTCAAGGACTGATCCCCCTCCATCGAACCGAACGCGGGGCCCGCCGAAAGGCGGGTGAAATCGATGAGCCTTCATACCAATTGTGAATCGGTCAGTCGTCGCGACTGCCTGAGGCTCGGCCTGGGCGCCCTGATCGGCGGTGGCCTGGTCGATGCCCTTCGCCTTCGCGGACAGGCGGCGATGGAGGGCGCCTCGGCCCGCCGGCCCACAAGCTGCATCCTGATCTGGATGGACGGCGGGCCCAGCCACTACGAGACGTTTGACCCCAAGCCCGACGCCCCCTCCGAAATCCGGGGCGAGTACAACCCGATCGCCACCAAGATCCCGGGGGTCTTCTTCTCCAAGCACATGACCCGGCTGGCCAGTATCTCCGACAAACTGGCCATCGTCCGGTCAATCCGCCACAACCAGGGGAACCATGGCGCGGGCAACCACTACATGATGACGGGGGCCCCGACCCGGATTCCCGTGGCCTGCGGCGCCTTCGTCAGCTTCCACCCCAGCCTCGGTTCGGTGACGGCCCACGAACGAGGGGCCAAGGACGGCTTGCCCGCGTACTTCTCGATTCCCAGGATGTCGCGGTCCGGCGGCCCGAACTTCCTCGGCGCCAAGTACGCGCCGTTTGTCGTGCCCGACGACCCCAACCGCGATAGCTTCCGCGTTCGTGACGTCGCGCCGCCAAAAGACCTGGGCCTCGACCGCTTCGACGACCGCCGCGACCTTCGAGCCCGCGTCGATCGCTTCCGACGCATCGCCGACGAGGCGGCCGGCGATCCGGTCAATGCCCTCGACGAGTACTACCAGCAGGGTTACAACCTCATCTCCTCCAAGGAAGCCCAGCGCGCCTTCGACATCCACAGCGAGCCGGGCAAGGTCCGCGAGACCTACGGCCGCAACTCGTTCGGTCAGCGCTGCCTGCTGGCTCGCCGCCTGGTCGAGGCCGGCGTGCCGTTCGTCACGCTCTACGAAGGGGGCTGGGATCATCATAACACCATCTTCAAGGATCTCGATAAAAAGCTGCCGCCGTTCGAGAACGCCATCGCCTCGTTGATCGAGGACCTCGACCAGCGCGGCTTGCTTGAAACGACCCTTGTGGTGGCCCTCGGCGAGTTTGGCCGGACCCCGAAGATCAACAGCCGGGGCGGCCGCGACCACTGGTCCAATGCCATGTCGGTGATGTTCGCCGGCTGCGGCACGCCTGGCGGCCAGATCGTCGGCGCGACCGACAGCCGGGGCTATGCCGCCGTCGAGCGGATCCTCTCGCCCGAGAACTTCGCCGCCACCATCTACACCAAGCTCGGCATCGATCCAGGCAAAATCTTCTACGCCCCCAACGGACGTCCCGCCCACCTGGTCAGCGACCCAACCCCGATCACCGAGCTGCTCGGCTGAGCGGAGCCGGTGCCGGCACGACACGAGGCCGCAGCCAGCACCCGAGACGGAGGTTTCAGGCTCCAGAATCCCGACCGGCCTGACCTCCGTCGACGGTTCGCCGTTCGACCTGTCCCGCCTTCGAGAACCACCATGCGACGTTCCCTCCCGCTCCTCACCGTGTTGCTGGTTTCCTGGCTCTCGCCCTTGGACGTCGAGGCCAAGCCGCCGACCCTCAAGACGCTCTTCCCGGCGGGGGCTGGCCAGGGTCAGAGCGTCGTCGTCACGGCGACCGGGTCGTTCGACCACTGGCCCATCAAGGCCTGGGTCGATGGGCCGGGCGTCACCATCAAGGCCGGCGAGAAGAAGGGGGAGCTTCAGATCACGGTCGCCAGCGACGCCCCGCCCGGCCCGCGCTGGGTGCGCCTGTACGACGAGGACGGGGCGACCACGCCCCGGCCGTTCCTGGTCGGACGGCTCGCCGAGGTCGTCGAGACCGAGCCCAACGACCAACCGGACAAGGCCCAGGCCATCGAGTCGTGCGCGGTCACGGTCAACGGCCGGCTGGCCCGTCGAGACGACGTCGACGGCTTCGCCGTCACCCTGAAGAAGGATCAAACCCTCGTCGCCGCCTTCGAGGCGAACGGCCCGCTCGGCTCGCCGATGGACGGAGTGCTCCAGGTGGCTTCGCCCCGAGGGATCGTGCTGGCCCAGAACGACGACGAGATCGGAATGGACCCAAGAATCGTCTTTACCGCCTCGGAAGACGGGACTTACGTCGTCCGAACCTTCGCTTTCCCCGCGACGCCGGACAGCCGGATCGGCTTCTCGGGAGGTGATGACTATATCTACCGGCTCACCCTCACGACCGGTGGCTTCCTCGACCACGTGTATCCGCTCGCGGTCACGGTCGGCACGCCGGTCGAGGTCGAGGGCCGCGGTTGGAACATTCCCGAGGAGGCCCGGAAGCTGGCGGTCGAGGAGTCTTGCGACTGCGATTGTGAGTGTGAGCCGGGCGCCGAAACTGCGGCCTCGTCGTCCGGTTTGATTCGGGTCGGGCATCCGTTGTTGGCAAACACCGTGGAGTTGCTCCGCGAGGGACACCCCGCGATCGTCGAGCAAGGGGCGACGGACCTTGAGCATCCTCAGCCGATCACGGTGCCGGTCACGGTCTCGGGCCGGATCGAGCCGGCCGGCGACCGTGATGTCTTCGCCTTCGCGGCGAAGAAGGGAGACAAGCTGTTGGTTCGGGTCGAATCGCGAAGTCTCGGCCAGCCGCTCGACCCGGTCCTCCGAGTTCTCGACGCGTCGGGCAAGACGCTCACCGAGGTGGATGACCTTCGGCGAGGCGGCGGGCGAGATCCCGAGCTCTCGTTCACCGCACCCGGCGACGGGGACTTCCGCCTGAGTGTCCACGACCTCCACGGTCGGGGCGGCGAGCGTTTCGTCTATCGCCTGAAGGTCGAGCGGCCGGAGCCGGATTTCGCCCTCAACGCGTCGGCCGACCAGGTCGCGCTGACCTCGGGCAAGGAGACCGCGCTAACGGTCAAGATCGACCGCCAGCAGGGTTTCGACGGCCCACTGGCCGTTCGGGTGGAGGGACTTCCCAACGGTGTCACGGCCGAGCCCGTCACGTCGGACCCGAAGGGAAAGACCGCCCGGGAGGTCAGCGTGAAACTGAAAGGCACCCGAGAACCCTGGTCGGGCGCGATCCGGATTGTCGGACGGTCGGAGGAACCCACGCCACGAACCCGCGCCGCGAAGGTGGCCGTCGCCGGGTTCGAGGCGACCCTCGATACCGTGTGGCTCACGGTCCTCCCCGAGAAGGCGGAAAAGCCGGCCTCGGAGAAGAAAGACGCGACGAAGTAAGAACCGGCAAGGCCACGGACGGTAGCGACGTAAGTTTTTTCTAATCAGCAACTTGAGTCGAGTCCGCCTCAGTGGGATTTCGGTTCGTTTCGGGAGCGTCGTCCGCTCAATCGTGACGGCCGTTGACACCGTGAGTTCGTTGGCGCGCGGCCCGAGTTCGTTCGGTTGTGGCACACACCGATCCTCGTCAGAAGGCGCGCGGCGGGTGGATCGACTCTGTGGACGAAACCACGGTCGCGTGGCCATCGTGGTTCAGCTTGATCTCGAAGCGAGACCCCAGTCCCACAAAAATACAAACGTTCGATCATAATTATCGGCTATTCGGGCGAGACAGCTAGCGGATCGGCGGACCTCCCAGTTCATCGAGGCGGCGCCGGAGGTCCCAGCTTGTCAGGCCGTCGACGCGTCGGATCGTGTCGCTCTCGTCGAACTCCAGGTTCGTCAGGATTCGGACCCAGCAGGAAATCCGTTCCACGCTGGCTTCTACAGGGTTCGGGACGGTCCAGCAACGGACCAGGGGATCGGGACCGCTGCTGGCCAGCCGGCCGCCGTCGGGGCTGAAGGCGACGTCGCGGACCGCGCCGCCGTGCGCGAGGGGCGGGCCGATCGGCAGGCCGGTGGTCGCCGTATCATGAAGAACAAATCCGTCCTGACCTCCGGTCGCGAGCATCGAGCCGTCGGGCCGGAACGCCAGGGCTTTGACCGGCGAGTGATGATCAAGGCGCTGGCCGATGGGACGGCCGGTGGCGGATTCCCAGAGACGAGCAACCTCGCCGCCGCCGGCCGTGGCGAATGCCTCGCCGTCGGGCCGAAACGCGAGGCAGCGGATGGCCCCGAGGCCGTTGAGGCTGACGTCCGCGACCCTTCGGGCGAGGTCCCAGAGCCTCACGCATCCGTCCTGGCTGCCGGTCAGCAATCGCTGACCCGTGGGGTCGAACGCCAGGAGCGGAACCGCGGACTCGTGAGCGAGGGATTCCGCGAGCGGCCTTCCGGTCGCGGTCTCGACGAGCCAGACGGCGCCGTCGGGGTCCGCGACTGCCAGGAGCGAGCCGTCGGGGGAGAACGCGACGGCCAATGCCTGGGTTTTGGGGCCGTCCGAATCCCGCGCAGGGAGACCCGTCTCGGCGTCCCAGAGGAAAGGCGCGTCGGTTCCGTTCGTTGTCGCGATTCTCGACCCGTCCGGGCTGAAACAAAGCGCGTGCACCGGGGCGCCGCAGGGAACGGACTCCACGAGCAGCGTGCCGGTCAGGGTGTCCCATTGCCGGAGGATCCCGTCGTCGCCGGCGGTCGCGACGATCGATCCATCGGGGCGGAAGGCCAGGGTTCGGACGGGGCCTTCGTGCCTCAAGGGGGGGCTGAGGGCCGAGCCGGTGGCCACGTCCCAGAGGCGGGCCGTTCCGTCGCCGCCGGCGGTCGCGAGTCGTCGCCCCTCGGGAGCGAAGGCGAACGCGTGGACCTCTCCGACGTGACGAAAACGCCGCTCCAGCAGCTTCGCCCCGGCGTGCCAGGCGAAGAGGCTTGTGCGGAGGGCGCGAGGCAGTTCCGGGGGGTCGGCAGGGGCTTCTTCGAGGGCGCGCGCCAGCCAGAGCATCCCCTCGTTGTGGACGCCCTGGCCGAAACTGTGATGGGCCCGTTCCAGACACAACCGGGCGATCGAACTCTTCAACTGATTCACGGCGCGGTCCTGCTCGTCGCGGTCGCGAACGTCCGCCAGCCAGGCTTCGAGCTCGTTGGCCAGGTCGAGGGCGGTGGGATAGCGGTCTCGCGGGTCGAGGGCCATCGCCTTCAGGCAGATCGCCTCGATCACCGGATCGACGGAGCGTTGCAAACGACGAGGGGACGGGAAGATGCCGCGTCGTACCCGGTCGAGGACGTTCAACAAGTCGCCGTCCGGGAAGGCGTCGCGGCCGGCCAGCACGCAGTAGAGAATCGCCCCGAGGCTGTAGACGTCGCTGGCGGGCCCGACCCGGTTCAGATCGCCCGAGGCTTGCTCGGGACTCATGTAGCGCGGTGTCCCGAGCACCGATCCGGGCTGGGTCATCGAGGCATCCGTCGGAAGCACTTCCGACAAAGATACCTCGCCTCCGTCTTCCCCAGTGCCGCCGATCCGCTTCGCCATTCCCCAGTCCACGACCAGGGTTTCCCCGAACCGGCCCAGCATGATATTCTCGGGCTTGAGGTCGCGATGGACGACCCCCCGGCTATGGGCGTAGGCGACCGCGTTGCAGGCGTCGATGACGCTTCTCAGGAGCCGTCGGAAGGCCAGCGCACGGGCCTGGGCCGCGCCGTCCGAGCGGTGAAACCGGTCGATGGCCTCACGGAGCGTCCCTCCCTCGATGAGTCGCATGGCATAGTACGGCCGTCCGTCGGGATGACGGTTCAGGCTGTAGACCGGCACGATTCCGGGATGTTCGAGCCGGCCGGTGATCTCGGCCTTGAGCAGGAAACGGGCCTGGGAGGCCGGGTCGTGA
>CAZRGV010000056.1:11053-24973 GCA_964599655.1 uncultured Isosphaeraceae bacterium | reverse complement strand
GCGGTTCAGCTCGGTGTCGAAGGCCAGGAAGACCTCGCCGAGCCCGCCTTTGGCCTGCGATCGAAGCACCAGGAACCTTCGCGGCGCGGTGCGTCCATCACCGTCAACGCCCGAGGGACGCGGATCGGCACGAGTTTCCAAGCCGAGGGGCAGCCCCGGATAAGCGATGGTGAGAGGCGGCTCGTCCTCGCCCGGAGGGTCCGATGGATCACCCTTGGGAGGCGTGGACCTGCTGGCGGATTCGGGGTCGCCCCCGGACGATTCGAGCTCGTCGAGGACCCGATTTTCCAGCCGCGAGAGTGTGCCGGGGTCCAGCAACCGATGGTCCGCGAGGATCTCGGAGAGGGACTTTTCCGGGCTGCGAGCCCAGACCCGGACCGCCGAGACCAGGTGATTCGGATCGATCGCGCCGGTCTCCAAAGCGTAGAGACCCAGGAGCAGTTCACGCGAGGCGGCGCCTTGCTCGGCCATCGTGAATCCCTCGAATCACGAGTCGCGAGTCCGAGTCCGGGCCGGTCGAACGCGCCTGGACCGAACACGACCGGCGGCTCCCACGACTCCGCGAATGATACGAAAGTTCACCATGGAAGAGGAAGGGGGATCAGGCCAAGGGACCTCGAGAGCCACGATTCACCCCATCGACAAGCCCCGGCGAATTGTGGCGATCCTTCGCCGCATGTTCTTGCAGGTTCACGGGATGTCCGATATTTTGAGGTGTCACGACGATTCCCGCCCCGCCCGCCGTTTCGATCCGCATCGACCTTGCTTTGAGGGCCCGATGATGCCGACGCCCAACGGCTGCGACGCGTTCGCCCGAATTCTTCCAAATCTGAGCCGTCGAGGGTTTCTCCAGGCGGGCGGACTCTCGGCGCTCGGGATGTCGCTTCCGGGGTTGCTGCGGGCGGACGAGGTGGTGGGATCCACGCGGCGGCCTCGGGCGAAGTCGTGCCTGCTGGTCTACTGCTTCGGCGGGTTCAGCCACCTCGACATGTGCGACATGAAGCCGGAGGCTCCGGCGGAGATCCGCGGCGAGTTCCAGCCGATCCCGACGAACGTGCCGGGGCTCGACTTCTGCGAGTACATGCCGAGAATGGCCAGGGTGGCCGATCGCCTGACGGTGGTGCGCTCGATGACGCACGACCGCAATGTGCATGGCGGGGCGGTCGGGTTCGTGCTGACGGGAACGCGGACGCTCGACCCGGGCATACCGGGCGTTCGAGGACCCGACGCGACGCTGGGAGACCATCCCAACCTCGGGTCGGCCGTGGCACGGTTCCGCCCGGCGGACGGGCCGGTCCCCTCGGCGGTGACGCTCCCCTACACGATGATCGACGGCCAGGGGCGGTTCGTGCCCGGCCAGACGGCGGGGCTGCTGGGCGGAACGTTCGACCCCTGGTTCCTTAACGGCGACCCGAACAAGAAGGATTTCCGTGTCGAGGGCCTGACGCTGCCGCACGGCCTCGACGACGCACGCATGACGGGACGCAAGCGACTGCTCGACGTCGTGGACGCGCAGATTCAAGGGCTCGATCACGTCGCCTCGGTCTCAAAGCGCAATGCCTACGTCGATCGGGCCTTCTCGATTCTGACCTCAGCTCGCACCCGCGCCGCGTTCGAGATCCAGAGCGAGCCGGACGCCTTGCGAGACCGTTACGGGCGGAACACCTTCGGCCAGAGCTGCCTGCTGGGCCGCCGGTTGATCGAGGCGGGTGTGCGATTTGTTCAGGTGAACATGGGCAACGGCCTGAATGGAGCCTACGGCTGGGACACGCACGACAAGAACTTCCCCCGGATGCGCGAGCTGCTCTTGCCCAAGTTCGACCCGGCCGTCTCGACGCTACTCGAAGATATGGACGCGCGCGGACTCCTCGATGAAACATTGGTCGTCATCATGGGCGAGTTCGGCCGCAAGCCCAAGATCCAGACCAACGGCGGTCGCGACCACTGGCCGCAGTGCTACTCGCTGTTCCTCGCCGGAGCCAGCATTCGTCGAGGCGCAATCGTCGGCGGCTCCGACAAGGACGGCGCTTATCCAGTGTCCGACCCGATCACGCCCGAACAGATCGCCGCCACCATTTACGACGCTCTCGGCGTGGACCCCAGCACCGAGGTCCGCGACCTTCAGGACCGCCCCTTGCCGCTGGTCCGGGCGGAGGCGCTGAGTTCGCTGTTCGGGTGAGGACGACCGCGAGGAGGGCCCCGATGGCTGTCGGCACGCATTCGACGACGGTCGAGCCGCCCGCGATCCCCGATACTCCGGTTTGCCGTCTGAGCGTCGACCAGTATCTCCAGATGGTTCGCGCCGGCATCCTCGATGAGGAGGACCAGGTCGAGCTTCTGGAGGGGTGGATCGTTCCGAAAATGACCAAGGGCCCGGAGCATCTCGACGCCGTTTACAAGCTGATCGCGGCCTTGACCTCGTTGCTTCCGCCTGGCTGGCACCTCAACAAGGAGGATCCGCTGGAGACGACGGACGGGCTACCCGAGCCCGACCTGGTCGTGATGCGAGGAGAGCGGCCATCGAAGATCGTGAAGCTACCCCAAGCCCGGGATGCCGCTCTGGTGATCGAGGTCGCCGACACGTCGCTCGATCGAGATCGAGCGGCCAAGGCCCGCACGTACGGTCGCGCGGGTATTCCGGTTTACTGGATCGTCAACCTGCCGGATCGACGGTTCGAGATCTATTCGAGTCCGACCGGCGCCCCCGGGGAAACGACCTACCCCGCCTCTCGAGTCGTTGGATTCGACGAGCACGTCCCGGTCGTTCTCGATGGCGTCGAGATCGGCCGGATCGCGGTCCGCGACATCCTGTCTTGATGGTGGGTGCCTTCGCGCTCGCAGGACCCATCATGGGCGATTGACACGTTGAAGCAACAAGTGATCTCCTCGGAATCCTTGAGAATCTCTATTATGACATCCTCTCCATGGTCGCGATTTCGATCCGGACTCGGTTTGCTCGCGCTGGGACTCGTCGGGGTGCTGGCCTCGACGGCCTCGGGGGCGAACGACGAGGGCCGTCGGCCTCGGAACGACGCCGAGCTGCGGCGATGGCTGGAGAACATGGTCTGGGATCATCACTTCTCGCTCCAAGAAATCAAAGCCGCGACGGGGCTCGGTGAGGAGGAGATCGAAGCGGCGCTCAAACGGTTCGACATCCGGCCCGAGACCAAGCCAGCGCGGCCAGGGGGGGGCCCGTTGCGGGTGGTCCCGTATCCGGGCGGGCGGCATCCGAGGATCGGTTTTCTCGACGGCGCGGTGCATCCGCAGCGCGACACGAAGATCAGCGTGTTCACACCCTGGGAGGATTCGAGCTACGTCGTGGTCGACCTGCCCGAGGCGATCTGGTCAAATCTGGGCCTGACCTACCTGGCCCATACCCACGTCCCAACGGTCTGGACCAAGCAAGGGTTGACGTTGGAGCCGGTCGAGTGGACCGTGCATCCCGATGGATCGCTCGAAAACCAGAGGACCTTGCCGAATGGCATCGCGTTCGGCGCGACGGTTCGGCCCGGTAAAGACGCGGTTCGGATGGCGTTGTGGCTGACAAACGGCACCGATCAAACCTTGAGTGATCTTCGCGTGCAGAACTGCGTGATGCTCAAGGGGGCAAACGGGTTCACGGCCCAGACCAACGACAACAAGGTGTTCCAGCCGCCGTATGTGGCCTGCCGATCGGAGGACGGGAAACGATGGATCATCACCGGCTGGGAACCGATCCAGCGCGCCTGGGGCAATGCCCCCGTCCCTTGCCTCCACGCCGATCCGAAATTTCCCGACTGCCCGCCCGGCGCAACGCGACGGCTCAAGGGGTGGCTCTCGTTCTACGAAGGGGACGATCTGGACGCCGAGCTGAAGCGAATCGATGCGACCGGCTGGCGCAAGGATGATTGAACGTCCATGAGCGCGAAGACCCGCATCGAATGGACCGACGCCACCTGGAACCCGCTTCGAGGCTGTACCAAGATCAGCCCGGGTTGTGCGCATTGCTACGCGGAACGATTCGCCGAGCGGTTTCGAGGCGTCGTGGGGCACCCGTACGAGCAGGGGTTTGACCTCCGGCTGGTGCCCGAGCGGCTGGCCGATCCGTTCCGCTGGCCGAGGCCGAGCATGGTCTTCGTCAACTCGATGAGTGACCTGTTTCACAAGGACGTGCCGGACTCGTACATCGAGGTGGTGGTTCGCGTGATGGCGCGCGCGAATTGGCATACGTATCAGGTGTTGACCAAGCGATCGGAGCGGATGCGCGACCTGCTTCGAACACGGCTTGCCTTCGCGACGAACGCGCCGCACATCTGGTGGGGAGTGAGCGTCGAGGATCGCAGGCACGGCTTGCCGAGGCTCGAGCACCTACGGGGGACCCCGGCCGGTTTGCGGATGCTGTCGGTCGAGCCGTTGCTGGAGGATCTGGGGCCGATTGATCTTTCGGGGATCGGCTGGGTGATCGTCGGCGGCGAGAGTGGTCCTGGATCGCGGCCGATGCGGCCGGAATGGGTGCTTTCGATTCGCGACCAGTGCCGTGAGGCCGGTGTGCCGCTCTTCTTCAAGCAGTGGGGCGGAGCGCGCAAGGGAAAGGCGCTCGAAGGTCGGACCTACGACGAGGCGCCATCAAGGCCGTCGAACCCGATGCCCGACCGGGACACGAGACGCCGGATGAGCGCGGAGCTGGATTTCCAGCTCCGCGCATAATGGCCTCATCGCCGAGGGCTTGACGGCGCCACTTACGCCGTCGAGTTGGGGCGTTCGGGCCGCTGGCGTCGGAGCACAACCGGAAGCGAGGCTGGTGCCCGGATCGCGAAGCCGCCAATCCATGCCGCCTCGCCCACCGGTTCGACCGCGCTCGTGACGCGGAGCAGGGCCTCCGTCGCGACCGCGACCGCAACGCGGATCAACGGCGCTCCGGGGCAGGAGCAGGCCCCGGCGCCGAACGCCAGGTGTCCCGCGGCATCACGTCGGACGTCGAGCCGGTCCGGATTCGGAAACCGCGCCGGGTCGTGGTTCGCCGCCGCGGTGGAGAGCGACACCATGGTGCCCGCGGCCGCTGAGAGCCTGAGGATGACCCGATCACCTGGAGCGATCGGCACGCCACCGATCGACGTCTCGCTCCGCGCGCGCCGGAAGACCGCTCGCGAGGGGCCGGCGTGGCGCAGTAGCTCCTCGACCGCGCCGGGCATGAGTTCGGGCCTTGACCGCAAGCCGTCGGCTTGATCCGGACGCCGGACGAGCTCGAGCCAGCCGCCGGCGAGGAGCCCTGGCAGCGTTTGCGAGAGCGCGATGAACGTCTGGACCTTGGCGGTCGCGCCGGTATCGGGGAAGTGGCGCGCCAGTTCCGCGACGGCGGCTTGCGCCGGTGGCGGAACTGCCGAATCCGTCGCGGAAGCGGCCGCGAGGAACACGTCGCGAGCGAGCCGGTCGAGACGTTCGGTGTCCTCGGGTGCGGCGCCGGTCACCTGGACCGCGAGCGAGACCGACCAGGGCCGGGCGAACGCCCGCACGAGGTCCAAGGGCAGGTCCTCGGGCAGAGCCTCGACCAGGGCGAGGGCGGTCGTTCCGAACTCGGCGCGCCAGTCGGCCAGGCGTGCCGGTGTGAACCGAAGGGCCACCGCGTCACGCACCGTGACGTGGGCCGCGTCCCCGTCGTCGCCTGGGCCCGAGACCGACAACCGCGGGTCTCGTAGCGCGGCGGAGACGTCGGCATAACGCGTCAGGACCCAGGCACCGAGCGCGCGATCGAAGTGAGGCTCAACGGGCCGATCGGCTTCATCCATCTTCGATCAACCCTCGGTCCATTCCGGAGCCGGCGTGTATCCGATGTCGCGAAGGTGCGGCGTCTCGATGCGCCGGCCACCCTGGGCGCGCGAATCCAACAGGGCGGCCAGCATGCCGGTCACCAGATAGGTTCGCTCGACCGGGTAGCTCGGCCGCCCGGTGCGGAACATGACCTCGATGTGGTTGCAGAGGAAGCTGAAGTGGTCCCGCTGGGGCTTGTTCAGCTCGCACCAACAACCGACCGGGTCGGGGCGCCCCGCGACGTCGGCGGCGAAGGCGAACTCATTGACCAGGCCGCGCGCAAGGTACGCCGCGGCGCGGAAGCCATCACGGTATTGGACCAGGAAGACTGCGGCATGGGGATCGATCCGGCGGAGGTCCGCGACGCTCGGGCCCGGAACCCTGGCGTCGGGCACCGTGCGCAGGGCCGCACGCAACAGCTCGGTGCGCCAACGGCCCGCCGCGGCCGCGTCCCACGTCGAGTCGCCTTCCAGGCATTGTACGGCCGCCACGCCGGTCTCGCCGCCGTGGCGCTTCTCGACAAAGGCCTGGAGCAGCTCGAGCGCGTGAAACCCATACGCCTCAAGGTCGCTGAACCCGACCGACAGGGCGTCTCGGAGCGTGATCCCCGGTCGAAACACCAGCGCCGGATGCCGCCACGCGACCGGGACACTCGAGCCGGCCATCAGGGGAAAGCCAAGCCGGCGCGACTGGTCGTACATCCACTTCGCCGAGAGCCAGTCATAGGAGAAATGCTTGTCGTTGTAGACCGGCACACTTCGACCAGACTGGTCGAAAGCCGTGACGACCTCCTCGAAGAGCCGTCGCCTTGGGTAGAGGTGCTGGCCCTTGCCGTTGTGCGGATAATCGCCGTGCTCGCCGACGATGAGGACCCCGTCCACGGCCAACCGATCGCCGCCGAGCGTCAGGGCATCCCGCACGGAACTCGCCAGCCGGAGGCCGTAGCGAGCCGCCATTCCCCGGCCGATGTCGGTCTCGGGGAACTGCTCGATCCGAAGGCTCACGACCTCGCAATGCGGCTGGTGCACGCGCTCGGCGATGGCATAGCCTTCGATGAACTTGGTAATAATGTCATCGGCATGAGAATATTTAAAGTACGCGGTTGTGATCGCCGCGATTCGCTTTTTCGGGCCGGTCGGCGGAGCCAGGGCGTCAGTCGGCAGCACGACCCGTGGCTCGGGCTTGGTTTGACCCTTGAGCACGAAGGGCGCTGGCTCTTCCTCCGAGCCTTCGCCGACAGCCGCTTGATGGCCTCCCCAGGTCGCCGCGAGGGTACCGGCCGCTTGGAGGAACTGCCTTCGCGTCGGATTCATCGGCCTGCTCCGTTGGGGTTTCGGGTTGTGGACCGCGCCGCGGGTCGCGGTTGGCGGCGCGGTCGATCCGACTCGCCCCGCGCCTCGGTCGGAGTCTTTTCGAGGGAAGTTCGCGGACGGCTTTTGGGGGCATTCTTCCCGATCTCGAAGGATGCTCGTCATCGGACGAGATCCAGCGCGTTACACGAGACGATGTTGAAGAGCAGGATGCCGACCTTGTCGAGGGTCATGCCGGCGAAATGGAAGATGTCGACCCGTTCGAGCGAGAGCCGGAACCACCGGCTCCAGAGGCGGCTCAGCCAGTCCCGCCCGAGGGTGCCAACCCCGAGCCAGACCAGGAGCTCCCCGTCTTAAGGACCGAGCACCCGAGGAAGAAGCGGCGTGCCGTCTCGATGCTCACGCGTTGGCCTCTCCAGCGGGATGCTGAATGCGATCCGACCGATCCTACGGGATGGCATGACACGAGGAACAGGGCCGAGGCCGACTGGGGCAACCCACGAAACCACGCCTCAGAGCGTCGCGAATCAGACCGCTCCCTGTCGCACGGCACCGCGATCAGAGTTCGTCGTCGTCGGTATTGAACGTGTCGCCTTGCGAGAGCTCGCCGGTTTGCAGGCCGCGACGGAACCAGCGGACCCGCTGCGCGGAGGTTCCATGCGTGAAGGAATCGGGCACGACGTAGCCCTGGGCCTGGCGCTGGAGGCGATCGTCGCCGATGGCGTTGGCCGCGGCAAGCGCTTCCTCGACGTCGCCCGATTCGAGGATCTGCCTGGACGCTTGCGCGTGGTGGGCCCAGACGCCCGCGAGAAAATCGGCCTGGAGCTCGAGGCGGACGGAGAGCCGGTTGTATTGCTCGGGGCTCAGGCGCCGACGCTGGGCGCTGACGTTCTCGCTGATGCCGAGCTGGTTCTGCACGTGGTGGCCGATTTCATGGGCGATGACGTAGGCCTGGGCGAAGTCGCCGGGGGCCTTGAAACGTTGCTTCAACTCATCGAAGAAGGCGAGGTCGAGGTAAACCTTTTCGTCGCCGGGGCAGTAGAACGGCCCAACCGCGGCGTCGGCCAGGCCGCAGGCGGACGAAACCTGATTGGAGAACAGAACCAGCTTGGGTTCCTTGTAGGAGCGGCCCATCGCGCGGAACAGGTCGGTCCAGACGTCCTCGGTGTCGGCCAGCACGACCGAAACGAACTGCTTCCGTTCGTCGTCCTCGGGATTCGGGGCACCAGCCTGGCCAGGAGCCGGAGCCCCTTGGGGCGCGGGCGGAGCGTTCTGCTGGAGGAGGTTCAGCAGCGCCGCGGGATCCGCGCCGAAGAGGACGGCCACGACGATCAGGATCAAGGTGCCCAGGCCGCCGCCGACCATCAGACGCGCGGGAGGCGTCCCACGCTGATCCTCGACATTCTCGCTTTCTCGCCGGCCTTTCCATCGCATGGCTGCGCTCTCAAGAGGAACCAGACCTGGGTGGATTCGGTATGTGAATGATCTTCGCACACGGCCGAATGGTCCGGTAGAGAGAAGCGCGGATTCCGGAACGCGCGCGGGGCACGGCACGAGACTCCGGAACGGTCGACGTCCGGCGTCACGGACCGCGCCCCGCGAAGGTTCGAACGGAGCCAACGCTCGGGAACCCGGGGATCAGCCCTCCAGCTTTCCGAGCCGTCCCTTGCTATCGCCGAGGACGTCGACCGAGGCGTCCATGCGGTCGAGCAACGAGAGATAGAGATTGTTCAGCGGGGTGTTATGCTCGTATTTTTCATGACGGCCGGGCTTGATGGTTCCGGCGCCTCGACCCGCCAGGAGGATCGGCAGGTCGTCATGGTTGTGGCGATTGCCGTCGCCGATCCCGCTGCCGTAGACGATCATCGAGTTATCGAGGACGTTGCCCTCCCCCTCGGGAATCGCCTTGAGCCGTTCGAGCAAGTAGGCGAACTGTGTGACGTGGAACGTGTTGATCTTCTTGAGCTTCTCGTGCTTTTCGGCGTTGCCGCCATGGTGCGAGAGCTCGTGGTGACCTTCGGGAACCTCGAGCCAGCGGTAGCTCCGGTTGCTGCCCTCGTTGGCCAGGACGAAGGTGACGACGCGGGTGATGTCGGCCTGGAAGGCCAGGGCGATCATGTCGGCCATCAGACGGATGTGCTCTTGATAATCCTTGGGAACGCCGCCAGGCCGCTCGTAGCCTTCGGGGGCTCCTTCGATCGGTTCGCTGGCACGGGCCAACCGGCGCTCGACGTCTCGAACGCTGGTCAGGTACTCGTCGAGCTTTCGGGCGTCGCTGGAGCCGAGGCGATCGCGAAGGCGCCGGGCGTCCTCGGAAACGAAGTCGAGGATGCTCTCGCGGTAGTGGTCGCGACGGCCCCGGTTGCGGGCCATCTCGGCGGAGTTGCCGTTTCCGAAAAGCCGGTCGAAGACGAGGCGCGGGTTGACCTCCTTCGCGACCGGAGTCGACTCGGAGCTCCAGGAGATGTTCGACGAGTAGGCGCAGCTATAGCCCGAGTCGCAGTTGCCGGCCTGGGCGCTCGGGTCGCAGCCAAGTTCCAGCGAGGGGAGGCGGGTCAGGTGGCCGATCTTTTGCGCGGCGATTTGATCGACCGAGGTGCCGGCCTTGATGTTGGCGCCGTCGGTCTTTCGAGGGTGCGTGCCGGTGAGGAAACAGGCGAGGGCGCGGGCGTGGTCGCCACCGCCATCTCCCTTGGCGCGGGCGTTGTCCTGGGTCAGCCCCGTGAGCACGAGCAGGTCGTTCTTGAACGGTTTGAGAACTTCAAGGGTCGAGGGGAACTCGAAGTCCTCGCCGGTCTTTTCCGGGGTCCAGGCCTGCATGTGGATGCCGTTGGGAACGTAAAGGAACGCCATCCGCTTGGGAACCTCGTTCCGCGCGCCACGACGGGCGATGAGAGCGGCGGGCGCCATCGCCTCGAGCCAGGGCAGGGCCATCGCCGTGCCGAGTCCTCGAAGGACCATTCGCCGAGAGATCTTCCGGGATCGAATCATCGCACATCCCTCTCTTCGCGCTTGCGTTTACGGAACGGTTCACTCTTGACGATTTCGACGACCAGGCGAGAGAACCGGTACCCGTCCTCGGCCACTCGCTGGGCGATGGTGTCCACAGCGCAGGCGTCGTAGTACTCCAGCCCGCGCCCAAGGGCGTAGGTGAGCAGCTTCTCGCTCAGGCTGTGGGTGAACTGCGCCGAGCGGCCTTTCAGCAGGGCTTTCAGGTCCTCGGAACCACGGAAGGATTCTCCGCTGGGAAGGTTGCCCGACGGATCGATGGGGAAGTTACCGTCCTTGTCGCGCCAGGCGCCGACGGCGTCGAAATTCTCGAAGCCGAAGCCGAGTGGGTCCATCTTCGCGTGGCAGGAGGCACAGCTCGGATTGGTCCGGTGTTGCTCCATCCGCTCTCGGAGCGTGCCGGTCAGGACGGCCTCTTCTTTCAGCTCGGGAACGTTGGGCGGCGGTGGTGGCGGGGGCGTGCCCAGGATCTGTTCGAGAATCCACTTGCCCCGCTTGACGGGCGAGGTTCGCGTCGGGTTCGAGGTGACCGTCAGCACGCTCGCCTGCGTCAGGACGCCGCCACGGGGGCTATCCTTCGGCAGCGAAACGCGACGGAACTGGTCTCCCTTCACGTCCTTGATCCCGTAATGCTTCGCCAGTCGCTCGTTGAGGAACGTGTAATCGGCGTCGAGGAATTCGAGAACGCTTCGATCCTCTCGCAGGATCGCCTCGAAGCACAACTCGGTCTCGGTCTGCATGGCGGACCGGAGCGCGTCATCGAAGCCCGGGAAGCGCTCGGGGTCGGGGTTCGCGGTTTTGAGGTTGCGGAGCGTGAGCCACTGGCCCGCGAAGTTCTCGACGAGAGCACGGGCCTTCGGATCCTTCAACATCCGACGCGCCTGTGCTTCGAGAACCGGGTCGTCCTGGAGCTTCTTCTGGCGGGCGAGGTCGAAAAGCTCGTCGTCCGGCATCGAGCTCCAGAGGAAGTAGGAGAGCCGGCTGGCCAGTTCGAAGTCGTTCAAGGGGCGAACGGGCGGTTGCTTCTCGGTCTCGAGCCCCCATCGACGATCGAGCTCCACGCGGTAGAGGAAGTTCGGATTCACCAGGATGGCGGTCACGGCGAGCTGAATGGCCCGCTCGAACGGCTCGCCGTCCTTGTGGGCCATCTCCACCAGGCCGAGCATCCGGCCGATTTCCTCCGAACGGGCCGGGCGGCGATAGGCTTTGCTGGCGAATCGCTCAAGGATCTCCCGGGCCGCGTCGCGCCACTCGCCGTCGTTCTTGGGCGTACGCACAAGGATGCGGCGGTGCGACTCGGGAAGCTTCGAAGGGGCGGGGCCGAACACCTCCAGGCGTTCGACATACAGGTTGCGATCGCCCCGAAGTTTCGGATCCTTGGCGTCCGGCTGGTAGTAGTCGTTCAAAAAGGCGAGACCGACGGTTCGCTTGCCCTTCAGGACAGGGACGATCACTTCGTAATCGCCTGGTTCCGCTTCGACGGCCTTGACCTCGAGAACCTGAATGTCCTTGCCGTCGATGCGAACCGCCATCTTGACGGGCTCCGGCCCCGCTTGCTGGCCGAAGGCTCGGGCGAGCACGTGATACTCGCCATCGACCGGAAACTCGACCTCGGCCGACACGGTTCCCGTCGACGACAGCGTGCGGACCGAACCGCCCAGATTGCCCCCCTGAAGGGACCGGGCCTCGAACGTACCGACCGGCCAGAGCGGCGGACCCGAGGGGCCCTGGACCTCGGCCGACACGACGTACAGGTTCCGGTCGCCCCGAAGTTTCGGATCCTTGGCGTCCGGCTGGTAGTAGTCGTTCAGGAAGGCGAAGGCAAGGCGATGCGGCCCGGCCTTGAGCGGGACAACCGCCTCGAACGCGCCGGGCTCGGTCTCGACCTGCGGCACGTCAAAAACGCGGATCTCCTTGCCGTCGACGAGGAGCCCCATCCGGGCCGGCTCGGGCCCCGCCTGCTGGCCGTACGCCTGGATGCGCACGGTGTACTCGGCATCGCGAGGCGCGTCGAACGAGGCGACCACCTCGCCCCTCGAGGCGAGCGAGCGAGCCGTTCCCTGATGAAGATTGCCCCCTTCCAGTTGCTGGGCCGACCAGGCTCGAATCGAACCCGGCCAGGGCCTCGGCACCACGATCGCCTTCTCGGCGATCTGCTCGGCGGCGGAGAGATACTTCTCCATCAGCAAGGGGGGCAAGGTCAGCACGTCGCCAATGTTGTCGAAGCCGTAGCCGACGTCATCGAGCGGGAAGTCGTTGGCCGGTTGGAAGTCAACGCCCAACAGGTCGCGGATCGTATTGTTGTACTCCGTGCGGTTGAGCCGTCGAATCGTGACCCGGCCAGGTTCGGCCAGGTCGCAGTCGGCCTTGGAAAAGACGGCCTGCACCCAGCCGGTGAGCCTCGCCGCTTCTTCCTCGCTGGGCATGTCCCCTTCCGGAGGCATGAGGCCCGACTCGACATTCTCGAGGACCTTCGCCCACGTCTTGCGGTCGCGCCGCACGGCCGAGGCATCGGGATACGTCGTGAAGTTGACGCCCCCTTTGGGCTTCGTCTGGCCGTGACACTTCACGCAATACCGGTTCAGCAAAGGAAGAATCTGCTCGCGAAACGCCTCGTCCTCCGCGACGGCAGGGGCGGAATCGCCCGCCGGCCGCGCGGCCGGAGCCCCCAGAAGGATCAGTCCGACGAGCAGGATACCGCGACGTAACCTCAAGAATATCATGCGGTTACACAACTCCTCGATTCTTTCCCCGCCACGGGGGCTGTTGTCTGGGAATTCCGACCGTGAAGGAGTTTAACCTTTATCAATCATCATTGTACGCGCTCGGGGGGAGCGGGGTCGAGACGTTTTCGATGCATGCTCCTAGTAACACCCAAGGCAGGGGGAGGTTTCGCGCGTGCGGTCCAGGTTTGGAAGCCGGGCTCGGCGGGGATCCGGAAGGCGCGAGGCGGGTGGTCCGGATGGCTTTCCATGTTCCAGCGTCAAATCGGACCGAAGCGACCCGAACTTTCGATCTTTATTCAACAAGAGGAACCGGGCGATGTCCAGAGCGTGTTTGTCGCCTCAAAATCAACGCCTGGGTCGGCCCTTGGCTTCGGCTCGGGCCGTCCAAGGGTCTTCCGGCCAGGCGTGTTTCGGGTATCGAGCGCGAAGGTCTTTGCGGACTTGAAAGTAGGTGGTCGACCAGAAGCTCCGAAGGTCATCGGTGATCTGGACCGGCCGGAAGTTGGGGCCAAGCAGGTGGAGCAGGACGGGAACCCGGCCGGCGGCGATTCTCGGCGTGTCGGTCCATCCGAACAGTTCCTGAAGCCGAACGGCCATGACCGGAGGGCGGCCCGGTTCGTAGTTCAACCGGATCCGGCTGCCGCTGGGAACGGTCAAGGTTTCGGGAGCGTGCTCGTCGAGGGCCTGCGACTGGGCGAAGCTCAGGCGGCCGCGGAGCAGGGGGGCGAGCTCCACGCGACGAACGTCGTCGAGGGCGCGTTGGCCCTGGCACGCCAGGGCGATGGTCTCGGCCAGGTCGTTGGGACCGAGGACCGAACCAGCGGCCTCTGGCATCCACTCTCGCAGGCAGGTCAGGCGGTTGAGCAGCCGGGCGGCGGCCTCATCCTCGCGAAGGAACGCCTCGGCGCGAGGGGTGAGAAAGTCGGCCAGGGCTCTCGACGCCTCCGAGGGATCGACCGCGCCGTGGGTTTCCTCGCGCAGGGGAAGGTCGCGATACCAGAGGGTCTGAACGGCGATGGCTCGCCCTCGTGACTCGTCGAAGCGGACGACTCGTTCAAGGCGGATCGCCTCTGGGAAAAGGGCTTCGA
>CAZRGV010000056.1:3273-10988 GCA_964599655.1 uncultured Isosphaeraceae bacterium | reverse complement strand
CGGGGGTCCAGGGCCAGAAAGAGTTCCGCCTCGCGGACGGCCGACGAGGGCTCAAGACGAACGCCCCGGCCCCCCACCATCAATCCGGCCGACGAATCACCGGGCCGCCTTTTGGCCACACGGTCGGGATAGGCCAGCAGAACCAGCTTCAACAGGGTCTCTTCCACCGCAGGGTCGTCAGGCGATGGGGAGGCCGTTCGAGCCAGCCGCCGGCCGATCCGAATCAGGGCCTCGCGCGCTCGAGCCACGAGCCGAGCGGCCGAGGGATCGATCCCGAGGGAACGGAGTCCGGGCGCGAATTTCTGGCGTTCGGCGGCATCGAGCAGATCGATCCGATCGAGCAGGTCCGATCGGCTCGAACCTCGCTTTTGCCCTCTCGATCCGATATCGACGGCCTGGTCTCGGGGATCGAGCGGGACGAGGTCCTTCTCGGAGAGCAGGGCGGCGATCGTCGCGCCTTCATGGAGCAACCCCTGATCGGCCGCCTCGACGAGAAGGCGGCCCAGCCGAGGGTGAACCGGCAAGCTCAGGAGCCGGCGTCCCAACGGGGTGATTCGCCCGTTCTCGACGGCGCCCAGCATCGAAAGGAGGCGATCCGCCGCGTCGAGCGACTCGCGAGGCGGGGGCTCGAACCAGCCGAACCGCGCGGGTTCGGTGACGCCCCAGGCGTGCAAGGCAAGGACGGTCGACGCGAGATCGACCCGACGCACTTCGGGAATGTCAAACTCGGCACGCCCCCGATTCTCCCGCTCCGCCCAGAGCCGGAGGCAACGCCCAGGCCCTAGTCGTCCCGCGCGACCGGCCCTCTGAGCGGCCGACGCCTGGCTGATCCTGCCCAGCTCGAGCCGGTCGAGTCCTCGCGAGGGATCATGCACGGCGTAACGGGCCAATCCGGTGTCGATCACCGTTGTGACCCCTTCGATCGTCAAGGACGTTTCGGCAACATTGGTCGAGAGGATGATCTTGCGGCGATCGGCCGGGCGCAGGGCCCGATCCTGGTCGTCGGCCGAAAGGCCGCCATGCAGCGGCAAAACGAGCGCGTTCGCCCGCCGGGCCAGCGGCTCCAGAACGCGCGTCGCGCGACGGATCTCCTCGATCCCCGGCAGGAAGACCAGAATGTCGCCGTCGAAGGAATTCGCGAGCGCCCGTTCGACGGCCGAGGCAACGCGATCTTGCAGAGGCACCCTCGCGCTCGCCGGTGGGTGGTAACCGATCTCGACCGGATGGACCCGGCCCTCCGCCTGAACAATGGGACAACCTCCGAGGAAGCGCGCCACCGGCTCGACGTCCATCGTGGCCGACATGACGACAAGAATCAGGTCGTCCCGTACAGACTCGCGAACCTCGCGGAGCAGGGCCAGCGCGAGATCGGTGTGGATGTTGCGTTCGTGAAACTCGTCGAGGACCACGGCGCCGATGCCTTCGAGAAACGGGTCGGCGAGAAGCTGACGGGTCAGAATGCCCTCGGTGACCACGCGGAGCCGCGTTTCCGAGGTGATCTTGTGATCGAAGCGAACCTGATAGCCGACCTCGCGACCCAACGACCAGCCATTCTCCGAGGCGATGCGGCTCGCCGCAGCCCTTGCCGCCACCCTTCGAGGCTGGAGCAAGATCAAACCAGGATGCTCCGCCGAGAGACAACCCGACGCCAGCAGCGCGCAGGGAATCCTCGTCGTTTTCCCCGCGCCGGTCGGCGCCACCAGCACCAGGCGACGTGCCTTGCCTACCGCCTCCAAAACCTCGGGCACAATCGCGTCGACGGGCAATGGACTCATGATCAACAATCAAAGGATGCAAGAAATAAGGAGGAACCTGATGCACCAAAACCGGACCGAATCGTACCATCGCGTTTTCCTGTCGGCACGCGACGAGCGATCCCGACTGAGGAAAGGGGGCCCCTTGGACCAGCGCATTGGACACGATGGACCATGGATGATTTCCCCCACTGCCAGAAAAAAATGGTGTTACAAGGGACTTGTCGAGTCGACAACTAGGCGATAGAGTTACGGAAACGAAGTCCGGAGGCCGATAGACGGACATCCCCTAATGACACCGATTTTCACGTTCCTCTGGTCGGTTGTCATCCTCCTTTCAGGAGGACAGGATCGTTCCACGCCTCCCACGGTCGATCCCTTCGTCCAGCGCTGCCTTCCTTCCAATTGCCGAACTCACACCACGATCCGCGATAAGTCGCAGGACTCCCTGTGGGAGTTCCTCCTTCCCGATCGCTCCTTCGAGAAAGAAGGGGAGGAAGAGGACCGTGGCGACCTCAAGACCTGCACGATCACACCGTTCGTTCCGCCCGTCTTGAGCAACGGCCCGATGATTGATTGGGTCCGTGGCCACTTCCACCTTGGCAACATCGCGCTTGCCGAGGTCCGTTCCACCTGTCTGCGCTGCTGATTCTCTCCTCTCACGTCCGTTCCTCGCGATTTCCCTCGCATTCTCAAGAACCGATCCGTCTCGCACTCCGTCGTTGTGCGGATGAATCTCCATGAACGTCGACGTCTCGTTCACCTGATCGAGTCGCATGGAGTCGGTTTTTGGTCACCGTCGCGGAGGATGTCGCGATCGGTTCGGACTGCGCGATTACTCCCGGACGCCACGGGTCGATCGACGTCTTCGAGCCTTGAGTCCTCGCGTCCTTCTCAAGAAATGCCGGATCCCGTCTCGATCCGAGTGGCGCGGGACTCCTTTGGGAACTGGACTTGAACGTTGGTTCTCACGATGAGGGAGACGTTCTTTGTCTGATGTGTTGTTGGTTTGCATCCTGGCGCTGAAATGGCGGCAAGATCGCCGCGGGTGTAGGCGACCGTGTCGTAAGTGAAGGACATCCTCGAATGTGGTTCCGACGTCTCTTTCCCCCCCTCGCGGCCACCTTGGTGGTGGTCACGATCCTGGGGACGTCAACGGCCTCGGCCCAAGAACTGAGTGGTACGGTCAAGTCGGTGGATCTCAGCCGTCGTCGCGTGGTCGTGGAGCCTCCGGGCCTTCACAAAGACCTGGCCGTGGGACTGACACAAGATGCGAGTGTCGATTCCCCGGACGGCGAACGGTTGAATCTGGCCTCCCTTAAACCGGGTATGCGCGTGACGATCACAAACGCAGTCATCGCGTCGCGGGTTTCGGTGGAGCCGGAGGTGCCCGAGCGTGGAATTCTCGGAGAATTCTGGCACAACTTCACACACAACCTTTTCAAACCGCTGCTGCTGTTCTTTTACATGGGCTTCCTGGTGCCCATCTTGCGGGTGAAGTTCGAGTTCCCTTACGTCATCTATCAGGGTCTGACGATTTACTTGTTGATCGCGATTGGCTGGCACGGCGGCGAAGAGCTTTCCGCCATGGATCCGAAGGTCCTGACCACGGTTTTCGGCTTCATGGGGGTGGGCTTCCTGACGAACTTTCTCATCGGAATCCTGGCCTATCTCGCCTTGAGCGTGATGACCCGGATGCGACGAATCGACAAGGCGACCGTGGCCGGCTACTACGGTTCCGACTCAGCCGGCACCTTCGTAACCTGCCTGGGCGTGCTCGCGACGATTCACGTGGCCTATGACGCCTACATGCCGGTCATGCTCGCGGTGATGGAGATTCCGGGATGTCTGGTGGCGCTCTATCTGGTCTCCAGGCTTCGACACATGGGTATGGATCCGGCGGGTACGATGCCCGACGAACCCGGCTACAACCCCAAGGCCAGGCCGCCCATCGCCATCAGCGAGCCCGCTCACGGCGCTCATCATCCCACGCCGGTCGAGGAGGAAGAGGAATTCTCGCTCGAAAAGATGGTGCACGAGGAGCATGGAGGCCGCGCCCCAAGACCCAAGGGATTTCTCAGTCCCCAACTCTTGCACGAGGTATTCCTCAACCCCGGTCTTTTCCTGCTCTTTGGGGGAATTCTGATCGGATTCCTCAGCGGACTGCAAGGGAAGGAAGTCACTCGCGCGGACGACAATTTCTTTGTCGATCTCTTTCAAGGGATTCTCTGCCTGTTCCTGCTCGAAATGGGAATGACCGCGTCTCGCAAGCTGCGCGACCTCAAGACGGCCGGATGGGGTTTCATCGCCTTCGGCCTAGTGGCTCCGAATGTCTTCGCAGGTCTCGGCATTGTTGTCGTGCATCTGTATAGCTGGATCTCGGGCGCGCACTTCGCCCTGGGAACCTACGTCCTGTTCTCGGTTCTTTGTGCCGCGGCCTCATACATCGCGGTACCCGCAGTCCAACGGCTGGCGCTTCCCGAAGCCAGCCCGACGCTGCCGCTGGCGGCGTCACTCGGCCTGACCTTCTCGTACAACGTCACGATCGGTATTCCGGTTTACATCGAGATCGCGAAAGCCGTTACGAAGTTCTGGAGGATTTAATTTAAGTGTCGGTTGGTTCCGGGTCGCGTTGATCGAGGATCGTCGGCGACGGCGACCCGGATGTCTCAGCCCCTGACTCGTTACTGCGTATCGATTATCGAGATCTGATTCTCGCCGTGTTACTCAAGTGTTGTTGTGTGGAAGCCTGGAGGACCCGACCCGTGAATACGTTCCATGCTCCTGGGGGGGAAGACATGGTGTCGGCCACGGGTCGGGTTCCCCAGGCTTCCCGTTCGCCTCGAGTTTCGAAGGCGGTCTGGCGGGTTCGACCCGTGGCCTGGTGTCCTGCTCCTGGGGGGGAAGGCAGGACCTCAGCCACACGGGTCGAACCCGCCGGACCGCGTGCCTACCACGCCACGAGGGGCCTGGAGGGCCCGCCCCGTCTGCCCGCTTCGTGCTCCTGGGGGGGAAGGCACGACGCGGGTTTACGAGGCGGGTCTCCCCGGCCCTTCGCGTCAACAACGCGCTCTGTCGATCGGCCTGGCCGCCCTGGTCCGTGGCCGGGCTCCGTGCTCCTGGGGGGGAAGGCACGGAGCCGGCCACGGGGCAGGGCCGCCAGGCTGATGCTGCACGGCCGATCCCAAATCGCGGTCTCGCGGGTTCGACCCGTGACTTGGTGTCCTGCTCCTGGGGGGGAAGGCAGGACCTCAGCCACACGGGTCGAACCCGCCGGACCGCGGACGAAGGGATTCAAGGGGGGCTCGTAGGCCCCGGCTCGTGTTCGAGCGATCGTGCTCCCGGGGGGGAAGGTACGACGCGGTTCACGAGCCGGGACCCTTGAGCCATGGACAGGAAACCCGTTTCCTCAGCGTTCCGAACCTGAGCCGCGAAAAAAGCACGGATCAGGTTTTGAATACTCAATCTCAAGAGGATGTTGCCGCGGCGGCAGCGGCAGGTTTCCGCGCGAGGAATTCCACGAGGCCCGATCGATCCGAAGTCGGACGACCTCAGCCCGTTCGAGTCTGTTACGGCCGGGGGGATTCCCGGGCCTCGTCCACCTTGCCGCGATGGCCGCGGGAGCGGTTCCGAGTCAGTCGTCGGCCAGTTCCAGGGCGGTCACGGTCTGTCGGAGGTTCTCGCTGTAAGGCTGGATCTTCAGCGCCTGTCGAAAGGTGGCGAGGGCGTCGTTCCGTCGATTGAGGCGAATGTAGCACTGGCCGAGGCCGGAAAGGGCCCCGATGTGATAGGGGTTTCGCTCGAGGACCCGACGGCAATCGGCCGCGCTCTCGGCGAAGCGGTCGAGTGCGAACAAGGCGATGGCCCGCTGGTTGTAGGCCTCGGCGAAGCCCGGAGCGCGTTCGATCAGGCTGCTGGCCAGTCCGATCGCCTCATGATATCGGTCGCGTCCGATGAGATCTCGGACTTGCTGAAGCCTCGCGTTGTTCTCGGGCGTGTCGGCGCGGAACCAGATCGCCCAAAGGGCATTCTGGGCGAGGTTCCGGACGACGGGATCAGGGTCGCGCAAACCACGGGCCACGGCTTCATTGGATTCGAAGCTCCCAACAAGTCCCAGGGCGAGCACGGCCGCCCGCCTTGCCTTGACACCGCCGGATTGCGCCAACCGCCCGAGGGTTCCCTCGGTGTAGCGTGCGGTCACGCTCTGGCGAAAACTCTCGATATCCTGGTTGCGAAGGAACGTATCGAAGTAATCGACCAGCAGCGAGGCGGTGTGCGGTTCCAGCATGGCGTCGGCTCCGTGGCGGGCGCGGGCATGGGCGGGGCGTGGAAGGTTCGGGACCAGGATCCCAAGGAGGGTCAATGCGGCGAGAACGATCCGACCGGCTTGCGACATCACGGTGGGTCGAGGTTGCCGCGAGGCGATCCAGGGCAACGGGTCTGACGGGTCCGGTCGGATCGCCATCGGCGGCCTCCGTCGCAGGCAACCCTGGGAGGGGCCACCTTCTCGACGCGTGAGACGAGCGGCGGGTCAAGATCGGTGGGTCGAGCGTAATAGAGCGAGTTTACCAGCCCTCTTGACCCAGTTCCAACACGAATTCGGGCCGAATTCAGGGCGATTGCCTGATCGCGACACGGCGTTCGGATTTCGGGGCGATCGTCTGGGGGCAAACGCCAAGGGCGGGAGGCCCCTCGGACTGCTCCCAGCAGCCCGCCTCCCGCCCTTGGCAACCAACGCCCCTCCCCAAAGGCGTTGATCTCGACGCCCTCCCGCCTCGCGAAGCCAGGCGGTGGATACCCGGTCTTGCGGACCGGAGAAGTGGTCGCCTCGCGACGGCCCCTCCGATTTGACCGTAGGCCCGCTGCATCCATCTGTCAAATCACACGAGTGGTCCCGCAATCGGGGGAATCCCCGTCGAAGGAGGTCACCTCGACGTGCGACACCCGTCGTGTCCGCCCATTTTCCAGCACAACGGTCAATCCCAGTTCCAGGTCGGCGTCCACAAGACGGCCCACAACCAAGCCGTCGTGGGTCTTCAGCCGAACCAAGCGCCCCAGAGGTTCGAGCCGTGACCGCCAGCGGTCGTTGAGCAACCCAGGTCCCGACCTCAATCCGTCAAGAAAATGCTGATCCAGGCACCGGATCAAGCAACGGGCGACCTCCGAGCGATCCAGGGGATCGCCCGAGAACATCTGAAGCGAGGCCGCCGAGGCGCGCAGGTCCTCGGGGAACTCCTCGGCCTCGATGTTGACGTTCAAACCCACGCCGAGCACCGCTCCCAGCCCACGTTCGACGAGGATGCCGGCCACCTTCCGTCCCGAGATTCGAACGTCGTTCGGCCACTTGATGCTCGCCCTCTGGCCGGTCCAATGCTCCACCACCTCGGCGACCGCGACGGCCCCCAGCGCCGTGAGCCAACCTGGATTCGCCAGGAGGTCCGGGGGAAAGATCAGCGTCGACATCAGGAGGGAGGACGCCGGAGGGGCCGACCACGAACGACCACGTCGCCCCCGACCGGCCGTTTGTTCCTCGGCCAGGACGACCAGGCCGTCGTTGGCCGTCGACCCTGCCGCCCGGGTGGCGAGGTCATTCGTGCTGGTGACCCGATTCCAGACGGCGATTCGACGGCCGATCCGCGTGGTTTCTAGCTCCCACTCGATCTGGTCGGGGCAAAGCCGCCGGGCGGGACCTCGGTACGCGACGCCATGATACGGGTGCTGCTCCAGCGCGAAGCCGAACGCGGCCAGTTCGTCCAGATCACGGCGAACCCGTTCGAGGTCGGGCCCGAGCGCCGCAAGCGGCAGGAAGCTGTCTGGTGACGCTCGAAGCCGATGAAGGAGGGGGATGTTCACGATGGCAAGGACATCTCGAAGTCGAGGGCGAGATCGAGCGCGGGGGCCGAGTGCGTCAGGGCCCCGACACTGATTCGATCCACGCCGGTTTCCGCCAGGGCACGCACG
>CAZRGV010000056.1:0-3263 GCA_964599655.1 uncultured Isosphaeraceae bacterium | reverse complement strand
CCAGCGTCACGCCGCCGGACGCCTCCAGTTGCACGCCGGGCGCCCGTTCGTCGCGTCGGCGAACGGCCTCGGCCAGCAGGTCGGGACCGAGGTTATCCACCAGGATGATGTCCGGCCGGCATTCGAGGGCGCGGTCGAACTGGGAGAGGGAGTCCACCTCAACCTCGATGATCGTTCCGGCCGGCGCCTCCGCCCTGGCCGAGGCCATCGCTCGACCGATCGGATCGCCTTCCGACACGAGCCAGGCCAGATGGTTGTCCTTGATGAGCACGGCGTCGTACAGGCCCATCCGATGGTTCACGCCGCCGCCGCATCGCACGGCGTACTTCTCCAGGACCCGCCAGCCGGGAGTGGTCTTGCGGGTGTCGAGAATGACGGCCCGCGTGCCCGCAATCGCCGCCACGTAACGGGCGGTCAGACTGGCCACGCCGCTGAGCCGCTGGAGAAAATTCAGCGCCGTTCGTTCCATGGACAGCAACGCCCGCATCGATCCGGCGACATGGGCCACCACGCTCCCCCGCGAGAGATCGGCGCCATCGGCGATTCCCGGAGCGTGCGTCAGGCTCAGGCCGAACGGGGACGCCAGCATCGAGACGATCGGCAGCCCCGAAAGCCGTCCGGGTGCCCTGGCGACGAACCGGGCCGAGCCCATCGCGTCGGCGGGGATGGTCAGCCGCGAGGTCAGATCGCCAACCGCACCGAGATCCTCGGCCAACGCCAGGTCGATCAGGGCCCGCGCATTGGCTCGTTCGGCGTCTCCGAATCGAGGTGGTTCGGTCGTTCGCGTCATGTGGGGCGAGGCTCACCACGGCGAGGCCATCGAGGCGGCGCGAACACGAAGGTGGCCGCCACGACCAGGCCGAACAGGGTATAGATCAGTGTAAAGACCCAGGGCTCGGCCTGGAAGAAGATGAGCCGGTGAGCCCAGTATCCGATGAAATCGCCCGGATAACCCGTCTGACCGGCCTTTTCTCGCAGGGCCGATTCCCAGGTCGTCAAGGGGCAAACCATCCCCACCCAGGCTTCGAGAACGACGATCGCGATCATCGCCAGGTGGACGAGACGGAACGCCGGGTTTCTGGCCCAACGTTGTCGAAGCGCCAGACCCAGGAGAATCGCCAACTGCCCAAACACGACGAAACCGACATAGGCCGCGTGGAAGACGACGATCAGGTCGGCCAGAATGCGATACCAAATCATCGGCCCGCCTCAGGAAGGCCCGAGCGAAACCACCTCGACGAGCGACCGATTCTCGCGACACCCCGACCACAATACGAAACCTTGCCCTGGCCCTGTTGGCACTCGGCCAGAATGGGCCACCTGCCAGGCGGCACCCGCGCATCCTGGATCAGAGCGGTTTGGGCCGGCGTTGGGTTCGTTTTGTCTGGACCGCTTTGGCCCGAGAGCGGGCACGGGCCGCCTGGGGACTGGCCGATGGTCGAGCGGGTCCGCCGCCCTTGGCGGAGCGGAGCTCCATGATTCGGTCTCGAAGGGCCGCGGCCCGCTCGAACTCCAGGTTCTCAGCGGCCTGGAGCATCTCGGCCTCCAGCTCGTTGAGGTATTCCTCCGTGGCGTCGGCGACTTCATCACGGCCGACCGCCTTGCGGACCTCGGCCTTGGCCTGGATTTCCTCCTCGATGCCGCGCCGAATGGCCTTGCGGATTGTCTCCGGCGTGATGCCCTGCCGGGCATTGTATTCGAGTTGGAGCGCCCGACGGCGGTTCGTTTCGTCGATGGCTCGCTGCATCGAGTTGGTCACCGTGTCGGCGTAGAGCACGACCTCGGCGTTGACGTTTCGGGCGGCGCGGCCGATCGTTTGAATCAAGCTGGTCTCGCTTCGAAGGAAGCCTTCCTTGTCGGCATCGAGGATGCAGACCATCGACACCTCGGGCAGGTCCAACCCTTCGCGGAGCAGGTTAACACCGACCAGAGCGTCGAAGGCCCCCTCGCGAAGCTCTCTCAGGATGGTGACGCGTTCGAAGGCGTCGAGCTCGGAGTGGAGCCACTTGGTCCGAAGGCCTTGTTCCTTGAGGAACGTGGACAGGTCTTCGGCCAGCCGCTTGGTGAGGGTGATGAGCACGCGCTCGCCCACCTCGGCGCGTTGTTTCACCTCGTTGAGCAAGGCCGGCACCTGACCTCGCGCGGGCTCGACGCGGACGACCGGATCGACCAGTCCCGTGGGACGGATGACCTGCTCGACGACCTCACCGCCCGACATGGTGATCTCATAATCACCCGGAGTGGCGGAGACGTAGACGCGAGGCCCGAGCTTCTTCTCCCACTCATCGAACCGCAAGGGGCGGTTGTCGAGAGCGCTCGGAAGCCGGAACCCGTGTTCGACCAGCGTGCTCTTGCGGCTGAAGTCCCCCGCGAACATGCCCCGAACCTGGGGCACGCTGACGTGCGACTCGTCAATGAAGAGCAGGCTGTCGGGCGGGAAGAAGTCGAGCAGCGTGGTCGGGGTTTCGCCCGGCTTGCGGCCCGAAAGGTGCCGGGAATAGTTCTCGATTCCCTGGCAGTAGCCAACTTCGAGCAGCATTTCGATATCATAGCGCGTTCGAGCGGCCAGCCGCTGGGCCTCAAGCAGCTTGCCTTGTTCCTTGAGCTGTTGGAGACGTTGCTCGAGTTCCTCCTGAATCGCCTTGACCGACGATTGGATGCGCTCCTCGGGCAAAACGAAATGCTTGGCCGGATAGACGACCAGCTCTTCCTTGCGTTCCAGCACCGAACCGGTCAGAGGGTCGATGACGGCCAAGGTTTCCACCTCGTCGCCGAAGAGCTCGATGCGAACGCCGACTTCTTCGTAGGCGGGCCAGAGCTCGACCACGTCGCCTCGAACCCGGAACTTGCCTCGCTCGAACGAGACGTCGTTGCGGTCATACTGGATATCCACGAACTTCAGGAGCATCTCGTCGCGGTCGATGATCTGCCCAAGGCGCAAGGGGACCATCATCTTGCGGTAATCCTCGGGCGAGCCGAGACCGTAGATGCAGGAGACACTCGCCACCACGACGACGTCCTTGCGGCTGACCAGGGCGCTGGTGCAGGCCAGGCGAAGACGCTCGATCTCGTCGTTGATCGAGGCGTCCTTCTCGATGTAGATGTCGCGTTGGGGGATGTACGCCTCGGGCTGGTAGTAGTCGTAATAGCTGACGAAGTAGCGGACGGCGTTGTGCGGGAAGAACTCCCGGAACTCGGCATAGAGCTGCGCGGCGAGCGTCTTGTTGTGCGAGAGAACTAGAGCGGGCCGCCCCATCCGGGCG
>CAZRGV010000055.1:22952-37259 GCA_964599655.1 uncultured Isosphaeraceae bacterium | reverse complement strand
CAGTGGCACCCCAGACCGGAACGCAAAGCGGAATGACTCGGTCCAGGTGTTTAGTGTCGGTCGAGGAGGTCTCGGGCGGTTCCGGTCGGCCGGTGGGCCCGGAGATGGGAATCGATGTCGTCGCTTCGGCTCGCGATGGTTCAGATGCTGGTCGTCGGCGGCCGGCCCGACGAGAACCTCGACCGGGCCGACGCCCGGATTGCCGAGGCGGCACGCCGTGGGAGCCAAATCATCCTGCTGCCCGAGGCTGTCGACCTGGGCTGGACGCATCCGTCCTCGCGTGAGATGGCTAGCCCTATTCCCGACGGGGTGACCTGCCGGAGGCTTCGTGAGACCGCGCGCCGACATGGAGTCTACGTGGCCTCGGGACTGACCGAACGATCGGGCTCGCGGATCTACAACGCGTCGGTCTTGATCGACCCGGAAGGCCACGTGCGCCTGCACCACCGGAAGCTCAACGAGTTGGAAATCGGCCACGCGTCTTACGACCAGGGGGATCGACTCGGGGTCGTCGAGACCGAGCTTGGCTGCCTCGGGCTGATGATCTGTGCCGATGCGTTTGCTCCCGGACAGGTGATCAGCAGGACGCTCGGCCTGATGGGAGCCCAGGTGATTCTCTCGCCTTGCGCCTGGGCCGTGCCGAGCGACCATGACCCGGAGCGACAGCCCTATGGTGCGCTCTGGCGGGCGTCGTACGGTCCGGTTGCGCGAGACTTCAGGCTCTGGATCGCCGGGGTGAGCAGTGTCGGGCCGATCGTGGACGGTCCCTGGAAAGGTCGGCGCTGCATCGGTTGCTCATTGGTTGTCGGGCCTGACGGCCGTCCGATCGTTGAGGGGCCATACGGCATCGATGCCGAGACCATTCTTTATGTCGAGATCGAACCCTTGCCCCGGCCGGCACGAGGCGATGGCTGGGTCACATACTGGACGCGGAACGGACCGATCGAAGACTCCAGGGAGACGCCCCATGACCGAAGCGAATGAGTCGCGGTTCCATCGTCGAACCTTGTTGCGGCAAGGTAGCACGCACGTTCTCGCCTTGGCCATGGCACAGAACTGGCTCGTGTCGCGCGCGAGGGGAGCAAAGGACGATGAGGTGCGTCCACTGAACCGGTTCCCGAGGATGGTTCAGGAATTCTTCGTCGAAACGGTCCGCCAGATCGAGGCGAAACGGGTCAGCACGATCGATCAGCTGAAAACCAAGAGCGATGCGGAGGCCTATGTGGCCTCGATCCGTGCGCGGATTCTCGAGTGCTTCGGTCCGTTCCCAGAGAAGACACCGCTGAATCCGAAGGTCACGGGGACGCTCGACCGAGATGGGTATCGCATCGAGAAGCTCCTGTTCGAGAGCCGGCCCGGATTCGTCGTCTCGGCGAACCTTTATGTGCCTAAGGGCCGCGAGTCACCGATGCCGGGCGTCGTCGGAACTTGCGGCCATTCGAACAACGGCAAAGCGGCCGAGGCCTACCAGGCATTCGCGCAAGGGCTGGCCCGGCAGGGTTACGTCGTCCTGATCTATGACCCGATCGGCCAGGGCGAGCGTATCCAGTATCCCAATGAAGACTTGACGTCGAAGGTAGGGGCCGGGGTTCGCGAGCATTTGCTGGCTGGAAATCAACAGGTGCTTGTCGGCGAATTCCTCGGCGCGTGGCGCGCCTGGGATGGTATCCGGGCGCTCGATTATCTGTTGACGCGTGAGGAGGTGGATTCGAAGCAGGTCGGTGTGACGGGCAACTCGGGTGGCGGCACGATGACGACGTGGCTCTGCGGTGTCGAGTCGCGATGGTCGATGGCCGCGCCGAGCTGTTTCGTCACGACGTTCCGGCGCAACCTGGAAAACGAGCTGCCTGCCGATACGGAACAATGTCCACCCCGCGCCCTGGCGCTGGGGCTCGACCACGAAGACTTCATTGCCGCCATGGCGCCAAAGCCGGTCATCCTTCTGGGAAAGGAGAAGGACTTCTTTGATATCCGAGGGACTCGCGAAGCCTTCGAGCGACTGCGACGGCTGTATCGACTGCTCGGAGTCGAAGAGAACCTCGCCATGTTCGCAGGCCCAACAGACCACGGTTACTCGCGGGAAAACCGCGAGGCGATGTACGGCTGGTTCAACCGGGTGACCAAGGTGTCGGAGGGACAGGGCGAACCATCGCTCACCATCGAGACGGATGAGACGCTCTGGTGCACACCTCGCGGCCAGGTCTGCGATGTCGGCTCTCGGCCGTTGCCATCGTTCACGGCGGAGCGATCGAAGCATCTACGCGCATCAAGGCCACAGCTCACGGCCGAAGGTATCGTGAAGCGCGTGGCGGACGTCGTCAAACCGTCACGGCGAACCCAGGTGCCCGATTACCGTATCCTCCGGCCGCTCCGGTCTCGAGGGTATCCCAGGCCGCACGCAGTGCCTTACGCCGTCGAGACCGAGCCAGGGATTCACGCCCTGGTTTACGGCCTTTTCGACGAGCCGCACTATTCGCGCCCGCCCGAGGGCAGTGCGACGGCATTGCTTTATGTGTCTCATCAATCGGCCGATGCCGAGCTGCGCGACGAGCCCTTGATTCGCGAGTTGATCGAGGCCAATACGCTGGCGTCGGTGTTTGCCTGCGATGTGCGAGGGATCGGCGAGTCGAGACCCGATACGTGTGGAATCGATACGTTCCTTGATCCTTACGGCAGCGATTATTTCTACGCGGTTCACTCCCTGATGCTCGACCGGCCGTATCCCGCGCAACGGACCGACGACCTGCTCGCGGTGCTCGCCTGGATTCAGTCATTCGGACACCATGAGGTTCACCTCGCGGCTCGAGGCTGGGGTACGATTCCAGCGACATTCGCGGCGTTGCTCTCCGACACCGTAACCAAAGTCACCCTGAAGCACGCGCCGTTGTCGTACGCCGAGATCGCCGAAGCCGAGTCGTACGACTGGCCACTCTCGTCGTTCTTGCCTGGCGTGCTCACCTCGTTCGACCTGCCTGACTGTTATGAGACGCTCAAAGCCAAGTCCCTGCGGCAGATCGAGCCAAAAGGGCCCCGGGGAATTATTTAATACCAGCTGTGGCTTTTCTGTTGTGTCTCTCGCGTGGCGATTGCTTTGCGCCGTCCATTGTTATTGTAATACAACTTAATAATATTGATAATAATCAATGGGGGTTTCGTTGCGGATGCGAATCGAACACCAGGTCGCGGTGATCACGGGAGCCTCGAGCGGTATTGGGGCGGAGCTGGCACGGCAGTTGGCGAGTCTCGGGGTGCGTGTGGGAGTGACTGCCAGGCGGGAGGAGAAGCTTCGGGAGTTGACGCTTGAGATTCAGGCGAGGGGAGGAACGGCGATCGCCGAACCAGCCGACGCCATGGATATCCAGGCCACTCGCAATGCGATTCATCGCCTAGTCGAACAGCTCGGCCCCGTCGACCTGCTGGTCGCGAATGCCGGGATCGGGCTTTCGACCTCACCGTCGCGATTCTCGGCCGAGTCGATCGAGCAAATGATGCGGGTCAACGTCATTGGAGCGGCTGCCGCCATCGAGGCGGTATTACCGAGCATGCTGGAGCGTCGTCGAGGGCACCTCGTCGGGATCAGCAGCCTGGCGGGCTATCGCGGCCTTCCCACGGTTGGAGGCTATAGCGCCAGCAAGGCCGCTCTCTCGAGCCTATTCGAATCGCTCCGCGTCGATCTTCGGACGCGAGGAATCACCGTGACCACGGTCCATCCGGGTTATGTCAAGACACCCATGACCGAGGGCTCGACACGATCGCAGCCGTTTCTGATGGACGTCGGTCCCGCTGCGGCGGTGATTCTCAGGGGAATCGCCGCAAGGCGTCGCGAAGTCAACTTTCCCTGGCCCATGGCGGCTCTTGTCGGCTTGGCCAGTTGGTTGCCGAATCCCGTCTACGATCGGGTCGCCCGAGTCCTGCTGGGAAAACATCGCTGAATCCGATCGATCTCCCGCATGCTTCTTCGCTCTCTGGTTTTCGACGTGGCGGCATTTGCGTATGCTTTGGGAAGGCGTAAACTTGCCGGTTTTCCTTCGCGGAGATCGCCGGGGCGATGACCGACGCACTTCTTTCGACTCCCGACGATCCAGCTTCGCCCGGCGGCCAAACTACGGGCAGCCCGAAGCCGGGGCGAGCGGGCTTTCGTACGCGAACCCATGAGGTGTTGAGAGCGGGTCTCCTCGGTGGGATGGCGGCTGTCCTTGGGTTTGGACTGGATCTCTTGCTCACCGCGATTCTCGGAGTTCGCGTCTTGCTCATGCCTCTGGTGATCGGCATCGCGGTCGGTTGGGCGGTCCAGATCGGGGCCAATGGGTGTGGGGGCTGGGTCTTCCAGATAATGGCGGTTCTGATGAGTTATCTGGCCATTGTGCTCGGTCACCTCGCCTTGATTCCGGCTGAGGTTCGCGACATGCTCGATCTTTCTCTTCCTTCCGCCATGTTCGTTTTCTCTTTGCCGTTGCTTCGAGGCATCAACGGCGTGTTTGGCCTGGCCATGATCCTGCTCGGTCTCTTTCAGGCGTGGCGGTGGAATCGTCGTCCGAGGTCGACCGTCGACGAGCGGTTGTGCCCCGATGCCCAATCCGATGCCCCATTGCTCTCCAAGGAGTCGACGCACCATGCGTGACGCGGTGGTTTGCCGCAACTGCCGTGGATTGATCTTCGATGGTCAGCTAAGTTGCTCGAAGTGTCGACGATTCCTGCACGCGGATCGACTCAAGGAGCTCGTCGAGCAGGCGGCCGACACGGAGCGGACCGGTGATCCGGAGTCGGCGCTGGCGTCCTGGCGAGAGGCCTTGACGCTGCTTCCGGGGTCGGCTCGCCAGTATGACCAGATCTCTCGTCGCATTGCGGATCTGGAACAGCGCAAGGCTCCCGCGAGGCAGGGGGAAGGGGAGGGACAGACTGGTCCGTCCGGGAAAAGCTGGTTCGGTGATTCGGTCGGAACGGGTGCGAAGGCCGGCGCGGCAGGTCTCACGGGACTGGCCTTACTAGTCTGGAAATTCAAGTTTATTGCCTTGTTTGCGCTGACCAAGGCCACGTTTCTGCTTTTCGGCCTTAGCAAGGCGAGCACGTTTCTGTCGATGTTCCTGGCGATCTGGGCGTACACGCTTTTCTATGGGTGGAAGTTCGCCGTGGGACTCGTGCTCTCGATCTATCTTCACGAGATGGGGCATGTCGCGGCGTTGATGCGGTATGGGATCAAACCGGAGTCGTTGCTGTTTGTGCCGTTCGTTGGCGCCGCGGTCCGGTATCGCCAGACGTACCCGGACCCGGCTCGAGACGCTCGGATCGCCATGGCCGGACCCCTCTGGGGGCTCAGCGCGGCGGCCCTCTGCATGGCGGTCTACCTCTCCACCAGTTGGCGGGCCTGGGGGGTAATCGGGTGGGTCGGCGCCGAGATCAACCTTCTGAATCTGATGCCGATCTGGATCTTCGATGGCCGAAAGGCGTTCGACGCCCTGAGCCGGAACCAGCGTTGGTTGGCCGTGTTGACCTTGGCCATCTCCTGGTCGATTATCGGAACGGCCTCTCCAGGGACAGGGGGTTGGTTATTCCTCGTGATGCTCGTCGCAGGGTACCAGGCTTGGTTCGGCAGACCGGCGTTCAGACCCGATTCCGGATCACTCTGGTTGTACATGCTCGCTGTGGTCGGGCTCTCTGGATTACTGGTGATTCCGCTGCCGCCCGGCGTTCGAGGCTGAGATGCCCGCGTTGCTCAAGGCGATTCTGTCAATGACCTGTCGAGGCGACACGTTCGAAGAAGGCCTTGAGCGCTGGAATACAGACATTAAGACTATAAGATTCTTCGATTCGACGTCTGGCCGCGGTTCGTAAAGGTTGGAACCGCGCGGGATCGTCGAGGACCTGGAGCGCGGTTTCGACCAGACGATCGACGTCGAAGAGCGGCTCCACAAGGCCGTTCACACCAGGCTCGATGACCTCACGCACGGGAGGAACGTCCGACCCAAGGACCACGCAACCGCACGACATGGCGTTAATCAGCGACCAGGAGAGTACGAAGGGAACCGTCAAATAAAGATGAAGATCACTGATTGCGAAAAGCTCGGCGAGTTGTTCCGGTTCGACATGTCCCAGGAAAAGGAAACGGCTAGAGTCGTGTTCGGTGCGATCCGCCGCCCATTGCTTGAAGCTCTTTCCGCCCGTGAAGAGCGTGTCCCAACCGTAATAGACCTGCTCGCTCCCAATCACCACAAAGAGCACATCCGGCCGTTCGCGAGCGATTCGACTCGCCACCTTGAGGAAAATGTCGAAACCTCGAACGGACTCCAATCCCCGAGCAACGAACGTCACGACGCGAGTCTCCGCCGGAATGGTGCGACCGGCGACCACCCGAGGCGCGATTCGAGGGCGAAACAGTTGCGTGTCAATCCCATCAAAGTGAACTTCAATCTTATGTCGATATCGCTCTGGAAAGGAATCCCGCTGCCATCGCGTCGCCGAGTAGCCGGCATCCGCGTGGTTCAATGCCACCAGGACCGAGGCGTTGATACAACGAGGAAAAAACGGGGCCACGTCCTCCGGTAATGGTAGGTCAATACGATAGGAAATGTCAGAATGACTTTTTGAAAAATAATACTCACAATAGTTGACAATTGGGCAATCGAGGATCTCGGGCAGGAAAACCGTGGGCGAGCCTCGTCCTCCATGGCCCACGACGAGGTCGGGCCGAAGTTCGGGACGAGCGCGAACGCTCTCGAAGACAGAACGGCAGAGTCCAAGGTACCTCCCGAAGATCTGCGGCCAGGGCGTGGGGGCGTGATCGCGCTCGTGGGGCAGGATCTGGATCGGGTGGATTTCCAGTCGGTCGAGCATTTCCTGCGAAGGGGTCGGGCAGGATGAAAGTGACTCGATCAGGAAGCTGCAACGCCAGCCGTACGTGCGAACGAGCTCGAGGGCCAAACGACCGAACTGGGCAGGGAAAGCTTGATGGATGAACAAAACATGCATAGTCAATTTATAAGCTCACAAGATGATTGAAGTGGGTCGCCAGGACGGGGAGTGTGACCTCCCGGCTGTAGCGTTCCTTCACGAGTCGAGCGGCCGACTCACCGAGAGGACGATGGGCCGCAGGGTCATCCAGAACGGCGAGGGCCAGTTTTCTCTGGGCATCGAGATCGTCGGAGGGTGCGATCAGACCATTTTCACCCCGTGTGATGAATTCACGGATCGGTTCATTGTCCCAGGCGAGAACGACGGCTCCTGCCCCCATGGCCTCCAAGCAAGAGCGAGGCACGGAATACGGTCGGCCGGCAACAATATGCAAGTCGGTGATCGCAAGTAGATGCGAAACGATGTCGGGAGAAACGTGGCCGAGCTGCCAGAACCGCGAAGGGTCGAACGGTGGATTATCCCGAAGTACGATCGCCGAATAATCCTCCCCATAGTAGCGAACGTCCATCATGTGACGTACGCGGCCTCCACCAGCCACAACGCAGAGAACGTTAGATCGCTCGCGAAGGAGTTGGTTGGCCAGGGCTACGAAGCGGTCGAAGCCCCGCAGCCGGTCGGGTACGGAAGCGACAAAGCTAACGATCCGCGTACCTGGCTCGATCATTCTGCCTGCGATCTGCCTGTGGCCCGTCGTTGATGCCCTCGACGCTTGGGGGCGGATTCCGTCGAACAGGACGAGGAAATCGTCATGATACTCCGGAGGAAAGAGATCTCGTTGCCAGCGCGAGGTAGTCCATGCGCTAACATGGTTTTCCAGGTCGAGGATGTCCATCGCATTGGCCGCTCGTCTCCAGTGGAAATACTCGGGCGGCATTTGGGACGAATCTTCGTCAGCAAAGTCGTTGGCGTGAGGATGGATATACTGGTCGAAGAGATTGACGATCGGAATCCTGGGGATCGCGATCGGAACGAACAGCGTGGAGCCCAGACCGGCCGAACGGCCCAGCACAAGATCCACGGCCCGAAGTCGTCTCGCTTCAAGAACTTCCCAAGCCCCATAGGCATAGCAGAGGCCGCGCTCGAGACCTCGGGTCCAGTTCACCGCGGGTTCTCGAGCCACGCCTCCGATGTCGAAGTGGATCAATTCGAGTCCGTGACCAACGGCCGCGGGTTGGTGCTCGGGTGGATCCGCGGTATGGAAGAGGAACTGGCATCGGTAACCTCTGTGACGGACCAACCAGTCCGCCACCCACCCCAGTCGCCCTGGGAAATGCGGCTCGATGCAGACGAGTTGAAGAGGGTCCTGCGACATCGCTCCTGAGCTCCATGGATTCACCACGGTGCGTGCGAACCGATGTTCTTAAACGGAGCGCGTCTTGCGGGCAATCGGGGTCGAAGCACTCTTCTTCACCGAGGGAACCCGGACAGGTTTCCGAGCCGCTCGAGGAGACGACGAGCCGTCGGGTCTCGACGGGGTGCGGAACAGGTGCGGAACGACGTCGTCGAGAGTCTCCACCATGTGGAACGTAAGGTCAGCCTTGACGTCCTTGGGAAGTTCCGCGAGGTCTTTCTCGTTGTGGTGAGGGATCAAGACGGTTTTAATCCCGGCGCGTCGGGCCGCGAGGATCTTTTCTCGGACGCCACCGACGGGGAGCACCCGGCCGGTAAGCGTGACCTCCCCAGTCATGGCGAGATCGGGACAGATAGGCTCCTGGCGGAATAGGCTGATCAAGGCCGTTGCGATGGCGACGCCCGCCGAGGGGCCATCCTTGGGGACCGCGCCGGCTGGAACGTGAATATGCACATCGGTCTTGCCGATGCGCGAGGCGTCGAGCCCCATGGGTTTGGCTCGGGTGCGAAGGTACGTCATCGCCGCCTGGGCACTTTCCCGCATCGACTCGCCAAGTAAACCGGTCAGGGTCAACGACCCTTTGCCCGGTATCCCGGTTGCCTCGATGAAGAGGATTTCGCCACCGGTCGGCGTCCACGCCAGTCCGGTGGCCACGCCGGGCGTTCCGGTCCGGTCGGCGACCTCTCGATAGTACTTGGCGGGTCCGAGCGACTTGGGCACATCCGACACGGCGATCATCGCCTTCTTGCGGGAGCCTTCCGCGTAGCGGCGGGCCACCTTTCGACAGATCGTCGCGATCTCGCGTTCGAGGTTCCGCAGGCCGGCTTCTCTCGTGTAGTCGGAGATGATCTTCCGGATCGAGTCGTCGGCGAAGGAGACATCGGATTCCGCTAGGCCGTGTGCATCGAGCTGCTTGGGAATGATGAACTTCTGGGCGATCAGGATCTTTTCTTCCTCGCTGTAGCCCGGCAGCTCGAGCAATTCCATGCGATCCAGAAGCGGATGGGGAATCGTCTCGAGCATGTTGGCCGTGGCGATGAACATGACCTTCGAGAGGTCGAAGTCGAGGTCGAGGTAATGATCCCGGAAGGTCGCGTTTTGCTCGGGGTCGAGCACTTCGAGCAACGCGGCCGATGGATCGCCACGGAAGTCAGCACCCAGTTTGTCAACCTCGTCGAGCATGAACACCGGGTTGTTCGTGCCGGCCTTGCGAATCCCTTGAAGAATACGGCCGGGCATGGCGGCAACGTACGTCCGACGATGTCCGCGGATTTCGGCTTCATCGTGGACGCCGCCCAGGCTGATCCGCACGAACTCCCTCCCGAGGGCCTTCGCAATGCTCTTACCCAGGCTCGTCTTGCCCGTACCGGGTGGGCCGATGAAGCAGAGAATCGGCCCCTTCATATCCTTCTTGAGCTTACGGACCGCCAGATACTCAAGAATACGTTCCTTGATCTTTTCAAGGTTATAGTGGTCGGCGTCGAGAATCTTGCGGGCTCGTTTCAGGTCGAGCCGGTCTCGGCTGGAACGCGACCAGGGGAGCGAGGCGAGCCAGTCGAGATACGTTCGCACGATCGAATACTCGGCCGAGCTCGGGTGCATCAGCGAGAGTCGTTCAATCTCGCGGCGAGACTCGGTGAGCACCTCCTCCGGCGGTTCGGCCGACTCGATTTTTTTCCAGAGCTCTTCAAGTTCGGGGTTTTCCTCTTGTCCCTCGCCGAGCTCTTCCTGGATCGCCTTCATCTGCTGGCGAAGGAAATGCTCGCGTTGGGCGCGGCTGATCTCCGAGCCGACCTGTTGCTGAATCTTGCCAGCCAGTTCCATGATCGCCAGTTGTCGCGCCAGGAGCGGACCGAGCACCTCAAGCCTGGACTTCACGTTCAGCTCGGAGAGAATCTCCTGTTTCTCCTCGACGGAGAAAGGCAGGCTCGATGCCAGGAGGTCGGCGAGTCGGCCTGGCTCGCGGGTGTTCATCACCGCGACCTGCAACTCCTCGGGAACCTGGCCGCTTTGATCGACCATCCGATCGAACAGACCGATTACGTGGTGGACCAGCGCGTCAAGCTCGACGCCTTCCTCAATAACCTCCTCGAGCGGCTTAATGTGGCCGGTCAGATAGGGCTCGGTCCGTTCAACCTCGATCAGTCGGGCCCGAAAAAGCCCCTGGACAACCAGGCGAGTCGAACCGTCGGGGAATTTCAACATCTTGAGGATCGAGCCGACGGTCAGAATCGGATAGAGGTCGTCCTCCCCTGGCGCTTCGTCCTCGGCGCGCCGCTGGGTCACCAGGCCGATCGGCTTGTTCGCCATTTGAGCCTCGTCGATCAGCCGAATTCCGGCCGAGCGATTGACAATCAACGGCGCGATGGTTTGCGGGAAGACGACCTCAGCACGCAACGGAAGGAGGGCGATATGCTCTGGCGTCCCTTTTCCTTCGGCGGTGACATCGGCCAAGACCAGTGACCGGCCCGGTGTACGAGGACCCGTTCCCGGCTCGGTCTCGGAGTGCGAAGAAACGGGGCGACGCCTGGTCTTTTTTCTGCTCATATTGGCGAACTTATCAATTGGAAATCGAGAACGAGGGAGTTGCGCATCTTGCGAATGGCAGATTTCGAGCGGGCCCGAGCGCCATCTGATTAGGAATTGTTGTCCAAGGACTGGACGAAGGGAAGAGGCGAGCCTTCCCGAAGAGCCCGTTTGGGCCGTATGTTCGTCATCGGAGGCATTCCAGGAGGAAATTGCGGGTCCTCTGTCGCGATCCCTCACTGAGATTCCCCAAGAACTGCAGATGCAAATTCCTCCCCTGGACCCACGTTCCTCGGACGATGACCGGTCGGTTCAGGTTCAGGTCGCGTGCGAAGAACTCCCGGATGATGCCGGCCTTAGACGCGGGAATGCGTCCCCGGAGACGCGCCGGCGAGCCCGGCCGGAATCGGATTTCGAAGTCGTACGAACCAAACCCAGCGGCAAACTGGTCGAAAAGCTGGCCCAGGCGGTTCCAGAACGAGGGGCGACGAGGGCCGGAACAATTCATCGTTTCCACCAGTCGGCCTCGTCGTCGTAGCCGTGCTCCTGGTAGCGGTAGTGGTACGCCTGAAGCATCTGGTAATTCACCAGGGCGAATCCGCCGAAGAAGAGGGCCAGGAGAAGCCCGTCCCCATTCATCGACCGTCCCAGTCGGCCCAGAACGTAGAAAGCGAGCAAGCCGGCTGTCGCCATCGAGACGATGTGTGACCAGCGAGCTCCGTGCCTTCGGTTGTAACGACTCAACAGGACGGTGGTGATCTGCCCGCCGTCCAGCGGCCAGATCGGCAGCAGGTTCAACAGCGGCCACACAAGGTTAATGTAGAACAAGTCGATGTAAAGACTCCGGAAGAGATCCAGGCTTGGTCCAAGGTCGACTCGAGGACTCATCAGCACGCGGCCGCCCTCTCCGATGCCCAGCAGATTGCCAGCGATCGTGATGTTCCCTTGCCAAGAGATGCCTAGCAGCAGATTTCCCAGGAGCATGAGCAAGCCGAGCAGGACGAGTTGGGACCCGGGACCGGCGAAGAGAACGGCCAGACGCTGGCCGGGTGTTTGCCGCTCCGACTCCGAGGCGCAGAGCCCCCCCATGCCATAAAGGGCGATCATCGGTCGATAGCCGAAGCCCTTCGCCATCAGACCGTGGCCGTACTCGTGCACCAGGATCGAGAGGAAGACGCAGCCGATCCAGAGAATCGCATCGCGAGGCTCCTTGTCGGGACTGAGCAGAAACGCGATCAGCCAGAACAATGGATGAACGCGGACGGGTATGCCCAGTAAGCGAAAGTTCAGGTCGTATGGGGTGGCGGAGGGCATACCAAACATGCTTCACCTCATCGAGTTGGGGCAATTCGACCCCACCCTATCCATGAATGAGAACACCCGTAGGCACCGAGTCAGCACGCTTTATGAGAGGACTGGGCCCCAGAACACCGTCGCGAGAATCGTAACTCGTTCCATCATAGGGGATCTGCCGTTCGACGTTCCATCGTTCCGCGACGAGAACGATCGGATCGTGGGAGGAAACGGGAATCGAAGGCTATCCCCTTGGAGTTGCGATCTTCGTTAGAATAGTGCGATCCTTCGGAGTCTTCGTCATGAAATTCACGAAAATGCACGGGCTGGGCAACGACTACGTTTACGTCAGCCTGTTCGATCAAAAGGTGCCCGAAGACCTTCCCGCTCTGGCCCGAGCCATCAGCGACCGCCACTTCGGCGTTGGCTCCGATGGCCTGATCCTGATCGGTCGTTCCGAGCGGGCCGATGCCCGGATGCGAATGTTCAATGCCGATGGCTCGGAGGCCGAGATGTGCGGCAACGGCGTTCGTTGCGTGGCCAAGTACATCCACGACCACGGCATTGCGCCGCGAGATCGTGTGACCGTCGAGACGGGACGGGGCGTCCTCACGCTGGACCTCGAGATCGAGAAGAGCAAGGTGAAACGGGTACGCGTGGACATGGGAGCGCCGATTCTGCTTGCCAAGGAGATTCCGACCACCTTGGCCGGTGATCCGCCGATCGACGTACCGGTCAACATTCAGGGTTGCGACCTGACTTTGACAGCGCTTTCGATGGGAAACCCGCACGCAGTGGTGTACGTTGAGGATGTTGAGGCGTATCCGGTCGAGACGATCGGCCCGATTCTCGAGCGTCATCCGGCTTTTCCAAGGCGCGTGAATGTGCATTTCGTACAGATTCTCGGGCCGGCCGAGGTCCGGATGCGAACCTGGGAACGCGGTTCGGGAATCACCCTGGCGTGTGGCACCGGTGCCTGCGCGGTCTGCGTGGCGGGCGTGCTGACCGGTCGAACCGGTCGCCGCCTGCTGGCCCACCTTCCGGGTGGTGACCTCGAACTCGAATGGCCCTCCCGTGATGCGTCGGTGTTCATGACCGGTCCCGCGACGGAGGTCTTCCAGGGGGAGTGGAACCCTTGATGGTGGTCTGAGGTCGGGAGAGGTTCGATGCGTTGTGGCTCCAGACGCCCGGGATCGTGGATCGCCCTCGGCGTCTTCGCGATCGTCGTTCCAGCCGTCCTGGCCCACGAAGCCCCAGCCGGCCTCTTCCGGACCGCCGTACGTAATGTGGAAGGAACCGTCTGGGTTGGTTCCGACGTCTGCGGACCACAGGTTTACCGTTTCGAGCCGGGAGGCATTCTGTCGTACTCATATCCCGACGGCAACGGCGTCATGAACACCTATCGCAATGGAACCTGGAAGCAGAGCGGATCAAGCATCTACATGGAAACCAATCAAAGATTCTCGGAGCGAAAGGGGATCATCCGCGACAGAGAAATGAAGGGAGAGGGCTGGAACATTCATGGTCAGAAGTGGAAGTGGAACGCGCGCAAGCAGTTGGGCTCGTGAGTTGAGAGCCGTCTAGCCGCGACGGCCCATTTCTCGTAAGTTGTGCGATGGTTTCGTACCCCTTCGGGGTCTCCTCCACATCCCTCGCAGAATCGCCGACAAGGAGGTCGAGCCGATGAAGATCCGGCACCCGCTTCTGGTTCGAGCGGTAGGGATCACTGGGGCCTGGATGGTGAAAGGCCTGGTCGGAACGACGCGGTTCCACTTCCGATACGCTGATCCGTCCGTTAATCCTGAGGTCGCCCGAAGACTTGGCCAGCGCTACATTTACGCCTTCTTCCACGAGGTCATGCTCTTCCCCGCCTATTACTGGGCGTGGCCCGAGATGCAGATTCTGATCAGCGACCATCGAGACGGTGAGTTGATCACGCAGGTGGTTCGACGACTTGGATTCGGCGTCGTGCGGGGCTCGACGACGCGCGGAGGCGCCCGAGCCTTGCGAGAAATGACTCAACGGGTGGACCGAGGTAACCTTTGTGTCACGCCGGACGGCCCGAAAGGTCCGAGGCGACACGTGCATCAAGGTCTCGCCTACCTGTCGAGCAAAACGGGGTATCCGGTCGTGGGTGCAGGCATGGCCTTTCGACGGCCTTGGCGGGCAAAAAGCTGGGACCGCTTCGCCGTGCCCCGGCCGTTTTCGGTGGCCGCCTGCGTCACGCC
>CAZRGV010000055.1:21134-22921 GCA_964599655.1 uncultured Isosphaeraceae bacterium | reverse complement strand
CGTGCGCGAGACCATCGAGGCGTGCCGCCTGGAAATCGAGCGTCGAATGAATGCCGCCACTGACGAGGCCGAGGCGTGGGTTGAGCGGCTTGCCTAAGCGAGTGGACCGGATTGAGCCGAGTTTTCCGGGTGCCACGGGTCGTCCTCGACCCCTGTTCCGCGTCGGCCCAGGCCAGAGCACGGGTCGAGGACGACCCGTGGCACCCGAGCCCCGCTAGGAAACGCGGTATGACTCGGTCCAGGTGCTTAGTTCGAATGCTCGATCTTGCTCTTGCTCGATTTCGAGAAGTTCGCTAGGTTGAGTCCGCACATCAACCTCGGCGGTCTCGACTCCATGGATTGGGTGTCGGGCCGTTGCTTGGATCATCGCACCCTCGAACTGGACGTGTGGCATGCGAACACCGGGCGTGCGGCTGCGCCGCGACGCCCGGCTGGCCCTGGCGGTCGCGGCCCTAATTCTGGTCGCGGGTCTGTCGCTGGCTCGCGTGCTTCGGCCGGACCCAACAGGTCGAGGAACCCACACCCAGCTCGGATTGAGGTCCTGCGCGTTCCTTGATCGGACAGGTCGTCCCTGTCCGACGTGCGGGATGACGACATCGTTCGCCTGGATGGTTCGGGGGCGGTTGGTCATGGCCTGGCGGGCTCATCCTGCCGGTTGCTTTCTGGTCCCAGTCTGCATCGGGTTGATTCCCTGGTGCCTAGTCACGGCGTTTCGTGGCGAGCCTTGGGGTTCAAGAACCGTGCAGGAACCACTTGCCGTGCTGGTGGTGGCCACCATGGCGTTGAGCCTGGCGGCCTGGATTATTCGACTGCTTTTCGGGAGGGTTTAGGATGACCCCTCGGCCGCTCGCAAGGATGCGTCGCGCCACCGCCTTGTTGGTTCTCATCGCCGCTAGTGTCTCGGCGTTCAGTGGTTGCGACCCTCGGCAGGCGATGTACTTTCTTCAACCATTCGAACCCAAGGTGGCGGCCCCTTGCCCCTCCTTGAAAGGAAAGCGCGTTGTCGTATTGACCACAGGCGTGGCCGGCCTTCAGAGCGAGTTCTTGACCCTCGACCGTGACATCACGCGAGAGCTTGTCAAGATCCTTCGCGAGAACGTCAAGAAGATCGATGTCGTCAGCCCCAACGACGTGGCGGCCTGGATGCAGGCCAAACCCACCTGGAGCGATCCGGTCGAGGCGGCCAAGGCGTTCGATGCCGATGTCGTGATCTTCCTCGAAATTCGCCAGTTCCAGATTGACGACCCCTCAAGCCCCGGCATGCTCGGCGGACGTTCTAGCGTCCACATCCAGGTTACCGAGCTCGCCCACCCCAAGGATGATCGAGGGCACGAGATTCTCGATCGACCCAAGGAGTCCGAGATCATTTACGAAGGGGACCGTGACACGATCTTCCCGGTGACCGGTCAGATTCCAGTCGAAGCGGGTGTCAGCCGGTCGGCCTTCCGGAACAAGTTTGTCAAACTGGTCGTGAACGAGCTTTCGTGGCATTTTGTTGACCATGCTCCGGGCGACAACATCCAGGATACTCGGTTCCACGGAGAATAAATCGCCAAGGGAGCCACAGGGTTCCTCCTGACGCCATCGGGACGGACCGCCTGATCGGCCCTCTCGATGGCGTTCCCGCTTCGGGAAGCTGAGAATTCCTGAAATTGGTCTCTCCTTTGCATTTAATCGATTCTGGCCGAGCCGTGATCACCGGTTGGTCGCGGTTTCGGCAGACTCAGGACGCGGGAGCCACGCATGGCCGATCCGCTCGAAGAGTTGCTGCAAGCCGCTCGCGAGGC
>CAZRGV010000055.1:15682-21124 GCA_964599655.1 uncultured Isosphaeraceae bacterium | reverse complement strand
TTGTTCCGCCTATTGCCCCTACTCGAATTTCCACGTGGGAGCGGCCGTGCGGGCGGGTGGCCGAATTTTCAGGGGTGCCAACGTCGAGAATGCCTCCTATGGTCTCACCGTTTGCGCCGAGCGTAACGCTGCCTTCGCCGCGATCCTGGCGGGCGCGGTCCCCATCGAGGCCGTGGCCGTGGCTTGCGTTGACGCGGCAGAAGACGCGGACCCCGCCCAGCTCATGCCTTGTGGCGCCTGCCGGCAAGTGCTCAGCGAGTTTGCCGATCCCGAAACACCCGTTGTCATCGACCGCGTAGGCGTTATCTCAATCGCCGACCTGCTGCCCCGGCCATTTCGGCTCCGCCGGTAACGCCCGTCTCTTGGTCGTCCGCCAACCTTCTTTGGGCCGTCGGAATCGTCGCAAAAAGTCGATCCTGACTCTTGCGTGCCCCACCGAAAACCGTTTAGCATATCTCTTCTGCTAGCACGGCCTCACCTGGGAAACCTTCCAGACGAACCTCCCGACTCTCCCCCCCGGTTGCCACAAATTCCGCCATGAGTTTTCAGAAACACTCTGAATCAGAGTCCATGAATCCCGTTCTCAATCGCCGATCGATGTTTCGGTTGGCGGCGGGAGCTGGCGCGGCCGCGCTGGGATGGGTTGGCCGCTCCCAGGCTGCTCCCGCTCAGGCTCTGCCCGCCTCGCCCGTCCGAGTCCGAATCTGGTGCGAAGGAACCGCCCCCCGCTCGGTGTATCCCGAGGATGTTGATGGTGCTCTGGCGGAGGCCCTTCGCCGCTACCCGGGATTTCAAGTATCGCAAGCCCGCTTGTCCGATCCCGAGGCCGGCCTTTCCGACGCGGTGCTCGACGACACCGAGGCTTTGGTCTGGTGGGGACGGCTTCGCCACGATGATGTCCCCGAGTCGCGGGTTCAGGCCGTCGTCGAGCGCGTTCGTTCGGGACGGCTTGGACTTGTCGCGTTGCATGGTTCCTACGCCAGCAAGCCGTTCCGGGCTCTGATGGGAATGCCTTGCGAACCCAAGGCTTGGCGAGAAGACGGTCGCCCCGAGCACGTCACGGTCGCGGCTCCCGATCATCCGATCGCACGAGGCGTGGCGCCGTTCACAATCCCCAAGACCTCAATGTTCGCGGAACCGTTTGTCGTTCCCGAACCTGAGGCGGTGGTTCTCCGATCGAGCTGGGATTCGGGCGAATCTTTCCGTAGCGGCCTGACCTGGAGCGTCGGAAAAGGGCGAGTCGTTTACTTCCGGCCGGGCGATGACGCGTTCCCAGTGCTCTTCCATCCGATGGTTCGCCAGGTTGTCGCCAACGCCGCGCTCTGGACCACTGGGCGCTCCTGATCACGGCTCAGCTTGTTGACACCGGACCTTATGTCGCGATAATCGGGGCGTTCGAACGATAGTTCTCGGGGGAGTCAGTCCCATTTTCGTGGGACAGCATCACACCATCCGACGCTTCTTTGGCGCTGTGTTGGATTTTAGGGTGTTGCCGATTTGGCACGATTCAGTTGACTTTTAGCTCAGTTCAGCCGCAAACGGGAACTCTCGGGATGGCGAGTCCCCGTGATGGGATAGAAAGCGACCCGTTGTGGCAGGCGGACGGTTTGGTCCGTCTGGAGATTTCCCCACCAAGAGGAGCTTCATCGATGCGCAAGTTGGTCCTCGGCCTGTTCGCGGTCGCCTTGGCGGCCAGCCCTGTCTGGGCTGGTGAGTATAACAAGAAGGTCAGCGTCGGCCAGAAGGCCCCGAGTTTCTCGGGTATCCCGGCCACGACGCCTGGCGGCGAGGAGGCTAGCGTCAGCCTTCCGGACGTCAAGGAAGATGTCGTGGTTCTGGTCTTCCTGGCCAACCACTGCCCCGTGGTGACCGCGTACGAAGATCGGATCATCGACTTCGCCCAGCAGTACAAGGACAAGAACGTCCGCGTGCTCGGCGTCGCCGTTACGGGCGGCCCGCTTCGCAAGATGGACGACCTGAACGCCATCAAGCAGCGCGTCAAGGACAAGGGTTACAACTTCGTCTACGGCTTCGACGAAACCCAGAAGATCGGCCGTGATTATGGCGCCACCAACACTCCTCAGTTCTTCGTCCTGGACAAGGACCGGGTCATTCGCTACATGGGCGCCATGGACGACAGCCAGAATGAGAACCGCGTCAAGAAGACTTATCTCAAGGACGCGGTCGATGCGTTGCTCGCCGGTACCGAGGTTCCCGTCAAGGAAACCCGCCCGGTTGGTTGTGGCGTGAAGTACGACAACTAATTGGTCAGACCCGCCGGGTTTTCCTGGCTGGTCTCCTTCGGATCCATCCTTCGCCCGTCGCCGATGCATTCCTCGGCGGCGGGCGAATTCGCGCTTCGCCTGGGAGGAATCGCGCCGTGACATCCGCCGCTTGCTTTCGGCTTCTGACGTTCCTAGTTCTGGCCCTGGTCGGTCTCGGTTGCGGCGAGGTCACGCCGAACACGACCACGATTCTGCCGACTCCATCCGAGGTCCTTCAGCCCAAGCCACCGGAAGCCGCTTCCTCCGAAGCCGCCAAGCCTGACGCAGCCGAGTCGCCTCACCCAACCACAACGGACCAGCATGCGGCCGAACCCGGTGCGATCAAGCCGATCGATCTGGCGGCCTTGCCCGCCGATACCGATGCGAGCGCCCCAGCCGTCAGAGTCGCTGAACCCTCGATCACGCTGATCCCAGTCAAGTTCGACGAATTCCGGGCCAGGATCACGGCCAACCCGACCAAGGCGAAGTTTACCCTGGTGGACGCCTGGGCAACCTATTGCCCTCCCTGCAAGGAGAATTTCCCTCACTTGGTCGAGATGCACCACAAGTACGGCGACAGGGGCCTTCGCGTCATCTCCGTATCGCTCGACGACCCCTCGGTTCCCGAAGATATCCAGGAAGCGGAGAAGTTCCTCCATGAGAAGAAGGCCGTTATCACCAACTTTCTGATTGATGAGGAAGCGGGAGTCGCCTTCGACAAATTCGATATCAATGCCATTCCCGCTGTGTTCCTTTACGGACCGGATGGCAAGGAGATCAAGCGGTTCACCCTCGACGACCCGGACAATCAGTTCACCTACGAGCAGGTCGAGAAGGTCGTGAGGGACCTACTCGATGGCAAACCCCTTCCCAAGGAACCGAACTAATCGGTCGGAGAGACGTAACACGTTTGCGGGTTTGTCGTTTCCCGACGCGGTGAGGCGGTATGTCGAGAGACAGGGTGGCTCGATCGTTGTGTCAGCTCTCGTTGATTGAGGCTTGACCTGGTAAAATGGTATTCTTCGACCTTTCGGAAACGAAAGACGCCGAGATCTGAACACCGTTCCGAGAACCAGAGAAGGAATGGCGACGCCATGAAAGACGGAATTCATCCGAAATACCAGGATTGTACCGTGACCTGTGGCTGCGGGAATCAATTCAAGACCCGAAGCACCAAGCCGAAGATCACGGTGGAAGTCTGTTCGAAGTGCCATCCGTACTACACGGGCACGGTCAAGTTCGTCGACGCCGCTGGCCGGGTCGACAAGTTCAACCGAAAGTTCCAGGGGACTTACGGCAAGAAGAACAAGAAGGCCGCCGCCGAAGAAACGGCCAAGGCCTAAGAATCGGCCCGCGCGCTCGTTTTCGATCGCCCGCCGCGGCTTGATTCGAGTGGAATCGAGAAGGCGTAAGGCCACCACCGCTTCAGGCTGCGGCGAGTCACGCGCGAGGTTGTCTTACATCGACAACGAGCCGAGCGATTGCACGCCGTTCCACCCTGATCCCATCCGTCTCGCAACGCCGAGAATCTATCACGTCCTATGTTTGAGAAGCTGCAGGCCGACTATCATCGGTTCCGCGAACTGGAATCGGCCCTGTCGGACCCGTCCGTTTCCTCGAACCCGTCGAGAGTGACCGCCCTGGCCAAGGAGCGAGGTAGCCTGGCCAAGGTCGCCGTCCCCTATGGGCGATATCTCGAACTGGGCCGGGAGATCGCCGAGGCCGAGCGGCTCCTGGCCGAGGAGTCGGACCCAGAGATGCGAGCGTACGCGGAGGCCGAACTCGACCAGCTTCGAAGTCGAGAGGCTGAAGTGGGTGATACCCTCCGTAACCTCATCTACGACCAGCAGGCCGGGGTCGATCGTCCGGGGCTGATCATGGAAGTCCGCGCCGGGACGGGCGGTGACGAGGCGGCTCTGTTCGCTCGCGACCTGGTCGAGATGTATCGCCGTTACGCCGAGTCGATGGGCTGGCAGTTCGAGCCGCTCGAGTTTGTGGCGACCGAGCTTGGAGGCTTCAAAGAGGCCTCTTTTAGCATCACGGGAGACGGTGCGTTCCGGAACCTCCAGTTTGAAAGCGGTGGGCATCGGGTTCAGCGTGTGCCGGAAACGGAAACGCAAGGGCGAATCCATACATCGCTGGCCACGGTGGCGGTCCTGGCCGAACCGGAAGAGGTCGAGGTCGAGATCCGTCCCGAGGATCTCGAAGTCGACGTGATGCGAGCCGGAGGACCCGGCGGACAGCATCAGAACAAGACCGAGAGCGCGGTGAGGCTAACCCACAAGCCGTCCGGCCTGGTCGTCGTTTGCCGGGACGAGCGGAGCCAGCACAAGAACCGGGCCAAGGCTCTGCGACTGCTCCGCGGCCGCCTGTTCGATCAGATGCGCGAACAGGCCGAGACAGAGCGGGCCGAGCAGCGACGGACCTTGATCGGTTCGGGTGATCGATCGCAGCGCATCCGCACCTATAACTTTCCCCAGAATCGGGTGACGGACCACCGCATCGGGCTGACTCTTTACAATTTGGATCGGATCATTCAAGGTGACCTGAACCCGTTGACCACGGCCTTGATCGACCACGATCGCCGCGAACAGCTTGGCGAGGCCTGACGCATGACGCCAAGAGATGCCGACTCTCCCCGTCGCCGCATCCCGAGCCGCTCCTGGTCTCACCCTGAGGCGCCCTCGCCCCCGGCATCACCGGCGGAATCCGAGGAGGACCGCTGGACCATCGGGCGACTGTTGTCTTGGACGACTGACTACCTCCGTCGAAAGGGGGCAGAGAGTCCTCGCCTGGATGCCGAGGTCCTACTAGCACACGTCCTCGAATGGCCTCGCGTGCAGCTCTATACTCACTACGAGGATCCGGTCGGTGAGCGAGATCGGGTCAAATTCCGAGATCTAGTCCGTCGACGAGCCGAGGGCATGCCGGTAGCCTACCTCGTTGGTCGCAAGGAGTTCTTCTCTTTACCCCTCACCGTCTCCCCGGCCGTCCTGATTCCCCGGCCCGATACCGAGACTGTGGTCGTTGAATTCCTTTCCCTCTTCAAGGGGCATCCGGCACCCAAATGCCTGGACGTAGGGACCGGCTCCGGGGCGATCGCCCTGGCCTGCCTGAAGCAGCACAAGTCCGCCCGTTTTCTCGCGACCGACTGTAGCCCCGAGGCCCTTGCCGGGGC
>CAZRGV010000055.1:0-15663 GCA_964599655.1 uncultured Isosphaeraceae bacterium | reverse complement strand
CGCCGAGGCGCTCGGCCTGGCCGATCGTGTTGAGTTCCGACTCGGTGATCTCTACGATCCGCTCGCAGGAGAGGAGCCCTTCGACGCGATTCTGTCGAACCCGCCTTATATCCCCACCGAAGAGATCGCTTGCCTGGAGCCAGGGGTTCGAGACTACGAACCGCGCCTCGCTCTCGACGGGGGACCCGATGGTTTGCGGGTCGTTGCTCGCCTGATCACCGGCGCTCCGGCGAGACTTAAACCCGGAGGCCACCTGATCCTCGAGATCGGGACGGCGCAGGAAAAACCTGTCCGCGACCGCATCGCCGCCGAGCCCGAGCTGGAACTGGCTCCCACCGTTCGTGACGCCGCCAACCACCCCAGGGTGGTTCGGGCGACTCGCAAAGGCTGATCCAGCCAGAAATTACGTTGACAAGCTCGAGGCTGTCCGAAAACCGGATCTCTTCCACGTGCTCGCAGTGCAGGATAAGGGTTGCCGGCTTGGCCCGACCAACGGTTCGCCAGGGCTTCCAGACCGGAGCGATCAGCACTGATCGAGCAGAACGACCTTGCGAGCCCGGCGGGTTCCCCAGGGCTTCCAGACTGGAGCGATCAACACCAGGGGACCGTTCCTGAGTCAGAATTCAGCGCTGCGGTTCTGTCCCGGCTAGAGCCGGCGTCAGGTTCCGGCTGTCCGAGTTCAAAGGCCAACCGTCTCCTCCGAACCAACTCTGAGAAGTCGTCGGGTAATCGGGGCTGGTCGACTCGAACCCAGAGTGGGACAGGAAGATGGGATTGTTCCCCCTTGGCGTTGAGTAAAATCCGTGTAAGTACAGAATTCGCATTGGGTTAGAGGGGGGAGCAATCCAACGAGGATTCTCTCAACGGCTGGGGACTGGGAGTTCCCTCAGAGCCTCGGCCATGGTTGACATTTTGGGCCATCGGTCTTGGGGACGCTTGGCAAGGGTCTTGTTGACGAGGTCTCGAAGTTCGACCGGAAGGTGAGGCGCCACCTGTCCGAGATCCATCGGCTGGGAGTTGATGCGCTGACGCATCACCGCCATGGGTTCGTTCAGGTTGGCGTCGTAAGGTAGCTTGCCGGAGAGGAATTCGAAGGCCGTGACGCCGAAGGAGAAGATATCAATGCGCTCGTCGGTCTCCTCGCGGCGCAGCAGTTCGGGAGCCATGTAGGCCAGGGTGCCTGTCCGATTTCCGGGGCGACGAAACGCTGCGGTATTGGGAACCGCCAGGCCGAAGTCGATCAACTTGACCTGGTTGTGGCGATTGACAAGCAGGTTCTTCGGCCCAAAGTCACGGTGGATGAACCCGGCCTCGTGCACGGCGGCTAGCCCCTCAGCGGCCTGGGCGAGGAGTTCGAGCTTCTCGGAAAGCTCGAGAACCTTCGACTGTCGGACGAAGGTGAGACTGACCCCATCAATGTATTCCATCACGATGAAGTACTCGCCCTTGGTCGACAACCCCCACTCAAAGGTGCGAACGACGTGAGGGTGAACGACCTTCATCCCGATCTCGCCCTCGGACAGGCGGCCGGTGCCCGTCGAACGCGCGGCGGCGGCGGCGGTTTTGGCCATGTCCTGCACTTTGAGACAGACCGTGCGTCCGGTCTGGTTCTCGGTTGCACGGTAGACCTTGGACATGCTCCCTTGCCCGGTCTCGGCAACGATGGTGAAGCGCCGGGCGAGGTTGGTTTTTCGAACCTTCGGCACAGCCGAGGGTTTCTGTCCACCTTGAGACTTGGCGCCGAACAGCTTTCCTAAGATGCCCACGACCCCCTCCTCCACGGCCGATTGGCGAGAGCGCCTTGGCCTGTGGGAATCTTATCCTTCAACCCGACTCTCGCCAACTCGGTAGGATGTATTCGTGAATGCAGTTGCCGACGAGCCGGTCAACTAGGCAAAATCTCCCCAGAAGACATACGAACCCGATTTTGAGATGTGACACGAAAAGCCCGTGAGCTTTTTCCAAGCTCGATGTCGATCCTGAGGATCCACGATTTTTAGGGGATGGTCGATTGGGTGGGAACTTCTACAATGCAGTTTTCGGTAGGTTCCGCCGTGTCAGGAGCAAACAGGATACCGCCTTCCGTCATTTTTCGAGGAGCTTAGCCCCTCCATGGGATTCCCGAACTCGATCGCTGGATCGGTAGAGCCGATCCGGGAAATCGAAGAGACGTCGCGTCTGGCCGTTCTTGTGAGCGGCGGGCTCGATAGCGCGATCCTGCTCGGCGAGGTGTTGCAGCATTACGAAGACGTTGTTCCGCTGTATGTCCGGAGTGGGTTTTTCTGGGAGCCAGCCGAGCTAAACCATCTGCGAGACTTCCTCGACGCGATTGGTTCTCCGGTGCTCCGTCCGTTGCAGGTGATGGAGGTGCCCGTCCGCGACCTGATTCCAGACCACTGGGCCGTGACCGGTCGCGATGTACCCGACGCCGAGTCGCCCGACGAGGCTGTCTACTTGCCGGCGAGAAATGTCTGGTTGCTGGCCAAGTCGCTCGTTTGGTGCCATCTGGAAGGGGTACCCACCCTGGCGCTTGCCACCTTGAACGCCAACCCATTTCCTGACGCCACCCCCAGCTTCTTTGAGACCTACCAGACCGCTGTCAACCTGGCGATTGGGGGCTCGGTGCGAATCGTTCGCCCTTTCGGTGATCTAGGGAAGTTGGATGTGATGCGGATGGGTACAGGGTTACCGCTGGAACGAACCTTTTCCTGCATCAGACCGGTCGATGGTCAGCATTGCGGCGACTGCAACAAATGCGCGGAGCGTCGGCGAGCGTTTTTCGATGCAGGACTCGTCGACATGACGTTCTACCATGCGGCTGGACCTTACGTGGCTTAACCGGTCCGATCATGTTCCTCCCGCGAAGATGGTCCGTCCCCCGTCAACGGTCATGCAAGTGCCCGTAACAAAGTCGTTGTCGATAAGGTACAGCACGGCTTGGACGACGTGTGAGGGATGACCCTCTCGTTGAACCAGCGTGGCGTTGACGGCCTGCTTCCGCTCGGACTCGGGCAGGTCGGGTGGCAGCATGACGGGCCCCGGCAGCACGGCGTTGACCCGAACCTTCGGGTTGCGAGTCCCAAGCTCGACAGCCAGGCTGCGTGTCAGGGTGGGAATGGCTCCCTTGGAGGAGAAGTAGGACGCGTAGTTAAGATAGGGTCGGACCGTGGCCCAATCACCAAAGTTGACGATGCAACCACCGTTGGCCTGGCGGGTCATGGCCAGTCCCGCCTCCTGGGCGCACACGAACGTGCCGAGGACATTGGTGTTGAAGTCCTCGCGAAGGTCGTGGGCGGTGACGTCGTCCAATCGCTTGGGTTTCCAGGTGGCCGCGCAGTTGGCGAGGACATCGATCCGTCCGAATCGATCGAGAGTGGCGCGGACCAGACCCCGCGCGGAATCCTCGTCGGTCAGATCGGCCTGAAACGCATGGGCTTCGACACCCCAGCCTTTGAGGTGTTCGATCGTTTCCGCGGCGTCTTCGGCCGAGGTATGGTAATGAACGGCGAGTTTGTAGCCGCGAGCGGCTAGGGCGTCGGCCAGGTGCCAGCCGATCCGTCGCTTGCCGCTACCAGTGACAAGTGCGACTCGAGGAAGATCGTGGTTCAAAATGCGAGACTCCGGATCACTTCTCGGAGAAGTTGAGCGGGAACCCCGATTGAGGATCGGGTGGCGGAAGAGGAACTATCTTGTCACAAGACTTTGGACGTTTCGGTAGGAATGTCGAGTCAGGCATTCCGGCTCCAGATCGCGAAGTTCAACGCGGTGGCGAACGTGACCCAGACGAGGTACGGAACCATCAAGGCACTCGCCACTCGGTTGATCGGCCAGAAGACACCGATGCAGGCAACGATGGCCACGTCGAGAAGCACGATGTCAATGAGGGCCAGGCCCGGACTCCGCACGACGAAGAAGAGGGCCGACCAGACGAGGTTCAGCAACAGTTGAGCGCCAAAGAGCGCCATCGCGCGACTCCTTTGAGAACCGGTCGAGTCACGGGTGACGAGCCAGACGGCAACCGCCATGGACGCGTACAGAAACGTCCAGACCGGGCCGAACAGCTCGTTCGGTGGTGTCCACGATGGCTTGCTGAGGCTCGAGTACCATTCTCCGAGACCGAAACTTGTCAGGTAGCCTCCCACTCCAGCGACAAGGAAGCAGATGAGCAGACTCGCGGCTAATCCCAGCAGGGGCGGGATGACCGGTCTCCGCGAGGTGTGCTGATCCATCCGTCGGTTCCTCGTTTCACGAAGGGTCGGCTACCTTCTCAGGCATCCGCCAGCATCGGCCTCGCCCTTGCGCGGGGCTCGGTTCCGACTGTCGAGAGCGGATAACATCGGCAAGGGCAGGGACCTCGACCTTCGGTCAGGCCGAACGGCGTGGCGACTCTCGGAACGACGAGTTCGTGGCCGTCGAGGTCGTCGTCACGGAAGCCGAACGGTACAGCGATCTGAAAGGTAGCAAACCGCATGCCCAGGAAAAACAAGAGGTCAGGAAACGGCCCACCGTCGTCGAATCGACGGGCCAGAGCGATCCAGGGGGTCTCGAACGGGACGGGGTGAAGATGAACAAAACAGGCGTGGCCCGTGAATGACTGGCGGTCAAGGTCGTGGTCGGGGTTGAGGATCCACTCGATTGTGTCAGGAAAGGCGTCGAGATCGGCCTCGGGCAGGATCGCAAGTGCCATGCGCGCCAGGCACTTGAACACGGCGACCGGCATGACTCTTGGAGTCGGCGGGAACCGTCCTTCGCGGAACGGAAGACTGAAGGTATCAAAAGGGATATCGAGGCGGCTGGTAAAGAAAGCGCGACACCCGTCGCACTGGTCGAACGTAGCCAGGCTGTTGAGGCCCAGGAAAGAGGGCAATGCCGGTTGTGGAACCGTCTGGCTGGCTTCGAGGGAGGCGACCTCGCAGAACCGGCAGACCGGCCGTCGGTCGTGGCCGATCGGAGCCCGTTGAGATCCATCGAGGACTTCGTGTGCGATCACGCGATAATGGCTCGCGAAGAGCAGGTCTTGCTCGGCGGCCGACCAGTCGTCAAGGTCGTGACCGTGCGTGCCTCCGCGACGCTCCCAGCGGAAGTAGGCCGCCAACCGGATTCGTTCGAGGGAAGGGAACATCGGCTGACCACCCTCCTTTGAGGTCCACCGCGGGGCCCGCGCCTCTTCGCGACGGCCGCCCCGACGCCTCGATTGTAACGCAGATGCTTTCCGGCTCGAAGTCGAAGGTCGACGCGATCGGAATTTGCTAGCATGGGGCCCATGGTGCATGATTCGGAACGTCTGTCGAGAGGCAGTGGAGGTTGCCACAATGATTTGTGTTGCTGTGACTTATGTTGTCAAAGCTGGACACGAGGACGAGGCGATCGGGCTCTTGAAACGCCTGGCGGAGGCGACACGGTCCGAGCCTGGTTGCCGGTTGTACGTGGCCCATCGCTCGACGACCGATCCACGGCGGTTCTTCTTGTACGAGCAGTACGAGGATCAGACTGCCCTCGATGCACATCGCGCTTCCGAGCACTTTATCCAGTTCGGTCTGGGGGGATTGTTCCCTTTGCTCGAAAGCCGGACTCCAGAGCTCTATGCGCCCCTGGACTAAGAGGCAGTCCGAAGCGCGGCCTGGATCGATGCAACCCAAAGTAAGCTATTCTGTAAGGTGCGTCGCGCCGGCCAAGAGTCGCGGTCCAGTCAGTTGGCGAGACTCAGGAAGCCGGTTCGCGAATGCAACGTCCGGTCACGACGACTCCTTCCGCGCGAATCGCGAAAATTTTGGCGTCGGATTCAGGTTCGTTTCTGAAAGACGACCACCCCGCGTGCTTCCGGATTACCGGTTCGTCGGAAACGACGGATTAGTTAGACCTTGCGGTGACTTTACTTTGCGATTCCGGAGAAAGTTCGCACCGACGAGGCTGGTGCCTGGTCAAAGGGAAGCCGCGTGGGGTATCTTGCTCAAGCAAGTGCTGAGGCGCGACCATCCACCAAGATTCGGGGTCCCGGGGCATTCCGCTGATTGTGCGTGTCCTGACGAGGCTCGCCGCGCGTGTGGTTCCCGATGTCCCTCCTAGCCGCGACACCAGGATATCCACCATGCCGAAATCTCCCTATCGTTGGCTCGCCCTGTTGTTGATCTGGCCGACGGTTTCTCCTCACCTCGCCCGGGGCGCCGAAGACGTGCCGAAAGGGGAGGTGCTGAAATTCACCTTCGACCGGAGCACGATCTTTCCCGGCACGGTCCGGGATTATTGGGTTTACGTGCCATCACAGTATAATCCAGATACGCCGGCGTGCGTTTATGTCAATCAGGATGGCGTTCAGTACAACGCGCCCGCAGTCTTCGACGAGTTGATCGCGAAGAAGGAAATGCCGGTCACGATCGGCGTGTTCGTGATGCACGGGCGGGTGAAGGCGATCTCGGATCGTGCACTCGACCGCTTCAACCGAAGCTTTGAGTACGACGGGCTGGGTGACCGCTACGTGAGGTTCCTGCTGGAAGAGCTTCTGCCCGAGGTGGAGACGAAGAAGGCCTCGGACGGCCGGCCGATCCGGCTGTCTCGGAACGGCAACGACCGCTGCATCGGCGGATCGAGCAGTGGGGCGATCTGCGCATTCACAGCCGCGTGGGAACGGCCCGATGCGTTCCAGCGGGTCTTTAGCGCAATCGGCACGTATGTGGGCCTTCGAGGCGGCAACGACTATCCGACTTTGATCCGCAAAACCGAGCCAAAACCGATTCGGGTATTTCTTCAAGATGGTTCGAATGATCTGAACATTTATGGCGGTGACTGGTGGATGGCCAACCAGGAGATGGAGCGCGCCCTGAGTTTTGCCGGCTACGAGGTCAATCACGTCTGGGGCGATGGAGGCCACAACGGCAAGCACGCGACCGAGATCTTCCCCGATGCGATGCGATGGCTCTGGAAAGGCTGGCCCCAGCCAGTAAAGGCCGGCGAGGGATCCCCTCAGTTGCGAGAGGTTCTTATTCCGAGTGAAGGCTGGATCCTGGTCGCGAACGGTTACAAGCATGTCGAAGCCCCGGCCGTCAATAGTAGGGGAGAGGTTTTTTTCACTGACGTCGCCAACAGTGAAACGTATAAAGTTGGCCTTGACGGCAAGGTGACCCTGTTCCTCGCCGACTCGAAGCGAGGAAACGGCCACGACTTCGGCGGCGGCCTGAATGGTCAAGCGTTCGGCCGCGATGGCAAGCTGTATTCTATCGCCAGGTTCCGGGAAGAGATCGTTGCCTATCGGACGGATGGATCGTCGGAGGTAATCGACAGGGATTTCAAGGGCAATGACCTGATCGTCGGTTACAATGGGAACCTATTCGCCACGACCGACGGCTCGACGGGCAGCGTCTGGGTCATCAACGAGCAGGGCAAGCTGAGGTCGGTGGACCTGCTAGGCCCGAACACGACGAGTGGCGTGACCCTCTCGCCCGACCAGTCGTTGCTTTACGTCTCTGATGCGAAGAGTCATTGGGTTTATAGCTATCAGGTCGAGCCCGATGGTTCACTCTCGTACAAGCAAAAGTACTATCACTTGCATGTGCCCGACACGGCGGACGACAGCGGCGCTGGAGGGATGTGCGTCGATCGGGACGGACGTTTGTATGTCGCCACGCGTATGGGTGTTCAGTTTTGCGACCAGGCGGGCCGTGTCAATGGGATCATCCCGGTTCCGGGCGGTGCGGTCTCGAACGTTTGCCTAGGGGGTGAGAACTTCGACACGCTCTTCATCACGTGCGGCGATCGTGTGTACAAGCGAAAGACGAAGGTGCGAGGCGCGAACGGCTTCGAACCGCCCGTGAAGCCTGCGTCGCCTCGACTCTGATCGCGTATTGGCTGCTCAAGGGGCGTCCTCTGACAATTGTTCCGTGAGAAACGGGGCGGCGAAACCATGAGGATCCAAGGGATCGAATCGTTCCTGGTCGACGTGCCGCAGCGGCCGCCGATCGCGCCTTATCAGTCGAGATACCGGGCGGCCTCAAGCACCAAGGCGGTGCTCTTTCGAATCGAGACTGACGAGGGGCATGTCGGTTGGGGCGAGGCGCCTCAGGTTTACCTGGGCGATCAGATGACTGGGCGCGAGGCAATTGAGCTACGTCCGAAGCTGATCGGATTTGATCCGATGGCGATTGAGGCGCTCTACACCGATCTCGGTCTCGATCAGGGATACGTGCAAAGCGGAGTGGAGATGGCCCTCTGGGACCTCGTGGGGAAGATCTGCGGCCAGCCGCTGTATCGCTTGCTGGGGGGGCCCTATCGTTCGGACATCGAGCTAGCGGCCTGCATGGGCATCCGGCCGTACGACGAGGCAGGCGCGATTGCTCGACAGTATGTCGAGATGGGTTTCACGACCATGAAGTGCAAGGCCGGCCGAGACCCGGAGGAGGACCTGACGATGGTCCGCGGCATACGGGACGCCGTCGGCGATCGGCTTGAATTGCGCATCGATCCCAACACAGGTTACGCGCCGGAAACATGCCTACAACTGTGCAAAGATCTCGAACCGTACCGGCTCCAGTACTTCGAGCAACCTATGCCGGCTCACCTGATCGATGACTCAGCGCGGATTCGGAGGATGACGACCACGCCCCTGGCGTTGAACGAGTCGGTCACGACGATGGCCGTCGTGCGTGAGATCCTGGACAAGAAGGCTGCGGACGTGCTTCTTCCAGATACATATCAATGCGGTGGAATCTGGGCGGTGAAGCTCATTTGCGATGTGGCGGCGTCGGCCGGAGTTCCTTGCGTGATGCATTGCGCCCACGACCTCGGCCCCAAGACGGCGGCGATGCTCCACCTGGCGGCCTGTACGCCGAACATGCCCTTGGCCAACGACTGCACGTACTATGGGCTCGAGGAGGACATCTTGACCGAGCCGTTCCAGATCGTGCGGGGCCGAATCCGGGTACCTGAACGACCGGGACTCGGGATCGAGGTCGATCTTGAAAAAGTGAGGAAATATCAGGTGGCTGCGTCGTGTTGAAGATCAAGGCTCGACGATGTCTCCGGCTTGTTCCGGACGGGCGAAGAAGCGACGAATAACGGCATCCGGCAATTGGGGTGTCAGGAGGCTGCCGACGATCGCCAGGAGAAATGAGGTTGCTAATCCCACAACGATCGGGTGGAAGCCAAGGATATCGATGCGAGCGGCGGGGACGTGGAACCCGAGCATGTTCAGCGCGTGCCCGATGCCGAACAGGCCAATCATCGTCGTGAAACCGCCGACCATCGACAGCCAGGCACCAACGCGGGTCATGTGCTTCCAATAGAGACCGAGGAAGATCGGCGCCAGGAACGTCGCGGCAAAACCTCCGCCGGTGAAGACGATGATGTACTGAAGGAACTCGGGTGGATTCAGGGCCAGAATCGTCACGATGATGCCGACAATCGCCGTGGTGGCGTAGCTGCCGATCTTGACGGTTTTCTCGGAAACGTCGGGATTGATTGTGCGCTGATAGATGTCGCGGACGAGGCTCGAACTGATGATGAGCAGGAATGAGTCGACCGTCGACATGACTGCGGCGAATGGGGCCGCGATGAGAACGCCAGCGAGCCACCAGGGTGCGACGCGCTTGGCGATCTCGGGCATGATCTGGTCGGAGCCGGCGGTCAACTCGGCCGGGTGGATGAGCTGCTGGGCCGCCACGAAGATGAAGATCATCGGCAAGTAAATGATACCAAAGTAGAGCGTTACGGTGAAAATCGAGCGACGAAGGGTCTTCGTATCCTTGAACGCCATCAGTCGAACCATCGTTCCAGGTTGCCCGGCGCCCGAGATTGCCCACATGAAGAAGAAAGAGACTCCCATCGCGAAGGGATGAAATGGCAGACCAGTATGCGTGCGACCGGGGCCGAAAACGAGGTCGGACCCTGGCGTGAGGTATTGGGGTTCGGCGGTGACGGCAGCAACACCGCTGCCATCGTTCTCGGGCTGACCCTTAGCGTTGGTTCCCAGTGACGGAATCTTGACCTCGACGAGCGTCGAGACTTCGAGAGCCGTTTCGATTGCGGTCTTGACCTGCCTTGAAGTGCTTATAACTTTACTAGTGGAATCGATGCCGAGTGCGACATCGACGATGGTACGCCCGTTCTCGGATCTGACCTGGACCTGAGGGCCTCTCGCCGGTTGGGCGAGGGGACGATGATGGACCATCAAGTCGTCCGGCGCATTCGGCCTGGCCTGGTATTCGATGGCATTTTTCTCGGTTTTCAAGCCGAGCACGAGCCTGGGAGGACGATGGTTGAGATTGCGCGTTACGTTCTCAAGCCCACCGGCGGCCGAGAGAGCGAACGGAATCAGCAACAACACACCCAGGCCCATCACGATGCCCTGCATGACGTCGGTCCAGACGACGGCCCGGAAACCGCCGTACGATGTGTACAGGACCACGGTGCCCGAGAAAAGCAGCAGGCCGACAATGTATCCGGTGGGCATCCGGGCGAACGCCGGGTGCAGGTGGCGGATCCATTCGAAGCGGGGCACGACGTACCTGAGATACCCCGGCGTCCCTTCGAGCAGGACGTTGAGAATGATGCCGCCAGCTTTGAATTGGGCGACCAAGTTGGTGATCGTGAAGAAGATGATCGTGAACGAAGCGAAGAGTGCCAAGCCCGTGGAAAGATATCGCTCGCGAAGAACGTCGGGAATGGTGATGGCCCCCGAACGCCGCGCGACCTGGTTGAGCCGCTTGCCCATCAGGCCCATGGTGACCAGCGGGACGATCATGTAGCTGGCGATCCAGAATGCGAGAATCCAGCCGTGGGTGTAGATCAGGGAAGGATAGCCGGTGAAACTACCACCGCTGGCGCTCGTGGCGGCGAAGGTGAACGCGAACGCCCAGGTTCCCAGACCCCGGCTACCGAGGAAGTATTCGGCCAGGAACGACTTCTTCTGGAGCACGCGGTGCGAGAAGATCGCCAGGACAAAAACGCCCACCATGTAGACCAGGAACACAAAACCGGTGGCAAGTTCGTAGTTCACTGGGCGGTTTTCTCCGGTTCGTGGGGTGGCACGGGACGTCGTTCATCGTCGTCCTTCATATATACGAAGCAGAACCAGATGCTCACAAGAACACAAACGAACCACGGCACGGTGATCCCCCAGAAAACCCAGTCGGGAATGCCGAGAGCGAAGGGAGTGGTCAGGCTGGCAGGCTCGCGATCCCAGGTCTTTGGCATGGGCAGATACTGCGTGATCTCGCCGGCGGTTCGCTCGTGCTGGACGTAACCGAAGCGATAGCAGTACGAGACGGTCCAGACGAGGCAGAGGCCCCATATCAGCAGAATGAGGAAGGCTTCACGTCTGGAATCCAGAAAGACCGGATCGTCGTCGTAGTCGGCCATCTCTGGTTCCCCCACTCTTGGGATCGTTCAACAAGTCAAGGAGCGATTGTAGGGGGCACGGAAGCCCCCCGCAACCGCCCGGTCTGGCGCAATTGAAAGAATGTGACGATCGTGAGGGACGTCGTCGACGTCTCAGATCGGACGGCCTTCGATCACGCTCACGTCTGCCGCGGTGGGGACGATCCGGCTTAGCCGGAAGCCGGCGGATTCGAAGAGCCGACGGTATTCGTCCTCGGTGCGTTCGAGGCCGCCCGGAATCAACAGCATCGTGAGGTCAAGGATCTTGCCGAACGACGGCGTGTTTCCGGACGGAATCACGCTCTCGACGACGAGCAATTTGGCGTTCTCGGGCATGGCCCGGCGAATGGTCTTGAGAATCGCGAGCGACTGGTCATCGTTCCAGTCATGGATAATATGTCGAAGCATATAGGCATCTGCGCCGCCGGGGACTGACTCGAAGAAACTGCCGCCGACAAACTGGCAGCGGTCATCGAGACCGGTCGCTTTCAGGTTCCCACGGGCGCGATCGACCACTCCCGGCAGGTCGAAGAGCAAGCCACGGAGCGCGGGGTTTTGTCGCAGGAGGCCGATCAAGGTGGAGCCGTTGCCACCTCCGATGTCGGCCAGTGTGCCGATGTTCGAGAGGTCGTAGGCGTCGGCGACGGCTTGGGTCTCGGGCCCGTGAATGCCCGTCATGGCGGCGTCGAAGGTTCGGGCCTGCTCGGGGTGGTCGGAGAGATAGTCGAAGATGGGTTGACCGTAGAGCCTTTCGAACGCAGGCTCACCGGTGCGAATCGATTCGAGCAGGTTGCCCCAGCAGTTGTAGTGCTCCTCACCCATCATGATCGCCATGGCGTGCTGCGAGCCGGGTTGGTCACTCCGCAGGTTCTCGGACAGAGGCGTCAGGGCGAAGCAGCGTTCCGCTCCCTCGTCAAAAACACCGACACTGGCGAGCGCTCGCAGGAGGCGATAGAGCGACGGGGCGTGCATTCCGGTCTCTCGGGCCAAGTCATCTGCCGATCGAGGGCCGTCGGCCAGGCGGTCGGCCAGGTTCAGCTTCGCTGCGACGTAGATCGCCTGAGAGATCCAGTAGCCAGTGATCATTTGCGAAAGCTGCTGTTGGGCAGTAGGCTCGGACATGAGCGGCTCCTACCGTGAGGGTTGTGTGTCGGAATAGAGAGCCTACCGACCCTTTGACGGCGGCGACAAGGGCGGCCACAATCGGGGCACTGCTCGAAATCGACGGGCGGCCGTCGTCCTTGAACTCGGACGGCCGAAGGGGCACCGATCATGTTCGACTCGAGGTCGAAACCAGTCGTGACGCGACGGCGTTTCCTGGAAGTCGGCCGAAAGCTGGGCGCCGCCGGAATCGTCGGATCACCCCTATTGGAACAGGCGACGCTTCGGGCCGAGGAGGGACCGGGGGTCGTCGGCATCGACCGGGACGTGATCCTGGAGGGTGGCGAGGGGAAAGTGACGTGGTTTCACCCTCGGCCCTGCGTGGTGACCGCGACGGAAGGCACGTTCGCGTCGATGACGCTTGAGCCGATCAACGGGTCGGACGTCTTTGGTCCGGTGCATTGGACGATTTCGAAGGACTTTGGCCAATCCTGGGCGGAGCCCCAGCGTATCGACGGGCTGGGACGTCGCTCGCTGGGCGATGGCGGGGAAGCGGGTGTCTGCGACGTGGTGCCGGAGTACCACTCGAGGACGAAGCGCGTGCTGGCGATCGGTCATAACGTCTGTTACAAGAACGGAGTCCTAGCGCGACCCCACAGACGTCGATGGTCGGTTTACACAGTTCAGTTGCCCGATGGTTCGTGGACCGAGCCGAGACGACTCGACTGGGACGATCCGCGAGGCTCGTCGATCTACACGTGCGGCTGTTCGCAGCGGGTGATTAAGGCCCACGGCGACGTCTTGCTCCCGCTCTCGCTCGGGCCCGAGGGACGTACCGATCGTCTTGTCACGACGGTCCTCTGCACATTCGACGGTGAGCATCTTCGAATCCGCAACGTCGGCAATAAACTGGTGAATAGGACGGGGCGAGGGCTGCTAGAGCCGTCGCTGACGTTCCTCGACGGGCGCTACTTCCTCACCATCCGTGCCGAGGATGGGCGGGGCTACGTTTCGACATCCGAGGATGGATTGCGATGGGACCCACCTCGCGCCTGGGACTGGGACAATGGTGCACCCGTGGTGATGTCGAGCACACAGCACCACTGGATGACCCACTCGGAGGGCCTCTTCCTGGTTTACACCCGCAAGAAGGAAGGCAATGAGAAGGTGATCCGCTGGCGGTCACCGCTGCTCATGGCGGAGGTGGACCAATCCACGCTCCGGCTGATTCGTTCGACCGATCGGGTTGTACTGCCATTGACAGGGGATGGAACGAACGACCCCAAACATGTTGCCTTAATGGGCAACTTCCACACGGTTGCCGCATCGCCCGGAGAGTTTTGGGTGACCGTCGGTGAAAACCGGCCCTATGAACGATATCGAGGCAACACGCTTCTAGCCCGTGTCCGATGGAACCAGCCGAACCAACTGGTGCCCGAGCCTGTTCGGGCCTGATCCATCGGAGTCGATGACAGGAAACGAACCTATGAATCGATCCATGACGCGGAATATCATGCTGCGACTCGCATTGGTGGTGTCACCCACCATGTCGATGGCTTCCGAGGTTTCAAGGGTTTTTTTCGAGACCCAACCTGATGGACTTCAGATCACGATTAACGGCAAGCCGTTCGCCCGCTATGTGTTTGCGACGGAGGCGACTCCACGTCCGTTCTTCGAGCACCTTCACGCTCCGGATGGAACCCAGGTGACGCGGAATCATCCTCCCGTTGAAGGAACCGACCTCGGCGATCATCCAACCTATCACCCCGGCCTCTGGCTGGCGTTTGGTGACATCAACGGCGCCGACTTCTGGCGCAATCGGGACCGAATCCGCCACGTCGAATTCGTCGAGCAACCCAGAGGTGGGACTGATCGTGGGACCTTCGCCGTACGCAATCGCTACGAGTCAAACGGCAAGGTAATTGGCGAGGAGATCTGCCGCCTGTCGATCCTGGCAAGGCCCTCGGGATCGCTATTGATCTGGGACTCGACGTTTCAGGCGAAGGGGGGTGACCTCGTCTTCGGCGACCAGGAGGAAATGGGCCTGGGCGTTCGCGTGGCGACACCGCTAGCGGTGGTGAAGGGGGGACGAATCATAGACAGCGAGAGACGTGTCAACGAGGCCCAGGTCTGGGGCAAGCAGGCCGACTGGTGCACTTATGCCGGCGAAATCGATGGCCAGCGGGTTGGCCTTCTGATGATGCCCGACCCCGGGAATTTCCGGCGCTCGTGGTTCCACGCCAGAGACTACGGCTTGCTGGTGGCGAACCCGTTCGGAGCGAATGCCTTTACCGGAGGCCCCAAGAGTCGGGTCGTTGTCAAGGATGGGGCGACGCTTCGGCTTCGCTTCGGTCTGCTGGCCTATCACATCAAGCCCCGCGAGAATCCGGATTTCGATGGCGCGTACCAGGACTTCCGGAAGCAGATCGAAGGTGACGGTTGGCTCTCCCTCTTTGACGGCAAGAGCCTTGACGGCTGGACAGTTCTTGGCGGCAAGGCCCGTTACGAGGCGAAAGACGGGATGATCGTCGGAACGACCGTCGAGGGAAGCCCGAACACGTTTCTCTGCCGGGGGGATTACGAGGACTTCGAGTTGGAGTTGGAGGTGCAGTGCGACCCGCCGCTGAATTCGGGGATTCAGGTTCGCAGTCATGTATACATACAGGACACACCCCAGAAGTCAAATCCGAAGCGGGTTCGACCGGCGGGGACCGTCTTCGGGCCTCAGTGCGAGATTGCCGAAGCAGAGAAGGGAGTCTCTGGCAACTTCTGGGACGAAGCCCGCCGGACCAGGTGGCTCGACGACTTCGCGGAGAAGCCGGAGGCGCGCAAGGCCTTTCGGAACGGTGAGTGGAACCTTTACCGGATCGTTGTTCAGGGAGATCACTATCGATCCTGGGTCAACGGTGTACCCTGCGCCGAATTTCGAGATGATCTGGATCGAAGCGGCCTGATCGGGCTTCAGGTACATGCCATCAAGGCCGGCTCGGGCCCCTATAAGGTGCGGTGGCGGAACATCCAGATTCGGGAGTTGAAACCAGGCGAGACAGTCAACTAGCGGAGCAAGAGAATCGAGGCTCATTGCGTTAATGGCGAGACTCGGCGTCGCGACGCGTGGTTCGGAGATCTCGCGAGAGAGGAGTCGGCGATGGGATTCTATTCAACGTGGCTCTTTCCTCGCCTTTGCGAGTGGGC
>CAZRGV010000054.1:33794-37349 GCA_964599655.1 uncultured Isosphaeraceae bacterium | reverse complement strand
GCCTGGGCGAGGTTCAACGACAGGAGCCCCTCGACCGAGCCGATCATCAGGGCGATCAGGCCGCCAATCACCGCGAACCAGAAGATGCCGACATAACGCTCCGATCGCTGGCTTCGCGTGAGGTCGGGCTCGCCAGGGCCATTCTCTCCCGCGGCCAGCGGCCGGACCTCGCTGGCGGCGAGCGCATCGTGGTCGATGATCTCGCCACGAGCCAGGACGTTCTGGCCGACCCGGAGGTCGGCGTTGAGGTCGATCGGACGCCGCTGACCGTCGCGACGGAACCTCGTCCATTGCGGGCCGATGTAGACCGTGAGCTTGTCGAGCTTCAGCGCGGCCTGGAACGGCGATGTCTGGAGCGGGCCCTGGCAGTCGGGGCAGCGATCCTGGCCGGCCTTGGCCCGGTCGGACGGGAGCAGTAGCTCGCACTTCGGGCATTCGGAAAGCCCGCGATCGGCCTCGATCGCCCGGATCGTCCCGCTGACCGATGTCCCGTCATCGAAGTACGGCTCGAGCAACGCCCAGCCGAGGAACGCCCCGAGCGCCCCGACAATGGCCAGGTAGAACATGCTCGAGAAGAAGAATCGGCGGAGGCCGCCGACCGGCTGCGCCCTCGCGGCCACCTCGCGGATCGCCCGCTCTCGCTCGATCACCTCGTCGATGCGGGGATCTCTCAGGTCGTCATAGGTGATCGTCAATTTCTCGGCCAATCGACTACCCCCGCTTTCCCGATGCGACGACATCGTGTTGTCTTATGAGGCTTTTTTCGGTTTTGTGGACGACGACTCTGCCCCAACGCTCGATCCCGCCTTGGAGGGTGTTTTCAACGGTTCAGATCGAGGCGGTCCCAACTCCGGGAGGAAGGTCTCGTAGGCGGGGCGATTCTCCGGGTCGAGCCGGAGGATCTCCTCGAAGTTGGCACGCATGGCGCGCGTGATCCGGCCGTCGCGATCGAGCTGATCCCTGAGGCGAAACGCCAGCGAACGGGCCAGCGACGCCGCCTCGCCACCGAGCTGGCGACGGAGTGTCACGACCTCGGACGAGAGCTGCGCGTTGCGGAGGTCGGCCGACAGATTCAGATAGGCCAGGATGACGACGAGAATTCCCAGGGCCGTCATTAGCACGGTGTTCGAGAGCCAGGAATCACCCGAGTCGGACGGCGGCTCGGATCTTGGAGCCGCCGCCCCTTCGGATCGCCCCTTGTGCAGCGTGCCGGGCGCGACCGAGACGGCGGGCCGGTCGGATTCCCATCGCACGTCCTCGCCGATCCAAAACCGCCTGGCCCGCACGACCTGGCCATTCCGCCAGAAGAACAGGCCGGTCTGACCAGCCTTCGGGTCGACGACCAGGGCGATCTGCCATGCGGCGTTAAAGAAGTTGCGATGCGCGAAGAGATCGACCTCGGAAAGAAACACGCCGAAGCCCGGATGCGTGTGGTACCAGCCGACGATCCGACTTCCGGCGTGCTTCTCATCCATTTCGCGGTGAATCTTCTCCCAGGTGGAGTGGGTGAAGGTCACGCTGTGGTCCCCCTCCTTCGTGGATCGCCCCTGGATGATGTCCGTCACGACGAGGAACGGGCCATCGTCGTCTCGGAAAAGGTCGCCCACGAGGACCCCGCAGAGCTCGACATTCGGGCTGCTCTCGGCATGGGTCATGATCGCCTGATGAGCCTTGGAATCGAGGACCACCCGGTATTCGGTCTCCCGACAGGGGAAGGCACGCGTGGTCAGGCTGTCGGCGTCGAGCCGCAGGGCGTCGGGACCATCCGGCTCGTTCTTGCTGGTCGAGAGGGTGTCAGTCGCCATCGGCCAGCTCTCCCAGGACGGCCTTCGCGTCGCCGTCGAAGAACAGAAACATGCGATGATCACTCGAATGGGCGGCCAGGATGTCGAAGGGCGGGACGCCGATCTCGGCCGGCGAGCGGTCGAGCAGGCCGCAGTCGCCGTCGATCGTCTGCAGAACGTGGGGAATCCGGGCCGTGCCGCAAGCCGGGCAACGGGCCTGCCGCTCGCTGATCTTGCCGAGCGAGACGAGAATCTCCTCCACCTCGCGACAGGTTGGGCACTCGAGGGCCCGCAGCACGTCGTGGTTCAGCGCGAGCACCGCTTCGCGACCAAGGTTCGACCGGGCCGTTTCCAGGAGGTCGCCGAGGTGAAGTTCGGCCACCCCAAGACCGAGCGGCGTAGGCTCGTCCCAGGGATCATGGCTGTAACACTCGTCCTTACGCTGATAGACGACTGGATCGAACTCGTTGGTGGCGCCGTGGAAGATCAATCCGCGACCGGCAAGGTTCGAGCGGCCGTGGAGCCACTTGACGGCCTCGTGGCATTGCAAGCCCGCGATGATCGAGGAGACGGTCGAGGTCGTGGGGACCTTTCCGGCCTGCATCTCATCGCGGGTGAGGAGGGCACAGGAGCGTCGGGATTCGAGGTTCTTCCAGTCGACGGCGCTCATCGTGCACTCGTAGCAAGGACCGTCGGGCGGGACGAACAGTCGCATGACGCCGTCGAGCGCCTCGATGGCCCCGTCGATCCAGGGGGTGCCGACCTTCCAGCAGGCCCGGTTGATTTCGAGGCGGGCCTCGCGATTGTCGAGGCCGGCGATGACCAGGTCCGCCCATCGCACGACCCCCAGGCCGAGATCGTAAACGACGTTGCCGGCGAACGGGCGAATCCTGGCGGTGGGGAAGAGGTCGCGGGCGGCCTCCGCGGCGACCTCGGCCTTCAGGCGACCCAGGTCGCGCTCACGGAACAGAACGGTGCGGGAGAGGTTCGACAACTCGATCGTATCGAGATCGGCCACGAACAATCGGCCGATGCCGAGCAGGGCCAGATTCTTCACGATCTCATTGCCCAGCGCCCCCGCGCCGACGACGAGCACGCGAGCGCGGGCGAGCGTGGCCTGGTCCCACCAGGTGATCAGTTCCTGGCGGTGGAACCGGCCTTCGTCGAGGGTGACGGCAATGCGGGGCAAGGATGAGGACATGGGCAGTCAGATCCGACCGGCGGTGATCTCAGGCTGGAGCCGAAGGACGTCGCCGGGCTGAACAGCGGCCTGGTGCAAGGTCTGCTCGTCGAGCAGTTGCCGGCCCGAGCCGCGATGATGGAACTTGTAGCTGATGAGCTGGCCGTCGGGCCCCTCGCGAGGCATGTGCATCCTGTCGACGAGCACGACCAGGAGCCGGTTGACCGGCACATCATCGGGCAGGTCGACCGGCTGTCGACGGCTGCCAGTCGTGTCCCAGACTTCGAGCGAGATCATTCCCATGAACATTAGACCTTTGATGGGTCGCTTGACGCCGGCCCGAGCCCTTCCGCTTCGACGTTAGTAACCCCGACTTCGCCCTATCATGAAGAGCGTCAAGGCGACCCCGAGTCCACCGACGACCAGGCCGGCGATGACCCGACGGATGCCGACCTTTTCACGACGAGACACGTTGTAGACAAACACCATGATCGCGGGAATCAGGCCGATCGGATAGAGAATGAAGCCGAGGATCGGAATCAAGGCCAGGCATTGCATGACGCAGGCGGTCGTGGCCAGAGGAGTGATCTC
>CAZRGV010000054.1:0-33784 GCA_964599655.1 uncultured Isosphaeraceae bacterium | reverse complement strand
GAAGGTGCTTGGCGCCGTTCAGGGCCTGAAGCGTCTGGTTCCCGACCTTCGTGGCGATCGACTTGATCGCGGCCTCTCGCATCGACTTGAGAGTCGACCCGCGCTGGGGTAACTGGACGGCCTGGGCCTCGACAGCCTTTGGCTCGTCCCCTGGCAGGTGTGCGATCAAGGAAACGGCCAGCTTGACGCTTCCACGACGAAAAAACCCGCCCGGGTCGATCAGGGCGCTGGCGGCGACATCCTCGATCGTGAGCTGTTCTCCCCAGACATCGGTATCGTCGGTCACGACAATCGAACCGAAGATCCGCTCTTTCTCGAAGAGCGTCTTGATCCGGTTCGAGACAGCCGGGCCGACCGTCGAATCCTCAGGGAAGACGACCTCGCGGATCACGCAGTCCGCCGCCACGGTTCGGACTTTCGAGGTGTATCGCGAGGCGCGCTGCGAGCCGGACGCCGCGGCGAGGTCATCCAAAGCCGAAGGGACGGAGGCCGCCGGGCGTGAGTTAAGGAACGCCACGAAGTCGTCCACCTCGGCGCTGACGCCTTCCGGATCCATGTCGAACGACGCACTCGCCAATGGGTCTCCCTCCCTCGATGGGAGGGCAACCATCTTGTCCGAAGGTGCATCCGTTGTCATGGACGGATCGTTCCCGACGCGCCGGACCCCATCCCGCTCAACGAGGAGTTCCCTCTGGCAATGAGGACAGGCGACAACCTGACCCATCGCCAGAGTCATCACGCCGAATCTTAGCTGGCAATTCGGACAGCGCTCCGCACGGAGCCTGGGCCGTTCCCTCGCGGGGGATTGCGCGACGGTTCTTGGATTCGAGGATGATTCTTCAGAAGGCAAGGGCGAATGATCCGACGCTTGCTCGAATGAGATCTCAGTCTGGCAAGACGGGCAGCGAACCCTCGACGCGGTGTTCGCTTCAGACACCGCTTGCTCGAACCCGCAATGCGGACACGTCACCGGAACGGCCATCGACGGTACTCCGAGCATCGACTCAAAGCTCGATCGGTTCCTCGTTGCGCTTCTTCAGCACGCTGTTGGTGTACCAGAGCCCCGCAATGGCGATCAGACCGATCGCCAGCGAAACAATCCGAATCCTCCTGTCCTGCCGAGTGACGAGATCGACGGCGAACTGACCGAGCAGGTAGTAAAAGCCGGTCAGAAGGAAACTGCCCGAGACGACGGCCAGCGTGGCGGTCAGCCACGACATGCCGTAGCTGCCGGCCAGAAACGGCAAGACCTTGCCCACGTAGGGAACAAACCGGCCAAAGATGACCGAGAGAGCCCCCCACTTCTTCACAATCCGCTCGCCAGCGAGCAAGGTCGGACCCATCTGCTGGCCCAGGCGGCCGGCCAGCAACTTGTCCTTGGTCAAGACGTAGCGGCCTCCGGCGTAAACGCCCAGGTCTCCGACCACCGAGCCAAGGAACGCCGCGAGCCACATCCATTCGGGGCGCGTGCCCGCCTTGACACCAAACGCAACGGCCATGCCGGCGACATAAAAGATCGGCACGCCCGTGTTGTCGATCGTCGAGCCAATCCCAACCACGGTGGGGCCGAGAATCTCCACCCAGTGCTTGACCTGCTCGAACTCGAGGGCCATATCAGAGGCACTCCAGCAGAATCCGGAGAATAATGCAGATCCAGCACGCGGTATCGGAGGCCCGTTGCTCTTTTTGCATCTGGACCATCGCCTGCGCGGCCTGTTCCTGCTGTCGCCTGGCTTTCTTCTCGAGCTGCATCCGCTCGCGTTCGAGCAAAGCGGGATGGTTCGGATTGATCTGGGCCAGCGCCGCCCAAGTGGCCCCGGCGTCCTTGGGCATCTTGGCGCCGTCGTAGGCTTTGGCCAGGTCGGCCATGTAGTCGGGAACGTCGGTGCCGGCCAGGTCGAGGGCCGTGTCGAGCGACTCGATGGCGTTGGCATAGCGGCCCAGCTCCAGCTCGGCTTTGCCCTTGGCGGCGAAAACCGTGGGGTTGCGGATTCCCCCGTCGATCGCTCTGGCCAGGTGGTCAAGGGCATGCGGATGATTTCCCAGGCCCGAATAGGCCATTCCGCAAAGGTAATGGTAGCCGGGGTTGCCATTCGCCTGTGGCGAGATCTGCTTGAGGGCCTGAGTCGCTTCCAGGAAGCGCCGATTGTCGACCATCTGGTTGATGGCCTGCAACTGGCGTTGGAGGTTCTGAACGCCACCTGCTCCGGCGCCCGATGGAGCCAACCCGGTGGAGGGGGAATAATCGACTCCGGGGGTCACCACGTCGGCCAAGGGCAGGTCGTCCTCGATCGGGATCCCCGCCACCGGACCGGTCGAGACCGGTCGCGGTTTCGGCTCGACGCGGATCGGCGGATCGTCCTCATCGAGCGGGGCAAGACCAATCTCATCCTCCGTTGCCGTCGACGCGTTCGGGATCGTCATAATCGTGGCGCAGACCTTGCATTTGGCTCGCCGACCGGCCATTTCGTCGGGGGCGGTTAATTCCTTGCCACAGCCCGGGCATGCGAACTTGATGCTCATACGACCCTACGACCTCCTTTCAAGGCCGGCTCCTGATCAAGGGGGTTCGGAACCCGGCGGAGCAGTCACCGGCTCCGGCAAGGAAACGGCGAGTGCGAAAAACGGCGGTGCTGGCGGCAGTCCGGCCCGTTCGCGGAACCGGGCCAGAGCCGCTTCGGCACGGGCCCTTGCATGGACATTGATCAGGTTTGACAGGAGTTCGGCGTTTCGATGCAGCGGCAAGCCGGCGATCAACTCGTCGAGCTCGTCAAGGATCTCGTGCAAAGACCGACCAACCTCGTCGACGTCGGGCAGGCGACCATCCTCCGACCGCAACGCGTTGTCCCGCCCGGACGCCTGGTCACCGAAGTAGTCGTCGAGCGCGTCCGAGAGATTCATCAACCGTCCCAGGGCGTGGCCGATGCGTGTGCCGTCGGAGACAATCCGCTCGTCATACCCTGCCAGGTGGAAGACCGAGCCGATCACACCGGCCACCAGCTCGCCGACCGGATCTTTCGGAAGATTCTGAAGGGCGCTCTGGATGAACGGCTGCCGCCAGGCCTGCTCCGGATCGATCGGACCGGGCTGATCCGCCATGGACCGGCAAAGGAACCGCTTGATCCGCCGCTCATGGTCTTCTCGAGCGTCTTTTAGGTCGAGCTGAAGCGTGGCCAGCAGCCCGCCCGCGATGGCCATCGTGTGCTCCGACGGGCCAACCGCCAGTTTTCTGGGAATCAACGGCAGCGCCGTGCAGCCGGCGCGGCCCGGCTCATAAGATTCGGGCGACAACCCTTCCAGAATCAACGAAACGAAGACCAGCTCGCTGCTATGCCCGAGCGACGCTCGACGGCCGAACGTTTGCTTGGCCGCGGCGCAAATGCCGCAATAATGCGCCTTGTACTGGGTGTGATCCTGGGCGCTCAGCACGTTCAGGATCGGCTTCATTCGGCCAATCATGCGATCTGCCGACTCTTCGTCGACTCCGGCGATGGGAAGCGTGGAACGGCACTTATTTCGATGCGAGCAGAACAATCGTCAGCACGGACATGACACCGCCGATGACCATGCCAGCGATGGCCATCTCTTTCCCCTTGATTCCCTTGGGACTGTCCTGGACGAGGCGAAACCCCAGGAACGAGATGATCACCCCGGCGAAACAGAGCAAGGGCACGAACGAAAAAATCAACCCGAGAATCACGACAAACGGTGTGTGAGGAAGGACGATCGGGTTCTCATCCTCATCCTCCTCTTGCCGGACGAACTGCTCGGCCCCGGCGACCCCTCCATAGCGCGAGGGAATGGCGGGCATCGACCGGGTCACCCCACCTCCAGCGACCGCCGGTGCTCCACCACCGTAGCGCGAGGGAACCGCCGCCTGCTTGCGATACATGTCACGACCGCACTTGGGGCATGGCGCCACGTTCGCAGCGTCGCCAACCTCGTGCTCGGGCAACTCCAGTCCGCAGCTCAGGCATTGAAAGGTGGCGTCCATGGCGTCGGCCCAGGCAAGTGGCGGCTCAATTCCCGTGTCGAGCGTCGCCTACTGTTCACAGATTCCGGGACGTTCGGTCAGACGATCTCGTATCGGACCGAGGGAAAAGCGCGCATGCCGAAATCGCAGAGACGAACGAACCCGAAGACATTCGACCCTATGAGTGAATCAGACTCCATGGGTGATGTCAAAAATAATCTCTCTCATACCAGAAAACACGGACGATCACCGCTCGCCCGGGGGCGAGAGGCAACCTGGACCGACTTGGTCCGTGGCAAGGTCGGCTCTCTGGATCTGGCGGCTCGGGTGTCGGTCCTGGCTCAGGAGGCTTCGGGCGTCTTGACCCGGAATTCGCGGACGGTGAAGGCAATGGCCGCCAGAGCTGACAGAATCACGCTGGTAATGGCCAGTGTGACGACGCATTCGAACGAACGGGGCGCCAGGTCGAGGTCGATCGACCAGCCGGGGTCGCGCCCCTCGAGCCATCGGAGCGAGAGGACCCGGAAGTAATACATGACTGTCGCTCGGCGGAAGACAAAGTCGATGTTGGCGAAGATTCCCTCGAAGAGGACGATGTAGGTCACTCCCATCGCCAGCGATCGACGAATGAAGAGGCTCAGACAGCCAAAGAGCGCGTTGTAGGCCGAGAGGGAGAGCAGAAACAGCGCCGCCAGCTTGAGCGAACGGCCTGGAACAACCTCTTGAAGCCCGGGAGAGTTCCAGTAGACCACCACCTCGGTCGCCGCTGCGAACAGGCTGACCAAGAGCGTCGTCACGACGATGGTGGCCGTCATCTTGGTCATGTAGATCAGCCAGCGCGGTAATGGACGAATGAGCAAATAGGTGAGCGTCTGTTCCTCAATCTCGTCCTGAATGATCCCGGAGGCATAAAGCAACGCCGCGATCGGGATGAGCGTGTGAGGAATCATGTAAAAGATCAGGGCCGTCTCGACGTTTTCGGGCTGATAGTTAGGGTCGTAATGCCTTGCCAGAAGGGCGATACCGATCGGAAGCAGAAATAAGAAGCCAAGAACCAACAACCGGCGGGCGCGGCAGTGCCGGGCGACCGTCATCATGAACAGGGTCCAGACCGCCGACGGATCGATTCGCCTCGAAAGGCGGATCGGCGCGGGGCGAGGCTCCGAGGCGGGAGCGAGTTCGGAGTCTTGTTGATCCAGAACCTTGCTCATGGATTCACCAGGTAGCGGAAGACGGCTTCGAGGCTATCGTCATCGGAATACACTTCCTCGATCGGGGTCCCGTTCTCGAGGGAGATCTCGGCCAGTCGGCCATAGAAAGCGTCGGGGGAGTGGGTCTCGACCAGGATCGCGCCATCGTCGCGACGAAGTTCGACACCGACGACATCGTCGAAGCGGACGAGCCTGGAGGCCAACGCCCGGCCATCGGGGCACTTCAGGATGATGCGGTGGGGATGCTTGTCGATCAGGTCTCGAATCTGTCGGATGTCCCCCTCGGCGACCAGCCGGCCATGATTGATGAGGACGATGTTCGGCGTAACCGCTTGCACCTCGTGCAGGACGTGACTGGAGAGGATCACGCCCTTGCCCTGGGAGGCAATGCGCAGGATGATTTGCATCAATTCATGACGCACCACTGGATCGGTGCCGGTCAGGGGTTCGTCGAGGAAGAGCACGTCGGGGTCGTGCACGAGAGCCTGGGCGAGCTTGGTCCGTTGTCGCATGCCCTTGGAATAGCCCCGGATGGCGCGATTGGCGTTGGCGGTCATGCCGACCAATTCGATGGCGTGGTCGGCCGCCTCCTTCGCCGCGTAACCGGAAAGCCCGCCGAGACGAGCGCAGCAGTGGACGAATTGCCAGCCGGTCATCCACTCATAGAAGGCATCCTGCTCGGGGCAGAGCCCGATGTGGCGGTTGAGGGCTGGGTTGTTCCAGGCGTGGTGTCCGAGCACCCGGACGGTCCCCTGGCTCGGCCGGAGTTGTCCGGTGGCGAGCTGAAGCATGGTCGACTTGCCGGCCCCGTTGGGTCCTAGCAGGCCGGTGACGCCCTGTGGGATGCGAAGCGTTAGCTTGTTGATCCCGATGACGTTGCCGTACCACTTCGAGACGCCCTCGAACTCGACGACGGGCGTCATCGCAGCCGATCCAGCGACTTGACTCGGCTCGACAAAATGCATAGCGACAGTCCAATCAGGCCCGCCAGCACACCGGCCGACCATTGCCAAGGATAGGAACCGACCATCGCGTCGGCCAGGCGCTCGATTCCGCCACGCGCCTCGCCGAACTCGGGAGGAGGCGGTGGAGGCGGGGGTGGGGCCGCCCCGAAAAGACCGCGACGGCGAGCGCCGCCGAAGAGCAGTCGCGGACCTCGAGGCATCTGATTCATGGCGGCCTCGCGCGCGGCCTTGTAGACCCCGACAATCTGGTCGCGAGCCGAGGCCGTATCGAGCATCGCCTCTCGCACGCGATGCAGGTTGGTCGTGTAGGAAATGATCGGGCACCAGTCCTTGCGAACCTGCTCGGTCAAGACACCCGCCACCATGTTGCTGACGATCCAGGACCCGATCCACATCATCCCCACAAGCCGCGAGTTTTTCGTCAGCGACGAGATCGCCAGCATCAACAAACCGGCCGACACCGCCACCACCGCGCCGTAACCCACGCTGGCCAGCAGGATTCGCCCCGTATCACGGAGGACCGTCCAGTCGAGGCTGAACGCCACGCCGACCACGTAGGCGAGCACCGCTGGCACGATCGTCACCGCCGAGAGAAACACCGCGATCACGCCCAGCTTGCCGATGAAGTAATCCACCCGCCGCAAGGGGCGGGAAAAGTAGAGCGGCATCGCGTTGAACCGCAGATCCTGGCTGATCAAGTCGGGCCCGACGAGCAGGACCAGGATCATCGACAGACCGATTTCGACATAGAAGAAATAATGAAACGCGATCGTCCAGATCGTCGCCCGGAAGGCGCGCGGCCCTTCACGAATCTCGTCGGGCAGCCCCTGAAACAGGAACAGGAACGGCTTGATCAGGTCGGACTGTTGTTCGAAGAGCCCCCAGAGCCCTAGCAAGGTCGCGAGTACGATCGCCGGCGACCAGGAACCAAGGATCAGGTACTTGGTCCATCGGTTCTTGAGTTGGGCGCGCACCCCCTGTCGGGTAATGGCCAGCCATCGCCAGGCGTGACCGGCGAGCGTTCCCTGCCAGTGCTGATATCCCTGGTCGAAGATTGGCATCAGGCACTCCCACCCGCCAGGGCCTGGAGGAAGACCTCTTCCAGCGTGCTCTGCCTGGGCCGGAGCGAACGGACCTGCTCGCCCGAATCGAGCGCCGCTTGCCAGATCTCGGGCAGTTCGCGGCCGGGAGGCAGATCCACCAGAAGCGCGTCGTCGACCGTTTCGACTCCCAGGCCGAGCCGGCTCAGCCGGTCGGCGAACCGGGTTTGGTCCGACTTCACCCGCAAAACGACCTGTCGCCCGCCGCGGCGTTTCAGTTCGTCGATCCGTCCGCTCGCCAGAAGTTGCCCGCCCCCGAGAACCATCACGTGGTCACAAACCGCCTCGACATCCGGAAGCAAGTGGCTGGAGAACAAAAGGCTCATGTCCTTGTTATAAGCAAGGTCGCGGGCCAGAGTCAGGAGGTCCTCGCGCCCCTTGGGGTCCATGCCATTGGTCGGCTCGTCGAGGATCAGGAGCTTGGGGTCGTGGACGATGGCCGAGGCGAGCTTGAGTCGTTGCTTCATGCCGGTCGAATAGCTGTCGACCTTGCGGTAACGTGCCTCGCTCAATCCAACATAATCGAGCACCTCGTGAGCGCGTTGCATGGCGTCGCGAGGCCGCATGCCACCCAGCTCACCGGCGAACGCCACGAACTCGACACCGACCGAGGCCGGGAACAGGCATTCGTCCTCGGGAACAAACCCAACCGCCTGGCGAATGTCGAGCCGCTGGCGACGGATGTCCATCCCGAGCACCTGGCCGCTGCCCCGATCAAAGGAGATCAAGCCGAGCAACGTGCGGATCATCGTCGTCTTGCCCGCGCCATTGGGGCCAAGCAGCCCGATGGCTCCCTTCGGCATTGCGACCGACAACCCTCGAAGGGCAGTGATCTTACCGTAGGTCTTGGTCACGTCGCACAGTTCGAACAGCATCCGGGATTCCAGCCCTGCTTGCTTCGGCTTCGAAGAAAGACCCCGCACGTCATGGAGCATTCGCCAGTCCCACCATCTTATTAACCGGCGATTTCGAAAACCACGACCCGCTTCCATCCGTTCCGCGATCCCGGACGTTTGTTGCGAATAGCTAACACCTCCCACAAGCTAGAGTCTGGCTTGATTCCACCGACACGACCGACCCCTTAACCCACTGGCGAGGCCGCCACCATGGAGACGTTTCCCAAGATCCATGAGAAGGCCATCCGAGCCCGCATCGATGCCCGGAGTTTCGAGAAAGGCCAGAGCTACTTCCGCGCCGGGGCCATCTTCGACACCAAGCGGCAGGGCCGGACGATCAAGGCCCGTTGCGAGGGTTCGCAAGCCGAAGCGTACCGGGTGAAAGCGTCGTTTGACGAAAAGGGCATCACGTCCGCGGAATGCTCCTGTCCGGTCGGCGGTGGCGGCCACTGCAAGCACGTCGCCGCCCTACTGTTGACCTGGCGCGAGCGACCTGAAGAGTTTGTCGAGATCGAAGAACTGGAGGCCTCGCTGGAACACCGGAGCAAGCCCGAGCTGATCGCCATGATCAAGCAAATGCTGATTCGGGACCCCGACCTGGAGATCTTGCTCGAAACACCGCTGCCGGGCTCTCGAAAGAGGCAGGTTCCCGTCAGTCCCGACATCTACCGCCGACAGGCCGACCGGGCTTTTCGCGGCTATGGTTCCGAGTGGGGAAGCGGCAGTGGTGTCGCCTGAGAGTTGGAAACCATCACGGCGATTGGCCAGGGATTTCTTGACCAGAAGGATTATGTGAGTGCGTCAGCGGTCTTTGAAGGCGTGATCGGCGCAGCGATTGAAGATTACGGGTCGGTCGACGACGAAGGGGGCGAGCTCTACCGCGTCGTCGGCGACTGCGTGGCGGCCCTCGGCGAGTGCCTGACTCACTTGAAAAAGGGCGATCCCGCGCGTCGAGAGGCCATTCTCCGCGCCCTCTTTGAGGCCTTCGAATTCACTCAGAGCTACGGAAGTGATTTCGAGGAGGACATTCCAAACCTGATCGCCAAGCAGACCACCGACGACGAACGCCGCACGGTGGTTGGCTGGATCCGGGACGCAATCTCCGAAAGCTCGGAATATCGACGGAAATCCCTTGGTGACTTCCTGATCACGCTCGAAGGAGACCGGCTTGACGACGACTCCTATCTCAAGATCTGCCGGGAGTTCAGCCTAGTCGCCGATCTGGTCGATCGCCTTCTCAAGCTCAACCGGCTCGAGGAAGCCCTTCAGGAGATCAAGCGAGTCGATGACACGAAGCTCCTCGGGATGGCCAACCTGCTCGTCTCGCACCGCAAGGCCGACGTTGCCGAGCGCCTCGTGCTGGAACGGGCCGAAGTCCCGAAGAACGACTACGAGCGCGTCTCGATGCTGGAGTGGCTCAAAGCTCGGGCCAAGGCGAAGCGAGACAAAGCCAGTATCCTCGAGCTGGCCAAACGCATTTTCCGGAAGCGGCCGACCCTCGAAGGCTACAAGGAACTGCGGACGCTCGCCAGCAAGAAGGGGGGATGGGACGCCCTCCGGCCGCAACTGCTCGAGTTTCTCAAGAAGCAGACCGGGTCCTCTCACGTCCTGACCCAGATTTACCTCGATGAGGGAGAGATCGACCAGGCCCTCGAGATGGTCAAGAGCAGGGGGAAACCTCCCTACGGGTATTACGACTATGGCGACAGCATGAGGCTGGAGGTCGCCAAGGCCGCAGAGAAGACCCGCCCCCAGGCGGCAATCGAGATTTATCGAAAGAAAGCGGAAGATCTGATCGAACAGCGAGGCCGTGGAAACTACCAGGAAGCCTGTCGTTTCTTGCGCAAGGTCAAAGACTTGTACAAGCAGATCGGCGAGCCGGAGACCTGGGGTCGCGACATCGCCGACCTCCGCGAGCGGAATCGCGCGCTTTCTGCGCTCAAGGAGGAACTGACGAAGGCCAAGCTCTGATCAACAGAATCACCACAATCCCTACGCCCTCCCTTCTTCAACCCTCCGCTTCGCTTGACAAAGATCCAACATTTGAGGGATACTTTAGACGGATCTCGTTTTGCACGAGGGGTTTCAACCCGCAATGGCCCGGAGAATCGAGCGATGACACGGACGGGAGCAAGCCATCGGCATGTCATCGGGCTAAACCGTCGAGAACTGGTCCAGGTGGGTTTCTCCGGACTGCTCGGGTTGGGCTTGCCGTCGCTGTGGACCCGGCAGGCCACCCAAGCGGCGACTCGAGGGCGAGGCTCCGCCTCGAACGCTCGGGCGAAGTCGGTCGTTCTCATCTTCCTGACCGGTGCGCCCAGTCACCTTGACATGTTCGACCTCAAGCCGGACGCACCGGCCGAGATCCGTGGCGAGTTCAAGCCGATCGCCACCAAGGCCCCCGGTGTCGAGATCAGCGAACATCTGCCGGAACTCGCGGCCAGGTCCGACAAGCTGGCGATCGTGCGGTCGATGACGCATGGCCTGCCAAGTCATGAGCATGCGACTCACATGATGCTCACCGGCATCGACAAAATGCCTCCCGGCGCGACCCACATGGCCTCCCGCGCCGACTGGCCCTCGTACGCCTCGGGGCTTGACTTCCTCCGACCCCGAGCGGATGGAATTCCCAACGGCGTGATGCTGCCGACCTACCTCAACAACGGCTACGGCTTCTCGGGCCAGAGCGCCGGCCTGCTCGGCGCCAAGTACGATCCCTGGCACATCAAGCAAGACCCAAACGACCCGAACTTTCGCGTCGAGGAACTTTCGCTGCCGGTCGGGCTGACCGCCGACGCCCTGGCCGATCGCCGGACGTTGCTCGAGCAGATCGACCGCCAGACCGAACGCCTCGAGTCCCTCGCCTCCTCCGACGGCTTCAGCGGCATGCAGCGCAAAGCGTTCACGATGCTCACCTCGGGTGAGATCAAGCGCGCCTTCGCGCTCGACCGGGAGGACCCTCGCCTCCGCGACCGCTACGGCCGGCACATGTTCGGCCAGTCGCTCCTCCTGACCCGGCGATTGCTCCAGGCAGGCGTCCCGATCGTGCAGGCCAACATGGGCCACATGAACAACTGGGACACCCACGCCGAGAACTTCCGACAGCTCAAGGAACGGCTCCTCCCGCCGCTCGACCGGGCCGTCTCGACCTTCCTGGACGACCTCCAGACTCATGGCCTGCTCGACGAAACCCTGGTCGTCATGGTCGGTGAATTCGGCCGGACGCCTCGAATCGGCCAGGACAGCCAGAATCTTCCTCAGCACCGCACCGGCCGAGATCACTGGGCCGGTGTCTTCTCGGCCGTTTTTGCCGGAGCCGGCGTCCAGGGAGGCCAAGTGATCGGCCGTTCCGACAAAATCGCCGCCTATCCGGCTTCGAGAGCCTATTACCCCTCCGACCTCGGCGCCACGATCTACCGCAGCCTCGGAATCGACCCGGCCAGCGAGGTTCGAGACCTCCTGAACCGCCCCCTCCAGCTCAATCGGGGCGAGATCATCGCCCCCTTGTTCTCGTCCGGAACGGCCTGAGGGACCGACCTCGAAGCGGAACTCCTCGAACGCGGAACCGGCGTATCGATTCCGTTCTTCGGGGGACGACGCGTCGCCGGATCCAGACACGAGGAACCGTGTTGCCAGCTTTGCTCGCGGACAGGGCTTGGCTACGATGATGGAGCGCGCCCCCCCCGAACCCGCTCGCTCCACCGAAGGAATCCCACGATGACGCGACGACTGAGGCTTGGCATCTCGCTGTTCGTCCTGCTGACGTCCGGCCCGGTGATGGCCGACGACGCCCTCCAGACCGTCGCCGAGCAAAGCGGTTACAAGGCCACAGCGCGACACGACGACGTCCTGGCACTCTGCAAGGCCCTCGACGAGAGTTCCGACGCGGTCCGGCTCGACGAACTCGGCAAGTCGGGCGAGGGCCGTTCCATCCCGCTGCTGTTCGTCGCCAATCCGATGGTGAAATCGCCCGAGGAGGCAAAACGATCGGGCAAGCTGGTCATCCTGATCGTCGGCAACATCCACGCCGGCGAGGTCTGCGGCAAGGAAGCGCTTCCCATGCTCGTCCGCGAGATCATCGCCGAATCCAAGCATCCGTTGCTTGAAGATCTGATCCTCGCGGTCGTGCCGAATTTCAACCCGGACGGGAACGAACGCGTCTCAAAGACAAACCGCCCAGGCCAGCACGGACCCGAGGACGGAACCGGCCAGCGCGGCAATGCCCAGGGACTCGACCTGAATCGCGATTTCGTCAAGCTCGAAGCTCCCGAAACTCGGGCTCTGGCGCGGTTTCTCAACCGCTGGGATCCGCACATCGTCATCGACACCCATACCACCAACGGCTCGCTCCACCGTTACGTCCTGACCTACCAGGGACCACAAAACCCGGCCGGTGACCGTCGAATCATCGACTATGTTCATAGAACGATGCTACCCGCGATCGACAAGATGTTCGAAGGCGCCACCGGCCGGAATGCGTTCTTTTACGGCAATTTCGCCGACAACCACACCCGATGGACGGGTTTCCCGGACACACCTCGCTTCGGCACCAATTACGTTGGGCTTCGCAACCGGATCTCGATCCTGACCGAAGCCTATGCCTACGCTTCCTTCGAAGATCGCGTGCGAGCCACCCGAGACTTTGTTCGGGCCTGCCTCGAATACGCCTCGAAGCACAAGGACGAGATTCTCAAGCAACTCGACGAAGTCCAGGCGTCAACGATTGCCGCCGGTCTCAAGCCGGGAGAGCGAAACCTCGTCATTCGATCTCGTGTCGAGCCGTTCCCCGAACCGGTCACCGTTCTCGGCTATGTCGAGCAGCGGACCAACGGCCGGCCGGTTGCCGGTGATCCAAAGGATTACGAAGGTGTGGCGCTGGTTCAGAAGTTCGAGCCGTCGGCCGAGGTCGATAGGCCCTACGCCTACCTCATCCCTCCTGGCCAGACAGCCGCCATCGAAGCGCTGCAACGCCACGGCATCCAGATGTCGCAACTCCGCGAGGATGTTGACTTGCCCGTGCACGTGACTCGGATCGCGCGCGTCGACCGCGCAAGTCAGACGTTCGAGGGTCATCAAACCGTCGAGGTGCGTGTCGAGAACGCTCGCGAGGAAACGCGAAGCATTGAGGCTGGAACCGTGCTGGTTCAAACGTCCCAGCCGCTCGGGACGCTGGGGGCTTATCTTCTGGAGCCCGAGTCGGCCGACGGCCTGACAACCTGGAATGTCTTCGACAACGCCCTCGCCGTTGGATCCGACTTCCCGGTCGTCCGGCTCATGGCCCCTTTGCCGTTCCCGGTCGCAACGGCCCCGATCCGGCCCTTGCCTGAGGATCGAGAGGAAAAGAAGCGAATCACCTTTGAACAGCTCTGGTCGGGCCACCGGCCGAACCTCCTCGGCTCGCCACTTTCGGCCCAGTGGCTCGACAACCGGCACTTGCTCCAGGTGAAGGCGGGGCGGATCTACAAGGTCGATGCAAGAACGGGCCAGGCCGAGCCGTTCCACGATCCAGAGGCGATGGCCCATGGGCTGGCCACGCTGCCGACGATCGATGAGTCGGCCGCCCGATCAATCGCTCGCCGCACCTCATTCGAGATGGATCCCGAACACAAGGGGGCTCTTATCGAGCACGACGAGGATCTCTACTATGCAACATTCGACGGAAAAACCGCAGTTCGACTGACGAGCACCCGTGGGGCGGAAGAAATGCCCAGCTTCAGCCCCGACGGCCGGTTCGTGGCCTTCGTTCGCGACAACGACCTGTACGTTGTCGACCTCACCTCGCAAACCGAACGCGCCCTGACGTCAGGCGGCACCAACCTCGTCCGGAACGGAAAGGCCGACTGGGTTTATTATGAGGAAATCTTCAACCGCAATTGGAAGGCGTACTGGTGGAGTCCCGACTCGAAGCATCTCGCATTCCTCCAGTGCGACGACCATCCGGTCGGCACCCATGCCGTCCTGAACGACCTGGACGCGAAGCGAGTCGTGGAGGAAACACCGTACCCTAGAGCGGGCGACCCGAATCCGAGGATCAAGCTCGGCCTCGTTCCCACCGCGGGTGGCCCCGTCGTCTTCGCCGACTTGACTGAGTACTCGCCTGACTCCTTCCTGATCAGCGACGTCGGCTGGTGGCCCGACGGTCAATCGGCCTATTGCTACGCGCAGGACCGGACTCAGACGTGGCTCGACGTGGTCAAGGTCTCGGCGCGCGACGGCCGCACGAACCGCCTCTTCCGCGAGACGACCAAGGCCTGGGTCGAGAGTCTGGGGCCACTCCACATCCTCGACGACGGATCGATCCTCCTGCTCAGCGAACGAGATGGCTGGAAACATCTCTATCTCTATAATCCCGACGGAACACTCAAGAAACAGGTTACATCGGGCGAGTGGGAAATCCGCTCGGTCGATCATGTCGACAGAAAAAAAGGAGTCGTTCTCTTTACCGCGACCCGCGATAACCCGGTTGCGACGAGCCTCTACTCCGCCCGGATCGACGACGGCTCGATCGAGCGGCTAACGAAGGTCGGCGGAAGCCATCGCGCGCTCCTCAGCCCCGATGGCCAGCTCGCGCTCGATACCTGGTCCGACGCGTCGACACCGCCCCGAATCGCCTTGCTCGATGCGTCGGGAAAGACCGTCCGGATCCTCGACAGCAACCCCGTCTCGGCGCTCGACGAATACCAGCTCGCTTCTCGTGAACGCGTTCAGATCAAAGCAAGAGACGGCTTCGTCCTTGAAGCAGAGCTGGTCCTGCCTCACAACTTCGACCCGGAGAAGCGCTATCCGGTGTGGTTCAGTACCTACGGCGGACCTCATGCCCCCACCATCAGCGACGGCTGGGCCGCCGCTCGCCTCTTTGACCAGGCGCTGGCCTCCGACGGCTTCGTCGTCTTCCACGTCGATCCTCGAAGCGCCAGCGGCAAGGGGGCCGCGTCCGCCTGGGCCGCCTATCGCAGGCTCGGCATCCAGGAGCTGGAAGACATCAAGGACGCCATCGCCTGGCTGAAGCAGAAGCCCTTCGTGGATGGCTCTCGAATCGGCATGAGTGGCCATAGCTACGGCGGTTTCATGACGGCCTTCGCCCTAACCCACTCCGACCTCTTCGCGGCCGGAATCGCCGGCGCTCCGGTTACCGACTGGCACGACTACGACTCGATTTATACCGAGCGTTACATGAGCACCCCTCAGGATAACCCCGAAGGGTACGAGGCCACCTCGGTCGTCAAGGCCGCCAAAAACCTTCATGGTCGCTTGCTGATTCTCCACGGCGCGATCGACGACAACGTCTCCCTCCGCAACACGATGCGGTTGGTCCACGCGCTCCAGCAAGCCGACAAGGACTTCGAATTGATGATCTACCCGTCCGCTCGCCATGGGATTTTCGGCCGACACTACGACCGGCTCCAGGTCGAGTTCATCCGACGCGCGCTCGGTGGCGGACCGAAGGCGAAGGAACCGAACGGCCCTTGATCCGGGCGAGAATCGGTCCCGATCTACCGCGATTGAGTTCGTTCCCTGGCGTCACGGTTTCCGCGATTTGATGACGCGGCCTTCCGTGATGAACGAGATCCCTTGCGTACTCGCCGTCCCGATCATCACGGCCTCGACAACCGGGACGCTCACGTCTTGCTCCGCGACCCACTCGACCAGGAAACTCGCCCCCAGTCCGCCGCTAGTGTCACGCTCCCTAATGAAGTATTCCGCGGCGGCGAGGGGCGCCAGCCGCACGGGCCGCTCCTGATAGTCGCGGACAAGCCGGCCATCGGAGTTGTAGTAGCGCACCGAATTCAAGATGATGGGAGCAGACGAATCGGTATTGCGCACCCCGAGGGTCACCGCCAGATTGAACGGTCGAGCATCATTACTTGTGTAAACGTGCGAGTAAATGGGCACATAGATTGTCTGTCCTGTAACCGCCTCGATCTTCCGACCTGGCTCCACGGGGGTGATGCCCCGGTTCGTCCGATACGTCCCCTGGTTCGAGACCGGGTTGGTCTCCTCCGATGGTCCAGCGCCGCTCCCACCGCACGAGGCGAGCATGACGGCGAGCAGGCCCATCACGATCATGTTTCTCGCCGCCTGACGTCTTCGAGATGGGGCAGCCCGACCGCTCACCGTCGGGCCTCCCGAGAACGTTTTCGACGCCGATGTCACATGAAAACCACTCATGACCTTGGAATGAAACCTCGATCGTACCCGTTCGACCTGGATGGAATCGCCGGACGACGATCCTCCGGCACAGTGATTCAACCCTTGCTACCAGAAGTGCGGTCTCCCTCGCGTCCGGCAATGCTCCTTGGGGAAATCGTCAACGACGACGGGCGTTTCTCATTCGCGTTCGCACAACGAGAAAACGCTCGGCCCTCTTGATTCCCCGAAACTCGATGCGCTCGACCTTTTACGCGACCCGGAACGTCAAGAAAACGTAAAGTTTGTCCAGACGACGTCTGGTGGAACGGAACGATTCCGGAGCGGCGGGCACACGTGCCACGCCACCCCGCCCACATCCCAAGGATCGATCTCTCGAATCGACGACGCAACCTTCATGTCCGGCTCATTTTCCCAGCACGATTTGTGCTCTTGCCGGTGAGCCAGGCACGTCGCGCAGCTCGCAGGTGAGATCGTCGCGACGGTGCTCGGGATCGATGGCGAAGGTCACTGTATGAATGCCCGTCGATAGATCCAGGTTCATCTCGTCACGGGCCTCTTGACGATCGCCATCGACCCAGACCATCATTCCATCGGCCGCGTTGAGGCCGAGCCGGAGCGGGCCGGAGGTTGAGACGTCGAGCTGGAATCGCACCCATTTTCGAGCCGGCGACCCATCACGTTCCGGCACGGTTGGCACGTCGCTCAGCGGCAAGACTCCGGAAACCTTGCTGTAGACTGGCATCCAGGTCAGTCGAGGATCGTCGCGAGTGCGAACGGCTGCGTCGAACCCGAGCCGCTTGAGCCCTACGGCCACCTCGACTGTCGCCGGCAACACTTGCCAGCGTCGGACCAAACGGGCCTGACCCACCGCGTATGGGCCTGCTTTGCCGAGCTCCGAGAGGAACCGGACGAGGTCGATCAACTCGGCACGCGTGAGGACATCGGTCTGACCGGCGGGCATCAGCGAGTTGCCTGGCTTCTCCTCCTCGATGGCGTCGGTCGCCAGCGTGATCTCGCGCCCGTCGGCGTCGCGGAGGATCAGCTCTGAGTCGGTCCGCCGCAGCACGATCCCGGTCAGGATGCGACCGTCGTCGGTCGCGACAACGACCGAGTGATACCCCTCTTTGACCGCCTTGTTGGGTTGCAGAAGGGAGTCGATCAGGTAGTCCACCGGCGCGCTCGCTCCGATGCTTTCGAGTCCCGGCCCGACCTGTCCTCCAGCGCCGGCAATCGCGTGACAGTTCAGGCATTGGAGATCGCTCCGGCGGAAGACAGCCTCGCCTCGCGCGGGGTCGCCCAGACGGGCCACGTCGGCGACGAGTTGTTCCATCTCGGCGGGGGTCGGTAACGCGGGAGCCGCGTCGAGACCGCCGGCCCTCGTGATCGCATCGATCAGGGCTGGATCGGGCCGGCCCGCTCCCTTGGCGGCGCGCAGCCCGATCTTCGCCACGTCACGAGGCAGCGAACGATCTGCCAGTGCCGACGCCAGCGCTGTCGGTCCGTCCTTCCGTTTCACAAACGCGGCGAACACGTCGGAAGAATCGTCTCCAGGCAAGGCGTTCGAGAGCAAGGCGACCGCCCGTTTCGCGGCGGCCTTGGGATCAAGCGACGCCAGCGCCACCACGGCTTCCTTGCGCACAGCCGCCGATCCGTCCGACTTGCACAACCCGTCGAGCACCCCCACGCTCGATGACCCCCCAAGCTGTGCCAGAGCGTCGATTGCGGCCAGGCGAATGGCCTCGGCGGACGCATTGCTCCGGGCCCGTCGTTCGAGCAGAGGCCGGAGCGACTCGACGTTCCAGGTCCCGATGGCTCTGGCAGCGACCGCTTGCAAGGCGGCATCCGACTCGTCCAGCAACGCGCCAAGCTCGTCCAGACTGCCAGCCGGCTTCACATCGCGAGGCGAGGATCCCTGGACCAGCGACGCCAGGCGGTCGGCCCGTTCTTGAGGATCCTGTGAGGCCAGGGCGAGTTTCAAGGCGCGACCGAGGTCCTCGGAGTTTCCCAGCGAACCGACGAGGCGGAACACTTCCGTCGCCCGGCCGTCCGTGAGGCTTTTCCGCTGGATCGCATCCAACAAGGGCCCGACCACCTTCGGTGATCCGGCCGCCTGCAAGGCGAAGGTCAGATGCCTGGCGTTGCCGCCGAAATGGAGCCGACCCGCTTGCAAGGCAGGCAGCCATTGGGGCTGAAGCTCTCGGGCTGTCAGCCAGAGCCCATAGTCGAGGAACTTGTCGATCGGGTGATCGAGGGCCCGCATGGCGATCTCGACGGCCCGAGGCTCGGCAAACTGTGACAGGGCCCGCACCGCCTCTAATCGAACCCGAGGATGCTCGTCCTCGACTCGTTCCGCAAGCATGGCCAGCGGGCTGGAAACCCGATCCTTCCAGAACGGCACGACCCGGACGGCGGCCGCTCGCACCCGAGGATCTGCCGAATGAAGCAGTGAGGCGAGCAGATTCGGCTCGGCCACATCCAACGTCTGGAACGTCCAGAGCGCCTCCAGGCGGTGATGCTCCGTCGCCTCGTCGTTGCCGTCGAGCCCCTTGACCCAGTCGGTCAGCGCCGGCACGACCTGCTCGGCCCCGCGCTCCTTCAGGACGCGCTTGGCGAAGTGACGGGTCCAGCCCTCGGCCGACTTCAACTGTTCGAGCAGTTCGGGAATCGTCGCGTTGACGAGCTTCGGCCGCTGGACCAGGGGCCGCCCCTTGGCCGTGACGCGCCAGATCCGTCCGTGCGTGTGATCGCGCCTCGGATCCCGGAAATCGACCTCGCCGTGCTGGATGATCGGGTTGTACCAGTCGGCGATGTAGAGGGCGCCGTCGGGCCCCATCTTCACGTCGATGGGCCGGAAGGCCGGAAAGCGGGTCTTGATCAATTCCGGCAACTCGCGAGACGCGAAGCCAGAGCCATCGTCGGAGAGCTGGAACCGGACGACGCGATTGGCTCGGAAGTCGTTGGTGACCAGAAGCCCCTGACTGTCGTCGGGCATGTGACGCCCGCTGAGGATCTCGAGGCCGCAGTATTTCGGACTGCCAGGGTTCAGACCCGCGACAATCCTCGACGCACCGGGGGTCCAGGCATACGAGGCACCCGGAATCATGTAGTTGATCCCCTCGCCGCCGGCGCCGTCCGTCGCGAAGTGCTGGCCCCACCGATCGATCTCATGTCCCCACGGATTGATCAAGCCTCGCGTGAAAACTTCGAGCTGCATCGTCTCGGGCCGAAACTGCCAGATCCCGCCGCCTCCCAGCCGCCGCACGCCCCAGGGAGTCTCGATATGACTGTGAATATACGTTGATTGATTGAAATAGAGCTGCCCGTCATTGCCCCAGCGGAACGTGTGAAGAATGTGGTGAGTGTCCTCGGTTCCGAAGCCCGAAAGAACCACCCGTTTCGCGTCGGCTTTGCCATCGCCGTTGGTATCTCTCACATGCAGAAGTTCGGTACTGTTGGCAACGTAGGCCCCTCCATCACCGGGTTCGACGCCCGTGGGAATCAACAAGCCATCCGCGAAGATCGTCGTCCGGTCCGATTTGCCATCGCCGTCGGTGTCTTCGAGAATCAGAATCTTGTCGTTCGCGGTCTGTCCCGGCGCGATCTGCGGGTAAACCTCGGACGAGGCGATCCAGAGCCGGCCAGCGGCGTCGAAGTTGATCTGAATCGGCTTGGCGATGACCGGATCGGCGGCGAACAGGTTCACCTCGAACCCCTCGGCAATCTCGAACGACTGACGCTCGATTTCCGGGTCGGGGTCCGGCACCCTCGCGTCTCTTTGCGCGAGGGCAGGGGGGGTGGCCATCAAGCCCATCGAGACCAGCAAGGCCAGGGTTCGGGTCGCGCGGCTCATTTCGTCACCTCTCCTTCGCAGATCACTTCATACGTTTGTGCAACCGGCCTGCGAAGCCTGGCGATCTCCGCCTCTTTCTCGTCCACCAAAGGGTCGAACCGAGGCACCTCGGCGGCGTTCTGACCTTGCTCGTGCTTGCGGAAGCCATAAAGGTACGTCTCGTTCTGAGGCCGCCAGCGGTGGAAGTACAGGATGTTTTTCGCGTTGATGGTCGCTCGGAGCGCCTCGACTTGCTTGAGTTCGGCTCCCTGGGGACTCAGCGTCACTCCCTTGGCCAGTTCCTCGGTCGTTCCCTCCGCCACACGACGTCCGTCGATCTTCAAAACGAAGCGACAACCCGGCTTCAGCCCGCGAACCGCCAGGGTACGACGATCGCCACGCAACGTCATCAACGCCTCGGCGTCGCTGCCGAGGTCGGGCTTTGGGCAGCTTGGCGACGGCAGCACCGCGTTCGTCACGTGGAAGCGAAGTCCGGATTCCGTCGTCTCGACCTCCGACACCTTCGCCCCTTGCGCCGACACCACCTTGCCCCCGGGACCGATCTCCAGCCGCCACGGAGGGGGATCGAGCCCCAGCCCTCGCCGAATCAAACCCGCGAACACCCAGTAACCGAAGGGGGAGGGAACCACGCCGTCATTCGTCAGCCGGGTGTGCCCGAGCGGACCGTCCGGCCCGAGCATCCCGAGAAGATCCACGTAGTCCAGCCCCCGCTCGGCCGCCGCCTTGCGAAGGGCCTCCGCGTATCGCTCGATCTCGCGGTTGTGAGCCGTCGGATCCGGCAACGGCCGCCCCAGATCCTCATGCCGGATCGGCGAGAGAAGCACGATCCTCGCCTTGGTCTCGGCCAGAGTGTCGAGCAACCGGTTCAACCCCTCGACAAAGCGGGGCAATCCTGCCTCGCCCTCGAACGACTCGACCATCCCATAGCCGACCACGATCACTGTCGGCTTCAGCTCCAGAACGTGCGACTTGAGGTGCTGAAACCCGTCTTCCGGCGTACCGAATCGGGCCCTCGCCTCGCCGAAAACCGTATCCCCGCTCCAGCCGAGGTTGCGGAACGTGATGCTCCGGTCCGGGAAGCGACTCGTCAAAAGCGTTTCCAGGTAGCCGAATTCCTGGTCGCGCTCGACGAACGTGTTCCCCAGCAGGACGACGCGGTCGCCGTCCTTCAGCGCGAAGGCCGGAGCATCGCCGGCCCTCGCAGGGGTCGAGACCAGCACCCAGGCCATTCCCAGCACGATCGGGATACGATTCACGGGCCCCTCCGAGAAGGTTGAAAACGAGCGACAACGACCCCAACCCGCCGTCGCGTCGAATCTCGGGCGAGCGGCTTCTGCGGCCAGCCCCATCACCTTCGCAATCTAGCGGCCCGATGGCCTCACGTCGAGGCCCCCCTCCCACACAACCGTTACCCGGATGGCCCCGACCCAGATCGTCAGGACCACCGATCGCCTTGCGGATCCCCTCAGAATCGAGTTCGGTCTCCAGCGCAACCTCGCGACGCCCCCGACGAAAGGCCCATCCACAACGGGGAGAATCCCTTCGTTCAAACGCGAGAATCCCGTTCACGATGCCGCAAAAAGGCAACGCCTCCGGCCGCTCGCGCCCAGCGAGCGCTCAAAAGAGGACACCGCCGCCCTCCCTCAATGGAGGTTCCTCCTTGGGCCGGTTTGCCAGGTTCCGACGTGTCAATGCCAGACAATGGCCCCCTTCGGTGAGATTCCGTTGCCCAGACACTCCGTCATCCGTCGGAGCAGTTCCGGGATGTGGACGGGCTTGCAGAGGATCGGCCCGGCCCCGATCGCCTGAATCTCTTCGGCAACCGCGCTGGCCGGATTCGTCGTGAGGAACAGCACCGACGTCTCGGCTCGCAACGCCCGGATCTCGCGATAGAGGACCAGGCCATTCATGCCAGGCATCGTCAGGTCCACCAGCGCGAGATCGTATGGCGTCTTTCGGACCAGTTCGAGAGCGTCCATGCCATTCGTGGCGGCATCCACGCGATAGTCGAGGTCGGAAAGGATATCCGCCAGGTTCTTACAGAGATCCACTTCACCATCGACCACAAGAACCGATGTAGCGGCTCGACTCATCTCGTGGCCCCACCCGGCGTCCTCTGGAGATTCTTCGCCATCGTGGTCAACCTGGGTGGCCACTCCTCGCCAGGGTCCGGATCCTCCTTCGGGTTTTCAACATGGAGACCTGACGGTTCAGATTCCCGCCAGAGCCTCCTCGATGCTCCGCTGGAGGACGGCCATCAAGGTCTCGTCCAGCATCGCCCCCTGGCCTTCACCGGGAAACTCCTTGCGGAAGTTCGCAACGAGTTCGCGGCGGATCGTCTCGTCGTCGAGTCCCTGGCGGCGGCGGCAAGCCACCGCGATCCTCGCGCCTCGTACGACCGCCTTGATCAGCACCTGCGATGTCCCGTCCTGGAGCATCGTGACATTCGGCAGGCTCATTTCCGACTCTCCCTGGTGAGCTCGAACACAGCACCGCGAACGCGCCAACGGCGCGCGGGGGGTGTCGAGTGTCGACGTCCGCGAATCGCCACTCGCTCCAGATCCGAGTTTTTCGACAGACTGAGACTGGCTCGCGCCGTGGAGCACGAGGCAACCCTTGGAGTGGAAGGCCATCCCTGACCGCGAATGACCGTTCAATGACCGGAGGTTTCGGTCTCTGGTCGTAGGGTCTCCCATGGCCTGGGAAAGTCGAACGCCTTGCCGAGGACCACGGTCCCGTCCAGAAGGCGTTGCGCGTCAGGAAAACGTGCTTCGAACAACAGCCGCGCGATCGAATCGCCCGCCGGAATCCCCGTTACCTCGGCGCGTGAGCGTCCAGATCCTCAACGGAACGATCCAGTCAAGAAACCCGCTCTCGTCCACACTCTGAAAGGGGGCTGTTCCGGGCGGTGAACCCATCGGAGAACGGGATAGGAGAGAGTCACCGGGACTTTTTCCTTCTGGCTCCTCGACAAAAACCAACTTTGCTAGCAAGAAGTGCTTCGGAGAATAGCCGTTCCGCTTTCCGACTTCAGTCCGCAAGCGTACCGAGTGATGGTTTTTTCTGATATCTGATAAAGGAAGGCACGTCGAGGATCCAGCCGTCCGTGGCATTAATTCCACTTGCCCGTGGGCACGCGCGGCTTTATTCTGGTTTTTCACCAATCAAGACAGAATCGCGTCCTCACCATCACAGGCATGCCTCCCACGGAATGAGTGCCTGTCACTCCTTCCACGGAAAAACAGGATGCCATTTTATAAATCAAAATATTGTAATATTTCAGAAAACCGAGAAACCATCGCGTTCCGAACCCGAATTCCCCGAAACGTTTTTCGCCTTCGCTACGGCCAGATCTGACCGGGATCACCGGAACGACCATAAGAGGCTCGAATGTCGAAGCTACGATTCACCCGTGCGCCGACCGGTAATAAGCTGCTGGATCATCTGCCCGACGATGCGTTTCTGCGTCTACAGCCCCACCTTCAATTCGTCGTGTTCGAATTCAACCACCTTCTTTACGAAGCAGGATCGCAGCTCAAATACGCCTACTTCCCGACCGAGGGTGTCGTCTCGGCCCTCACCGTCATGCAGGACGGCAGCGCCATCGAGCTGGCGACCATCGGGAAGGAGGGAATGGTCGGCCTGCCTCTCCTGATGGGAATCGACAACGCGATCTTCAAGACGATCACTCAGTTTGCCGGCAAGGCGATACGAATCAACAGCGATGTCATGAAGGAGGAGATCGAGCGAAACGGCCCCTTTCGCCGGTTGCTCCTCCGCTACAATGCCGCCTTTCTTGTACAGCTATCGCAGGGCGTCGCATGCAACGGTCTGCATTCGGTGCAGCAACGTTGCTGCCGCTGGCTACTGATGTCCCGCGACCGGGCGCAATCCGACGTTCTGCCACTCACGCATGAATTTATCTCTCTCATGCTTGGTGTGCGCCGGGCGAGCATTTCGGAGGTTCTTCACCCCCTCCAAGCTCAGGGCTTGATCCGGACTCAGCGAGGGAAGATCACGATTCTCGACCTCGCTGGTCTGGAAGCGAACTCCTGTGAGTGCTACCGGACCGTGCGTGACCTGTTCGCTCGCATGTTCGATTGACCCTTTCTCGCAATTTTTGGAACCCGAGCGATCGTGTTGATCCGGGCTCGGAAGCCTTCGAGCACCGATCGCTTCGCATCGTCCTGGGCCAGGTTCTCTCGCTGTTCGGGATCGTTCCGCCGGTCGTACAGTTCTTCGCTTCCAGGACAGAAAATGTAGGAGTATTCGTCAGTCGTGAGCGCGGTCAGCGGTCCATGCCGTGCGGGCGATCGTCCCTGATTGGCGTCGATGGGGTTGGCCGATCCAAGCTCCGAGACAGCCGGCTCGGGCGCCCGACCGACTGCTCGAGAATCATCCCAGGTCCATGCCAGGGAATGCCCCGGAAACGGCGATTCCTTCTCGAGGCCGAGCATATCGACGACCGTCGCCGGCAAGTCGCGCAGGCTGACCGTGTTGCTCACCACCCCTTTCGAACGCCGCATTCCGGGCATCATGATCAAGAGCGGCACATGAATTTCGGGACGGTAGACGCTATCGCCGTGCAGAAAGAGGTCGTGCTCGCCGAAGCTCTCGCCATGATCGGCCGTCACGATCACCAGGGTCCGATCCAGAATCCCTTGCCGGATCAACTGAGAAAACAAGCTATACAATTGCTCGTCCAGATACCGAACGCAGTCGTCATAACAATCCAGGGCGAGGGTCTTGAAATGCTCGTCCAGGCTCGGCTTGTCGATTGTTTCCCAGTTCTCGAGCACCGCCACGTCCATGGGGTTCGTGGGCCTGCGCCCGAAGCGGTAATCGGTCGGCCTGGGAGGGAAGTACGAGTTGTGCGCGTCAAAGTAATTCAGAAAGGCGAAGAACGGCCGGTCCGGCTCACTCCGCGTGGACAGCCAGGCGAAGAAATCCCGGTTGATCGTCGCCGCGTCCTTCCGCTTGCCGGAAAACACATGCGTTCGCACGAAGGCTTCGAGCACGCCCATCACCCGCGACGGAGCATGGCTGTTCACCCACCAGGAGAGCTCGAAGAACCCCAGCAAGGCGCGCTGCGTGAGCTGCGCCATGAGAAACGCGTCCATCTGAATGAGATTGTAGTCTTCGTAATGCGTGAATCCGTCACTCAGGCCGGTGTCGTATCCGCAGTAAAGGGTATTCGCGACGAATCCGGCCGTCGCGTACCCCCGCGACCCGAGATATCCGGCCAGGGTCGGAAAGCGCTCCCCCAGTGGAGCGGTCCACTCGGCCCTCAACTCGTGTGGCAACCGCCCGGTGAAGAGGCCCGCGTGCGACGGCAGCGTCCAGGGTGAGGTGGCATAGGCCGCATCGAACCGCAACCCTTCCGACGCGAGCAACTCGAGTGTGGGTGTCGTCTTCCGAGGATAGCCATACACGCTCAGGTGGTCGGCCCGGACCGTGTCGAGGACGACGAGCAGGACGTTCGGGGAACCCGGCGCGGGACGCGCCCGTGCCGCCTCTCGCGACTGTTTGATCCAATCGCCCCCCAGAACCCAGCCGGCCAGCACCAGGACCGCTCCCGCCAGAACCGGGACGCTGTACGCGACAAGCCGCCAGAACGCGAAAGCGCGACGATCCACCAGCGGGCCGCACCACACGGCGATCCCCCAGGCCAGCACGAACCAGGCCGAGGCATAGACCTCGGGGACCGCCACCAGGAGCGAGGGAAGCAGCGCCAGGGCAGCGAGAAACCTCATGCTCAACCATCGCCCCAATCGCGGCCAGACCCAGACCAGCAGAGCCAGGAATACCCCCAGAACCAAGAAGACCAGCAGATTCGTCAATGGTATCAGCCAGACGAAGTGCCGGCTCATCTGGTAAAGTCGCCCGCCCCGGCCGACCGCCGCGCAAACCACCTTCGTCAGAACCTCCAGCAAACCCGCCAGCAGCCCGAACCAGGCCGACAGCGCCAGCACTGCCCGAGGACCAAGCCTTCGCCCGGTTCGAGCTTCCAGAGAAGCGACGGACGGTTCTATCACGATGTCTCCCGCTCGCCGAGGAATGTCTCTCTCCTGCTGCCTGAACATTATAGGTGTCCGCACTCAAAGAAACATTCCAGGAAAACGGTCGGCCTCGACAAAGAGCGGAACGCGTGCGCCGAAACCTCGCGGTTTTCCTGTGGCGAATCGCCGAAATGAGACGATAGAGAACGTGCAGGGATTGGGTGGTCTTGTCAAAAGAGAGAACAAGGCCGAGGCCGAGACGCGGTCTGTTGGGACGATCAGGCTGGCTTCCTTGAACCGCCGACGAGTGGCTGCCGTTCCCGACCTGAGGGAGGGGGTTGAGCGTGCCCGTCACCATGCCCGTTCAGACCGACTGGCTGAAAAGCGTCCTGTTTGATCGGGGATACCTGGCTCGGATTCGGGGCGAGGCGATCAAGGTGTACCTCGTGATGGTTCAGGCGTGCGGGGGGAAACCCGATCAGAGCGTGAGCCTCAGCCTGAAGCAGTTGATGGATCGCACCCGGTTATCGTGCCCCACCGTGATTGACAGCCTGGCGCGGCTGGAAGCCCTTGGACTCGTCGTTTCGACGACTCACGAGCGAGGCAAGGTGAAGACCTACTACGTGTCCGATCCGCCCGCGAAGGGTCTGTCCGCCTGACGCCCCGTCCTATCACCGAGACGCACGTTCCAGGGAGGGCGTCCGCAGGCCATGGATGCATTCTTCTTCCGCGTCGATCATGACCTCATCCGCTCGGAGTCTTTCAAGACCCTGGGTGGATCGGCGCTGAAAGTCTACCTGGTCATCGGCCTGTATTCCGACTTCGGCACGGGCTGGGCCTATCCAAGCATCCGAACGATCGCCCGCCAGGCGGGTTTGAGCCGGCAAACCGTTCTCACGGCCATCTCCGATCTGACCCGGGCGGGAGTGCTGGCGACCAGCAAGGCCCCTGGGAAATCGACCGCCTATCGGATCATTCGCCAGGCGCCGGATCGGCGAGGCCCGAAGAAGGCCAAGGGGGACAAGAATCCGATAACCACCGGTCCAGATTTTTTAGAAGACCCCCTATCGGGTGTTCCAGATTCTTTAGAACCGACGTCTTCGGGTGTTCCAGATTCTTTCGAGGTCTTGGCCCAGTTCTTCGGCCCAGCAGGCCGCGAGGGTGGGCCCAAACGAGATTCAAGAACGAGAGAAGACAACACGAGCATCGCGATACCGGGAACACCCTTTCGGCTCACTGCGGACGGCCGATTGCTTGTTGCGGTTGATCTTCAAGAGCTTCTCACCAATCAGGGAATTCCGCGGCAACTGGCGGAACGGCTTGCGAAGCAGAAAGATCCGGAAGCGGTGGCCAAGGTTCTCCTGAATGCGTTGTACCTACAGAGTCAGGGCAAACTTCAAAACGGGCCGGGGTATATTCGCGCCGGGATCGAGGATGGGTACGAGTTGCTTCCCCAGGTTGCAAACCGACTTGAGACAAGACGCCGAGAACTCGAAGAGCGATTGCAGTCGATCGCGGTGCGACAAGAAAAAATGCGTCAAGAGGCGGCGATCGCGGAAGAGGAAGCGGCCATCCAGCTCGTCCTAGAGCGGCTTCGCCCTGGTGAGCTTCAAGAGCTGATCAGCAAGGCGGTTGCATCTCTTCCCGGTCCGATCGTGCGGCGCAATCCCACGCTGTCCAACCCGTTTGTTCGCGCCAGGGTCTACGAACTGGCTGGTGGCGAGGCAATCGACTGAACCCGTTTTATGCCTTCGGTTTACGCATGACAAGCAGGTCGCGGACTTGACCCAGCATGCGACCCTCGGCACGGGCCCGGCGGACATGCTGTGGGAGGTAGTGGCCGTCCATCGGGCAGCTAATGCGTCGTTCGGGCAAGAAGCCGGCCCCTCGCAGAGCGTCATAGCCATGGAAGGCGTGATCGAGGTAGCCGAATCCGGCCGGCAAGTCTTTCTCGGTCTGATTGGCCAGCAAGAGGGCGATGAAGCCACCTGGCCGGAGCGTTGCGAAGGCGTCGCGGGCCAGCTTTTGCAAGAATGCAATCCAGACAGCCAGGGGGGACTCCGCGACACCAGGCTCGTGGTAGTGACCCGCGAGCATCGTGTGATAGGGTGGGTCGCAAAAGACGAGATCGCATCCGCCAGATTCTAGCGTAAAGCCGAATCTTACGTCGTGTTTCTGGATATCTGGGCGTACAGGATAGATATCATACGCGAGGCACCGGCGTCCCATGGATTGGCAGACGTCCAGCGTCGTCCCTCCGCCCGCCATGGGGTCGACGACGAGGTCATCGGGCGCCGTGTAGTAGTGCAGGGTATGTGCAATGATCGCCGGCGGAATCGATCCTGGATGTGGGATTCCGAAGGCGCGGTCGTGGCGAAAGTTCCAGACGTCGTAAGGCGTTGGCCGGAAGCCGCTGGTGAAGCGGTTTCGCCGCCGCAAGTCTTTGTAGGAGGCATGGATGGTCTTGGCACCAGCATCAAGCAGGTCGACGTTATTTCGGGCTCGGATGTCGCCGGAGAGGGCGGCCTGCCAGACGGCGCGGGCCTGTCGGTAGAGGTCTTTGCCTCCCAGCCCCAGTTCTCGGGCAATGGTTGCGTCGGTGCGACCGGTCCGATTGTCGGAATTCCGACGATCGAGGGAATCGGGCGTATTCTGTCGAAGGTTTGCCTGCTGGCGGTGGCGGGCCTGGGTCGCGTAGATGGACTCGAGCGCGTCGGCTTCCCGCATCAATTGACTGAAAGTCTTGCGTCTCTGGCGGTTATACTCGAGGACGGCCTGCTGCCGCGCCAGACCACGCGGGATCGATCGCAGTTGGCAGGGGACGTCGAGCCATCCGAGTTGGCGGGCACAGGCAAGCCGACGGTGTCCGGAAATAACTTCCCAGCCGTCCGAGTCGGGCACGACAACGAGGGGGACGAGGATCCCCTGGGAACGAATGCTCTCCAGCAGGTTGTCGGACTCGTCCGAGGGCTCGCCGTAAATGCTAAGACTGAAGGGGCTTGGGCGCAATGCCGCGATGCTCAGACGGTGGACCGAAGAGGTCGTCGAGGCGGTCAGCGTGGTCATCATGGCCGGAACATCCTTGTCCGCGGCGGCCGGGTCGAGGTGGCAAGGGCTGGAGGTTACCGAGGTGGTTCCAAGGTGTCCAGGCGAAACGATCTCATCGTGAGGCTGAATCGCCGAATCTCATGTCGATCATGATGATTCGTCTAGACGTCCAGGGCATTCCGGGACAGAATACCGCGCGGGTTCAGGACGAGCCCGCGATCGATTCGGCATCAGACGTCAAGGCAAGGAGGCCGGGGCTATGGCGTCCTATCGGCGCGACTTAGCCCACCAGCGGAGCTCGGTGGGTGGATTGGCGGTTTCCACCTCGTCGGTCAAGGGCGTCCTCTCGGTCGTCGTTCCGGCGAAGAATGAAGCGGCGAGCCTGCCGCAACTGGTCAATGAGGCCATCGCGGCTCTTCGCCCGCTCGTGGCCAGGGGAGAGAACGAGGCTCCCAACAGGCTTCACGGCTTTGAACTCGTGGTCGTCGACGACGGATCGACCGACGAGACGACGGAAGTGCTCGACCGGCTGGCGGCATCGTATCCGGAGCTTCGGCCGATTCGGCTCGTGGCCAACGTTGGCCAGACAGCCGCGACGGTCGCCGGCTTCCGAGTCGCTCGGGGCGAGTGGCTGGGAATGCTCGACGCCGACCTCCAGAACGATCCGGCCGACCTGGCCAAGCTCTGGGATGCCTTGCCGGGGCACGATGCCGCTCTCGGCTGGCGAACCAAGCGCGAGGACGTCTGGACGAAGCGGGTTATCAGTCGATGGGCCAACCGGATCCGCAACGCCGTGCTGGGGCAGTCGATCCGCGATACCGGCTGCTCGGTCCGGATCTTCCGCAGGGAGGTGGCCCTGCGGTTGCCCATGTTCCGGGGTGCCCATCGGTTCTTCGGCCCGCTCCTGATTCGGGAAGGCTGCCGGATCGTTCAGGTGCCGGTCCAGCACCGGCCGAGACCGCATGGAAAGTCGCATTACAACATCTGGAATCGTTCCGTGCGGGTGATCGTCGACCTCTTCGGGGTCGCCTGGCTGATGCGGCGGCCGGTTACTTTCGAGCTCGCGACGCTGCCCGACTCGGCGGGTTTGCCTGAGCCACACAGCACCCCCAACCGACTCGTCGCCGAGCAGGAGGTCTAAGCCGATGACGAGACTCGAGACCCTCTGGGTGGCCGTCGGCTTCCTGGGCCAGGGGGTGTTCACGGCCCGTTTCCTGGTGCAGTGGCTGGCCTCGGAGAAGAAGCGAGAGTCCTACGTGCCGGTCGCCTTCTGGTGGCTGAGCCTCATCGGTGGCCTGATCACCCTCTCCTACGCCATCCACCGGGCCGACCCGGTTTTCACCGTCGGGCAGAGCATGGGGCTTTTCATCTACTCGAGGAATCTCATGCTGGTCGCCAAGGCGAAGCAGCGAGCGGCCAAACGACAGGGACTCGCCCGGGTATCCGCCGCGTCTGCCTCGACGATTCCGAAGCCTCACCACCTTGAGGCTCGAAGCCATTCCCGCACCGCCAGCGAGGCAGCTTGAGTCGATTCATTATTTAATGTTAAGAATCGATCGTCTTAGGGGGTTTTCCGTCAGTCGCGGTTCCTTGCTCGTTCTCGCGCCGCTTCAGGCGAGTGGACGGAGGCCGAGCAGTTCCTCAACGGCCTGGCCGATGTCGGGGGCTCGCATCAGAGTTTCGCCGACGAGGATGGCCGAAACGCCGGCGGCTTCGAGTCGCTCGACGTCCTGGCGGTTGCGGATGCCGCTCTCGCTGACGAGTACGACGTCGGCGGGGATCTGGTCTCGGAGCCGGAGGGTCTGCTCGAGGTCGGTGACGAAGCGGTGCAGGTCCCGATTGTTGATGCCGACCAGATCCGCGCCGGAGGCCAGGACGCGAGGGAGGTTGGCCGGGTCGTGGAACTCGACCAGAGTGGACATTCCGAGGTCTCGGGCCCGGTTCTGGAGTGTGACGAGTTGCCGGTTGTCGAGAATCTCGGCGATCAGCAAGATGGCGTCGGCCCCGGCCATCCGAGCTTCAACCACCTGGTATTCGTCGATCAGGAAGTCCTTGCGGAGCAAAGGGATGACGACCGACGCCCGGATACGTGCCAGGTAGGAGAGATGCCCCTGAAAGTAGGGGACGTCCGTCAGCACGCTGAGGCAAGAGGCGCCATGGGCCTGGTAGCTTCGGGCGATGGCGATCGGGTCGAAATCGGCGCGGATCACGCCGGCCGAGGGGCTGGCCTTCTTGACCTCGGCGATCATCCGGATCGGTCCGGGACCGGCGAGGGCCTGGCGGAAGTTCCGGACCGGAGGGGCCTCCGCCGCCTGGGCCTCAAGCTCCTCCAGCGGCATCCGCCGACGCGCGGCCTCGACCTCGCGCTTCTTTGACTCCACGATCTCGTCGAGAATGGTCGCCATCGCTGCCTCTGCACGGTCCTCGAAGTCTGGATCTGATGCTATCGCGGCATGCCCGAACAGACAATCCGCTCGATCGCGGGTCGGGGGCTACTCTGAACGAATTCGGTTTCGCGATTCTCCTGAGCCTTCCAGACTCAAGATCCAAGGAATGGGCCCGCTCGATCCGCCACTATCGGCCGCGACGATCGGAATCGGACGGGAGCGTGTTCCGTCTCGCGCGCCGAGAGATTCGACGCAACGCCATTCCGCGGTGAGAATTGCGTGAAAAACGCGTTGGCTTCGTTCGCGCCGGTTCCTACGGAGGCCGAACGAGGCTCTGAAGCGGAGGGCGAAGAGAGGACCTTGGCGGGTTCGTGCGCGTTGAGAATGGACGCAAACTTCTTAGGTTTAAGTGTCACTTACTCGTATCACACGACTTCGTTGGCAGCCAGATCATGGCGGGCGGCGTTTTATGGTTGTTCGAATGGTGGTTGCGCGAGACGATCTCTGGATGCGAGAAACAGATCGGCGGCGTGTGAGGATGGACCTGGGTTCAAGGCGGTAACGATGGAGTTCCAAGAGAAAGCTCGATCGTCTGACGATGGGCAGGCTCTTTCGATTTCGACCCACGAACCGGATCGAGCCCAGCAATCGCCCGGCTCGCGGTCTAGACCCGGCACGCCACGCTGGCTCGTTGCGGCCATCGCATTCGCGGTGGTTCCCAGCCTGATTCTGATCGACTCGGCGGTGGCCCTGTTTCGCGGCTGGGATCCGCGATCGCGGCTCGACCGGGCCGTGATCAGCCTGGTCGGGATGATGTTTGTGCTGATCGTCGCGCTGCCTCTCGTTCCGAAGGGACGGGCATGGTTGGGTCGCAACTGGGCTCCTTGCGTGGCGATCGTCGTTTCGAGCCTGGCAGCCTGGATGGTCGCCGAGCTGGGCGCGGCGATCTGGCTGGCACGGATGGTTCCTCCGTTTCACCTCTGGAGGCCGGGCACGTTCGTCGTGCTCGACCTGCGGTCAGGCGAGCCCTCCCCGGCCTTTCCGGGTGTCGAGGGACCATCGCGGTTCACCGTCAATTCCCAGGGCGTTCGCGGGACCGAATGGCCTCCAAGAGCGTCGGCCAACCGAATCCTCTGTGTCGGTGGCAGCACCACCGAATGCCACTACCTCGACGATCGCGAGACCTGGCCGAGCCTGCTGGAGCAAGCGCTGAATGAGGGTCGGGCACCAGGAGAGCACGACTACTGGGTGGGCAACGCTGGGATCAGCGGATACTCCACCATCCAGCACCTCCAATTCCTCTCTCAATCGAATCTAATCAACCAGGTTGATGCCGCCGTTTTCCTCATCGGCGTCAACGACTTCCACATGCGTTGGCACTGGGAGCGAAGCCATCTCCAGCCCCTCTGGCGACGTTCTCGACTGGTCGAGCTGGCTCGAACGGCCTTGCAGGGAATGAGGACCCAGGAGATTTCGCGAGAGGATACGAAGGGAGATTCCTACAGGGAACGGAGACTCAAGCGACAAACCGCGCCGGTGCTCCAGGAATTGCCCGACCAGACAGAGCGTATCCGTGAGTATCGCGAGCGAGTCGGCATGATGATCGACCTTTGCCGTGCCCGGAACGTCCGGCCGATCTTCCTCACGCAGCCGGTTCTCTGGGATCGAAACCTCTCGGAGCGAGGGCGCGCGATCCTCTGGTTTGGCGAGCGAGAGAACGGCGCGTACCTTTCCGTGGAGGCGCTCCGAGACGGCATGGACCGGTTCAACGCCGCGCTTCGGCAGACCTGCAAGGAACGTGGCGTCGCCTGCGTCGAGTTGACCTCGATGAACGGGAACGAATCGTTCTTTTACGACGACTGCCACTTCACCGAGGCTGGTGCGCGCGAAGTCGCTCGCCTCGTTTGCAAGGCCCTCCGGCCTAGCCTTGCTGGCAGGAGAGAGCGAGTCGCTCGGACAAAACGAGGCGTTCCGTGATGCTTGCGAGAAATCGCCAGCAGGGTGTTGACCTCGGGCGATCCGACGGTATGATAACCCTCGTCGCCGGTGATCACGACGTCTCCTCCGTTGAGGTTGTGGCAGGCACCGGCCGCTTCGAGCACGGACGAACTCGCCCTAGTCGGCTTCGCGATTCGCGAACCTTCGGGCTGTCATCGACGTACTCAACACACAGGCCGGCGTGATCTGCTTTCGGGCATGTCACA
>CAZRGV010000053.1:8727-37752 GCA_964599655.1 uncultured Isosphaeraceae bacterium | reverse complement strand
CAGGGCCACGACCCCGAGAATACTTGCCGGAGTGACCAGATACGTGAAAATCCCGACCGCCTGGGTGATGAAGCCAAGGATGACCGCCAGCACGATGTGGCCGGCGAGCATGTTGGCGAATAACCGGACCGACAGCACGACGTGACGGATCAACAAACCGGCCACCTCGATGACGAACATCAATCCCCAGAGCAGGGGCTTGAGGACGCCCGGAACGTCCATCTTCGGAACCAGGTTGATCCAGAAGCCAAGCGGCCCCATCTCCCGGACGCCCGCGGTGATCACCGCCGCCAGGGTCAGCAAGGCCAGGGTGCCCGTCACGTTGATGTTGCCAGTGGCGGAGGCCCCGCCAGGGAACATTCCCAGGAGGTTGCAGAACAGAATGAAGAAGAACAAGGTCCAAAGGAACGGCAAGAACAGGTCCGAGGTTCGTCCATGAGCCGGACTATGCCCGTGGTCATGGCCATGCCCATGCCCATGCCCATGATCCTCGCCGCCATGATCGCCCCCGGCGTCGATGGCCGGACGCGCCACGCCGTCGCGAATGAACACGACGATTGCCTCGAACATGTTCAGGAACCGGCCCCGAGTGACCCGGTTCCGCGCCACGTGACGGGCCAGAGGGATTACGATGGCCGCCACGAGCAGCGCGGCCAAAACCTCCATGACCATGAACCGCGTGATCTGGACCCCAAGGATCTTCGGCAGCGGAATCTCCGAACCAGTCCAAGTCCAGGGAAACTCCAGCGTGGAGTGATCGATCACGTGGCTGAGCGGATTGTTGTCGTGTCCTTCGGCCATGGTCGCTCGCATTCGACTGGGGGGATCGGTCGTGCCGCCAACAGGAGTCGCCGGACCCTTTGGGTTGTGAAACGGGACGGAACGGTTTGCCCGCTCAAGAACGAATCCTAAGGCCGCATCTCTCCGCGCGCAATCCGCATCAACTGAATCATGCCCGCCACGAATCCCAGGACCATCCCGACCAGCACCCCCGCTGGGCTGGAATGTAGCCATCGGTCGAGAAAGGCCCCTACCAGCGCCGGCAGGGCGAACCCCAGGGCGACGCTCATGATTCGAGAGGCCCACATCATTCCGACAGCCAGGGGAGTACGAGGCTCGGGCCTTGTCACAGGCGATTTCCGCATCCCTCCCGCGAACGGAAGAAGGAAACGGCCTCGAAAATCATTCCTGGAAGATCGGGAGCAGGGGCAACCCGGGCAAGTAGGGGCATCGCACGGGCCCTAACGTAGGGGTTGGTTTTACCCACGGCGCGCGCGAGTTGTCAACTCCCTGGTGGCCCCCTCTGAGAATTTTTTCACGAAGTTGCCGGACGGGTCGCGGTCGTCCCGATCGCGCTCGTGGTCGAGAGGCCACGAGCGATGATCCGGCGCGTTCGACCCGAAATCGATACGCTCGGGACCTTGGATCGGGTTGGGACGGAAAGCGAACGCGGCGTTGTTGTGCTCATTCGACTGTTACAGCAGACAGAAACTGTCCACCGATGGACAATCGAAGGGGGAATATGATTGACATCGCTTGTGGCGTTTGGTATCTCCTAGAAAGCTGGTCTTTACGCCTTGAAATAGAAACCGGCCGAGCCAGAGCGGGGATGAGCCGTGTGGGCACCTGTGCGCTCGCAATCCGACGGCAATGGAAGGGCGGTGCCCAACCCCTAACGCAGGGTTGGGCGGCCGCCCTTTTCGTTGATCGGACTGTCGGTGCGGTGCCAGCCTGTCCCTCGGGGGAAGCCGGTTTCGTTGCAATCCGGGAGGCAGGGAGTTTTCCGGATCGGCCCACTCATGGATGAACCTCGCGTTCCTTAGAGTCGACTCGCGCCGACGCGGGTCGAGACGGAGTGGCCCCGCATGACCGTCGATGCGCTCAAGGATTGCAATAAGAAGGTCTTGGCCCGGATGGCCAAGGACCAGGGAATCGTTGGCTGGCATGCGATGCGCAAGGATCAACTGATCCGAGCGTTGACTCCGGCCCCGGCGAAGTCGAAGAAATCCCGAAAAGAAGAAACGCCGAAAAAACCCGAGTCCGCCCGGCAGACCAAGACCAGCGCGGCCGCCACGCGACGGTCGGCGGTCACGCCTCCGTCACGGACTTTGGCTCCCATGGTGCCTCGCACGCTCACGCACGGTTGCGGGAAGGACCGGATCATCGTCATGGTCCGCGACCCGTTCTGGCTGCATGCCTACTGGGAACTGAGTCGCTCGACTCTGGCACGCGCTCAGGCCGCTCTGGGTCAGGAATGGCATACAGCCCGGCCGATTTTGCGGCTCATGGATGTGACCAGCGAGGATACGACGTCCGCCAGCGAGCGGCACGTGCGCGATATTGAGATTCACGGCGGTGTCAACAACTGGTATCTCGACGTGGCCGCTCCGCCACGCTCGTTCCGAGTCGATATTGGCTACCTTTCTCGGAAAGGGAAATTTTACGTTCTGGCCCGCTCCAATGTGGTCAACACGCCCAAGGCCGGATCGTCCGATGCACTCGACCAGAACTGGGCCAGCATCCAGCAGGATTACGAGCGGATCTACCATCGTTCGGGCGGCGGTGATCCCGCCGGCGCCGCGACGGATCTCCGCGAGCTGTTCGAGGAACGGCTGCGTCGGCCAATGAATAGCCTTTCGCTCCAGAGCCTCGGCACCGGTGCGTTGCCCACACTCGGGCGGAATTTCCACTTCGAGATCGACGCCGAGTTGATCGTCTACGGAACGACCGAGCCCAACGCCAAGGTCACGCTTCAGGGGGAGCCGGTTCAGGTCCGGCCCGACGGAAGCTTCACGGTTCGCTTCAGCATGCCCGACGCGCGGCAGATCATCCCGGCCGTGGCCGCCAGTCCCGATGGCGTCGAGGAACGAACGATCGTCCTGGCCGTCGAACGCAACACGAAGGAACTGGAGCCGATGATCCACGACGGCAACGAGCTCTGAGAGGCGCGGCGGCTTCCTCCTTCCTCTCCCATCGAATCTCGCGCGAAGCCGCGCCGTCCGTCATCGACACGGGCGGCGCGGCTTCGCGCGTTGTTTCGGCCGCCCGTCTCCGATGACCATGGAAACCATCCAGTCCACGATCGGAGGCACGTCTTGAGCAAGGACCTTAGCCCGATTCTCGCGGGATGGGACTATGAGCCTGATGAACTTCAGGTGCGTATCGTCTCGGGTGACGACGGTCGTGACAAGCTTCAGCTCCGGATCGACCTGGGATTGCTACAGATGGAACTCGATGGCAGGCCCGACGGGCAACGGCCCTTCGGCTCAGAGTCGCTGCTCGACCACTTCGAGGCCGAAGCCCGACGCCTTGCCGCGTCCGGCGAGGATTTCACCCTCGACAACGAGGACTGCGCCGCCTTGATGCGCGAGGGGGTGCAGTACTACCACCGTTACCTGGCCCTCTTTCATCTCCAGCGCTACGACCTGGTCGCGCGCGATACGGCCCGCAATCTGCGGCTCTTCAGCTTCGTGGGCCGGCATGTGACCCGTCCTCGCGACCGGTTCCAGTTCGACCAGTATCGGCCCTATGTCACGATGATGCATGCCAGGGCTCTGGGCTTGCAAGCGCTCCAACACGGGGATCACACGACCGCTCTGGCGAAGATCGACGAGGGAATCGCCGGCATTCGGGCGTTCCTGCGGGACTACGAGCAGTCAGACCGTGAGTCGGAGTGCAACGAACTGGGATTCCTGCTGGCCTGGCGTCGGGACGTCGAGCGCGACCGGCCGATCGGTCCGGTCGAGCGGCTCGAGCAACAGCTCGAGCTGGCCGTGGAACTCGAGAACTTCGAGGAGGCGGCCCAGTTGCGCGACCAGATCCGTCGCCTTCGTGGATCGATCTCGACGAAAGTACCGGAGGAGTCGTGACGTCGGGCAAAAACCACTTGGTTTTCCCCGTTGAGCCTTGAAGCCGAAGGATTCGTAGGCTAGGATAACCGCGTCTGGCGGACGCTGGACTCACCTCTGCCATGTTCGCGAAGGGATGGTCTTTTGGCGAACCGATGAGCACCCGTTGGGAGCCATCGACCGACTTGCCGGCACGAGCCGGAAGCCACAGGCACCCACTTTAATTTGCGGGTTCTCAAAAGCATCCTAGACGGCATTGCGGTGGAGGTTTCGATCGGCCCGCGCGAGTCTCTGAGAGACTCGGCGGGCCGTCCCTTTTTCACAACCTTCGGTACGACGTCGAGATCGCTCGATTTGGACATCAAGGCCGAGAAGCGCGCGCTCCGACGCGACCTCATCTCCCGAATCCTCGCCCTGGATCCTTGCGATCGGAGGGAACAGGAGGCCGTGCTGTTGGATCGGTTCCCGACGCTCCCCGGCTTCGCCGAGGCGGCCACGGTGCTGCTCTATGCCTCGGTCTTTCCCGAGGAGATCGTGACTCGGCCGATGCTGGACCTGGCCCTCCGGCTGGGTAAGCGGCTGGTCTGTCCCCGAGTCGACCGGACCGAGAACCGGCTCCGCTTGTATCAGGTCGTTGATCCCGACGCCGACCTGATTCCAGGCACGAAGAACATTCCCGAGCCCCGACCCGACGCCCCGGAACTCGCGCCGGAGGAGATCGACTGGGTGCTGACTCCAGGACTAGGCTTCGACGACCGAGGATTCCGCCTCGGCCGGGGGGCAGGCCACTACGATCGGCTTCTGGCAAGGCTTCGCCCCGATGCGCCTCGTTGGGCACTGGCGCTCGACCCGCAGTGGGTCAGCGCGTTGCCGGTCGAACCCCACGACCAACCGCTCGACGGCGTGGTCAGCCCGTCGCGGTCCGTCGTGCGCGAGCCGCGGCTCTGAGCGTGAGAACTCCGGATGGCTTTGGCAGTCTGTTCTTGTTGACTTCTCGAAGAGCCTTGTACAGACTCATGACACCTTCATGGGACGGGAGCTCTCCAACATCCCTCTCGTCCGGCCTGACTCCTACTGGGTCATGGTGATGGCCGGTTCGCTCACTTCGAGCCCTTTCCTCCGTCCGGTGTGTTGAATCGCGCGTATCGCTCGATGTCCTCATGCTTTGCCGTGAAACCCGAGAGAGTCCGCGCGCATCTTTCCGGAATCCGTGTTTGCTTATAGAATTCAGTGTTTGCTTGTTGCGTATGTTCCCGAAATCGAGCCGGCGCTTGGATCCTGGGGAAGACCGAGGGAACCAGGATTGTTCCCTTTTCGTTCGGGATGCTGGAATCGTCCCATCATGGCGAGTGTCTTCCCAATCCAGGCGCCGGCCTTTCTGGACCGATCGATCGATCGATCGCCCATCGATCTGAGAATTTGCTTGAATGCTCAATCCTTCTGAATCTCAACTTTTGGTGGATTGGCGAAGCCCTTGAAGGCGGTGGGGATGTCGGCGGACGTGGTGTCGCCTTCGTGCAGGATGACGCGATACCGGAAGTGGATCGACTGGCCGTCTGGAATCGTGTGCTCACCGGACGTCTTCTGGCCGAAGTCGTGGTAGCCGAACGGATTGGCGGCGAAGAGGCCGTAGTCGCGGACGTGCCAAGTGGTCGGGTAACGGAAGCTCTCGGGGTGGTTCAGGATGGCCACGCCGACGGTCTGACCGGCGATGGGGCCGGTGTAGTCGACCCAGGGTGACGCCTTGCCCCAGGCGTTGAGATCGGTGATTCCTTCGGCGTTGACGATTCTGCCGCCGGTCTTGCGCTTGACGTCCATGCTGGAGGCGACCCGGAGGCCGAACATTCCCTCCTTGGTGTCGCCAAAGGTGACTGGACCGTGAGTGGCCTTGATGGTCACATCAACATCCACGAATCGGGCGTGTTTCGTCGCGGTGAAGCAAAAGACGCGTTCATCTTCACAGAGGATCTTGCCGCTGGGATCGAGCCAGGCGTTCGTGGTTCGGAGCACGCCGGCCCCCGCGCCGCTGACAACGGTCTTGCGCGCGGTTTCCTGGATCGAGCCGAACTTGGGATTGGGCCGATTCAGTGGGTCGGAGGCCCAGAAGTCGTAGCCGTTGACGTTGCCGTGGGTGAACCAGAACGAGCGTTGGTGAGGGTGGTCCTTGTCCTCGCCCTCGACCTGCTCCATCGGGTAGGCTCTCGTGTAGGAAACGCCGGTCGGGCCGATCACCGGGTACATGTAAGGCTTCGGGCCGCCGTTGTTGATGTGGCGGGTGAACGGCTGGCCGCCAACCTGAACGACGACGTCGCCGTCTTCGGGAATGAGGCGGATGGCCGTGTCGCCGGACGATGACTCCGACGCTCGCTGAAGCGTGAAGACGCGCGCCTCTCGGCTCCCGATCCGGTCGAGGACGAAGGCGAGGTAGGTCTTGCCGCCGTCTTCGAAAACGTTGGCGGAAATCGGCTTGCCGCCATTGCCGGGCTGGAGCAGGTAATCGCCGGCTTCTAGTTCCTGGTCCATGGCGACGACCAGCGGCGTGGCGTTCAGGTCACTGCCGGCGCCTCGGACGACGATCTTGGGTGTGGCGGCCAGGGCCGGCGTGGCGGCCAGTAGCGCGAGGAACAGACCGACGTGGACAGACCGGACGAGGGCAGGCATGGTGAGGCTCCGGGGGCGGTTCGGGATCGTTGGGATCGAGGCGATCCGCACTCGTGGTACTTTCCCGGACCGTGCGTTGCAAGCGAAAACCGGGCGAGGTTGGTGCCGGACCGGCCTGGGTGTCCCCCAGGGCCGGTCAACGGTTATGCTGCTAGGCGGTTTGTTCCGGCTCGCGAGGCCGAGCCGTGGCGCAAGGGAGCGATCATCCGGATGCTTGTTGAGGAACTGCTTGAACGGCTCGAAACGGCATTGAAGCCGCTGGGGGCGGTGGTCGACGTTGGGGAGGAGTTTCGCGACCCGCCGCTGGACGTTCTGTGCTACCTCAGACGACCGGTCCGGGTGAGCTGGGTTCCCTGGATCGGCCGGGCCTTGAGCGTGGTGGCCGTGGTGCGTCAGCCGTTCGACGTTGGTCTGTCCGGCGATGGCTATGTGTTGCTGCTCCGCCGCCTGGCCATGGCGCTGAATGGCCGGTATCCGCCGACGAAGGGCCTGACGATCGGCCTGACGGCCGTCGTGCTGACTCCCGAGCCGATCGGGCCCGAGGATGACGCGGTTCTGGCGCGTGCCCTGTCGACGTCGCAGCTCGCTCGGATGCGTGCCGTTCCCTTCGGGCTCTTCCGGCTGAACCTGGGTCAGGAGGCCATGGCGATGGCGTTGGTTCGAGGGCCCGACAATCTCTTTCCGGAGCCCGAGACCCTGGCCGACGCTCTCACGCCCCTTTTTCAGAGGTTCGTCCCCTTGATCGAAGGTTGATGCTGGTCCGTTGCCCATCGGTCAACCTCCGAGCAGCCAGAACAGGTGGGGGAGAGCATGGCGATAGGGCGGGTCCTCGCGAGACGACTCGAGCGCGGCGGCGACTCGGTGGGCGGCGTCGAACTCGGGGGCCAGGACCAGCCTGGGCCAGGCGCAGCGACCCGCAGCGCAGGTCTCGATGGAGACCTCGTCGGGCTGGCCGCTCGGCCGCGACAGACGGAAGGTCTCCTCGCCATCGGACCCCTCGGCCGAGAGGACGACGCCTCGAACCTGGGCGAACGGGACTTCGGAGTCGATGGCGGTTTTCAAGGTCACGGCGACGTCGCCCGACGGCCCCTCGAAGACGGCTTCCAACCGTTCCGGTTCGGCCTGCCGTCTCGCCCTGGGCGACCAGCCGAGTTGGCCCGCGAGCCAGGAGGTCAGCCAGGCCGAGACTCTCGGCAAGCGCCCGACCGAGGGAGAGACGGCATCGATCTGGACCGACCGAATGCGAGGGAGGATCGCTTCGGAACCGGGCGGATCGAAGAACTGCGCGACGAGCTCACGCCAACGGGTGATGCCGAACCAGGCGAGGTCTCTCGTGTGCGGGTTGATGTCGAGATCCAGCGCGACCCGCAAGGCGTCGATCTCCGCCTCGGGGTCGGGCAGGTCGGGAACCAGTCGGCCGGCTTCGGTGGCCAGGTCGCGCAGCAGGTCGAGGTGCGGTCTGGGATCGCCATCCCACCAGACGACCAGGGGGATGTCCGGCTCCAGCAAGGAGCGGACCGCGCCGGGGAGGAGGTCCATGGCGTTCGGGCCGGCGGCAAGGAGGATCCGCTCGCTACAAACCTGGGGCAGGCCCGGAGCGGGTAGGTGGCAGAGCGCCGAGATCTCGGCCGAGACCTGGCGCGCCGGGTCGTTCGAGCTTCGGAGCACGATGGCGCGGCAAGGCCGGCGAGCCACGACCGTGTCGAGCACAGCCAGGACCCGGCCCGGGTCGGATCCGAGGCTGGCCACGACCAGGTTGGCGAGCGAAACGCGGGTGACCGTCGGGTGGTCGAGGTCGGGGCCACCCACGCGCTCGGCCGAAGGTCCCCAGAGTCGAGAAAGCTCGGATTCGACCTGATCGAGATCGACCGGAATGCCTTGACCGTTCAGGAAGGCATCTGAGGTGGTTTCGGACATCACAGTCGCCTCCATCGAGCGCCGTCCTGGGCGAGTAGCTTGTCAGCGGCCTCAGGCCCCCAGGTGCCGGCCGGGTAGAAGGCGGGCTCGGTGCCCGACTGTTCCCAGGCGTCGAGGATCGGGGTAATGAACTGCCAGGCGCTATCGACCTCGTCGGTGCGGGTGAAGAGGGTCGGGTCGCCGAGCATGACATCGAGGAGGAGCCGTTCGTAGGCTTCGGGGGGCGGCGCGGCGAACGAGGTGCCGTAGCGGAAGTCCATGCGGACCTCTTGCAATCGCCGCCTCGAGCCGGGGATCTTGGCCTGGAAGGCGAGGCTGGCCCCCTCATTCGGCTGAATCCGAAGGACGAGTTGGTTGGCTCCGCCGATCCCCTCGGTCTCGGGCTCGAAGAGCATGGTGGGCGGCTTCTTGAACTGGACGGCAATCTCGGTGGCTCGCTTCGGAAGACGTTTGCCCGTACGGAGATAGAAGGGAACGCCCGCCCATCGCCAGTTGTCGAGAGTCAGGCGGATGGCCACGTAGGTGCCGGTCTTGGATTCGGGGGCGACGCCTTTTTCCTGGCGGTAAGCGGCGACCTCCTTACCCTGAATCGAGCCGGCCGCGTACTGGCCCTTGACGACGTGGCGGGCCACCTCGTCGGGCGACCAGTGGGGCAGGGCCTGAAGGACCTTCACCTTCTCGTTGCGCACCGCGTCGGCCAGAAGGTTGACGGGCGGCTCCATCGCCACCAGGCAAAGGAGCTGCATCATGTGGTTCTGGACCATGTCGCGGAGGGCGCCGGAGGAGTCGTAATAATCGCCACGACCGCCGGCCATGCCGACTTCCTCGGCGACGGTGATCTGTACCGAGTCGACGTGCCGGCGGTTCCAGACCGGCTCATAGATGGTATTGGCGAACCGCAGCGCCAGAATGTTCTGGACCGTTTCCTTGCCAAGGTAATGATCGATGCGGTAGATCTGGGTTTCATCGAGAACCCGAGAGAGGTCTCGGTTCAAGGCGCGGGCGCTTTGGAGGTCGTGGCCGAACGGCTTCTCGACCACAACCCGGGTCCAGGGGCCTTCCTGGTGCTCGGGCTGGATCAGACCGGCCTGACCGAGATGCTGGACGATCGTTGAGAAGAACTCTGGGGCCACGGCCAGGTAGTACAGGCGATTTCCCCGGGTTCCCAGCTCGTGGTCGACCCGGTCGAGCGTTTCCTTCAGCCGCTGGAAGGCGGCCGAGTCGTCGAAAGTGCCCGAACTAAAGACGACGTGCTGGGCGAAGGACGACCAGGATTGCTCGAAGTCTTGCCCGCCGCGCTTTTCGAGCGTCTGGCGGAGCTCGTCGCGGAACCGGGCGTCGTCCCAGTCGCGTCGGGCGAAGCCGACGACGGCGTATTCAGCCGGCAACTGCCCCTCGACGGCCAGGTGATAGAGGGCCGGTGCGAGCTTGCGATGGGTCAGGTCGCCGGTCGCTCCGAACAGCACGATCGCGCACGGGTCGGGCACTCGCGTCCGTGGAAGGTACGGCCGTAGCGGGTTGTGTTCGGTGACGTCGGCGGTCTCAGCCATTCAAGATGCTCCCAAGCATGGTGGTTTCGAGGATCCGGCTGGCCGGACCGGCATCGAAGTCTACGACGGTCGCCAAGAAACGATCAAGCCATGGCCTCGCACGGAACGCCTCAGTCCTTGGGACAAGGAATGGCCGTTGTCGGGAGTCGGGCCTCGCCTGCCGGGTCTGCTCGACGCGACGGGAGACACGACCCATGCCCGACAACGAGGCCCATCCAACGCCGCTCGTCGGGCCTACCTGAGGTGCGCCGGAGGTCCGACGGCGCGCGTGCGCGTTCCTCATCGCAAGTGAGTTTCCGGAAATCACTGGTGAAAAACCGGTTGCGAGAGGAAGGGGGAGTTCGTTCGGCGCGCGGTGCGCACGGCGACCGCGGCGACGGATCCCCTGTGTTCGTGCCGCGAGGAACGAGATGGGCCAGCCGGTTCGTCCCCGAGTAGCGAACGGAGAAGGTTCCCGGAGAGGCTCGACGGAGGTGTGGGTCGTGAGACTCGATCCGGTGTCCTCGTGCGTGCGCGGCCGGAACGGGCCCGGTGCGCGGTTGGTGCGCGTCGTTCGTTGATCGTGAATCCTTGTAACTTCTTGAAAAGGTGAGAGTTGTGAGACAAGAGGGGAGTTCGTTCGGCGCCCGGTGCGCACCGCGCGCCGGGCGCGTGGAACCCGCAAGCGGGGCATCGTCCGATGCGGTGGACTGAGTGCGTTGGGTCGAACACGAAGCGCGCGAGGTGAGCGAAGCCGGTGCGGTGACCGACTGGAGGGGCATGCGGGTGAGACGAGGACTACCGAGGTTCAGGATCATGGATGCGGATTCAATCCTTGCACGAATGATGGTACGAGACGCGTCGATGAGGATCTTCAACGACTTCTGCTCGATAGGATCGAGGCAAGGAGGCCGGGAATTCGGGAAAGTTGTTCTTGATGGGAAGGGGTGGCCAGTACGATGGTGAGAGACAGGATAAGGCGGATCTTATCTTCGGCTCATGCTCGGCTGAGGTACGTCGAGGTATGCTCGGGCCATGGGAGGGATGCGGGGGAATCGCCCTTGTGTCGGGCATCCATTTCTCTCCTGGCGTTTGCGGTGGAGGAGCCATCGATGAAGTCCACGGTCGTCGCGATCATCGGAATGATGCTGGGCATGACGGCTCTTGGGTCGTTCGCCCCCGGAGACGATCAGAAGGTGGCGCTGAAGGATCTTCCCAAGGCGGTGCTCGACGCCGTCAAGGGCCGGTTCCCCAGGGCCGAGTTGAAGGCGGCCGAGAAAGAAACCGAGGACAACGAGACGATCTACGAGATCGCCCTCGTGAATGACGGTAAATCCATGGATGTGAGCGTGGATGAAAAAGGGGAGATCGAGGAGATCGAGACGGAGATCGCCGCGAAGGATTTGCCGAAGGCGGTGACCGAGGCGGTTGCGGCGAAACATCCGAAGTCGTCGATCAGGAAGGCGGAGGAGATCGTCGAGATCGATGACGGCAAGGAGGAGAAGAGCTATGAGGTCGTGGTCGTCGACGAGGCGAAGAAGGTGTTCGAGGTGAAGGTGTCGCCGGCGGGTAAGATCCTGAGCGACGAGGCGGACGACGAAAACGAGGGCGAATCCTGAACAGGATCGCGGGAACGATCCGGCCCTGGGTTTTCCCGGCTGTGGTCGGGTCGTTCCCTTCCCTGGTCCCGATCCTCGCGGGGCTCCCCGGGCGGGGAGGATAGATGGGCATTCGCATCCTGGTGATCGAGGACGACGCGGAGATCGCCGATTTCGTCGTGCGAGGTCTGCGCGAGGAAGGCTTCACCGTCGAGTCGGCGGCGAACGGGGAGGACGGCTGGCACGCGCTCGGGCACGGGTCTTGGGACGTTGTGGTCCTGGACTGGTGGCTCCCGGGTCCGGATGGCTTGACCTTGCTGCGACGATTTCGCGACGCAGGACGGGAAACGCCCGTGCTGTTCCTGACGGCGCGCGACGCCGTTTCGGACAAGGTGAGGGGGCTCGACGGTGGGGCCGATGACTACCTTTGCAAACCGTTCGATTTCGAGGAGTTGCTGGCCAGGGTCCGTGTGCTGGCAAGGCGACCGGGGCGAGCGAGCGGGACGGTGGTGGCCCATGCCGACGTGCGAATCGACCTGGCCACCCACCGGGCCGATCGGGCGGGCCAGCGCCTCGATCTGACGGCCAAGGAGCAGGCCCTGCTGGTCTTCTTCTTGCGGCATCCGGAGGAGGTCCTCTCGCGTACCAGAATTTATGAACACGTCTGGGATGAGCGCTACGACGGGCTCTCGAACACGCTGGAGTATCACGTGATGGAGCTTCGGCGGAAACTGGAGGCCCACGGTCCTCGGCTCATTCACACGCTCCGAGGTCGTGGGTATCTGTTCGGTGAACGGAGCGACGTGGGGCCCTTGCGATGAGGCTTCGAACCCGGCTCTCGTGGTTCTTCCTGGGCGCGCTGGGACTGGTACTGCTGGGGTTCTCGACCACACTCTACCTCCTGGCATCGACCTATCTGCACCGGCAAATCGACGAGCGGCTGGACGCCGCACTGAACACATTAACGGCGGCCGCGGAGAGCGCGCCCGACGGCGTGGAATGGGACCCTCGCGAGCGAAACCTGACGTTCGGCCGACGGACGATCGCCGGTCCGTTCTTCTGGCGCGTGGGAGACGGGCGAGGCGTGCGAGTGGACGGCTCATCGACCGGGGCGATGGATCGCCTGCTGGTCGCGTCGAGCGGCGGAGCCGATGGGGGCACTCGGCCGCAAACCGTGGAGGGTCCCGATGGCGAGATGTGGCGGGTGCAGCATCGTCGCCTGGGCCCCCCGCCGAAGGTGTCCGACGACGAGGATCGTCCGGAGGAGGGCGAGGGGCACGACGGGAAGTATCCCGCGCTGATTCTCAGTACCGCGGTCTCGCTGGAAGGGGTGCGAGCAACGCTCCGGAATCTCGGCCTAGTGCTGGTTGTTCTTTCGATCGTCCTGTGGGCCCTGGCGCTGCTCTGCGGTCGTTGGCTGAGTGGACGGGCCTTGCGTCCGCTGTCGACGATGGCCGAGGCCGCGCATGCGATCGGAGGAGACGAGGTTCAACAACGGCTTCCTGTCCCGCGGACGGCCGACGAGCTGGAAGAACTCGGACGGTCATTCAATGCGCTTCTTGACCGGGTTCAGGAATCGTTCGAGCGGCAGCGACGGTTCACGGGGGATGCGTCGCACCAGTTACGAACGCCGTTGACGGCGATTCAGGGTGAAGTCGACCTGGCGCTTCGGCAGCCGCGCGACACGGACGAGTATCGGCGCGTGCTGGCCTTGATCCAGCGGAAGACGCGCCATCTTCGGCAGATTGTCGAATCGCTGTTGTTCCTCGCGAGGGCCGACGGGGAGTCGTTCGCGCCGAGGCTGGAAACAGTGGACCTGGAATGCTGGCTGCGGTCGCACATCGAGGTCTGGAACGAGTCGCGAGGGAAGGGAGAGGTGGGGCTGGAGATCGAGCCGGACGGCCCCTTGTGGGTCAAGGCCCAGCCGTCGTTGCTGGGGGAGCTGCTCAACAACTTGCTCGACAACGCAAGAAAATACAGCGCACCGGGCTCGCCGATCGTGGTCTCGGCACGACGAGACGATCAGTCGGTGCGGCTGGATGTCGAGGACCAGGGGATCGGCATCGACGACGAGGAGATCCCGCGCCTGTTCGAGCCGTTCTACCGATCGAACGATGCGAGGCAACGTGGTTCCAAGGGCCTGGGCCTCGGCCTGTCCGTCGCGCTCCGGCTGGCGAGGTCGTTCGGGGGAACGATCGAGGTCGAGAGCCGGCGAGGTCGCGGGAGCCGGTTCACGCTGCGATTGCCATTTTACGCGCCGATGGAGCCACCGGAAGCCGTCGCGATCGCGAAGATCGATCGTGCAAGTCAAGAACGATAAACGCTCATGTACGTCACGAGTGATCTACGATCACTGGGCCTTGTTGAGGATGGCCGGTCGAGGTGGGGGAGACATGCCGTCGCCGAGGTAGAAGCCGGTCTGCGTCGGCTGATTGTAGCCGACGTTCTGAAGCGCGACACTGATGCGATAGATTGGATCATGCATCAACGTGTAAAGACGATGTGCCGTCGGGATCGTGGTTGAGTAGATCCGCAATTCCTTGCGGTCGGTGGAGCGCCAGAGGACCTCTTCGCGCCAGTCGCCAAGAATGTCGGCGCAGAGGCAAGGGGTGGCCTTGGTCGAGTTGTTCGAGGCGCAACCGTGGGCGTTCAGGAGGGTGGTTTCCGTGCCGTCCCGCCAGTTCCACTTGGTGATCCGGGCGCGGTCGAGGATCTCGCGGAGCAGGTCGCCGTCCCACCAGACGCCGAAGTTGCAGGACCGGGGCTTGCGCTCGGAGATGGTCTCACCCTTGACGTTCCAGAGGCCGTTCAGACCGGGTCCGGACGCCCACATCTCGTAACCCCGGTAGCGCGGGTCGACGTCGATGGCGAGTCCCCGGCCGACATCGGGTGACGCTTTTCCCCAGATCGGTTCGCCGGTCCGGGCGTCCCGGAACTCGGCGCCGAAGGGGTGCCGGGGACGCTCATGAATGTCGAAAACTTCGAGTCCGGGGCGATCGGGGTCGATGTCGGAGAGGTGGATGGCGTCGCCGTGCCCGAGTTTCGTGTTGTAGAGAGGCGTTCCGTCGTGATCGAGGCACATCGCGCCGTAGACGATCTCGTCGCTGCCGTCGTCATCGAGGTCGCCGATGCTGAGATTGTGGTTGCCCTGGCCCTCGTATTCGAGCCAATCCGGGCGGCTGCGAGAGTCGAACCGCCAGAGGCGTTTGAGCGAGCCATCGCGCCAGTTCCAGGCCTCGAGCCTAGTGATCGTGTAGTAACCACGGCACATGACGACACTCGGATGGATGCCGTCGAAGTAGCCGACACCCATGAGGAATCGGTCGACGCGATTGCCGTAGTCGTCGCCCCAGTCGGAGACGCGGCCTCGGGGGATGTAGTCGGTGCGGGCCAGTTCCTTGCCGGACTTGCCGTCGAAGAGGGAGAGGAATTCGGGGCCTTCGAGGATGTAGCCGGTTCGGGGGTTGACGTAATCGGTCCGGCCATCTCCATCGATGTCGCCGATGGTGGCGCCGGTGCCGTCGACGGTTCCCTCGGCCGTCCGGACGGCGACTTCGGCCCGGCCATCGCCGTCGAGGTCGTAGACGACGAACGGCGTGTAATGGGCCCCTTCCCGGATGTTGCGACCCAGATCGATGCGCCAGAGCAAGGTCCCATCGAGCTTGTAGGCGTCGAGCTTCGTGGTCCCGGGGCAGACGCCGCGCCGTGAGTTGTCGAAGCCTCGCATCTCGAGCTTCAAGACGATTTCATACTCGCCGTCACCGTCGAGATCGCCGACGGCCGCGTCGTTGGCGTGGTAGCCGTCGGGTGTCTGGAGGGGGATCGACAGGTAATTCCGGGCTGGTGAGTCGGCATCGAGCCTGAACGCCGCGCTGGGGGATTGCTCCTGGCCCCGAAGCACCGGACGGACGTGGTAGGCGTTCGGCCGGTTCAGGTCGACGCCCTTGTCCACGAAGCAGGTAGAAGTTTTGATCGGTTCGTCGTTGCACTTGAGGGCAGGGGTGTCACCCGTGGAGCGATAGACGTTGAAGGCGATGTCGTCGGGGTCGGTTCCCAGAAGTCTCCAGCTCACGAAAACGGTGCCGTCGTCCTGTCGGAGGGCGACGACGCCTCGGCCGAGTGCCTCCATCTGCCGAGGTGTCACAGCGAATGTGGGTGATACGTGCCAGGGGGCGAGCAGGGCCAGGGCGAGCAGGAGGGAAAACCGGCCCATTCGGTCCGATACGGAGCGGCGAGCGGGGTTGCTCATATCGGCCTTCCTGGTTGATGCGCGGACAGAACCGTGCCGACGCTTGATGGCATCATCGCTTGGTGTTGGGTTCCACTCCGCCACAACGTTCATAATAACATAAATATAAATATGATTTTGTCAAAGCGGGCGTCGGCCGGCGACGTTGATGCCGTTGCCCTGGCCGGCGTGGTAAAACCGCTGGCCGGGGGTCAGGTCGACGACATCGATCAGACCGGCCTCGGCGAACCAGCCGGCGACCTCGTCGAAGGTGTGGCGCGACATGTACTTGGGTGCGTACCAGTCGAGCGTGTCGCAGACGCGGACCTCGGGATCGGGGTGCATGGAAACGCCGAGGGTCAGCAAGTTCAACGCCACCCCGGCTCGGGCGACGAGGCGGTTCTTGCTGGCCATGAGCCGACGCTTGAGGCCGCCGATGGGGGCGGTTAAGCGGCTCAGGGCGACCAGCACGCCGAGTGGCAGCCGTGTTGAGACGGCCCGGTGGACCTGGATGATTCGCTCCAGTGCCGGGCGTTCCCTCGGATAGACCCAGACGACGATCCGCCCGCCGGGCTTTAGAAGTCTGGCCAGTTCCAGGAAGGCGGCGCGGGGGTCGGGGGTGTGGTCGAGGACACCGAGACTGTAGATGTGGTCGAACACGCCGGAGGGGAACGGGGTCTGGAGCAGGTCGCCCCGGACCAGAGCGACCTTGGGCAGTCCGCTGGTGGTTTCCCGGGCCGCGAGGACGGCCCAGCTCAGGTCGAGACCGACGGCGAGCCGCGCGCCGGCCTCGGCCGTGATTCGGAGGTAGCGTCCCATGCCGCACCCGGCGTCGAGCACGCAAGTTCCAGCGAGGTCGGCGTCGGTCAGGCCCGTGCGGTTGCGGAAGGTGACGCGGTCCTCCTCGGGCCGGACGATCCGGTAACGGTTCCACTGGAGGGCGTAGGCCGACTTGGTGCGAGATTGGTCGAGCGTCATGGTTGCTTGGGGGCGTCCCACTTGTCCTCGGCGGCGCTTCGGCGAAGATAGACAGGTTCGAGAAACCAGGGATCCTCGCGATGGCCCTGGTTGAAGAGTTCGCGAGCGAGCCCGACCAGTCGAGCGCCGTTAGGCCGGTTGAGGGCCGGATCGGCGGTTCGGGCCGAGGCGGGCCGTTCGAATCCCGGGCGATCGAGGGCGGGACCGAGCACGAGGGAATCCGACTCGAGCCGGGTCCGCCAGGTTTCGGCCGGCTCGACGCGGGTCGGACCGGAGCGGAGCAGGGGGGCACCTGCGCGTTCTCGGGAGAAATCGGCGACGTAGAGATCCCCGCGCTGGGCATCGGCGACGACGGAAACCTTGAGTGCGTCATCGGATGCGTTCTGGGCGACGGCCTCGAGGCTGTCGAGCCCAACGAGGGGCCGGCCCGTGACGTAGGCGAGTGTTTTTGCCGCGGCGACCCCGATCCGCAGGCCGGTGTACGATCCGGGCCCAAGTCCGACGGCGAGAAGGTCGAGGTCCAGGACGGTCAGGTTGGCCTTCGCGAGCAGGTCGCGCACGGCGGGAATCAGGCCGCTGGCGTGGCGACGACCGACGTCGGAGGGTGCGACGAGGATTTCGCCGTCGACTCGGGCCAGGGCCAGAGCGGCATGCAGCGTCGAGGTATCGAGGGCCAGGATGTTCAAGAGGCGGCAACTCCGGGGCACGCCGAATCGGGGATGCAGGCTTGGACTTGACCTTGGCGGCGGCGGCGAATTAGATTTCTAGTATAATAAGGTTGCGTTGCGCAGGTCCCGCACCGTCCCGGTCCCCGCCGCCCGCCACCATCCCCGTCCTGGTTTTCCTCGGAGGTTCCTCCCGGTGCGTCGTGCGCTCATCAGCGATATCCACGCGAACCTCGAAGCGCTCGAGGTTGTTCTGGACGACATCCAGGCTCAGGGGATCACCGAGATCTTTTGCCTCGGCGACATTATTGGTTACGGACCGAACCCGCGCGAGTGCATTGATCTGGTCATGAAGCACTGCCGGTTCTCGCTGCTGGGCAATCACGACCAGGGGGCTCTTTACGATCCTGACGGTTTCAACATTGGTGCCGAGCGGGCGATTTTCTGGACCCGGGAGCAACTGGAAAGCCCTTCGGACCGGGTGAACAATGAACGGCGTTGGGAGTTCCTCGGCGAGCTTCCCCGCTCTCACCGCCTGGGGCCGTTTTTGTTCGTGCACGGCTCCCCCCGCAATCCACTGAGCGAGTATATCTTCCCGGAGGACATCTACAACCACCGGAAGATGGAACGGTTGTTCCAGCTCGTGGAGCAATACTGCTTCCAGGGCCACACGCATGTGCCGGGAGTCTTCACGGAAGGCTTCCAGTTCTACGCGCCCGAGGAAATCGACAACGAGTATACCCTGGGCGACGGCAAGGTGATGATCAACGTCGGCTCGGTCGGTCAACCACGGGACGGCGATCCTCGGGCCTGCTACGTCATCCTCGACGACGGCCAATCCGAGTCATCGGATGGCTCGGTCGGCGGGGAATTCGAGGACGTTTCCAGCGAGACTTACCGCCCCAAGGGTCCGATTCGGTTGACGTACCGGCGCCTTCCCTACGACTTCGAGACGACGATCAAGAAGATTTACGCGATCGACGCGCTCGAGCCGTTCCTGGGCGATCGTCTGCGACAGGGTCGCTGATCTGGTCTTGTCTCCATCTTGGATCACCGGACGCCCACGCCGGGCCACCGAGGCGATCGAGCCGATTCCCCGTTTAGAGCACCTGCCCGATGAGCATGGAAAAGCGGCTTGTCCTGTTCCTGGTCCTCTCCGTCGTCCTGATGGTGGGGACGCAGACCCTGCTGGAAGCGCTCGGCCTGCTGCCGAAACCGCCCAAGGCGACCGCGCCCGAGGAGGAGCCCGCGGCGACGAAGGTCGTGCTGAAGGGCCCGACCGGCCCGCTGGCCTTCGCCAACACGCCGGACAGCCCTCCCGCCTTCGCGACGGTCAACGAGGCCGAATCGCCCGCGCCGGAAATCGAACCCGAGACGCCGCCCGAGCCCGAAAAGCCCGCGCTGGCCGAAGCGCCGGAAGTCGTCGCGAAGCCCATTCCGCGCTCGAAGCTCGTTCTCGGGGAGGCCGATCCCAGGTCGAAACGGGGAGAAGGATTCCAGATGCGGGTCGGATTCGAGCAGAGGGGCGCGGGGGTGCGATCCCTGACGCTCGCTCATCATGAGGCCGAGTTCGTTCGTGGCCAGCCGAGGCGCCAGCTCGAGCTGATCGAGGTTCAGGACGACCTTCCCCCTTCGTTTGCTCTGAATCTCCTCTTGCCCGACAAGAAAGCTCCGACGGCCGACGACGAGGAAACGAGCCCGGCCGACCGTTCGAAGTCGATGATCCGGCTCGACGAGCGCCTATGGGAGGTCGTGACGGACGCGAAAGGAAACGTCGTCACGCCGGTTCCGGCCGATCCCAAGGTGGGTCTGGCGGCGGGAGAGCAGATCTCCTTCCGGACGAAAGTCGACGAACTGAACCTCACGGTGACCAAGACCTTCCGGCTTCGCCGGGGGGCGGACGGTTTCGAGCTGATCCTTGACTTCGAGAGTCCGACCACCCAGACGGTGTCCTACATCCTCGAAGGCCCGCACGGCATCCCGATCGAAGGGGAGTGGTACACCAGCACCTTCCGGGAAGTTTTCTTCGGCAAGATCGACGACAAGCGGACCCAGGTCGAGACGCACCTGGCGACCGAGGTCGTTGACCAGGAACAGAAGAAGGATCCGATCCGAATCACGACCCTGCCGCTCAAATACGCTGGGGTCGAGAACCAGTATTTCGCCGTCTTCCTTGAGCCCGACCCGCTACCCGAGACGCCTGAGAATCGCTGGGACGCCGAGACCGTTGCCAGGTCGGTGGTGATCACCGGGGAGAAACAGAAGTCGGACGTGACGGTCGAAGTCGTTTCGAGGCCGATCGAGGTGGGGCCTCGACATCCTGTGACGCACTCGTACAAGGTGTTCGCGGGGCCCAAGACGGCCGAGGCTCTGGCGGCGTACGGGGCTGAGGATCTTTCCACCTATCGCAAGGGCTGGCAGATCTGGGTCATCGGCCCGCTGGCGAGCTTCCTGGCTCGCACGGTGATCTCGCCGATGCTCGACCAGATCTACGCCTTGACGGCGAAGGTGGCCGGTCTTTTCGGCGGCGAGCGAGGCAGCTATGGCATCGCGATCATCTTGCTGACGATCACGGTCCGCTTGATCCTCTTTCCGCTGAGCCGCAAGCAGGTGGCCTCCGCGAAGAAAATGCAGGATCTTCAGCCGCAGTTGATGGCGCTGCGAGAGAAGTACAAGGACGATCGCGAGAAGATTGGCCGTGAGACGATGGAGCTCTATCGCAAGCACGGCGTCAATCCGCTCGGCGGCTGCTTGCCGGCCTTGATCCAGTTGCCGATCTTTATCGGACTCTGGCAGGCGCTCAACAACAGCGTGGCCCTGCGACATGCTCCGTTCCTCTGGATCCAGAACCTTGCCGCTCCCGACCAGCTTTTGCGGTTCCCCTTCGACGTTCCGTTCCTCGGGCCGTACTTCAATGTGCTGCCGATCCTGGTCATCGTGCTGATGATGGTGCAAACCAAGCTGTTCGCGCCCCCGGCGACGACGGCGGAGCAGGAAATGCAGCAGAAGATGATGAAGTACATGATGGTGTTCATGGGCTTCCTCTTCTATCGGGTGCCGTCGGGCCTGGGGGTGTACTTTATCACCAGCAGCACGTGGGCGATCTGTGAGCGTCTGATGCTGCCGAAGGAGCTTCGCACGCGTCCGGCCGCTGCCCCCGACGGATCGGCCCCCGGGTCGAAAGCGGGCGATGGGATGCCCTCGGCGGAATCCGGCGGCAAATCGGTCGTCTCCGCCAAGGGGAAAGGGGCCGGCAACGGTAGTGGCGGCGGCTGGGCCGACAAGCTCCGCGAGAAGCTTGAACAGGTCATCGATGAGGCTTCGCAGGACAAGACGATTCGTAACGTGGACAAGGACAAGGACCAGGACTCGAAGAGGCGCCCTCGTCCGCGACCCGGAAAGAGGCGATGATTCCGCTGTGGGGGCCGGCGGTTTGACTCCGGCCCGTTGCGTCTCGTCCGAGTTCTTCGTGGCTCGCTCGTCGTGATCCACCTCGACCCGAACGACACGATCGCCGCGGTGGCCAGTCCCGCCGGTCCGGGTGTTCGCGGACTCGTCCGGCTCAGCGGGCCCGACGCCTGGCCGATCGCGCTGGCGGGATTCCGTCCCGACGAGGATCGGCCCTTGCCTCGACGCGCCGAGTGTCGCGCCGGGCGGCTGGCCATCGAGGGCCTGAGGGTCTCCTTGCCCGCGACGCTGGCGCTGTGGCCGGGGCCTCGCACCTACACCGGACAGCCGCTGGCCGAGATTCACACCGTGGGCGCTCCGCCGCTGTTGCGGCTTCTGCTGGCCGACCGCCTGCGTCGGGGTGCCCGCCTGGCCGAACCGGGTGAGTTCACCCTGCGGGCGTTTCTGTCGGGCCGGCTCGATTTGACCAGGGCCGAGGCCGTTCTGGGGGTTATCGACGCGCGCAATCCGGCGCAGCTCGACGCGGCCCTCCGGCAGCTTGCCGGTGGCCTCTCCGGGCCGATCGAGCGGCTCCGCAACGAGTTGCTCGATGTTCTGGCCCACCTGGAGGCCAATCTCGACTTCGCCGAAGAGCCCGACGTCGACATCCTAGGCCGTCAGACACTCGCCGAGAGCCTGACTCGTTCGGCCGACGACCTGGCCGCGCTGGCGGATCGCCTGCGATCCCGCGAGCGGCCCGACGGTTTGCCTCGGGTGGTCCTGGTCGGTCCTCCGAACGCGGGCAAGAGCCGGCTGTTCAACGCCTTGATCGGCGACACTCGGGCCATTGTCTCCGAGCAGGCGGGCACAACCCGCGACTATCTTTCGGTGGCCATCGACTGCGACGGCCTCCGCGTCGAGCTGACCGACACGGCGGGCATTGAGCCCGCGTCGGGCTCGATCATGAGCCAGGCCCAGTCGTTCCGCGCCGCTCAGGCCGCGATGGCCGACCTTCTGCTCGACTGCCACTCGGCCGACGTCGGCGGGATTACCGCCGACCTCCCCCCCGACCGCCCGAGGATTCGCGTCTGGACCAAGTGCGATCTCTTGCCCGCCCCCGAGTCGGATCTCGATGCCGTCCGCACGAGCGCCGCGACCGGTGAAGGGATCGACGCCCTTCGATCGGTCATCGCGCGGGCGGTTCGCGAACGGGACTCGGAAGGGGATGCCATCGCCGGCACGGCAGCCCGCTGCCGCGAGAGCCTCGCCTCGGCCGGCTTGGCCTTGCAATCGGCCGCCGAGACCCTGACACTGGGCGGCGGCGACGAACTCGTGGCCATCGACCTCCGCCAGGCGATCGACGAGCTGGGCAAAGTCGTCGGCGCGGTCGTCACCGACGACATCCTCGACCGGATCTTTCGTCGCTTCTGCATCGGCAAGTGATCGAACGATCCGATCTTGATTCGGGACGAGCTCCTGTGGCGAGGTCGGCGAAGGCCCTCGCGACCGGAGGTCTGACCCGAGACTCAATTGCGGAGTGAATTGTCGATGGCTCGTGTCGTCGTGCTTGGTTCCAGCGGATTCGACCTGACCATTCGTCTCTCGCGCCTTCCCAGGCCGGGCGAGACCCTGCTCGGCGGCGAGCTGCACACCGGTCCCGGCGGCAAGGGGGCCAATGCGGCCATCGCCGCGAGACGGGCGGGGGCTGAGGTGGTCTTTCTCACCGCGTTCGGCGACGATGACTTCGGCCGCCGCGTCGCGAACCACAACCACGACGAGGGGCTCGAGCTCGAGTACGCCAAGGTCATTCCCCAGGTGGCCAACCAGGTGGCCCTGATCCTCGTCGGCGGCGAAGGCCAGAACCTGATCGGCGTCGCGCCCGGAGCCAGCGCGTACCTTTCGCCCCGAGATATCGACTTCCTTCCTGGGCACGTGTTTGGCCTGGGAGGCGTGTTGCTGGCGTGCCTGGAGGTGCCCGCGGTGACGGTCGCTCGCGCTCTGGAGCGCGCCTCGAAGGCCGGCATGACCACCGTGCTCAACCCCGCTCCGGCCGATCACGCGATCTTCGAAGGGGACATGTTGCGGCACGTTGGCGTCTTGACGCCGAACCAGGAGGAGACGCATTTGCTGACCGGTCTACCCGCCGATACGCCCGAGGAGGCGGAACGGGCCGCCCGATCGTTGCGGGAGCGAGGCGCTCACGACGTGATCGTGACCCTGGGTGAGGCCGGCTGCCTCGTCGTCCCGGAGGAAGGACCGAGCTGCCATCTCCCCGGATGCATGGTCGAAGTCGTCGACACGGTTGGCGCGGGCGACGCCTTCAACGGCGCCCTGGCGGTTGCCCTGGCCGAGGGCCGTTCGCTGATCGAGGCCGCCACCTGGGCCTGCGCCGCCGGTGCCCTCGCCGTGACACGCCACGGTGCTCAGGGGGGCCTTCCCAAACGGGAGGAGATCGAGCGTCTGGCGAGCCGCTGAGGCCGCGCGAACCAAACAGATTCACGATCCAAAGGACACTTCGAACTTACGATTCCTTCGATCCAAAGTCCTTGACGTTTTGGGGATCCACGACATGCTTCACCGTCATGATTCGACCTTCTGGATTCTCGGCTGGACGTTCCTGGCATTCGCGGTCGTGGGAATCGGCCGGTTGGGGGCGCATGATCGACCCTCGGGGCCGATTCACAAGACGAGGTCGGCCGTCCTCGGCCGCAACGGCATGGCGGCCACGAGTCAGCCGCTCGCCACGGCGACGGCCATCCGCGTGCTTCAGGACGGCGGCAACGCGATCGACGCGGCCATCGCGGCCAATGCGGTGATCGGCGTCACCGAGCCCATGTCGTGCGGCATCGGCGGCGATCTGTTCGCGATCGTCTGGGATGCCAAGACGAAGAAACTGTATGGTCTGAATGCCAGCGGCCGGGCACCGGCGCGGGCGACGATGGCCTTCTTCCGTTCGAAGGGACTCGACCAGATTCCGGTCCACGGCCCGCTGAGCTGGTCGGTTCCCGGCTGCGTCGACGGTTGGGATCAGCTTCGATCGCGGTTCGGCACCAAGCCGATGGCCGAACTCCTTGCGCCGGCGATCGGCTACGCCGAGCAGGGGTTCCCCGTCAGTGAGATCATCGCCGCCGACTGGCGAGGGGCCGCGTCCTCGCTGGCCCAAATTCCGACCTCGGCTGCGTGCTACCTGCCCGGCGGCAAGGCGCCCCACGTTGGCGAGGTCTTTCAAAATCCGGGACTCGCGAGAACGCTGCGAGCCATCGCCGAAGGTGGACGCGACGCCTTTTACAAGGGGGCCCCGGCCGATGCGATCGTCGCCTACTCGGACGAAGTTGGCGGCCTCTTCTCGAAGAAGGATTTCGAAGACCACACCAGCACCTGGGTCGAGCCGGTCTCGACAAATTATCGCGGTTATGACGTCTGGGAGTTGCCTCCCAACGGCCAGGGAATCGCGGCGCTCCAGATGCTCAACATCCTCGAAGGCTACGACCTCAAGAAACTCGGCTTCGGGTCTCCCGAGTTACTGCACCTGATGGTCGAGGCCAAGAAGCTCGTTTTCGAGGATCGGGCGAAGTACTACGCCGATCCCGAGTTCGGCCGGCTGCCGATTCCGGGTCTGATCTCCAAGGACTACGCCGCGACCCGACGGGCCCTGATCGACCCGGAACACGCGAGCGAACGCCCCATGCCCGGCCATCCGCCCCAGGCCGACACGATCTACATGACCGTCGTCGATAAAGATCTGAACTGCGTCAGCCTGATCCAGAGCAACTTCCACGGGTTTGGCTCGTTGCACGTGCCGGGGGACCTCGGCTTCGCGCTCCAGAACCGAGGTTGCCTGTTCGCGCTCGACCCGAACCATGCCAACCGCCTGGAACCGGGCAAGCGGCCGTTCCACACGATCATTCCGGGGTTCGTCACCAAGGATGGCCAGCCCTGGCTCAGCTTTGGCGTGATGGGGGGCGACATGCAGCCCCAAGGTCACGTTCAGGTGCTGACCAACATGATCGACTTCGGCATGGACGTGCAGGAGGCCGGCGACGCCCCCCGTTGGCGACACCTCGGCTCGTCGGAGCCAACCGGCCAGCCGGCTCAGAAGGGGGGTGAGGTGGCCCTGGAATCAGGCTTCGGACCCGAGGTTCGTCGCGCTCTCGAAGCCCGAGGCCACCGCCTCGTCGAGGCCAGGGGCGGCTTCGGCGGCTACCAGGCCATCCGCATCGATCCCGTCCATCACGTCCTCATGGGGGGTTCCGATCCCCGAAAAGACGGCGCGGCCGTCGGATATTAAGCGAATCGCCTGACGCTTCATGCATGGAGGTGACATCCTTTTGACAATCCTTCCGGCGCTGTTATATTGGCTCCAGTTACCCCGGTTTAGCCAGAGTACCGATTTTCAGCCTGCAAGATCGCTCTGGCGCTCGAATGTCTGGATAATCCGGTGAGTCCAGGCTGCGCCGAGGGCTGGAGGCTCGAGCCATGCGACGACGTTCCTCGAGGATCAAATTGGCCGGCCGACGCGGTCGGCGGCCGGTGTTTCCGCTTGATCTGGAACGTCTGGAGGCGCGACAGCTTCTGGCGGTGTTCACGGTGACGAATACCGGCGACAACGGCGGGGTGAATCCCGCGCCGAATGCCGGCACTGGGACGCTCCGCCAGGCGATCGTCGATGCCAACGCCACGTCCGGGGCTGATACGATCAACTTCAATATTCCCGGTCTGGGCGTCCAGGTGATTCAGCCTGAGTCTCCGTTGCCCACCATCATGGACACGGTCTTGATTAACGGCGCCAGCCAGGGCAGTTCGACGACGCCGTTGATCGAGCTGGACGGCAGCCTGTTGACGGGCAGTTCGGCCAATGGCCTGGTTTTCAGTCAGGGGATGGGCAGTTCGGCCAACGGCAGCACGGTCAGCGGACTCGCGATCAACGACTTTAAAGGTGCGGGCATCGTCATCACGGGAGCAGGCAGCGTTTCGATCCAGGGCAATGTCATCGGTACCGACGCGACCGGCATGACCGCCAAGCCCAATGGCGTGGGGATTTCGATCCAGGCGTCCGCGTCCAACACGATCGGCGGTCTGGTCGACACTCAACGCAACGTGATCTCGGGCAACACCGGCGCGGGGATCTCGATCACGGGCGGAGCGAGTAGCGGCAATTCCGTGCAAGGGAACTATATCGGCGTCACGTTCGACGGCAGTGCGGCATTGCCCAACGCCGACGGTGTCGTCGTGAGTGGAGACGGAGTCAACGCCAATAGCGGCGCGCACAACAACACGATTGGCGGCACGCTGATCGCGGCTCGCAACGTGATTTCGGCCAACCTCGGAGTCGGCGTGAAGATCTCCGACTCGGGCGCGAACAACAACCTGGTGCAGGGCAACTACATTGGCACGGACGCCGCAGGAACAAGTGCCATCCCGAACAACGCGGGCGTGGCGATCGTCAATGGCGCGGTGGCCAATACGGTGGGTGGAAGTGGAGGTGTTGGCCGCAACATTATCTCGGGCAACAACCTGGAGAATGTCCTGATCGACGGGGCGTCGAATAACACGGTCGACTCCAACTACATTGGGCTTCAGGCCGACGGGACCGCCAAGCTGCCGGGATCTCCCGCGGCGACCGCGGGAATTCTGATCCGGAATGGCGCGACGGGCAACACGATCGGTGGCACGGCGGTCGGCGGTGGGAACATCATCTCCGGCATCGTGGGGGCCGGTGTTTGGGTTCGTGGTCAGACGGGCAGCTCGGGTCCGGTTTCCAGCAACAACCTGATCGAGGCGAATTTCGTTGGAACCAACTCCAACGGCATGTCGGCCATACCCAATGGAGTCGGCGTGGCGATCAGCGATGGCGCGACCAACAACTCGATCGGCGGGATCACGTCGGGCCGAAACGTCATCTCGGGCAACAACAGTAACGCCGTGATCTTGAGCAGTTTCGGCACGACGGGCAACGTGGTCCAGAGCAACGTGATCGGCGTTGCCAGCGATGGCTCGACCAGCATGCCCAACGGTGGAGCCGGTGTTCTCGTCGACGGCGCCTCGAATTCGACGATCGGCGGTACCCTGACGGGCGCGTCGAACATCATCGCCTACAACCTCGGGTCAGGCGTTCGCGTCAAGGTGGGGACCGGCAACGCCATTCGCCGCAACTCCATTTACCGCAATGGGCAGCTTGGCATTGCTCTTGGAACCGGCACGACTCCCACGCCCAACGATCCGATGGATCCCGACACGGGGCCGAACAACCTTCAAAACTACCCAACGCTCCAGTCGGCGCAGTCCGGTTCCGGCTCCACGGTCATTCGCGGCTCGCTTGACAGCCTTCCCTCAACCACCTTCACCATCGAGTTCTTTTCCAACACCGATATCGATCCGAGCGGCTACGGTCAGGGTCGGACGTTCATCGGCTCGACGAGCGTGACGACGGACTCCAGCGGTCATGCCGTTTTCGTCTACACCACGGCCACCCTGGTGGCCACGGGCCAGTTTGTTTCGGCGACGGCGACCGATCCCAGCGGCAACACGTCGGAATTCGCGCACGATGTGCTCAACGTCGCGCCCAAGTCCGACCTGAGCGTCAGCATGTCGGTGGTGCCCACGACGGCCGTGATCAACGGGCTGCTCACCTACACGGTCGCGGTCACCAACAACGGGCCCGATACGGCTAACAACGTGACACTGACCGACACGCTGCCGACGAGTTCGACGTACATTTCCGCTCAGTCCGACCAAGGTAGCGTTATCTCGGTCGCGGGCAGCACCATCACGGTCAATGTCGGGACCCTGAACGTCGGCGCGACCAACACGTTGACGCTCGTGATCGTTCCGACCGTGAGCGGAACGGTCACGAACACGGCCACCGCCGCGATCACCTCGGGTGGGATCGATCCCGACACGACCAACAACACGGCCACGCTCAACACGCCCTCCACACCTGGTGTCGACCTGGCCCTGGCACAAGTGGCCTTGCCGGCCCCGGCGAACGCGGGAGCCGAAGTGGCGTTCGTGCTGACCATCACGAACAACTCGACGACCTCGGCGTCGAACGTGGTGCTGACCGACACCTTGCCGTCGAATTTCACTTACGTCTCGGCCACGTCGACCCAGGGCACGGTGAGCCAGTCAGGCGGGGTCGTCACGGCTCAGCTCGGCACCTTGCCGCCATCACCGATCACGGGCGCGAGGGGGACGGCCCAGGTGACGATCGTCGGCATTCCAACCACGACCGGCAAGCTCACCAACGCGGCCATCGTCACGGGCGACCAGCCTCAGACGGTTGTCGCGAATAACGTGTCGAGCCTCACCGTGGCGGTCTCTTCGGCTCTGAGCAGTCAAGCGACCTCAGCGCCTCAGATTACCAAAGTGGAGCGCACGGGCCGGGGCTACCAGCCGACGCACCTGGTGCTCACCTTCAATCAGGCTCTCGATCCGACGACCGCTCAGAACATCGGCAACTACACGTTGACCACCGCGGGTCGCGACCATCGCTTTGGCACTCGGGACGACGGCCTGATTCGCCTGCAAACCGCCGTTTACGACGCGACGGCCCAGACGGTCACCTTGACCTCGGTTCATCCCTACAGCCTGCACCTTCTCACGCGGCTGACGGTCAACGGCCAGGCGCCCAGCGGTGTCACCGGGGCGAACGGCATGCTGCTTGACGGCAAGGGGAACGGTCAGGCGGGAAGTAATTACGTCGCCGAGATCAAGGGATTCCAGCCCGTGGCGATCAATCCGCAGGCCCTCGACGCCTTGCTGGCCTCGGGCACGCCGCTCGCGAGACGACGCGCTGCTCGTCGTGGCTGACCGTCGGACCTTCGACTCAGTTCCAGAATTGAGGCGGATTCGATTCCAGAAGGGTTGTCTCCTCGGCCCTCTTGGCTTTTCCCGCCGCGCCTGGTTCACTGGGCAGGTCGCCCGACTTCCAAGAGAGGGTGGTTCGCCGATCGAAGGCGACTCGGGCGGGCGAATGTTGAACCCACACGGAGCCGTCTCGTGAAGATCCGAATCCTGTTCTCGACTGCGTGCGCTCTGTCCGCGGCGCTGGCGATTGGCACCGCGTCGGCCCAGGACAAGCCGGAGGCTCCCGCCGACATCAACAAGGCGTTTCAAAACCCGGATGTCGACCAGTTTGTCAAACGGTTCGAGAGCGAGTCCCGCGAGGTGTTCGCCAAGCGCGAGGCGATCGTCAAGGCGATCGGCCTGAAGCCT
>CAZRGV010000053.1:0-8717 GCA_964599655.1 uncultured Isosphaeraceae bacterium | reverse complement strand
CATGGCCGTCGCCGACGTCGGCGCGGGGACCGGCCTGTTCACCCGGATCTTCGCCGAGAAGGTTGGTGCGGACGGCAAGGTCTACGCCGTCGACATCTCCAAGCCGTTCCTCGAGCACATCGCGGCTGAATCTAAGCGGCTCGGACAGACCCAGGTCCACACCGTTCAGGGTAACCAGAACGAGACGACGCTGGCCCCCAACTCGGTCGATGTGGTGTTTGTGGCCGATGTTTACCACCACTTCGAGAAGCCCGACAAGATGCTCGCGTCGATCCACCAGGCCCTTCGGTCTGGCGGCACGTTCGTCATCATCGAGTTCGATAAGAAGAAAGGCAACACCGAGTTCCTTCGTAATCACATCCGAGCCCCCAAGGAGGTTTTCCTCAAGGAGATCGAGTCGGCGGGATTCCAGCCCCTCGAAACCGAGAACGCACCGGAATTGAAGGAGAACTTCTTCGCCAGGTTCCGCAAGGTGGACGCACCCGCCAAGACCTCGACCAAGGATGTCCCGTCCAGTCATGGGAAAGGGTCTTGATGGCCACCGGATCGGAAGCGAGTACCGACGCCGGGGCGCCACCAGCCGGTTTCGGCATGGCGACGGCGACCTTTGTCGTCGTCGCCAGCATGGTAGGGACCGGTGTTCTCACGACGTCGGGGTACACGGTTTTCTTCGTCGGCAGCAACCAATTGATGCTCGGTCTCTGGGTCATCGGCGGCCTGGTGGCGCTTTGCGGCGCGCTGGCTCTGGCCGAGCTTTCGGCGGCCATTCCCCGGTCGGGTGGCGATTACGTTTTCCTGTACGAAGCGTATGGACCGCTCGCGGCCTTCCTCTCGGGTTGGGTCTCGTTCCTGATCGGATTCGGCGGCCCGATCGCCGTCACCAGTTTCGCCTCGGCGAAATACCTGCTGGCACCGCTGGATTTGAAAGGCGATACGGCTCAGTACGCCCAGCTTGGCGTGGCCACAGTGGCCATCGTTTTGCTGGCGATCGTCCACATCCTGGGCCGGGGCAGCACGATCCGCGTGCAGGGCGGAACCACGATCACCAAGCTGGCCATTCTCGGCTCGCTCGCGATCGCAGGGTTGGTGGCCGGCTGGGGCCGCTGGTCGCATTTGGATGACCGTCCCACGTTCGGTATGCCGCTGGTCGTCTCGATGCTTTCGTCCCTGGTCTACATCTCGTATGCCTATACCGGCTGGAACGCCGCGTCCTATCTCGCCGGTGAGATCGAGGAGCCGCAGCGGCGGCTTCCGCGCGCGATCTTGCTGGGTACGGGCCTGGTCGTCGTGCTCTACCTCGCGCTGAATCTTTTCTACGCCCTGGCTCTTTCGGCCGACGACCTGCACCGAATCGTCGACGACCCGAGCAATACGCAAGGTGTGGATGTCGTTGCGCCGATCGCGCAAGTGGCGTCCGTCCGGCTCTTCGGAGCGCGCATTGCCGGGCCGCTGTCGGTGGCGATCGGCCTGACCTTGCTGGCGTCGTTGAGCGCTTACGTTCTGACGGGTCCTCGCGTGGCCTATGCGATGGCGCATGCCGGGCAGTTTCCGGCCCTGGCGGGGCGCCTGACCCGTCGATCAGGCACTCCGGCGATTGCCACGGTCTTGCAAGTGGGCTGGTCGCTCGTGCTGCTCTGGACCGGCCATTTCGAGACAATTCTCTTTTACTCGGGCGTCGGCCTGGCCCTGTTCTCGATGTTGACCGTCAGCGCCGTGTATGTCCTTCGATGGCGGCGTCCCGACATGCCCAGGCCGTTCCGCACGCCGGGTTATCCGGTGGTTCCCGCCATCTATCTCGTGATGACAGGCCTTCTGGCCGGTGCCGCCTTTTACGAACGACCTCGGGTTTCCGGCCTCTCACTGGTCGGAATCCTTCTGGGGATACCGGTCTACGTCGTCTGGAACCGGATGAAGAGGCCGTCGACCAAACCGTGAGGTCAATCGCCAATGGTGCCCGCTTCCCACCAAATCATTGCGATCGGTTTCAGTTTCCGGATCGACTCGACCGATACGATCTCCATGTCGGTCGTTCGTGCCTTGCGCACGACGTAAGGCGAAGTCGTTCCGGTTGGCCAATCGGCGGGCGTGATCGACCGCGTCCCCCTCTGTCTCCTCCGGAACGAGACGACGTTGAGCCGCCATCGCCCCGAATCGCGGAAGCGGAAGGAGCTGCTCGATGTTCCACCTCCGGTGGCCTGGTCGTTCGCGGCCTCGACAGGAGTCGAAGCGTCGACGCTCGCCGCGGTGCCGCCCCGAACTCGCGCGGCTTGAGGAACGAACCTCACTGGCCTCACTCGCTGTCACCGCCAAGGCGACGCCGAACATCCTTCCTCCGTCGGGTCGGTACGTTCCGGTCACCGTTTCGGGCCTCATCACCGAGCCTGGCAAGACGCCTCCCGATGCTCGGTTTCAGGTGGTCGATGAATACCGTCGCGTCGAGCCGGCCCGACGCTTGAGCCTCAAGCCCTACAAAAAGGGATACCTGTCGTATTCCTTCACGATCTACCTTCAGGCATGGTCCTCGGCGAAAGACCCGTCCGGCCGGCACTACTACATTCTCGTGGCGGCCAGCGACTCGAAGGGTTCGGCGGGCAAGACGATCCCGGTCGTTGTCCCCAATCCGCGCGCGTACTTCGCACAGGGGCCAAGGCGATGAGCGACGGAGTTTCGCTCAGGGTGGGATCGGCTCACCGGCCTTGACTGCCCTACGGATCTGATTCACGTAATCGTGCGCCATCCTTGCCGGTGCTGGCAGCCGGTACTTCACGGCGGTTTCGAGCACCAGCGAGATCGCTCCGTCCAGGTCGCAGAGATGCCCTGGTGAAACGAACAAGGGCTTGACACCAGTCCTTGTCCGCAACACCGCGCCGACGACCTCATTCCCCGCGCGAAGCGGACTCCACGAGCCTCGATCGCGGCCCGGTTCCTCGTACTGGCCGAACAGATGGCTCTTGGCGCAACCGACCGTCGGCAAACCGAGCCACAGCCCCAGGTGGCTGGCAATTCCCAGCCGTCTCGGGTGCGCGACCCCCTGGCCGTCGCAAAGCACCACGTCGGGCCTCGTTTTCAGCTTGCGAAACGCCTCGATCAACGCCGGGGCCTCGCGAAATGAGAGCAGGCCGGGAACGTACGGAAAGGTCGCGGGACCCGACACGCCGACTCGCTCGACCAGCGCGAACGACGGGGCCTCCACCACGACCACGGCCGCGAAGAGCACGGTGTCTCCCCGGTCGTACGACACGTCGGCCGCCGCAATCCGACGCCACGGCTTCAGTGGCTTTGTCGTGTCGACGTCCGCCGCCAGCCGCGCCTGTAGCGCCCGAGCCTCCGACGGGTCGAGGTCCCAGCGATGTCGCGTCGGAATCTTCATAATGGTTCGCCCTTGACACTTATTCCTACCGCGAGGCCCCGGCCGATGGCGCAGTGAACTCAAAGTTGATATTAATAGCATGTGATTATACAAAAAGTACACAATATCAGAGTCAGTCACATCTATGTTGCGTAAAGTTTCTGGTTCAGAAAAAATTTGATTGAAATCGAAAAGTCGGTGCAACTAAAATCCGTCTTTGGGTTCTAAGTGACGCCCTCATCACATCCAAGGCGGATGTCGTGCTGAGGCGGTCCAAGTCGACCCCAAGCAGGGAGTACCCTATGATGAGAGGGTTCAAACGGTGCGGGTGGGTTCTCGCCGTAATCAGCCTTACGGTCTTTGCAGCGGATCGGGTCCAGGCGAGCGTGGTCATCGACTTCGAGTCGGCTCCCGCTGGTCCCTTTGCCTCCTACACGGAGAGCGGTGTCACGTTCACCGCCTCGGGAGGCGGTGGTCAGATCATCACTGCGATCACGCCGAATGGAACGAAGGGCCTTCTCGACGACAATTCTCCTCGGCTGGAACTCCGCGCCGATATCGCCGGCGGGGCGACCTCCGTCTCCGTGGATCTGGGTGATTACGATGCCGACGCCGACACGCTGTTTCTCGAAATCTACAATTCGTCCGGAACACTGCTGAATTCGACGACGCTGTTGATTCCGGACACCTTTACAGGCATGGAGACTCTGACCCTGTCCGACCCTGATATCGCCTATGCGATCTTTGGTGCGCGGGCTCCGGCGCTCAATGGGAGTTCCGTCTACGCGGACAATTTCACCTACACGTCCCGAAACGCGGTTCCCGAGCCCTCAACGTTCCTCTCGGCCAGCATGGCCGGGCTGATCGGTCTCGGGGTCGCGCAGAGACGGCGAAGACGACGGTCCCTCACCTCATGACGCAGCCCACTCAGAACAGGGCACAATCGCACCCGCTGCTGCCTGCCGGCGGGTGCGATTGGCGATCGTTCCACCTCGCCTTGAACCCATCGTACGTTGTCAGAAACGGGCAAAACCAGACTCCGAGATCGTCCGGCCATTTTTCAACGAAATCGGTCGAGAGGTTGTCCCGCGCTCGCCAAGATAGTGAATTCGCAAGAGCGTTCCCGTGCTTGTCGGGAACTTGCTATCGATGACCCAGGCATTGCGGAGCAGGACGTACAGGCTCCCGTCCCGGGCGAAGCGGAGGTCCACCGGGTTTCGCAAGCCGCTGACGAACGTCTCGACCCGATCGGGGTGGTTAGGATCGAGCGTCTTGATCCAGCCGTGAATGAACTCGGCGAAGAAGTATTTCCTCCGGAAGCGTTCGGGCCACGCGAGATCGGCGGGAGCGAAATCACCGCCGCAGACCGACGCGTGCGGATAGGAGTGCAGGGGAGAGACGAAGCGAGGATCGCTCGTGGGACCGTCGACGATCGGCCAGCCATAGTTCCCGCCCGCGACGCCGCGATTGATTTCCTCGAACTTGTCGCCGACGTCGTTGATGCACATGACGCCGCTCGATTTGTCGATCGCGAATGTGAACGGATTGCGCAGGCCGATCGCCCAGATCGAGCGATACTTGCCTTTTGTTTTTGCGAGGAACGGATTGTCGTCGGGAATGCTCCCGTCGGGGTTGATCCGCAAGATCTTGCCCTGGAAGGTGCTCAGGCTCTGTGACGGCTGGCCGGCCGTTTGCTCGCCGATGGCGATGTAGAGCTTGCCATCGAGACCGAAGTGAACCGCACCCCCTTGGTGGCCCGCCGGGACATGTCCGCCGAGCTTCGTCTGATCGTCACCCTGAAGCAGGACCTTTTCGCTGCCTGGATCGGCGCCATCTCCACGCATGGTGAACCGGCTCACACGATGATGCGGGTATGGGTCCTTGGCGACGTAGCAAACATAGACATAAGGCGACTTCGGAAAGTTCGGGTCCACCGTTACGCCGATCAGTCCGCGTTCCCAGTTATGGTCGACCGGCAAGGTCAGGGCCGGTTGTTCCAGCAGGCGGTCCTGTTTGACGACGCGTAGAGAACCCGTTTGCTCGCAGACGAAGACGCGCCCGTCGGCTGTGGTTTCCAGTGCCGTGCAACCCGTCAGCCCGGTGGCGATGACCGAGACCTCGAAACCGTCAGGAAGATGGATGCCACCGGCCACGCCGGAACCAGGCGTGCCTTGGCCTCCCGAACGAAGCGTTTCCAGGTAGGCGATCAGGTCGGTGAATTCCGAGGGGGTCAGGGAGCTTGCCAGGCCCTTCGGCATCAACGACACGGAATCCTCGCGCCGGCCTTCGATCTGTGCCTTGGGGAGGGTCCGCTCTTTGCCATTTGCGTCGACGATCGTGAGACTCGAGGCGGACTCTCGCTTCACGAGGCCTGTCTCCACGCGGCCATCGTCGAGCGCGATCACGCTGCTACGGAATCCTTCCACGATCTGCCGAGAGGGCTCCAGAACCGACTCGATCAGGTGTGGACGAGCGAACTTGCCGCCGATCGCCGACAGGTCCGGGCCGACGTCGGCACCCTTGTTCCCAACCTTGTGGCAGGTGACGCACCGGGTCCGCTTCTCGTCGAAGAACAGAGTCTTCCCGCGCTGCGGATTACCGTCGTGCGTCAGAGCGTGAGACTGAAACCGCAACTCCTGCTCGGAAAGAGCGGCATTCTCCAGCGCTGCGGTCCCGCGCGAGCCGCTCTCCTTCTGGGCCGAGTCCGCTCCCCTCGACTCCGTCGCAAACGCGACCATCAGCACGACGACGATCCACGGGAATCGTGACATGGAGTATTCGCCCCCGCCAGGTGGGAATCCGACGGAATCATCCCCGAGTCGTGGAACCAAACGCCTGCGGATTCCCGAGGACGCCCGTTGTGCTCTTCTCACAATTGGTTTACTCTTCCACAAAGGTCATCGTCTGTCAATTCTTGCATTTCCCTGTTTGGTTCGAACCCGCCGTCGCGGATCGCGCTCCGCGGTCCGTCCGCCGGTTCCCGCGTTGCCTCGTCCCTTGAATCTCCGACAGCGGGATCGAGCCGTCAAGACCGGCGTTATCCCGCAGAATCGTCGGTTTCACCGGCCCGACCTGGCCGATTCGCCGAGGCGCACGATTGTGCGCTTCACCGCCCTACGCCTGCTTTCTATAATGAGGTGTCCTGAAAAGTCGTATAAAACGTCATAACAAGATCACATTCGATAGAAGTCACCGATGTTAAACATTCGATGGTCGGGCCTTGTCGTTTGCATCGGCCGTGGACTTCTCCTCCTCCTTCTCCTGCCGATGACCGTTCGACCGCAGGATCAGCCGTCGCATCGCCCCTATTTTCCGGAAGGGGCCTTTTTCCCTGAGGATCCGACCTCAAATCGTCTCAAGGTCGATCGGTTAACGGTCCAGCTCGAAGCCTTTCAGGAACCGTCGCTCTGGCTGCTTTCGCGAAGGGATTCTCAGGTTTCCGTTTACCGGTTTCTCTGGCTGTCCTGGTTGGAACACCCCACCTGTGTGAGGGTCGCGAAGTCGGGGGAGTCGTACACGATGCACCTGGTGCGGCATGACGGCACGAGCGGCTTCAGTCCGGGCGAAATCGTCGTTCGCCGCGACTCGGATTTGAGCAGGGAATCGTGGGAGGGCCTGACCCAAAGGCTCTCGAAACTGAATTTCGATACCATGCCCACCGAAGTGCCCGAAAACCAGCAATCGGGAGACGTGACCTCCTTCGTCGTCGAGGGAATTCACGACGGCAAGTACCATGTTGTCGAGCGCGCCGGCTCGGCCGCGAGTGACGAATTCAAGGAATTGTGTCGGTACTTGCTCATGCTTGCTGGAGAGGATATACTCAAGGAATGGGACCACAGCGAATCGCGGTTGCTAAAAGTAAAACGACCTGAGAATCCCAAGAAATAAATGATCGAATGATTATTAAGTGAAATTAAATCTCGGTCGTCGTCCTGATGGTCATCGTGTTCGATAGCGTGATGGCGTCTCGGCATGACGATCTTTGGATGGGGGTATCGCCGGCTCGCCTTCTGGCTCATTGCCGATCCGTCGATGGGGTGGCCGAGCCTCGGCTCTTTTCTCCGGCGGCCAGCTCCGTCCAGCTCGGCCATTCTCTTGTTACGCGTGTGTTCGTCCTCCTGGGAGGATTGCTCGCGTCTGCGCTTGCGTGTCGTGTCGCGCCCGTCGGATTTGCCTTGATCATCACTCTCCGCCGCCGGGTGCGCGAACTTCAAGTTCGTGGGATTCGCGGAAGGCTCAGAACGGATAGGAGCCGTTGTCTTCGAGGATGACGCCCCCTGGATACATGCCGGGAAGGGCCTGTGACCAAGTGGCCGATCGGGCGTGGCCATCGAGATAGAGCACGTTCGACGTATTGCCATGCCGCTTCGAGGCAATCCAGCGCCCGATCGTGTTCGTGCCGAGCCAGATGTCGTAATCATCCTGTCGCGATTCCGGCGCGTCTTCCAGAGCCTCGGCGTTTCGCTCGTTGAAGCAGACGAAGTTTGTGGTTCCGATCTCCTGCTGGAATCGCACGAAGTTCCATGAACCATACCGCCTGGTCTTGTGGCTCAGCAGCGAGTTCATCAGGTAACTCGTCCGGTTCGCGATGCCGTCGACCTCTCCGTGCTCATTGATGTACGGCCGCCTCCGAGACAGGTCGGACGGACAGCGGTAGAGCGTTTCGTCGGCAACCGCGATACCGCCCTGGGCGATCGACTCATTGGCATAGGCCGCATTGACATACGGCATCAGCTTGTCTTCCCAGTAGATCTCGGCGAACGAGTCGGCCGCGTTGGCGAAGGCATTCACGTCGGCGTCGAACGGGTGGTGTAGGAAGAACTGGTTGTTCCAGGTCTCGTAGTACTGCTGCACGGCGATGCCGATCTGGTGCAAATGGCTCTTGCACTGCGTGCTCCTGGCCGCCTCTCGAGCCGCCTGGACGGCGGGCAGCAGCAGAGCGATCAGGACCCCGACGACCCCGATGACCACGAGCAACTCGATCAGAGTGAACCCGTTCGGTCGCCGGCCACCTCGCAAACGTGACTCGATCATGGTTTGTTCCGTCCTTCCCGGTGCAGTCACGGAGCCGAGTATTACGATCTTGGGAATGATAACACTGCCGCGCGGGGACGCAAGGAGGCACGCCGGAACTTTTTCTGCTATGGTTTTGTTGAGACGTGCGACGTGACGAACCCAACCTTCGATTGTTCCGAGCCAAACGCCGTGTCCAGCCGCACCGCCGAGATTGTCCGGACGACCCGGGAGACCGACATCCGCCTCGTGCTCGACCTTGACGGTCAAGGGCGGGCCGAGATCCGGACCGGAGTCGGGTTTCTCGATCATATGTTGGAGCTATTTTCCAAGCACTCGCTGATCGATCTGTCGG
>CAZRGV010000052.1:1697-38677 GCA_964599655.1 uncultured Isosphaeraceae bacterium | reverse complement strand
TCTGGGCGGCGCCGGTGATCATGTTCTTGATGTAGTCGGCGTGGCCGGGGCAGTCGATGTGGGCGTAGTGCCGCTTCTCGCTCTCGTACTCCACGTGCGAGACGGCGATGGTGACCGTCTTGGTGGCGTCACGGACGGTCCCGCCCTTGGCGATGTCGGCATACGATTTGGTCTTGGCCTGCCCCTTGGCGGCCAGTACGGCCAGCAGCGCGGCGGTCAGGGTCGTCTTGCCGTGGTCGATGTGTCCGATCGTGCCGACGTTGACGTGCGGCTTCGTTCGTACGAAGGTGTCCTTGGCCATCGTTGCTCCCGTCGTCTCCTGAAAAAGGGCGTGGTGGGGGGTCCACACGGCCGCCCGCGACACTGACCGTCCCGCCGGCCCTCGCGGCGCAGTCCGCGGGCCTGCCGGGTTCTCTCGCTAGACAACTCGGACCCGAAAGCTGCCACTGGGATTCGAACCCAGGACCTCGTCCTTACCAAGGACGCGCTCTACCGGCTGAGCCATGGCAGCCTGGTTGTACAAGAAAGTCACGGAATTCCGCGACGGACGTTCTGGTGACCGGTCTCCTGATGAGGGCTCCAACTCGTCTCTCGGTTACCTGTTGCCAGCTCCTGGCCCGAGGAGAGAAGAGCGGGTGATGGGAATCGAACCCACGTAACCTGCTTGGAAGGCAGGTACTCTACCATTGAGTTACACCCGCATGCGACCAGGGGACGACGACCGCAGGGGCCGAGGCCCCGGTGAATCGACTGGGCGTGGAGGCTGGGTGGTATCCGTTCCGACCGATTCGATCCTGTTTATCTTGAGGGTTCTCTGGGATGTCCTTCCAGGCGACACGGCGTTCTCGCGTGCCGAGCCTGGCCGAGTGGGTGGAGCAGGATTCGAACCTGCGAAGGCAGTGCCACCAGATTTACAGTCTGGCCCCTTTGGCCGCTTGGGTATCCACCCGTGTGTCTGGGAGCAGGCTTGGGCCCCTTCGGTCTCGGTCGATGCTCCAATCGTCGTCTCACCTACCGTCGAGGGGCCCCAACCGGCCACCGGGGTGAGCAGAGCTGGCGGTGAGAGTCGAACTCACAACCCTCGGTTTACAAAACCGATGCTCTGCCGATTGAGCTACGCCAGCGAACCGCAGGCCGTGAAATTCCTTACTATACCGCCTCTCGAAGACCGTGCAAGTGGTTTTTTGAATCAATCCCGGAAATCCCGAGGAACCCGCTTGCGGTGTCCTCAGGGAAGACGACCGCGCCGTTGGCCGGGGCGGGGCCCATCAGCCAGGCGCGGTCGAAACCTGGAAGCGCAATCACCACGCGATCCATGGGGCGAAACGTATCCTACACTCCGAGCGCGCCTTTCGGCAAGGGCCCGCCTTCGAAAAAAACGGCCGACCGCGTTGACGAACGTGCAGACCCAGCCCTGGGGGTTGGGGTTCGCGACCTTCTTGAGGGCCGGGGGCCCTTCGCGACGGACCGATCGCGGGCGGACCGCCCCGCCCAGGGAAACGGCGGACCGCCCGAGGGTTCGTCCGACGTTGTGGCCGGACGAGACGATCGCGACGACAGGCTCAGAGCATCGGCAGGTCGAGCTTTTGCTCGCCGGCGATCTTCCGGAGCTTGTCCTGGGCACGCGACTCGATCTGACGGACCCGTTCCTTGGTGATGCCCAGCTCCTTGCCCAGTTGTTCGAGCGTCTGCTCGCTCACACCACCCAAACCATAACGGCTGATGATGATGCGGCGTTCGCGGTCGTCGAGCCGGCCGAGCATCCCCTTGACGGCTTCCTGCATCCGCTTCAGGGCGCTCTCATACTCGTGCTCATCGGTCCGGTTGTCGGCGGCGGCCTCGAACATCTCCTCGTGGCCGGTCACGAACCGGTCTCGCCGGTAGTTTTCCTCGGGAATGGTCCGGGCGAAGTTCTTCATGATCGCCCAGGAGGCGTAGGTCGAGAACTTGTTGCCGCGCGAGTAGTCGAACTTCTCGACGGCCCGGATCAGGCTCATGTTCCCGTCCGAAACCAGCTCGAAGAAGTTGTTGCTCGGTCCCACGTGCCGCTTGGCGATCGAGACGACCAGCCGCAGGTTGGCCCGGATGATCTGGTTCTTGACCGCCAGGGCCTCTTCCTGAAGTCGTTCGATCTCATCGAGATCCGACGACTTGGCCTTGGCCGGGTCGATCGTGTCCCGGATCTTCGCGGCCTGGTACTTCAGGAAGTTCATCTTGCGGAACAGGTGCATTTCCTGGTCCCGGCTCAGAAGCGGAACCTCGTAAAGGCTGGCCAGGTACGGCGGCAAGCCCTTGGGCGCCTTCGAGCGTCGAGGCGACTTGCCGTCGGCCGGTTCGGGCAGCGGCCCGAGAATCTCGGCGTGTTGCGAGCGATCCTCAAAGCTCGGGTGCGGCATGAACTCGAGCTTCTGCTCCAGCAGCCGTCGGGCCCGCATTTCATTGATCACGCGGTAGACGCTCGAGCGGGTGCGGCCGAACTGGCCCGCCAGGTTCTCGACCGAGACGCCCATGCGGTAAAGTCGGTAAATCTTGGCCTTCGCCTCCTCGTCCAGCGGGGCCGTCGAGGGCGGGAAGATGGCCCGGTCCGGATGGTCCCGGTCGTAGGCCTTCAACGTGGTGCGGATGGTCTCGGGCGAGCGTTCCATCTTGCGTGCAATCCTCCGCGCGATCTCCGCCAGGCGACCCTGGCCTCCGACCGACGCCATGCGACGGGCCCGGCGGATGATCTCGTCCCGCTCCAGGTCCGTCAATTGTCGAAACCGAGTCCCGCGATCGACCTGTTCGCGGTGGTCGGCCACGAATCGAGACACGCTCGACTCGAGAAACCCGACCTTCGTTCGTCCGTCGATCACGAACCGACGGGCCACCAAACCTTGCCGCCTCCAACGCGAGACCGTCCGGGTCGATACGTTGAACCGGCGGCTCACCGCCTCCACCGTCAGAACCGGTTCCGATGCCTCTTCGACCGTCAGGCTGACCGTCGCCGCGAGGTCCTTGACGAACAGCCGGAGGTCATGCCGCACGTCCTCGCCGGAGAGGACCAGCAACGACGTCGAGTCGGGCCGATAGCCCGTGATCCGATAGCACAGGAACTCGTAAGGATATCGCTTCCCCGCGTCGATTTCGGCCAGAAGTTTCTCGGCGCGATCCAACTGCTCCAGCCGGTGCTCGCGGGTCGCGCGCCGCACCTGCTGCTCCTTCAGTTGTCTCAGGGCCGTGTGCCGATACGACGCGCTGACCATCCCACGACTCCTTGCTCCGATCGACTAGCAAATCTCAAGCCCGTCTCTGCCGATCGACTGTTCTTTTACTCGAAATCATTCGCGGACCACGACGAAATGTTTCCGTTTTTCCAACGCGTTTCCCCCGACGGCGGTCCGTCGGAATCGGCCGGGCCTCGCCAACAGCTCTCGATACCCCTTAGACGCTCCAGACTTGACAAGGTTCGATGCCTACTCTACGCGGCCGAGCGTTCCTTGGGTCGGTAAAAACGGGACGTTTTCCCCAGAATCCGTGTCGAGAAATCCACAGCGCGTCTCCATGCAAGACACTTCCCATTCACGTCCCGCCTCCCTTCCCTCCGAACATCGAATCGTGCGTGTGAGGGCAGGGCCGATCGATGGGGGAACGGGGCGGTCCTGGCCTGGAGGTTCCGGGGGGTCGGGGTCCGGTTGACGGTTCGGACCCAGGCCACTAAAGTTGAACTCGGAACCGGAGTTCCGGTCGAGTCCGGAAGGGAGGCTAAGGATGGCGTTGGACAGACGTTGCGCCCTGGCGGCGCTGGGGTTTCTCGCCGGCGCGGCCCTCGCCCAGGCCCGGACGGCCGACGCGCCGTCGAAGGCCACGCTCCGGGAGTCGGCTCAGCCGGGCCAGACGACCCAGTTGATTCTGGTGCTCAAGGCCGAGGGAAACCGGATTCTCGAAACCGAGCCGGCCGTCGCCGATTCCAGGGCCAAGCCGGCCACGACCTCGTTGCCGTTCCAGGTTGAGGGGCGGTTCGAGTGCGTCGAGAAGGTCGCCGCGATCGACCAGGACGGCGCGCCTCGGCGGCTGGTTCGACGGGCCAAGCTGGCCCGAGCGACGATTGGCCACTTCCGCGACAAGGGGCAGACCATGGCCTTGGAGCTGCGCCCCGAGGTGTCGCTCCTGATCGCCGAGCGACGGCCCGAGGGGGTCGTCAACGTCAGCGCGGGGGGGCCGTTGACCCGCTCCGAGCTCGACCTGATCCAGCTTCCCGGCGATCCGCTGGGCCTGGCCGATCTGCTGCCCGACCATCCGGTGGCGGTCGGAGACACCTGGACCGTCGGCCCGTTGGCGGCCCGGGCGCTAAGCGAGTACGAGGCGATCGCCGCCAACCGCCTGGAGGCGACGCTCAAGGCGATCGACGACGATTCGGCCCGGATCGAGCTTTCGGGCGAGGTCCGGGGGGCGGTCCGTGGGGGCGAGGGGTCGATGCGGTTCCGGGGCCAGTTCTCCTTCGACCGCAAGGCCGGGCGAATCGACCGGCTCGCCCTGAACCGGGTGGAGAACCGTGCCAAGGGGCTGGTCGAGTCGGCCCTGGACGTCAAGAGCACCGTCCAGGTTGAGCGGAAAGCGATCGAGGGGCCCCCCGAGCTGTCCGACTCGGCCCTCGACGGCCTCCCGCTGGAGGCCAACCCCAGCCGGGAGTTGTTGCTGCTGGCCCCGCCCGGAGGGAAGTACACCCTGGTGTATGACCGGGACTGGCACATCGTGGCCGACGACACCCGCCAGACCGTGCTCAAGCGGCTCGACCACGGCGAATTCGTGGCCCAGTGCAACCTGACCATGGGGCCGAGCGTCGGGCGAGGCCGGCATGAAGACCTCGTCCAGTTCCGCGAGGACATCCGGCGGGCGCTCGGCGAGCGCTTCGTCCGCTACATCGGGGCCGGAGAGGTCGGCGGCGCGCCGGCGGGCGGCTTCCGCTACAAGGTGGCCGTCGAGGGACAGGCCAAGGATGTTCAGCCGATCTGGTACTATTATCTGGTTGCCAGCCCCGAGGGGGACCAGCTCCTGGCGACCTTCACCCTGAGCAAGGCGCTCGAGGAGCGGTTCGGCGACCAGGACCTACGGATGATCGGCTCGCTCGAGTGGACCGAGGCGAACGAGTCCGGCGGGAAGAACTAGTCGCGAGCCCAGCCCAGTACGACGACCTCCAAAGGAGGACTGAACCATGGCCAACCGCGAGCTTCGAGGCGATTGCCCCCCTCTTGTCCTCCCGACCCCACGCGCCGTTGTCCTCGACGTGGCCCTGGCCTTGCTCGTTCCGCTTCTTGGTTTTGGTTCGCGAACCGCCACGGCCCAGGCGCCCGCGCCGGCGAACCCGGCGAACCCCAGCCGGGAGGCGCCTCGCGGTGAGATCAAGCCCGTCACCGGCGACCTGACCACGCGCTACCTCCTCCGGGAACGGTACACCACCAAGGACGAGCCCGGAAAGATCGGCCAGTACCAGGTGGGCTTCAAGGAGACCGAGGCACGCATCAGCACGGACCGGCCCAACGGCGCGCCCCGTCGAGAGGAAATCGTGGTGCGGGGACGATTCACCGAGCGGCCCGTGGCGGTCGGACCCGTGGACGACCGGCTCGTGAACGAGGTCGTGCGTCGCTTCGAAGGAACACGGATCACACCCGATCCCTTCGAGAAAGCGTCGGGGCCGTCCTCCATCGACAACCTGACCGTCTGGTACACGCGAAGCACCAGCGGCGTTCCTCCGTTGATCGTGCTCACTCCAGGACGGACCCTTCTGGAGCAAGAGTTTCGATTCGCCCTCCATGTTCCGTTCGTCCCGAGCCTGTCCTTCGTCCTGCCCGATGGACCCGTCCACCTCGGCGATGTCTGGGCCGTCTCCCGCGCGGGGTGCTCGGCCCTCGTGAAATACGAGGTCCAAACCGGTTCGCTTCGGGCACGGCTCGCCGAAATCCGCCCCAACCCCGACGGCTCGGGCGAAGTCGCCGTCATTGACATCACCGGTCAAGTTGTCGTGGATCAAATGAACGTGGCGCTCCACGCGCAGGCCGAATTCCAATTCCAACGGGTCCCGGTCACCACGAACGACGCCGAAAAGGCCGAGGATGCCCCGATCGAGGCCCAGGGCGGAATCACCAAGGTCCGCCTCGCCTCCGCCGGACGGCTCCCGGCCGACCCGGAAACGGGCGAGCCGGGCCCGACGATCCGTCGCGAGCTGCTCCTGGAACGGCGTTGGCCCGGCGATGGCCCCCCCTTGAGCGCTCCCGATCCGCGGCCCGAGCCCACCGCCCAGAACTCCTGGCTGATCTACGAGGACCCCAAGGGCCGGTTCCACTTCCAGCACCCGGAAAACATCGAAATTCACCAGACCGATGATCCCAATCACCTGGAATTGCACCGGAACGATTCCAACGGCTTCGACCTCGTCGAGCTCGACTTCCGACCGGGCAGCCAGCCGAGGCCCGACACCCTCTTCCAGCAGTTCTTCGAGGAGTACCGCGCCTTCGGGCTCGACGTCCTGCCCACGGCCTCGGAACGCCTTCCCGCGGCCGACTGGCCCGAGGGCGAAGTTTACCACGTCGAGGCCGTGCTGACCCCGAATCGCCCCACCCCCGGCGCCCCCGGCCGGGCGCGGTTCCACCTCGACGCCTACCTCATCCTCTTCCGCCAGAACGCCAGCCTGAGCGTGAGGGTCCGCACCGCCCGCGAGGAAGTGAAGTCGGTTCGCAAGGCCGTCGAGCAGGCGCTGGCCACCTTCCGCCTCGGTCCACTCCACCCGAACGCCGCGAACGCCTCCGCGCCTCGGCCCTGACCCCGTTCCTCGCCTCGCCTCGCCTCGCCCATCCAGCCACGCCCTGATCCCCTCAGGGCGTGGCGCGTCGAGGGTCGTGCGTTTCGCGAAGACCCTGCCCACCAGGACAACAGCTCTGCAACGATTCCGGGCACCCACCCCACCGCTCGCACGCGCCTCGCATCCGACCCCCGTCCTCGCATCGACGCCCAATCCCGATTCCCGAACGCCCCGGTCGATTCTCCTCTGGCGGGGTGGGCACGGCCCACCGATCTCTTGTAACCGCAAAGACTTCGGCGGACCGTCCCCACCCCGCGAAGGCCCCCGGTTCCGGGCCGTTCCTTCGGTCCCACCCGATGGCTCAGGCGCCAATCCCGCCTCGAAATGGGCCTTGGCACCCCTCGTGCTAGGAGAGTTCCCCGTCACCGGCGCCGTCCTCAAGGCCGGAACGCCAGACAGAACGCCAAGCAACAGGAATCACGAGCAAGCGTCGTTCTCCCTGGCTGTGCCCGGCTCCCTCGGGGGGAGCCGGGCGTTTTTCTTGCGCCGACGACCGCTCGATCGCTGCGGGCGTTGCCGACTCCCTCGGACGTCACACCAACGATCGCCTACTTCTTGATGACGAAGCGGTCGATCTCCTCGCCGTCCGGCTGGATCTGCCGCACGGTCAGGGTGGCCCCTTGGACGTCGGCCACGGTGAGCGAGAAATCCCTGGAACGGAACGTGTGGGTGAACGTCTGCCAGGAGGCGCGGTCGTCTTCCTGCTCGGGGTTGTAGAGGTGGCTTCCCCCGGCGCCGGTCACGATGTAAATCACGCCGTCGGGGTGGGTCCGGGTCCGGCCGTCGTAGTTCTTGTCGAGGGTCCATCGGCCGTCGACCTTCGGCCCTCGGTTCGAGGGGTTGGCCGGCTCGAAGCGGAGCGGAAACGATCGTTGATAGTTATGAACATGACCGCTGAAGACGACGTCCACCTTGCCCGCCTCGAGGACGGGGGCCAACTGGCGCATGTGCTGCTGATCGGAGTAGGCGTGTGACGAGTTGAACCCGGGATGGTGAAACGTGACGAACCGCCAGGTGGCCTGCTGCGCGGCGGCCAGGTCGCGGGTCAGCCACTCGCGGAGCCCGGCGTCGGTCCAGTCGACGTAGGGGTTGGAGTCGATGACCGTCCAGTGGGCGTCGCCGTGGTCGAAGGAAAAGTTCGCCATGCGCGGATAGGTCTCCCCCGCCGCGTCGAGAAACGCCTTCCGTTGGCTGGCGGACCCTTCGAGATTCCCCACGTGAGGGCCCTCGGCGCCGTCTGGGCCGTTGAGGGGCTGGTCCCAGACGAGGAAGTAGGCCAGGCCATCGGGAAACTGATCCAGGTCGCGCGCCGCGACGTCATGGTTGCCCGCCGCGGCGACGAACGGCGTCGAACGCAAGAGCGGAGCGCCAAGGTCCGGCGACGCCGTGCCGGCGTTGTAAATCGGCCAGAACCGTTCGCGGTACTCGGAGAGGCGGCCTCGGGCGTAAACGACGTCGCCGGTGATGACCACAAGGTCGGGATGTTCCTGGTAGGCCCGGAAGGCCACCGCACGCTGCCCGGCCGTGTCGGCCCCGCAGTCGCCGAAGGCGACGAACCGCGACGGTTCCCCGGCCGGCCTCGCGGTTCGCCCGTCGGCCTGGAAGACGACTTCGCCTCCCAGGCTCACGCGGTATTCGAAAGTTTGCCCACGAGGCAGGTCGGTCAGGGCCGCGCGATACACCCGAAACGGAGACTCCCCCTCGACCGCCACCCGGCGCGCCGTCGTCACCTTGGCCGATTGCCAGGCGGCATCCGGCCCGGTCCGATAGGCCACCGACCAGTCGTCGTCCCGGTCGTCGGCGTGCCAGAGCAACGCCAGCGCGGTCGGATCGGGCGTTTGGCCCAGTTGCAGGTAGGGCTCGACCCGGAACGGACCGACCGGAACTCCCCGATCCGAATCGCACGCCAGGCACAACCCCACCACAAAGGTCAGGGCCAGCGCGATCGAATGTCCACGTGAACTCATGGAGAGACTCCAGGGAATCAGGAACCTTCCGCGCGGGAACGATCGCGCCGGCACCCCAGCCGGTCCATCGATGCGTGCGGGGTTGAGACGGGTCCGGGGGGAACCTCGGGGGGGGGCTGGATAGGGTACCAGATCGCTCGGGAAATCAAACCCCGGATGGAACCGAGGACGGCCGACGCCTTCGGTGGTTCGAGGATCGGCCCGTTCCGAGGCGCGGCCTGTGACCGGCCACGAACCTCCGCCACCCCCGCCGGCAACGCCGCCGGAACAACCGACGCGGAATCCGCCGGTCGACCAGCCCCCGCCTCCGCCGCCGCGCTCCACGGAGGACCCGGTCCAGTCGCTTCGCGTCCGTCGTCCCCTCGTCCTCTTTTTTTTCGACAAAACACGAATTCGAACCGCCGTTTCCTCGATCTTGTTGAAGGAGAGACCCGCGCGTCGAGCCGCCGCGCCGCTGGCCCCCGCAGGGCCAAGTCCGCTCCCGCGTCGGCCGTGCCAACTGAACACGCATTCAAGATTGTCGCCATGCATGACCACGACCGGCTTCCGACGAATGCGGAGGCCACCCACGACCCGACACGCTCCCGATCGCGCAGTCTCGAGCGCGAAAGCCTCCTGCTCGAGGCGGGTCTTTGGATCTCCAAAACGCCGTTTTTCCTCTTCCAGAATTCGACGGCGGCGCCGCGCGGACCGGACCGGGGCCCGGCGTGGAACGGACGGTGCGCCCGGCGCGCCGAACGAACTCCCCCTTCAAGCCACAAGGCTCAGAGCGGACTTGAGTTCGGGAAATCGACCGTCGTCCCGAAGCGCGCACCAGGCGCGTTCGCGGGCGGTTCTGGAGCGTGCCCGGAATCGCGTTCGGTTGGCGGGCCTCTCGGGCGGTCGCAACGAAGCCCAGACCGATTTCGAGCGGTTGGGACGCAACGCGTACCGAACTTCGAGAGGGGCGGGGCCGGCCCTGAAACCCGAGATCGGCCCCCCGAAGAGGCGGAGTCCGTCCGTGCGGTCAGCGTGCGCCCGGCGCGCCGAACGAACTCCCCCCTCGAAGCGCAAACCCAACACCCATCAACGCTTCCGGCGATCGATCGACATCGAGCAGCGCGCACCGGACGCGCACCGGCGAGGATGGAGGGGTGTTCGGAACGGCCTCGAACCGAACGGCGCTTGGCGTTCGCGAGTCGGTTGACCGCGCGTTGTGTTGTGGGGTCGTTGGCGAATCCGTCCGTGGTCCAACCGCCCGGCGAGGAACACCGGAAACGCCTGCGGCGGCGCGCCGAACGAACTCCCCCCTGTGTTCACAAACGGAAATACCGCAATGACTTCAGGAAATCCGTCGATGCCGGAAAGCGCGCACCGGACGCGCACCGAGGGTGGTTGGGGACCGTCCTCGGCGTGATGGTCGAGGATGGGGCGAGGCGTCCGGTCGTTCTGGGTTCCTGCCGGTTGTCAGGGTCTTGGCGACGAAACGGGTGGCGCGCCGGCGACGGCCAGCGGGATCTTGTAGATCGACTTGCCGGCGGTCACGAAGAGGGTCTTGCGATCGGGGCCGCCGAAGGTCAGGTTGGTGCAGAGGTCTTCGGGGATGGGCACGCGTCCGAGCAGTTTCCCGTGGGGGGTGACGACGTAGATGCCGGGTGGGACGTCGGCGGTCTCGCCGGCCGTGCGGGGGAAGAGGATGCCGGCGGCGATCCAGAGGTTGCCCCGCTCGTCGAGCCGAACGCCGTCGCCGCCCCGGCCCCGGCCGAAGTCGAAGACCAGGCGCTGCGGGCCGAGCGAGCCGTCGTCGAGGATGGCGAACGCCCAGATCTTGCGGTGGCCGCCCGGTCGGCTGTGGCTATCGACGACGTAGAGGGTCCGGCCGTCGGGGGTGATCGCCAGGCCGTTGGGGCGCTCGATCTTCGGTTGCGAGAGGACGCGCGTCACCCGGCCGTCGGGGTCGATCCGATAGACCGCCTCGGCGTCCATCTCCAACGACGATCGGTCTTCGCCGTAGAACGGGTCGGTGAACCAGACGCGCCCCTTCGGGTCGACGCAGAGGTCGTTCGGGCTGTTGTACCGTTGGCCCTCGAAGCGGTCGGTCAGGATCTCGACCTCACCCGTCTTGAGGTCGGTCCGGACGATCCGGCGACGACCGCCCGGCCCCTGTTCGGCCCCCTCGCAACTGAGCAAACGCCCCTGGGCGTCGAACGTGTTGCCGTTGGTCCGGCCGCTATCGGCGCGGAAGATCGAGAGCTCGCCCTGGGGGGTCAGGCGGTAAATCCGGTTGCCGAAGATGTCGCTGAAGAAGAGGTTCCCCTCGGGGTCGAAGGCGGGCCCTTCCAGCAGGCAGGTGCGGGCGGCGATGGTCGTGGCGGACTCGGGCGCGAGCAAACCGGCCGGCAAGGGGGCGTGGGCGAGGTCGACCGGATCGTCGGCCCGTGCGGCCGCCGGGGCCGCCGCGAGAAGCGCCGCGAACCGGGTCAGGATCGACTTGATCGACATGACGGACGTCTCCAGAGGGCCACGGCGAAACCTCGGGCGACGACGGCCTGGCGCTCGCGATCAAGCGGCGAGCGGGTCGCCCGGTTCCCCCAAAAGGTAGAGCAACGCCGGCCCGGAGTCGACAGCCCAGAGGCGCGGGGCAGGGGGGTGGGGCCCGTCGGGTCGAAACCGTTCGAGGCGGCGCGTCGGCGTTTGGTCCGGAACGCGCCGCCTCGCACGGGATTGCCAACGCCTGAGGCGCGCCCGGACGTCACTTTCCGGGAATCAACAACCAGCCGCGGGTCAGGTAGTCGTTCAGGCTCAGGGCCAGCATGATCAGCAGCCAGAAGAACGCGGCGGAGGAGAAGATCCAGGTGATACGGCTGGCGAATCGAACATGCATAAAATAGAGAATAATCAACACAGCCTTGGTTGTGGCGATGATCATGGCGATCGCCAGGCCGACGGAGCCGAGGTCGAGGTAGGCGACCCCGATCGTGGCGACCAGCAGGATCATCAGGGCGGCGAAGACGAGCAGGTTCGTCTTCAAGGAGATGACATGTTGGCTCATGAGCGTAAATGGGGGTCAATCAGGTAAAGAAGCGGGTAGAGGAACACCCAGACAATGTCGATGAAGTGCCAGTAGAGGCCGATGACCTCGACCATGTTGGCGTAACCGCCCGTCAACCGTTTGCGCCAGGAGAGGGCGGCGATGATGCCGACCAGCACGATGCCGACGATCAGGTGGATGGCGTGGAGGCCGGTCATGAAGAAGTAGAGAACGAAGAACATCTGGAACATGGGGAAGCGGGCGGGATCGACGCCCAGCTTGGTCATGGTCTCGATGTCCTCGGCGGGGATCTGGAAGCCCAGGCCGGGGATCAGGCGTTCGTGGTAGTCGGTGGTGTACTCGACGGCCTTGACGCCGAGGAACGCGGCCCCCAGGATCATCGTGATGATGAGCCGTTGAACCACCCGTTTGGCGTTGCCGAGCTGGGCCTCGCGCACGGCCAGGGCCATCGAGAGGCTGCTGCAAAGCAGGACGGCGGTGTTGAAGCCGCCGAGCGCGACGCTCAGGTGGTGGCTGGCCAGCGTGACCTGGATCGTGGCCAAGGCGCGGTAGACCGCGTAGGCCAGGAACAGGCCGCCGAAGAAGAGGACCTCGGTGGCCAGGAAGGACCACATGCCGAGGATGGCCGCCTCGTGCTGCTGGTCGGCATCGTCGAAGTGATGCGCGACCGGCTCGGGCAGGGCCCGCGCGTGCGTCTCATGCGGAGCCGCCTCAACCGACATTCACCACCTCCTGCTGCTGGGACCGCTCCCGTTCCTCGGCCAGTTCGGGGGAATAGGCGTAGGGCGGCTGGGTCACGACCGGGGTGACGGGGAAGTTCTCGGTGGGTGGCGGCGAGGCCGTCATCCACTCCAGCCCGGTGGCCCGCCAGGGGTTGGGCCCGGCCACGGGCGAGTACTTCAAAGAGAGCATCAAATAGACCAGTGGTAATACGTAACCGACGGCCAGGATCGACGCGCCGGCGGTCGACATGACGTTCAGCACCTGGTACTCGGCCGGATACTCGAAGTAGCGGCGGGGCATGCCCAGGTAGCCGAGCACGAACTGCGGGAAGAACGTCAGGTTGAAGCCGATGAAGACGACCAGGGCCGAGAGCTTGCCCCAGAGCTCGGGGTACATCCGGCCGCTGATCTTGGGCCACCAGAAGTGGATGCCCCCCATGTAGGCCATGACCGTGCCGCCGACCATGATGTAGTGGAAGTGGGCGACGACGAAGTAGGTGTCGTGGACATGGACGTCGAGGGCCGTCGAGGCGAGGATCAGGCCGGTCAGGCCGCCGATCGTGAACAGGCCGACGAAGCCCAGGGCGTAGAGCATCGGCGTGTCGAACCGGATCGACCCCTTGTACAAGGTGGCCGACCAGTTGAACACCTTGATCGCCGACGGGATGGCCACCAGGAAGCTCAGGATCGAGAACACCAGGCCGGCGTACATCGACTGGCCACTGACGAACATGTGATGGCCCCAGACCAGAAAGCCCAGGACCGCGATGCCCAGCACCGCGCCCGCCATGAAGTGGTAGCCGAAGATCGGCCGCCGGGCGAAGCAGGGGACGATCTCGCTGATGACCCCCATCGCCGGCAGGACCATGATGTAGACGGCCGGGTGGGAGTAGAACCAGAAGAGGTGCTGGAACAGGATTGGGTCGCCGCCGAGTCGCGGGTCGAAGATGCCGATGCCGAGACCTCGCTCCACGCCGATCAGGGCCACGGAGACCGCGAGCACCGGCGTGCCCAGGAGCATGATCAGGCTGGTGGCGTAGTGCGCCCAGACGAACAAGGGAAGCCGTCCCCAGGTCATGCCCGGCGCCCGCATCGTGTGGACGGTCACGACGAAGTTCAGGCCGGTCAGGATCGAGGAGAAGCCGGTGATGAACACCGTGACCGCCGCGGGAACGACCATGGTGTTCGAGAACATCGTGCTGAACGGGGCATAAAAGGTCCAGCCGGTGTCGATGCCACCGAAGATCAGGATCCAGACCCCCAGCAGGCCGCCGACCAGGTAGATGTACCAGCTCAGCAGGTTCAGCTTGGGGAAGGCCAGGTCGCGGGCGCCGATCATCAAGGGGATCAGGAAGTTCCCCAGCACGCCGGGAATCGCCGGCACCAGGAAGAAGAAGATCATGATCACGCCGTGCATGGTGAACAGCCGGTTGTAGGCGTCCGGCGAGTGCAGGACGTCACCATGGGGCGTCATCAGTTCCATGCGCATCACGGTTGCCGCGGCGCCGCCGACGAAGAAGAAGAGCGTCACGCCGAAGAGGTAGAGCAGGGCGATCCGCTTGTGGTCGGTCGTCAGCAGCCAGGACTTGACCGTGTAGCTGATGTCGAGATAGTGAGATTCGCCGCGGGGCTTCGCCGTGGTGGCACTCATCGCTGGGCCCCCTTCCGCCCGATGGACTTGATGTAAGCTATGATCTTCAAGAGGTCTTCCTCGCTGATCTGATCCTGGTACGAGGGCATCACGGGTTCATATCCAGCGACGACCTGCGACTTGGGTAGCAGGATGGAGTCGCGCACGTAGCGGTCGTCGGCCGTGACGAACCGCACGTTGTTGCCATCCTGGATCGGCACCTGGCCGCCGAAAACCCCTTCGAGCCTGGGGGCGTGCACCGTCTGGCTCGCGCCATGGCAGCCGGCGCAGTGGTGTTGCACGAAGAGCGACTCCCCCTCCTGGGCCATGGTCTGCCCGCCCTCGCCTTGCTGGAGCCACCGTTCATAATCGGCCGGCGACATGACCTCGACCCAGCCTCCCATGACCGAGTGATCGGTTCCGCAATACTCGGCGCAGAAGAGGTGATAACGGCCCACCTGCGTCGGCTGGAACCAGGTCGACGTGTAGCGGCCCGGCAGCACGTCCTGCTTGATGCGGAAGGCGGGAACGTAGAAGCTGTGGATCACGTCTTGAGAGATCATGTTCAGCTTCACCGGCCGGCCGGCCGGAACGTGCAGCACGTTGATCTCTTTCTTGCCTTCGGGATGCTGGAGCTTCCACATCCACTGCTTACCGATGACCGAGATCTCGTAGGCGTCGGCCGGTGGCGAGTACAGCTCGAAGAACACGATGGCCGACCAGAAGAACATCACCATCGCGATGACCAGCGGGATGCCGATCCAGATCGCCTCGATCACCACGTTCTTCTCGGGCGGGTTCGTCCGGTCGACCCGGGTTCCCCGGCGGTAGCGAAGCGCCAGGAAGATGACCAGGAAGCAAATGAAGAACGTGAAGAACAGGACCACGCCGAGTTCGAAGAAGTAGAGCGCATCGACCCGGCCGGCGGTGGAGGAGGCCTGTTCGGGAAAGAGAGGGAAATTCCACATGGGGATTAGGATTCCATCGCGTCACGCGTCAAGGGCGGTCGATTCCTTCAGCTTGCCGCGGCGGTCGCGGCGGAACATCACCAGCATGAACGTGCCGAGCGCCAGGACCGTCGCCGTGCCGAGCACTCGGAGAACGTTCACCACGGCGAGCGTGTATTGACCCGTCGCCGGATCGTAGTGGTAGCAGAGCAGCAAAAGCCGGGCGATCGGCGAGCCGATCTTGCCCGACGAGGCGTCGATCAGGCTGTACTGCAGATCCTTCGCCGGAAAGTCGATGCCGTAGAAGTAGCGGGCAATCCGGCCCTTCGGCGTCAGAACCACCAGGCCCGCGGCATGAGCATAGAGCTTGGTGTCGGGGTTATAGGTGTAGCGGAAGCCCACGGTTCCGGCCAGCGCGGCGATCGACTCGGCGTCACCGGTCAGGAAGTGCCAGCCGTTCTCGGCCCCGGGCCGGCCGTAGCGCTTCATGTAGTTGGCCTTCTTGGCGGCGGCCAGTTCGGGCGTCTCGGTCGGGTCGATGCTGACGGTCACCACCTGAAAATCCTTGCCCACGTCGAGCGACAACGGCTTGAGGCTTCTCGCAAGGCCGTTGAGTTCCTGCCCGCAGAGCAGGGGACATCGGTAGTAGACGAGGGTCAGGATCACGGGACGATCGTGGACGTAATCGCCAAGCCGGACCGTGCGGCCCGACTCGTCGCGGAACGTCAGGTCGAGAGGCACCTGGGCGTCGAGGTTCTGGTCAAAGGCCACCCGGTCGAGAATCGTGCCCGGCTTCTCCCTCGTGTCTTGACCCCGCGCGGACAGGGTCGAGAGCACCAGCGCGATTCCGAGCAGCGACGATCCGAGGTTGGTCAGGTCACGCTTCATGGGAATGACGGATCCTACTGGGATGCCTTCGCCTCCGTGCGGTTCCGTTCCGACTCGACGGCCTGCCCGGGCGGGGAGGTCGGCGGCTGGGTGTCTTGCTTCGGGAGGCCCGTCTTGACGAGGAGGTCCATGGCCCGATCGATCGGGATATGAGCGACCTTGTCCTTTTCGACCCAGCCGTAACGGGAAAGATGGGCTTCCTGGTCGCGACGCATCTGGTCCATCTCGGCCTTGGGGTTTTCCTGAAGTCGAGCGCCGGGGAAGAGACCGGTCTCGTCGTCGAACAGGGCGGGGCGGCGCGCCTGGGACCGCGCTTCCGTCGAGTGGAAAAACGCCATCAACCCAGCGAGCAGGAGCTGGGCGACAATCGTGATCACGACCAGGGCCAGGCCGAAGCCCAGGATCGCCTGGATCTTGGTTTCGCCGACCTCGTGGCCTGGACCGTCGTGAGGGGCGGTTTGCCCCTGGGGCTTCATGTCGTCCATGGGGATCAATGTTCCGAGTGTTCTGCCGCCGGATCGTGAACGGGAACGAGCGGTCGGCCTTTGAGCTGCCGGACGAAAACCGCGACCCAGATACCTCCGATGCCGGCCACCGCGGCCAGGATCACCAGCAGATCGAGCCACGGAATGCGGATGTAGGGGCTCAAAGGGTCGTGGAACCGGGACGGAATGACCAGCCAGGTCAGGTCGACCAGGTGCATGACGATGACCGCGGACGCGACGCCAAGCAGAACGTGGGCCCGACGCTTGACCTCGCGCGACAACAGCAGGAAGAACGGCGCGAAGAAGTGGAACGCGATCAGGGCGATTCCGAACCACTGCCAGCCGCCTCGGGTCCGCCGGAGGTACCAGGGAATCTCTTCCGTGAGGTTGCCGCACCAGATGATGAAGAACTGGGAAAACGACATGTAGGCCCAGAGCATGGTGAAGGCCAGCATGAGGTTGCCCAGGTCCTGAAGCCTTGACGGCGTGGCGACGTCCGCCATGGCCTCGGTCCGCGAGAGCAAGGTCGCCACGACGATCATCGACGCGAAGGTCGCCAGGCCCCAGCCGGTGATGATCATCGCGCCGTAGATGGTCGAATACCAGTCGGGCTCCAGCGACATCACCCAGTCAATGGCGGCGAACGACGCCGTCAGGAAAACGATGGCCAGACCCGGCCCGCTGAGACGTTGAAGCCGGTACGACGGGGTATGGTCCTCGGTCCGATCCTGCTGGTTCGACCAGCGATTGAGCAGCCAGGCGAAAACGCACCAGATGACGAAGTACACGCCCGTCCGGAGCAAGAACGCGCCGCGGTTCAGGTAGGCGGCCTTGTGAAGAATCGCCGGGTCCTTCGCCGCGTCCGGTTGCGCCCAGACGTAGAGGACGGGCAGCCCGAACGCCAGCGGGAGGAACAGCAAGGCCAGCGGCAGCAGGGTCATCGCCCCCGATTCGAGCGGGCGGCGGATGACCAGACCCCAGGAGCCGCCGGTCAGGTGGTGCAGCATCGTCAGGGCCACGCACCCCAGCGCGATGCCGAGCCAGAAGAGGAAGCCCACCAGGTAGGCCGAGAAGAAGGTCTGCCGGCTGATCAGGGCCGTGAGCAAGCAGATGGCCAGGCCCACGCCGCCGACCACGAGGGCCCGCCCCTGGATACGATCGAGCCGGGGCCGCAACGCCTCGCCCACACTCATGACTCCGACTCCCGCGACCGCTGGCGATCGCTCTTGGATGGTTGGCCTTGCTCGGGATTTCCCAGTCTCTTCTGGTCGTCCGCCGGCAACTGGTCGACCCTGGCGTTCTGGCTCAGTTGCAGCGCCCGGATGTAGGTGGCGATGCACCAGCGGTCGCGAGGCGGAATGCGGGACGCGTAGCCATACATCGCGCCGTGGCCGTGGGTGATGACGTCGAAGTAGTGGCCCAGGGGGGCTTCGAGCACCGTCTTGTCCCAGAACTTCGGAGGCGGCGAGAAGCCGCGCTGGACGATCATCCCCCGACCGTCTCCCACCAGGCCGTGGCAGGGGGCGCAATAGATCTTGTAGCGGTCCTGGCCCCGCTCGAGCACCGTGCGATCGAGCGGGAACGGCAGGGTGGCCGGCGGTTCCCCGCTGGTCCGGCTGGTGGGGTAGAGCCGGTCTCGGGGTTCGTCCCTCGGGTCGATCTGGGCGACCGTGCCCGGCTCGAGCGTTCGGGCCGAGGTGCCATTATCGAAGAACTCGCTGGCTTCCAGCGGTTCATATCTTGGTTGATCGTACATCTCGTTGCGGCAACCGGCCAGCAGGATCAGGCAGAAGCCCGCGGCCGCGCTCGCACGACGTGTTCCGGGTCGCATCCTCGGTCCCCTCACTCAACGTTCGACGACGGAGATCATTTTTGGGTCCAGGGCCTGCAAGAACATCCGCGTCTTGTCGAGGTCGAAGAGCGGGTCGTTGGCCTGGATGCAAAGGAAAAAGCGGCTTCGAGACGCCATCGCGAAGCCGGGCGCGTTGAAAACGGGGTGGTGCGGTCGGGGCAAGCCGTTCATCGCGAGCATGCCGAAGACCGCGGCGAACGCGGCCAGCAAGACGGTCAGCTCGAAGGTGATCGGGAGGAACGACGGCCAGCTATGAAACGGCCGGCCGCCCACGATGATCGGGTAGTGGACCGCCGCCGAGAACCACTGCATGACGTAGCCGCCGATGCCGCCAACCAGGCCCCCGATCAGCACGATCAAGGGAATGCGGTTGGTGTGGAAGCCGATCGACTCGGCCAGGTCGTCGACCGGGAACGGCGTGAAGGCGTCCATTTGCCGGTAGCCGTGAGCGTAGGCCGCCTCGGCCGCCTGGACGATCTGCTCGGGCTTGAGGAACTCGGCCATCAGGCCGTAGACGACCGGTTCCGTGGTGAGGGTCTGTTCGCTCATGGTCAGGCGGTCCCCTGGGGCGCTTCGCCGCGCTCGGCCTTCTCCCGCGTTTCCTGCACGAGTTCCCGCATCTCGGTGATCGAGATCACGGGCAAGACGCGAACGAACAGGAACAGGAGGGTCAGGAACAGGCCGATCGAACCGTAATAGGTCGCGTAATCCCAGAACGTGCCGTGGTACATGCCCCAAGACGACGGGAGGAAGTCGGCGTGGAGGCTGGTGATGACGATGACGTAGCGTTCGAGCCACATCCCCACGTTGATGATTCCGGCGATGATCCAGAGGGCGTAGGTGTTCGTCCGGAACCAGCGGAACCAGAGAAGCTGAACGATCGTGCAATTGCAGAGGATCAGCAACCAGTAGGTATGAGCATAGGCGCCGGTCGGACGTTCCTTCAAAAGCATGTAGCTCTCAAACGGATTTCCGCCGTACCAGGCCATGAAGGCTTCCATCATGTAGCCGTAGGTGACGATCAGGCCGGTGGCCAGCATCACCTTGGCCATGTTTTCGAGGTGGTGCTCGGTGATGAAGTCCTTCAGGCCGTAGAAGTGCCGCAAGGGGATGGCCAGGGTCGCGACCATGGCGAACCCGGAATAGATCGCGCCGGCGACGAAGTAGGGCGGGAAGATCGTCGAGTGCCAGCCGGGCACGATGCCCACCGTGAAGTCGAAGCTGACGATCGTGTGGACCGACACGACCAGGGGCGTCGCCAGGCCGGCCAGCAGCAGGTAGGAGGTCCGGTAGCGGTGCCAGTGTCTGGCCGAGCCTCGCCAGCCCATCGACAGGAACCCGTAAATCACCTTGGAGAAACGGGTCCGGGCCCGGTCTCTCAGGGTGGCCATGTCGGGAATCAGGCCGACGTAGCAGAACAGCAGCGAGACCGTGGCGTAGGTCGACACCGCGAAGACGTCGAAGACCAGCGGGCTTCGCCACTGCGGCCAGAGACCCATCGTGTTCGGATAGGGAAAGAGCCAGTAGAAGAGCCAGGGGCGTCCCAGGTGAAGAATGGGGAAGGTCCCCGCGCAGGCGACGGCGAAGAGGGTCATCGCCTCGGCGAACCGGTTGATCGAGGTCCGCCACTCCTGCTTCAGGAGCAGCAGGATCGCCGAGATCAGGGTGCCGGCGTGGCCGATCCCGATCCACCAGACGAAGTTCACGATGGCGAATCCCCAGCCCACCGGGATGTTCACGCCCCAGATGCCGACGCCCCAGAGGAACAGGTACGTCACCGCCACCAAAAACAACATCATCAGCGCGAACGACAGCGCGAAACCGAGGATCCAGCCGCGGCTGATCGGACGAGTCAGCACGATCGCGCTGATCTGGTCGGTCACGGACCCGAACGTGTGCCCGGGCTCCAGGACCGGCGGCGTCACTCGCCTGTTGACGGTCTGTTCGACCACGTCTTCCGCCATCGGGTCACTCCGCCTTGATCGCCTGGTTGGGGTTGGTCAGTTTCGCCAGGTAGGTGGTCCGGGGCCGGGTGTTCAGCTCGGCCAGCAAGGCGTAGTTCCTTGGGCTTCGCTTGGCCTTGGCCGCCTCGCCCTCGGGATCGTTCAGGTTGCCGAAGACGATCGCACGGGTGGGGCAGGCCCCCTGACAGGCCGTAACGACGGCGTTCCCCCCAACTCTCGGTTCTCCCTTCATCTCGGACGCGATCCGAGCGTTGTTGATCCGCTGCACGCAGTAGGTGCACTTCTCCATCACCCCTCGGAAACGAACCGTCACGTCGGGGTTCTGGAGCAACTTCAGGCTGGGCGCCTTGATATGGTGGTAGTCGAACCAGTTGAAGCGCCGGACCTTGTACGGACAGTTGTTCGAGCAGTACCGCGTGCCGACGCAGCGGTTGTAGGTCATCTCGTTGAGCCCCTCGGCGCTGTGCGTGGTCGCCTCGACCGGGCAGACGAGCTCGCACGGGGCGTTTTCGCAGTGCATGCAAGGGACGGGCTGGAAATACGTCTTGGGGTTCTTCTCGGGCGCCTTCGCGTCGACCGTCGCGTAGTAGCGGTCGATGCGAATCCAGTGCATCTCCCGGCCTCGAAGGACCTCGTTCTTGCCGACGACCGGGATGTTGTTCTCGGCCTGGCAGGCGATCACGCAGGCGTTGCAGCCGATGCAGGTGTTGAGGTTGATCGCCATGCCCCAGGCGTTCCCCACGCCCTCTTCCTGTCGAAGGCGCTGGGGCTCCGGGTTTTCGAAGAGCGTCAGTTCGCGAAGCGAATGGCCGTGGCCGTGCGCCTCGTCGTGCTTCTGGGCGAACGCGGGCTCGGCGCGATACTCGTCCAGCGTCGCGGCGCGGACGAGTTCGCGGCCTTCCATGTTGTAGTGGTGCTGGGTCGTCGCCAGCCGGTAACGGGCGCCGGTCTTGCGGACGGTCAGGCCCAAGCTCGACCAGGGGGCGTCGGAGGTCCGCAGCAGATAGGCGTTGAACCCGGCCGCGCGACTGGTCTGGCCCGACTCGGTCCGGCCGTAGCCCAGGCTGATCGTGACCGATTCCTCGGCGTGGCCCGGCACGATCCAGGCGGCGGCCTGGAGCTTCCGCCCCTTGGAGGTCAGCTCGATGACGTCTTCGTTCTGGATGCCGAGCCGTTTGGCCATCGCCGGGCTGATCAGGGCGGCGTTGTCCCAGGTCAGCTTCGTGAGCGGCTTGGGAAGCTCCTGGAGCCAGGCGTTGTTCGCGAACCGGCCGTCCCAGACCGTCGGATCGGGGCGGAACACGATCTCGTAGTCGCCCGCGACCTTCTCCACGGTCGGCCACTTGAGGTCGGCCAGCGACTTGAGCGAGACCTCCTTGGGCGGGAAGGCCGTGCCGGCAACGACCCCTTCGAGCAGGGCGTCGCGCCAGAAGGTCTCGAACGCCTCGGGCGACTGGTCTTTGGCGTTCTTCCAGGTCTCCCGCACGAGGTCCAGCGTCGGCCGGTCGGTTTCTCCCAGAAGCGCGGAAAGGAGCTGGTGGGCCGACTTGCCATCGCTCAGCGGCGCGATCAGGGGTTGCTGGATCGTCACCGAGCCATCGAAGGCCCGGAGGTCGCTCCACGACTCGAGGAAATGGGCCTCGGGAATATGCCAGTGGCAGATTTGGCCGGTCTCGTCGTTATAGAGGCCGAGGTGGACGCGGAACTTCGCCTTCTTCAGCGCCGAGGCGAAGTCGAGGTCGGCGGGGGCGTCGTAGACCGGATTGCCGCCCAGGATCAGCAAGGTGTCGACCTGATCCTGGTTCAAGTCGGCGACGAGCGAGGCCAAGTCGCCGCCTCGGCCCTCGGGCGGCGTGGCCTCAACCGGATCGATGTAAACGACCGTCTTGCCGACGTTGCCGAGCGCCTGGTTCATGGCGTGGACCAGGGCGTGAACCTCGGGCGGCTGGGTTTCCCCGGCCAGTACGAGGCTGGCGCCCGGCTTGGCCTTCAGATCGGCCGCGACCGTCGCGATCCAGCCGTGGTACTCGAGCTCGAGCGGCTCGCCGCCGGCCGGCGGGTTCTCGATCCCGATCGCCTTGGCGATCGACAGGGCGGCGTCGGCGATCCGATGGCTGCTGAGTGCGAGCCGGTGGTCGGCCATCGCCCCGGTGATCGTGGGGCAGGCTTCGACGACGTAGAGCCGGTTGATGTCGGCCTTCGGATCGGCGGGCTCGCGACGGTCGGCGAAACCTCGGGCGTCGCGGAGCCGGCTCGGGCCCCAGTGGAAGATGTCGGCGTCGAGCGCGAGGATGACCTCCGCCTTGTCGAGGTGGTGCACCGTGGCGACCGGCTCACCGAAGGCCAGCGACGCGCCCGCGCGGGCGGAGTTCTGACCGACCGGGTCGTGGATGTGCCAGCGCGCCTCGGGGAACTGCTCGAGCACGGCCTTGAGCTGCCGGGCGAGCGTCGGCGAGGTGACCGTCTCGGTCAGGATGAGGAGCCCGGCCCCCTTGGACGCCTTCTTGGCCTCCCGGGTCTCGATGAGCACCTTGAGGAAGTCGTCCCAGGTGCTGACCCGGCCGTTTCGCGTCGTAACCTGCGAGCGCTCGGGGTCGTAGAGCGTGAGCACCGCCGCCTGGGCGAAGGCGTCGGTGGCGCCCAGGCTGGCCGGATGCTTCAGATTGCCCTCGATCTTCGTCGGGCGCCCCATGTGGCTCTCGACCAGAACGCCCGTGGCGAAACCGCCCAGCGGCACGGCCGTCGCGAAGAACAGCGGCTCGCCCGGCACGATCTCCTCGGGCGACCGGACGTAGGGCACGATCTGTTCTTCCGGCTGAACCACGCAGCCGCTGACTCCGGCCAGGGCCAGCGAGGCGGCCATGAGCCGGAGGAACTGGCGACGGCCGACCGGGTCGGACCATTCGGCGGCGTTCTCGGGAAACTCGCGGTGGAGGTACTGCAGGAACTCCTCGGTCTGGGCCAGTTCCTCCAGGCTCCGCCAAAATTGCGGGCCACGGGTTCCAGCCAGCCGGGCGCGGGCCGCGGCCAGTTCCACCCCGCCGTCGTCGATTCGGGTTCGGTTGGTCATCGATGGCACACCGAGCAGTTGGTCATTCGATCCGTGGGGATATTGTTCTTCTTGACGAGTTCGCGCCCTTCGGCCTCGCTGAGCGGAAGCGAGGCCATGTCGAAGATGTCTTCCGGGCGCCGCAGGTGGTTCTCCGGATGCCGGTGGCAGTCGAGACACCATTCCATGGTCAAGGGCTGGGCCTTCCAGGTCAGGGGCATCTTGTCGACCCGGCCGTGACACTCGACACAGCCCACCCCCTTCTGAACGTGAATGCCATGGTGGAAGTACACGAAGTCGGGCAGGTCGTGAACCCGGCTCCAGCGAATCGGCCGGTTATCGGCCAGGCTGGCACGGACCGGCGCCAGCATCGGACTGTCATTCCAGATCTGCGAGTGACAGCTCATGCAGGTGTAGGTCGGCGGCACGCCCGCGAACGAGGACGTCTCGACCGACGTGTGGCAGTAGCGACAATCGATCCCCAGGCCCGACACGTGGTGCTCGTGGCTGAACGGCACCGGCTGTTCCCGGATCACCTCGACCTGGGTCTGGTAAGGCGACCTCGTGAACAAATAAAGAAATACGAGCACGGCCAGGATGAAGAAGACCGCGCCGAAGATGGTCACTCTCGAGATCGTGTTCGTGCTTCTGTGGAAAATCTGGGCCATCGACGTCCCTCGTCCCTGCCGCGATGCAATCGCTCACGACGCCCGAAAGAAAGGTCCAAGTGTAATCCGGCCCGTGGCTCACGCTCAAGCCATCATTGGGACGAATGGGCCGGATCCACGCCCCTTCGGACGGACGCTCGCAACGGAACGCAAACGCGGTGCCCATCGCCTCGCGAACCGCCAAGGGCCGGCCTTGAGGGAGCGCCGAGGCCCTGGAATTTCCTGTGGTTGCGGCCAGTCGACGCGTCCGGCGCCGCCGGGCTGGCGCGGCCGCCGCGGAGCGGGAGGACCGTTGAACATTCCCGGCCCTGAGAACGCGGTTCCTTTCTCTTGGAACCGCGAATCGAGATCCTTAAATGCGCTTGGTTCGCCGGAGTCTCGCGCGCCTCATCGGCCGGAATCCCCTCGACGGCGACTGTCAACGTGACGGCCTGGCGTCATTGCACCCATCTCGACATGATTCGGATGTTGTCATGTCGACCGTCCGGCCCTGGGGCGCGGGGAAACGCCATCGGCCGCGTCCGGCCGGATCGGAGCGATTGAAAACCGGCTCCGAACTCTTATAATCGAGGCCCTGGCGGCGATCCGTGTGCGCGCCGATTGGAATGATGTTGTCAGCCTCCGCGTTCCTGGCCGCGCTCGGGATGAGATTAGAACGCGTACGAATCGCGAACGGAGTGGAACCCCAGCCGGTTCGACCGCCCTCTCCATCCCCCCAATCGAGCCGACGCCCTTGGGGGAGCGGCTTGGAATTCCTGTCCCTCGGCCGTTGCTGGAAAGCGGGCAGGGACGATTCCCATTGCGTCCATCACGACCTCACTCACAAAGGGAGTACACACGATCATGGCCGTCGCAACCAAGACCTCGCGCCCCTTGGGCGCCACGGCGCTGCTGGGCCGGGGGCTCACTCCGGGCAAGCTGCGTGGTCTCCAGCGGATCAGCAATCCCAACGGCACGCTGACCATGCTGGCGCTGGACCAGAACAGCTCGATGATCGACATGGCCAAAAAGGCCCTCAAAGCCAAGGGGGAAGATCGCGAGCCGACCTACGACGAGATCGTCGACGCCAAGATCGACATGATGCGGCAGATGGCTCCGGCGGCCTCGGGCGTTCTGATCGACGCCTACTACGGCGCCTGGCCGGCGATCGCCTCCTTCGCCCTGCCGCCCGACAAGGGCATGCTCGTCCGCGTCGAGAAGTCGGGAGCCCCCAAGAACAAGGCCGGCGGTCCGCTGGGCGAGGTCGAGCCGGGCTGGTCGGTCGAGAAGATCAAGCTCATGGGGGCCGACGCGGTGAAGCTCCTGGCCCAGTTCGAGCCCGGCGAGCGCGACTCGGCCGAGCACCAGTTCGCCCTCATCCAGCACATCTACGAAGAATGCGTGAAGTATGACATCCTGATGCTCCTTGAGCCGATCGCCTTCCCCTACGGCGGCGAGAAGAAGGATGATCCCAAGTACCTCGACCGCAAGGCCGAGACGGTCATCGAGAGCGCCCGGCAGATCAGCCGATTCTGCGACGTCTACAAGGCCGAGTTCCCCGGCACCCTCGGCCACGAAAGCGACGAGCAGCTCATGGACAATCTGCACGCCCTGAGCGAGGCCAGCGAGCGCCCCTGGGTCTTGCTCTCGGCCGGCGTCGATTACCCGCAGTACCTCAAGCAGGTCAAGATGGCGATGGAGACCGGCTGCTCGGGCGTCCTCGGCGGTCGCGCCTTCTGGAAGGAATACTTCCTCCAGGACGGCCCGGAAGCCCGCTCCGAGTTCGCCGCCACGGAAGGTCTCAAGCGCGTCTCCGAGGTGGACGCGGTCGTCCGAGGGCACGCCGCCCCCTGGTTCGCCAAGTACGGCTTCACGCTCGAAGAGCTGACGACCGTCCGCGCGGCCGAGGGCTGGCACGCTCGATACGCCCCGCACGCCAAGGCCGAGGGCCTGGATCAGCTCGGCGGCCCCTCGCACAAGGCGGGCGAGGTCTACTGACACCGAATCGCCCGGAACCTTGGTCGTTCGCCGGGTGGGCACCGTTCACTGGTCCTCCGGTGCCGCAAGAGGTTCCGTGGACGGTGCCCACCCGACAAGAGAAACCTTCCAGGCGATTCGGCCGCCTTCGACGGCGGGCGTCCCACCAGGAGGAAGCGAAGGCCGTTGGCCCGCGCTCGGGCGGTCAACGGCCTTCGCTTACTTCCCGGTGAAGTTCCGGCGTTCCTTGTTGCTGGACGGAATGCGCGGGAAGGGCTTTCGCGTCTTCTTGGTCTTGTCGTCTTCGGTTTTCTTCGGCTCCTTGGGAACCGTGGCGCGCGCGCCGCCCCTGGGATCGACGAGCTGGATCGACCGGGCGTCGATGATCCGCGACTCGCTCGTCTTATGGTTGAAGACAACGACCCGGCCCTGACCGAACGAGGCGGTCTGGCCGGGACCGCTCTGGTCGGCGATCTGAACGCCGTTGGCGTCGCCGTAGATGTAGGAGACGCCCGTGTTCGAGTCGTAGGTCATGTGGTCGTCGCTCCGGATCGCGGTCTGGCGGCCCTGGCGGCCCGTCAAGGCGTACAGGTCCTTCCAGGCTTCGACGAGGATCCGGTCGGCCTCCTTTGACCCGGGCGGCGGCGGCTCGCTGATGACGCGCAAGGAGCGAGACACCGTGTAGACGAAATCCTTGGGCGGGGCATCCGGATCGAGCTCGGTGTTCTCGTCGGGCACCTGGGCGTGAATGACCCGCACGTTGCCGAAGAACTCGGCCTGGCCCGGCTGCCGTTTTGCGTCCTCGCGCTGGGCACGGACCTGGCCGACCATCTGCTTGTCGAACCAGATGCGCGTCAGTTCCAGGGGAGGAACCGAATCGCCCTCGGTTTCCCGTTTCGTCGAGCGTCCCGCGATGACCGTTGGCTGGGCTCGGGCACCGCGTCGAGTGTCGTTGACGGGCCGGACCTGCGTTCGACCCGATTCGGCGATCGGCGCGTCGGTCTTTTCCTTGCCCTGGTCCTTCGGCTTCTTGCGGGTGTAGAGGAAGACCTGGCCCGCCGAATCGACCTGGATCGTGTTGTTGAGCTTGTCGAACGTGACCTTTTCCCCCTCGACGCGCTGCTTTTCCTGAAGAATCTGGTGGTCGTCGAGCTTGCGGCTGACGACCTTGACGTCTCGTTCACACTCGACGCGAACGATCTGCGGCCGTGACGGCTCGGCGCCGTCCTCGGGCTTCGGCTCGCGACGCGTGCGCTGGAAATCCACGGGCTGGTCGAGAATCGCTTCCATCTGACCGCAGGCCAGCGACGAATCTCTGGTCCAGGCGCGGACGCCGTTGTAGAAGTAGGCGCGGGCCGGTTCGGGCTGGCCGTTCTCGTCGAGCGGCTGGCCGTAGAACTTCATCCAAGTTTCGACCGGCTTGCCGTCCGCGTCGAGGAGCGGCTTGCCCAGCGGGTCGAGGCCCCAGGTGATGGTCAACGGTCCTCGATCGGCCGTTTTCTTGTCCTGGGTTGGCTCCGCCTTGTCCTGGCTGGCGGGCTTCGCGTCGCCGAGGATGTCGCCGCCGACGTTCTCCTGGATCAGGCGGCCCGGGCCGTGAACGCTGGCGTAGCTCTTGGCCTGGTCGAGACCAATCGCCATGCCTTCGATGGAGAACGCGTCGGTTGCGGCGAAGGCGGCCTTGCCGGGCGCGCCGTAGGCCCGGATCTCGAAGAGTTTCCCGACCTGGCTGATCAGGTCGACGTTTTCGCCCTCAACATCGATGCCTCGGGGTTTGCCGGGCACGGGGTCTTGATGAACGAGGACGTTGCCCCGGAGCCGGACCTCGCGGACCTCTCCCTTGGCCTCCTCGGTCCCTTGCTGGACCATCCAGGCCCAGATGCGGTCGGCCTCGACGTTCAGGGGCAGGTCGTTCGACGTCTTGGCGTCGGCGGGCTTCTCGGCCGGTTTGGGCGGCTCGGGATTGGCGGCCACCGCCGGCGACGACGACGGGGCGGGCGCGGGCGTGGCCGGCTCCTCGAACACCACGCCGAGCCATTCGCGAGCCTTGATGATCCGCTTGGAGTTCGAGACCAGCGAGGCGCCATCCTGGCCCTGGCTCTCCGTCTCGACGGGAGCCGGGCCGTTGGAAACCATCTCCACCTGGCCCCAGGCCCGCATCATCTCCATCCGATAGGCCCCACCCGAAAGGGAACTTTCCTGCCCCTTGGCGGAGGTTTCCGCGGTCGAGGCGGTCGGGGCCGTGGCGCCGGGCGTCTTCTTCGAGACGAGCATCGCGACGATCGAGTCGCTGGCCGAGATTGAGCCTTGCGCCGGGTCGTTGACTCTCGGTTGACCGTCGAGGGTGATCTGCCGTCGGGTCGGGTCGTTCTCGACCGGCTGCATCACGAGCCGATCCCGCCAGGAGGCCGATCGCTCGATCTTCTGATCCTTGCTGTTGCGCGTCTCCATCGCGCCGGGCCCACCCGCCACGACCGTCGCCGGCGCGTGATCCGGGCCGTTGTGGAAGATGGTCAGGTCGATCGTCCGGATCACGTCGACCGTGCCCGAGCTGGCGTTGACCTTCTTGACCTCGGTGTACTTGTCGCCCCGGAAGTAGGTGCGATCCGGCCCCTTGGGCGCGTGCCGCTCGTAGCGCAGCTCGTTGCCGTAACCATAAACCCCTTGCGCCACCGACTGGAGCCAGACTGCGTGACCGGTCGCCTTGGCGCGGCTGAGGGTCAGGTTGGTCAACGGGCCCTCCAACGCCGGAGTCGGCGCGGGAGCCGGCACCCCCGAGGGCGACGCAACGTCCGCCGGATCGGCCTCCGCGAGCAACGGCGTCGCCGGACCCTGGGGCGGCAGCGCGATGGCCACCGGCTCGGCCGGCATGAGGGTCAGGTGAAGCTGGTCGCAATCGAGCTGTTCGGGCTTCTGGGCGTCCCCCTGGCGAACCCGGACGTTGCGGGAAAAGTGGGCAAAGGTCGGGCCTGGCGGAGCCGGGGGCCCGACCGCCGGAATCGCCTGGGGCGCGGGCAAATCGATCCGAAGCTCGCCGTCGCAGGTGATCTCGCCGGGCCTCGGCTCCCGGGGCTCGCCGGGCGCCTCGAGCGTTGCGGCACCGCCGGGCACGATGCCCGTGCGGCCGACATCCTGCACCGTGATGTGAACCTTTTGGAGCAGCCGGATCGTCTGGGCGCCGTCGTAGCCGGGCGAGGCGCTCGACGTTCCGGGCGAGGGCTTCGGCCGCAGGTCGATCACCACCCCCTCGCCCGTGGCCAGCATGTCGCGATCGCGAACCTCGACCAGCGACTCGTCGCTTCGGATCTGGTTGTTCCGCTCGTTGAAGTCCAGATACGTCAAGGGGCCAATCGTCAGGTCGTCGCCGAGGTCGCCGGGCGTCCCCTTGTCGTCCCGGAGCCGGACGTCGCCATCAATCCGGGCGTGAACGACGTGGGCCTCTCCTCCGCCTCGAACCAGGTCGGGCGGCTGGTTGAACACCACGGCCGCCTTCTGGCCCGAAAGCGTTTTCAAGGGCCGGCCGCCTCGGGTCCGCCAGATCAGGGCGAACGGCTCGAACTCGAGCCGCTTGCCGTCGTCCTTCCGGGCGAAGTCCCCCGCGTAAATCCAGTAGCCGCGGCTCGTGTCGTAATACTTCACCGGAGCGTTGATGGTCCAGTGGCCGGGCCCGAACGCCGTTACGGCCAGTTCCTTCGCAAGCTGTGCCGAGGGAGACGGTAAAGGGTTGCCGGGCAAGACCGGCACGCCAAGAGGCCGGCCGACAAGCCCCGCCAGAACCGCGAAACCACGGACATAGCCGAAGTAACCGGCCAGCAACAACCCCAGAGTTACCGTGATCCGTATTAGTTTTTTTAACACAGCCGAATCCGGGAGTTTCGTTGAAGGCCTCGCCTCGACCGATCCGAACGCCCCGCCGCGGTCGTGCCGTTTCAGCGCGACATGCAGGGCCCTCCAGGTTGCCGAGATTCCACGCCTCGCAGTCTCCGTGCCTATCGAGCCATTTTGAGAAGATCACCCGACCGATCGACGTTCTTTGTAACTTTGTCCTCTCTTGCCGATCCGTCCTCGATCCCCACGACACCAGAATTCCGCGGTCTTGTAAAAACCGCACCAGAATTCCGATGGATCCTTGCGCCACCATCAATCGGCTGAACAAAAATCAATCCACAAGAACGTGCGCCTTGTAAAGATTTCCCAAGTGGTCGATCCCGCGTGAAGCCGCTCATTTGCCCTTTGAAAAAACGTCTCCCTCCCCTCGGAGCTTGCCTGACCCAACGTTTCGAGCCAGGCCACCCGGACCACTCTCGTCGCGTCTTGCCGATCCTGTCCGGGCCGTTCATCACATCAGGCCGAGAGGTAGCCGGCGACGAGCGACTCCCACGTTCCTTGTTGCTTGAGGATGACCTCGATGATCTCTCGGACGGCCCCTCGGCCGCCCGGAGCCGTCGCGACCATGTGAACGGCCTCGCGAACCTCGGGCGCGGCGTCGGCCGGACAGGCCGACAGTCCGGCGACCCTCAGCACGGGCAAATCCGGCAGGTCGTCGCCGACGTAACAGACCTGCCGGGCGTCGATGCCTTGATCTCGCAGAAAGGCGTTGAACGCCTCCCCCTTGCGCGAGGCTCCCTGGAGGACCGGCGCGATCCCCAGCTCGGCCGCCCGGCGCTCGACCAGGGGAGCCGATCGGCCCGAGAGGATCGCCACGCGATGTCCCGCCTGCCGCCAGAGGGCGATGGCGCTGCCGTCTCGCACGTAGAAGTGCTTGGTCTCGACCCCCTGGTCGTCGAGGATGATCGCGCCGTCGGTCAGCACGCCATCGACGTCGAGCAGAAGCCAGTCGACGGACGAACAGCGATCGGCAAGCGCCTCGGAGAGGGCAAAAGACATCGCGCCGTTACTCCTCGACGAGGTCGGCCGGCACCATGCCGATCAGGTCGGTGACGTCGATCAGGCCGACCGGCCGGCCGCCCCGATCGATGACCGGCAGTTCGCTGAGCTTCCGGGTCTTGAGGGCCTCGACCGCCTCGAGGACCGTCGCGCCCACGGTGACTCGCACCGGATCGGGCGTCATCGCCTCGCCGATCGGGCGGTCGAGCATCGACTCCCGCCTCGTTTCGAAGAGCCGGGCCAGGTCGCTGTCGGTGAAGATGCCGACGAGCCGTTCCTCGTCGTCCACGACCATGATGGCTCCCGTGCGGCGGCGCGCGCCTCCCAGCCGGACGAACACGGAACGCACGGTCTCCTCCGCCTTCGCGACGCGGATATGGATGCCGGTCCGCATCAGGTCCTCGACCCTGGAGAGCTTCCGTCCCAGGCTGCCCGCGGGATGATACAGGGCGAAGTCCTCGGCGCGGAACTCGCGCAGCCGGCTGACGAGCAAGGCCAGGGCATCGCCGACGGCCATCAGGGCCGTCGTGCTGGCCGAAGGGGCCAGGCCCAAGGGGCAGGCTTCCTCGATCGGCCCGAGCGCGATGCAGAGGTCCGCCTGCCGGCCGAGGCTGCTGGTGCTCCGCTCGGTGATGGCGATCAGGATCGCCCCGAGCCGTCGAAGCGCCGGAATCAGGCGGACGACCTCGTCGGTCTCGCCGCTCTGGGAGAGGGCCAGAACCACGTCCTCGTTGCGGATCCGCCCGAGGTCGCCGTGAACGGCCTCGGCCGGGTGGAGCGGAAAGGCCCTCGTGCCGGTCGAGGCCAGCGTCGCCGCCAGCTTCTGACCCACCAGGCCCGCCTTGCCCATGCCGGTGACGATCACACTGCCCCGGCAGCGGTGAACCAGGTCGGCCGCGCGGGCAATCGTGCCGTCGAGCCGATCGCGAACCCGCTCCAGCGCCTGCGCCTCAATCTCGAGCACGGCGCGGGCGAAACTTAACCCCTCGGCCTCTGTTTCCAGGGCCAGGAGGGTCTCGGTCATCATGGCCATCGGAGTGCCTCCCTGCACGGCGACGGTCGATCGGGGAGGGCCGGTGGGTCCGCTCGCTCGCCAACGACCCCCGACCCGACGACATGGCGGCCGCACCATAGCCCATTGCCAGCGTTACGTCAACGCGGCCTCGCCGCCAGAACCGAACCCCTCCTCAACAGAGAGCCATGCGTCATGGATTTCGGCATTTGAATCTGGCCAACTTGCGAGGACTGGGCGAAACGACGAACTCTGCCTCACTGGGCAACATCCGGAGTTCAGACCCGATCGGGTCCGTCGGATACGGAATCGCCTGGATCGGTTGTCTTTCGTAGGGTGAGCACGACCCACCGATCTTTTTATGCCGCAAGAGGTTCGGTGGGCGAGGCCCACCCGGCGGCCTGGCGGACGAGCCGTTCAGGCCGGATTTTCGGCACGTCTCCGAAAAATCCTTACAGACGGACAATCCCTGCAACCGATACCAGAGAACAGGCCCGCGAGAAAAAATCCCGACCAGGGAAGGTTGGGGGGGTCGCGCCCGCAAAGGCGGATTCAGGGACGAATCCGCCGGCGAGGCCCCGATCCCATCACCCGCCGTCGATCAGTTTCGAACCCCGATCCCGATCACGATTCGAGAACCGTTCGGGAGCATCTTGTCGCAGAAGAACAGTTGATTGAGCGGGGTGGTGACGATCGTCGCGAAGTCGATCTGCATGTTCTGGTCGAGCTGGAACCGGAGCTGGACCTTGCCGTCGGCATCGTACGGGTTCAGGAGCTGGGCCCCGGCGTCATAGCCGCCGCCGAGCGCGCAGGTGACTGACTGCCCGGTGCTGATGCGCTTCGTTTCGGCCCCGAGCAGCTTGAACCCGTGATTCGGGAAGAGCGTGCGAAGCTGCTGCGCGATCGGCTGGAGCTTGGGATCGAGGCTCGAGTCATTCGGCGTCGCGAGGATGCCGAAGAGGGTCACCTGGCGAGAGCCAAGCCCTTGCGCCCTGGCCCTCTCAGGGCAAACGCCGATCAGGACGAGCAGGGCGGCGAGGCCCAGCGCGAGGCGGCCAGAGACGGACGTCGAGGCGGGAGAAGACACTAAAACGAACCCTGCGACTGTGTTTCCATGAAGTTGAGGATGTCGATCTCCGCGGCGACCGTCACCGTGTCGGAGACGTTCGACGGCAGGCGGTTCTCGGCCGAAACCCCGTCGTTGTTGATCTGGATGATCAGCGTCCGGCCCGGCTCGGCCTCGAACGAGGACCGGAGGGCGAGATCGCCCGGAAGGGCCTCCGCGCCGTCCGGCGTCACCTCGTCGGAACCCGAAGAAACCAAGGCGGTTGGGGCGTTCGGCCCCTGAGCGAGCCGGCCCTCAGGTGGCTCGGCCGAGCGGGACCAGAGAATCAAGCCGGCGACCAGCAAGGCGGCCGCCTGCGCCAGCAGGGCCAAAGTGAGCGAACGGGCCCAGCGACGACCGGCGGGCAGGCGAAGAATCGTCCGATCCGCTTGCGATTCCGCCGCTTGCGTCACGTTCGACCAGATCTGGTCGAAGGCGGCGGCCGAAGGTTCGGCGGGGCGGGTCGCGTCCCAGAGGCGGTCGAATCGCTCGGTCTGATCGGCCCAGGCAGCGCAGCGGGGGCACGAGCTCAGGTGGCGGGACAGCTCGGCCGGGTCGAGTTGACCGGTCGGCGCCGCCAGCTCTCGCGTGACCTCGTCGCAACGCATGGCGGACCTCCTCGTTCCGTCTCCGTGATTTTTCCGAATTCCGGGAACGATTTCACGCATTTCTTCGGTCTTAGGATTCCGAACCGTTTGGTGATTTCCCACAAAGAAAACTCGGTCTCTCAATCGTCGGGCTCGACAACGTTCAGGTACGCCTGCAACTTCTTTCTGGCTTCATGAATGCGGCTCATCACGGTACCGATCGGAACGCGCTGGCATTCGGCGATTTCCTTGTAGCTGAGGCTGGCCTCGACAAACAGGACGAAGGCGGTTCGTTTCTCAGGGCTGAGCCGGTTCAACGCGTCGTTCAAACGTTTTCGCAAGTCTTCGCGGTGCAGGCCCGAGGCCGGGTCGTCGAGAGAAACCGCCTCCTGGCCTGCGAGCGGGTGATCGTCGAGTGGCAAGGCCGGTCGTCGTCGACGTTTGCGCCCGGCGTCGAGGGCCGCGTTGGTCACGATCCGCAACAGCCAGGTCCGGAATCCGCTCCGGCCGTCGAAGTCGTTCAGGTGGAGGACCGCCTTGAGAAATCCGTCCTGAACGGCGTCCAGGGCGTCTTGTTCGTGGCCCAGCAAGCGGTGAGCCACGCGATAGGCGATGCCAAAGTGCCGCCGGAACAACTCCTCCCGCGCCGGGGTGTCGCCGGTGCGTGCCCGCTCGACCAGAATTTCGTCGGGCGCCGACGGGACGCCGGTTTGTACCTCGGGCATGGGCCATCCTAAGAGTTAGGGACGTCCCTCGACATCAGGTTATTCGATCGGCGGTTTCGGGGAAAGAGATCGAAGCGCGCGGGGCGGGCCAAGTTGCTCTTGACCGGTTGGGCGGGCCGTCGCATGATGCCGTCGCTTCACTTGAGGAATTCTTCCCTCCGAGCCAAAAACCACCTCGACTCGCATCTCCAGACGCGCAATCCGGTTGTCTCGACCCGTCGAACCAGGCCAGAAACCGGGCCTGGTGGCGCGGGGCTTTTTGGGAGGGAAGAGCTCAACCCTGGCTCGGAGCCGGGGGATGGTTTCAGGAGGGAACGTGCCGTGACTCGTCGACGATTCTTCACCGTGCTGACCTTGGTCGCGGCGGGCTTCTGGCTGTGGAGCCGGCCCTTGTCGGCCTCGGCCTCGGCTATCGCCAACTTTCGGTTGACCAACACGGGGAACACGCCGATCTCGCAGGTCGACTTCAACGTGATTCCACCGGGAAGCATCACGCCGCCGGTCGTGGGAACCGACCCGACCACCGGCAAACCCCTCACGGGCAGTCCGATGACGATCTTGCCCGGTTCCACGGGCTTCGACCCGAGCAACTTCTCGGTCGCTCTGGGCAGCGGGCCGGGCGTGCAAGGGTTGCGGCTCCTCTTCGGCCAGAAACAGACGGTCGGCTCCGACGGGCAGGTGACGATCACGCCGGTGCTCGGCTCCGACGGGCAGCCGACCGGCATGTTCCAGCCGGGCGGCCAGCTCAACTTCGCGCTGAGCGTCGACCCTTCGTATCAAGGGGCCCTTCAGCTCGTTCTGCCGAGCACGGCGACCGGCCTTTCCTTGACGACCTTGAGCGCCGATCCTGGCGGGTCGACACCCCAGGACAACGGCGTTGGAGGAACCGGGGCGGCCGGCGACCCGGCGAACCAGGTTCCCGAGCCGCTGTCGATCACCCTCTGGTCGGCCGCCACGCTTCTGGGTCTGACCCGGGCGCGGGTTTATCGCCGCGCCCGGCGGGCCCGGGCGACTCTCGCCTGAACGAACGCGGCCCGAATCTTCGAACCTCGACGGGCTTTCCCTTGGCAACCGACGCGACGGCCAGGCAAGATGGAGCCACCTGGCTCGCTTGTCCGTGACCGACCCCGAGGGGAGACGCGCTCGTCGTGGAGATTCTGATCAGTGAAGAGCAGATCCAGGCCAGGGTGCGCGACCTCGGCAAGCGGATCGAGGCCGACTACCAGGACAGGCCGCTGACGATCGTCGCCATCCTGACCGGGAGCCTGATCCTGCTGGCGGACCTGATCCGCCAGATCGGCCTCCCCTTGCGCGTGGCGTTGCTCCAGGCCAGCAGCTACAAAGGGGCGACCACCACGTCCAGCACCTTGATCCTCAACGAGGCCTTCGCCCCGGATGTCGCCGGCCGCGACGTGCTCTTGCTCGACGACATCCTCGACACCGGCAAGACGCTCAAGACCCTGGTTGCCCGCATGGAAGACCGGGGGGCCCGGAGTGTCAGGACGGCGGTCCTCCTGCGCAAGATCGGCCGCCAGGAAGTGCCGATCGAGCCCGACTATTGCGGCTTCACCATCCCCGACGTCTTCGTCGTCGGCTACGGCCTCGATTATGATGACGACTACCGCCACCTTCCCCATGTGGCCGTGCTGCCCGCTGCCGATCCCTCAACGTGAACCGGCCCTGGCTCCAGTCCCGGACAACCCCGCGAAGTCGACGTGCGAATCGCCCTGATCACCCGCCGATACCCGCCCTTGATCGGAGGCGCGGAGAAGGTTTTGAGCTACCTGGCCCCGGCCCTGGCCGTCGAAGGGGCGAATGTGACCGTCTTGACCGCTCGAACGGCCGGCCTGCCCGCCCTCGAGGACGTGCCCACGACCCGAGGATCGCTCGTCGTCGTCCGGCTGGCGACATCCGGGCTGCGGTTCCTCGGCACCTGGCTCTACATGCGCAACCTTCGACGATGGCTCGAGCGGAACCCGGTCGACCTGGCGTATGTGTCGATGCTCAAGCATGACGCCTTCGTCGCGGTCGGGGTGGGCCGTCGTCGCGGTTTTCCGGTCGTCCTGCGGCCCGAAGGGGCGGGCGCGACCGGTGACCTGGCCTGGCAAACGTGGGGACGCTTCGGCGCGACGATTGGCCGTCGCTGCCGGCAGGCCGACGCCTTCGTGGCCATCTCGCGGTCGATTCGCGACGAGCTGATCCAGGCGGGTTACGACCCATCAAAGATCGTCGAGCTGCCCAACGGCGTCCCCGTGCCGGCCGAGCCCTGGCAGCGTCGCGACGACTGGCGGGCCTCGCCCGTCGCGATCTTCGTCGGCCGGCTCGCGCCCGAGAAGGGGCTCGACACTCTGGTCGAAGCCTGGCCGATCGTGCGGAGCCGGTATCCGACGGCCCGCTTGAGGCTCGTGGGGGAGGGGCCCGAACGGACGGCGCTGGAGGCCCAGACCGACCGGCTCGGCGTGCGAGAGGCGGTCGAGCTGCCGGGGGCGTCGAGCGACGTCACCGGGCAACTCCGGCGGGCCGACCTGTTCGTGCTTCCGTCTCGCGAGGAAGGGATGAGCATCGCCTTGCTCGAAGCGATGGCGCTGGGAATGCCGCTGGTGGCTTCGTCGATTCCGGGCAACCGCAAGCTCGTGGCCGACTTCAAGCACGGCCGGCTCGCCCGGTCCG
>CAZRGV010000052.1:0-1685 GCA_964599655.1 uncultured Isosphaeraceae bacterium | reverse complement strand
ACGGGTTCGACCGGGCCATCCACATGGGCCGGGCCGCCCGGCAACGGGTGTCGCAGAGGTACTCGATCGCGGCCGTCGCCCGCAAGCACCTCGAGCTGTTCCGCCGCCTGACCGGCGAGCGGACCCGGCATTGAATCGAGCGGGCCACACTCTACAATGCCGGTCCGGTTGAGCCCGAGCCCGAGCCCGACCACGTCCCGTCCCGTCCCGTCCCGACTCCAACCCAGTGGAACGAGCCCCTTGCTGAACGTCCTGCAACTGATCCCGACGCTCGACCGCTCGGGGGCCGAGAAGCAGATGGTGCTGCTGGCCAAAGGGCTGCCCCGCGACCGGTTCCGGGTCGAGGTGGCCGCGTTGACGAGGCTCGGCCCGCTGGAAGCCGAACTGAAGGCCGCGGGGGTGCCCGTCACCCTCATCGGCAAGCGGCTCAAGCTCGACCCGTTCGCGTACCGCCGGCTGGTCCGGTTCCTGAAGGAGCGGCGGTTCGACGTGGTGCAGACCTGGATCTTCGCCGCGAACGTCTACGGCCGGCTGGCCGCAAGGCGGGCGAAGGTGCCCGTGGTGATCACCGCCGAGATGGCCGTCGACCTCTGGAAGGGCCGGTCCCAACTGGCCATCGACCGCTGGCTGGCCCGTTGGACCAACCGAGTGGTCGGGAACTCTCAGGCCGTCGTCGACTTCTACCGCAAGGCGGGCGTGCCCGAGGACCGCCTGGCCTGCATCCTCTCGGGCATCGGCGACGAGGAGCCGCCCGAGGTCGACCGCGCGGCGGTCCGTCGCGAGCTGGGCCTGCCCGAAGACGCCCCCTTGATCCTCTTCGCCGGCCGGCTGGCCCCGCAGAAGGGGGTCGACGACCTGCTGGCCGCCCTCGACCTGCTCCAGCACGTCCAGCCGGAGCTTCGGACGATCGTCGTCGGCGACGGCCCCCAGCGCGACCTGTTGGCAGAGCGCATCCGGGCCTTCCGGCTCGATGTCGACCGTCGGGTCCAGTTGCTCGGCCATCGCGACGACGTGCCGCGGCTGCTGGCCGCGTCGGATCTCCTGGTCCTGCCGAGCCTTTACGAAGGGCTGCCCAACGTGGTGCTCGAGGCGATGCGGTTCCGCAAGCCGGTGGTCGCGACCGCCGCCCCCGGAACCACCGAGGTGGTCGAGGACGGCGTGACCGGCCTGCTCGTGCCGGTTCGATCGCCCAAGGAACTGGCCCGCGCCCTCCGTCAGTTGGTTCGCGACCCCGACTTGGCCCATCGCCTGGGAGAGGCCGGCCGCGCCCGAGCCGAGGCCAAGTTCCGCGCCGAGATCATGGTGGCACGCTTCGCCGAACTGTACGAGCAACTGGCTCGCGCGAAGGGTTTATCGGTCTGAACCGGGCTCTCGGGGCCTCTCGCAAAGACGCGAAGGTCGCGAAGAAGAGGAGGCCGGAGAAGATGGGGCTCCTCAGGGCCGGAGGGCGCCCGAGGGTCGCGTCGCGCCCAAAGAACGGCGCTGGTGCGCGGTTGGTGCGCGCTTTCTTGCCGGAGACGGATTCCGGAAGTCTCTATTCTAAAGCGGGTTGCGCTCCGAGAGGGGAGTTCGTTCGGCGCGCCCGGCGCCACAGGCAGTCGACGACGGGCGGGTGGCACGGGTGGCTTGACCACCAGGGCTCCGGGCCCGTCGCAGACACTGGTGGACAAGCCACCAGTGGCACC
>CAZRGV010000051.1:20707-38717 GCA_964599655.1 uncultured Isosphaeraceae bacterium | reverse complement strand
CTTCTCGGCCTCGGCGGGCGCTGGAGTGGGCGCCGCTTCGCCAGCCGCTGGGGTGGTCGCGGGCGCCGCTTCGCCAGCCGCCGGAGTTTCGCCGGCCGCCGGAGCCGCCTCGCCAGGGGTCGGAGCGGGAGGAGTTTCCTCGGTGGCGGTGCCACAGCCGACGAGACCAAAGGTCAACGACAAGGTTGAGAGCAACGCCAACCGCTTCATGAGAGACTTCACCGCAGATCTCCTGTAGGTGCACCCGCGCGGTCCAGGGGTCATCCGTCGATCTGGTTGACCGGTTGCGATCCGCTCCGGGGCCCGGGCGCCCCCGAAGGCAGCCCGGGTGACCCCTAACCAGTTCGCGGGTCTTGAGCTAGCACTATATCTACGGAAATACCGACCTGCAACGCAAATGCCTTATGCACTTCGCGCTGAATTCGAACCGGCGCTCGATCGACGCCTCTGAATTCTTGAGGCGTCCTGAGACCCCGCGCCGGGTCGAACGACGTCGTTCTCACAAGAGGTTCGCCTCCAGGAATTTCTGTCGTTATTACCGTGTTCTTTGTAAGAATCGCCAAAACCCCACGGAGCCAGGCGGTGCGAGTGGAGTGGCCTTCTCGTTCGTTGTCTCCCAGTTCTTACGCGAATACAAACCCTTGGGGCTTATGATTTTCGCACCGTTTGCCATATCCCGATGAGGGTCGTGCCCCAGGACTGAACTCCCATGAAATGACTCTAAAGGCATAGAAATTGCCTACTCATTCGTGTGCCCCCCGTAAGCCAAAACAAATCGCGCTCGCACTCACCGCCAATTCCTTTCGACACGCGGATTTCTCCGGACCACGAACCGGTTCGGTCGGGAGTCTGCCAGGCCAGGGCGCGGAGACCGTGGCAGTCCAGCGCATCATGAGGGTGCGTTGAATCGGGACCGGTCGAACAGGAGGTTCGCGATGACCGCCGTCAGAACCCTGGCCATTGGGATGGTCGCTTTGGCGACGCTCGCGTCGACCAGTCGAGGCGCCGCGCTTGGGGCGGACTGGCGATGGACGACCTGGACGCCCTCAACGGGAGTCACCTTCTGGTCGGGGCTCGCCGTGCCGGCCGGCTGGAACACGCCCTCGATCTCTCCGATCCAGTTTAACACGCAGGCAACCGCCCCCCTCTCGGCTCAAGCAGCGGTTACGCCCAGCATCGCGTCCAACTCGCCCCCGACCCAGTCTGTCGCCGACGCCTATCTCAACATGGCAAATGGCCCTTATCCCGAGGCGGCTCAGCTCACGTCGGGAGGGGCCCAACCCTGGTATCTTAGCCCCTCGGTCGAGAAGGTATTCGGTGGCGTGCCCAACGATCAGCAGCGGCTCGACTTCAGCAACGCGGTGCTCAATCGGGTCGAGCAAACGTTTCAACTTGGCGGTGTGCCGCTGGCCTTGACCAACAACCCCAATGATCCCGTCTCGCACACCGTGAGCGTCGTCTCGGGAACCTCCTACCCAGCCAATCCCAACGCGGTGGGAATCGCGGACGTGGGCAACAATGGATTCACATTCGTCGATAAACTTCCCTATGCCACCACGGTCGATGAACTGGAGTGGGCGGTCGCCCACAACGTCGCGCACGAGTTGATGCACGCCTTCGGGGTCGGTCATCACGACACGACGGGCAACTACCTCGACTCGGCGGTGACCCCATGGTCGACGCTGGTCAATCCGTCGGCGACGTTCAGTCCCGCCGCGGTTCAGGATCTCCTGTCGAAGAACTTCCGAGCGTCGCCGAACACTCTCTACGGCCTCGGCGCGGAGATGATTGATCGCGACGTGTCAACGCTCGGCACGCAGGCCGTGCCGGAGCCCGCGACGATCCTCGTCTGGGGCATGGCCAGTCTGGCACTCGGCTTCCTTCGATATCGCCGGATGCCCGAGAGTCGGATCGCGTGAACCGTCGGGCCGTGGCGTGTTCCTTCGTAGGCGCCGCGCCGTACTTGCCGTACTTTATGAGTCAACGGCGCTTCTTGACACCTGGTGAACGCACTACTATTATCAAAACCGAATTTACCCCGAGCGTGTTCAGCCCCCAGAACCTTTAGTCGGGGATCGCGTTCTTGAGAGCGAACGTTCGGGCGAGCCGATTCTGGCTCGTCCTGGCCTACATGCTGGCAACGGTCTTCGTTGATGGTGGTCATCGCCACCATCAAAGTGATGCGCCTTCAGGCGTTTGCCAGGCCGCTTGTCAAGATCCAAGCCCCCACCTTTCCGGTCACTCGTCGCTCGATCTCAGTCTGAGTCGAGACGATTGTCCGGCCTGTCAATTCCGGACCAAGACGCACGTCTCCCCGCTGACCTCGGCGCCGGTCTACATCCGTGATTGCCCGTTCGAGGTCGTTGCGGACGATCGCATTCCGCGCGCTCGCCGATTCCAGCGACCGACGGGTCGCTCCCCACCTCGTCCCCTTGCCTGATCAGCGTCCTGGGAACGGCGACGCCCGCGCGGCGGTCGTCGTGACACACTCGCTGTCGCCTTGGTTCCGCTTTCCAAAGGTTCAGGCATCCCGACCGGAGTGCCGCGACATTCGACGTCGGCGCGCTTCGGATCGGCTTTTTCAAGGGACTCAACATGGGGACTTCGCCTTCGCGAAGGTCGAGCGGCTTCACGTTGATCGAGCTGCTCGTTGTCATCGCCGTTATCGGTGTGTTGATCGGTCTTCTGCTGCCCGCCGTGCAAGCCGCGAGAGAGGCCGCTCGCCGCGCCCAATGCACGAACAACCTGAAGCAAATCGGGATCGCGCTGAACACCTACCATGAATCGTACAACACGTTTCCGCCGGGATATTCGAGCTATTACCGTCTCGACGGACAGGACGCCGGCACGGCCGAAGACGACATCGGCCCGGGCTGGGCGTGGGGAAGCATGATTCTCCCACAGATGGAGCAGCCTTCGCTCTACAACGCGATCAACTTCCAGCTCACGATGACCTACCGCGCCAACGACACGGCACAGTTGCTCCGGGTCTCGTCCTACATTTGTCCGTCGGATGTCGCCAAGGACACGGTCCCGGTGCGTGACGAAACGAACTCGACCACGGTGTACACGGTCGGAACCAGCAATTACGTGGGAATGTATGGCCTTGGAGAAATCGGTGAGGCCCCTGGTCGAGGTTCCGGGATTTTTTTCCGGAACAGTCGTATCGGCTTTTCGCAGATCACGGACGGCTCGAGTCAGACCCTCGCTGTTGGGGAGCGCAGCCACAACCTGAGTTACGCCACCTGGACCGGGCGCGCCGTCGGGGGCTGGCTGTTCAAGACCTCGACGTTCGAAGGGGGCACGGACTCGTTCGCCGCCGACCCCGAGGAGTCGTTCACGATGATCCTGGGACCCATCGGGTTGGAAGACGGTCCACGGACTCCGAACCATCCGAAGGCCCACGTTGAGGATTACTGGAGCCGCCATCCCGGGGGTGTCAATTTCCTTTACGCGGATGGGTCGGTGCACTTCCTCAAGAGCACGATCTCGCCCACGGTCTATCAGGCGCTGGGAACCCGGGCCGGCGGAGAGGTCATTAGCGCCGATCAGTATTGAGGAATGACCCGAGGGGAGTGCCGGGGCGCACCGCGCTCCCACACTCCCGCGGGAACCGGAGACTGGAATTCCCAGCGCGACGATGGTGAAATGACAGGATCTTCCCGTGGAATCAACCTGCCCCGCGATTCTTGTCCAAGCTGCAAAGGCGGACGACCTCGGGCTCTTGACGATCGGATCCGCCGATGTCCCCGTTGTGGATGTTGTGTCTCGCCGCGATCCTCTTGCTCTTTCCCTGGTTGCTCGGGCCCCGGGCCGGACAGACACCGCTCGACGTCCACGGCCCGTTGCTGATTCTCTGGTGGTTGAACCGGCTCTACTGCGGTTTCTGGCACCGGCTCGACCTGTCGGAGGCGCACGCGCTCCCCGACCGTGGTCCGGTCCTGCTCGTCGCGAACCATACGTGTGGAATCGACCACATGCTCCTTCAGGCGTCGACAAGACGCGCACTGGGGTTCATGATCGCCCAGGAATACTATGACTGGCCGATCTGTCGCCCTTTCTGTCGAATCACCAAATGTATTCCCGTGAAGCGAGACGGACGGGATCTCTCGGCGACGCGGGCCGCCCTGCGGGCGTTGAAAGAGGGACGAGTCGTCCCGATCTTTCCCGAGGGAACGATCCTTCCCACGTCGGGCCGCGAGTTCGGACCGGCTCGCCCGGGCGCGGCGTTCATCGCTCTGCGATCCGGAGTGCCCGTGATACCCGCCTATATCTCCGGGACGCCCGAGACGAACGACATTCTCAAATCGCTCCGAACGCCGTCCAACGCCAAGGTCGTCTTTGGACCACCGATCGATCTGTCGGATCTGGCACTCCCCGACGGAGAGGAACGGCATCGGATCGACGAGGCCACGCGAAGGATCATGGACGCGATCAAACGGTTGCGCGACCTCTCGGGGCAGGGGGAGGACGGCGTGGTTCTCAACGGCCATCCCGAGGCGCGTCCTGATACCGTGGTTGTCTGATTGTCCCTGGATTTCGCTTGCCGCTCTGTTTCTCGGTCACTTCCATCGTCGTGATGCCCAGCCTGGAACTTGCCTCCGTTCTGAAACGCTATGCTGGCAGGCTTCAGCCGCTCTCGCCGCCGGAGTATCAAGGTAACGCGGGTGGGGCCAGCGGAGCACGACTCTGGCGTTTTCGATCGGCTCAGGGAAACCTGGTGCTTCGCTGCTGGCCCGAGCCCCCCCCTGCTCGCGAATACGTCGAACGCATTCACGAATGGTTGCGCGAGGCGTCGGACCTGGGATTCTTACCCGTCCCGTTTTCTAGTGTCGATGGTCGAACCGCGCAGGAGGTTGAGGGGCGGCTCTGGCAACTGGAACCCTGGATGCCGGGTGAAGCGGATCGATCTGGACAGCCTCCCTTGGGTCGTGTTCGAGCCGCGTTCTCCGCGCTGGCCGCCCTTCATGCAAGGCTCTCACACCATTCCTCACAGGGGCCCAGTCCGGGTCTGCACGCGAGAATTCGCGAGGTCGATTCACTGATTTCGGGCGGATTCCGGACCTTGCAAAGCGCTCTCGACGCCGCCGGCGCCGATCCGAACCAGGCTCTTGCTCGTCGTTACATCGACGTCGCACGGGGAGTCGCCCCACGGATCCTCGTGGAACTTCAAAGAGAATCCTCGCGTGTCGGTCGGCTACAGCCGTGTCTTCGCGACGCACGGCCCGAGCATTTCCTGTTCCAGGGGGAAACCCTGGTCGGCCTGGTCGATTTCGGCGCCATGGCCGTCGAGAGTGTCGCGGCCGACCTGGCACGCCTGATGTCGGAGTGGCTTGGCCAGGATCGCCGATCGAGGGCCGAAGCCCTGTCGTCCTACGAGGCAATCCATCCTCTGGACGAAACGACCGCCTCATGGATTCCGATTTTTGAACGGTCGTCGGCGCTTCTGATCGGCGGACACTGGGCGCGCTGGCACTTTATCGAACACCGCGTCTTCACCGACCCCCTGGCGGTGCGTCACGGATTGGAGCGAGGACTCGACCGGCTCATCACGCTTGTCACAAGTGTCGAAAGATGATAGAAAGAGATACGAAATAAAAACTCTTTTCGTATGTTGGCGACTTCCGCGGCTTCAAATCAGGTCGCGGGTGGAGGGGATTCGGTCAGAAGCCGGCGCGCGTCGTCGTGATTGATCATGACCCGGCGGATCGCCAGCGCGCGCCCGGTGGTCGGATCGATCTCGATCAGGGCGCCGCAGAGTCGGGGATCGCCCGTCGCGACGTCGAAGTGTTGAGGAAGGCAGGTCAAGGAAGCGGCCAGGACACGGTCGAACCGACGACCGATGACCGAGTCGTACGGCCCGGTCATCCCGACGTCGGTCTGGTAGGCGGTTCCCTTGGCGAGGATTTGCTCGTCGGCGGTGGGAACGTGCGTATGGGTGCCGAGGACGGCGGAGACGCGCCCATCGAGGTAGCGGCCGACGAGTTGCTTGTCGCTGGTGGCCTCGGCGTGGATATCGACCACGATGACCTTCGCGCTATTGCCGATGCGCTCGAGAATTCGATCGGCGGCGCGGAACGGACAATCGACGGGCCGCATGAACGTTCTCCCGAGGACGGTAAACACACCCACCACGGTCCCGTCACGGGCCTCGACGAGCGCGGTTTCGGCCCCTGGCGACTCGGGAGGGAAATTGGCCGGCCGGCAGAGACGATCGGTCCGATCGAACAACGTGAAAATCTCGTCTTTTCGATAGACATGATCGCCAAGGGTGAACACATCGACGCCCGCCTCCACAAGCTCCTCGTGCGTGTTGATCGTCAGTCCCGAGCCGCCCGCGGCGTTTTCCGCGTTGCAGACAACCAGATCCAGGCCCCAACGGTGGATCAGTCTCGGCAAGGCTTGCCCCACGATTTTTCGGCCGGGCGATCCAACCACGTCTCCGATAAACAGGATTTTCACAGGCATGGAGGCCTTACTCTTTCGCGGATCGGAGGGCGCGTCACGCGTTCGAGGGAACACACCGAGAACACAGGATGAGCGCGTCGACGACTTGGCACGAAGGGGAGGACGGGACCACGAACACGGGACGATTCATTTCGCGTATTCGACGGTTCTCGACTCGCGGAGGACCGTGACCTTGACTTCGCCGGGATAGGTGAGCTGCTCCTGGATGGCCTTGGCGATGTCGTGACAGACCTTTGCCGCCCCACGGTCATCGAGCTGTTCGCTGTTGACGAGGACTCGAACCTCGCGGCCCGCCTGGATGGCATAGGCCTGCTCGACACCGGGAAATCCACAGACCAGTCCTTCGAGTTCTTCGAGTCGTCGTACGTATTTTTCCAGGGTATCCCGTCGCGCGCCGGGTCGACTCGCGCTGATCGCGTCGGCCGCGGCCACGAGTACAGTGTATGGGTAGTCGATCCGAAGATCGTCGTGATGGCCCAGTGCGGCGTGGACAACCTCTTTGCGCTCACCGAAGCGCTTGCAGAGATCGGCTCCGATGGCGGGATGGCCTCCCTCCATTTCGTGGTCGGCGGCCTTGCCGATATCGTGAAGCAGTCCGCAGCGACGTCCGAGCGCGCCATCGAGGCCGATTTCCTCGGCGAGCATTCCCGTCAGGTAGGCGACCTCGAGCGAGTGCCGAAGCACGTTCTGGGAGTAGCTGGTACGAAACTTGAGACGGCCCAGATAGTGCAAGAGTTTCTCGTGTAAGCCGGGAACGTTCGCCTCCTGCGCGGCCTCTCGGCCGATCTGGAGGATGTGTTCCTCCATCTCCTGCTGGGTCTCCGCGACGATTTCCTCGATGCGGGTCGGATGGATACGCCCGTCCTGAATCAGCTTTTCCAGGGAAACCTTGGCGATTTCACGCCGAATGTTGTCGAAGCCCGTGACAATGACAACGCCAGGGGTATCATCAACGATCACGTCGACTCCCGTGGCCTTTTCGAACGCCCGGATGTTTCGTCCCTCGCGGCCGATGATGCGTCCCTTCATGTCGTCGGACGGAATATCGACCGTGCTGACCGTGGTCTCCGCGGTGTGACTCGCCGCGTAGCGCTGAATGCAGGTGGCGAGGATTTCGCGAGACTTCTGCTGAGCGGTATCTTTCAGAATCTGTTCATGCTTGAGGATGAGGCCCCCGACTTCGTGAGTCAGGTCGAGTTCGAGTTGCTGGAACAGCGCCTGCCTTGCCTCGTCGGGCGAGAGTCTGGTGATCTTGTGAAGCTTCTCGCGCTGTTCGGCGATGAGTTGCTTGAGCTCCTGGTTGCGCCGGTTCAACTCCTCCTGTTGTTCGCTCAGGTAGCGCTGAACGTTCTCGAAGTCGCGCTCCTTTTTGTTGATGAAGTCGAGCTTCAGGTCGAGCGTATCGGCACGTTTTTCCAGCCGGACCTCCTGGTCGCGCAGGGCTCTGCGTGCTTCCTCGACCTCGCGTTCGAGGGCCTCGCGCCGCTGGAGCACCTCTTCCTTCGCTCGGAGATCGGACTCCTTCCGGATCGTCTCCGCTTGGAGTTGCGCGGTTGCCAGAATTTCCTGAGCCTCGGATCGGGCGGTGCGGATTCCCATCCGACCCAGGACTTGATGGGCGGCAAGCCCCCCCACGATCCCGATCAGGAGACCCAGAAGAAGTCCGAAGAGAATATTGATCGTCTGCGGGTCCACGTGAAGGCCCCACCTTTCCTGCAGAGGAACTCCCGAATCCGTCGATTGTTCGACCCGGACGCAGAGACGTGTGCGACCGAAGACCAGCGGATCGGAAGGGCAAGAAGCGAGGCCGACGCCGTCAACGACCCACCAAGAGGCGATGGGAACGCGCCGGGTTGAGAAACCCGGAGATAGGCAGAAAGGGATCAGCTCCCGGAAGACTGACGCGACGAAGCGAACGCGACCAACAATCCAGGGAACATCCGCCTCCTCGGGCCATCGGCCGAGGTACGGATGATTGCTTCCAATTCCCAGCCCAACCCATCAGACCACGCGTCGACGCAAGCATGGGGAACCGGCCTGGAGCGCCTGGGACGTGTCCGGGGAGGTGGCTCGTCCGAGCGGCGAGCCATCTCGTCGAGAGACACACCATCAACCAAAGCAGAATGGGCCCCAGCACGCCTTTGTCCCCACCTGGAATCGAGCGCGGAACGTTCTCGTTAGCAGCGGCGACCTCGATGCCCGCCCAAGGGGTCCCGGTGATTCACGGTTGCGAATTCACCCGAAGCTCGGGACGGATCCAAGGCCACTCGACCCGTCGTCCGATCTAGATCACGAGGCGCCAAACCGACCTGACAGTTACCTGGGAGGGATCGATCCGCCGGTTGGAGCGCCTGGCCGATCCTCGACACGTCGCCGTGCCGGGGTCATTCAACGATCGTACCAGAACCGGACGTCGGGTCAATTGGCAGGCGACGAGACGACGGGTTTCCTGGTTGGCCATGCCACGCGCCCGACCTGGACCCCTCGCCCGTGGGCTGGAAGGAGAGGGAAGAGCCCGCTTGGCCTCAGGCTCGATTGACGAGACTCGGGATCAAGATTAACGTTCTGGCCGCCTCCGGCCAAGGGCCGGAGAGTGCGGAGCGGTGTGTTAGGCCGTGACGTGGCGGCCTCGACCAGGCGGCAGGAGGCTCGCCATGCGTGGTTCGTTGGATTCTCGAGTGGTCGGTCCCAAGCGCCCATGGCGGTTTCTGGTCAGCACGACGGGCTGCGTGGGAGACATCCGCCGTCACATGGGTTCGGCCGACTACTCCTACGGCTTCGTGCTCAAGGCCCTGACCCCGGTTCTGGAGCGACTCGGCTCGTGGGAACTGGTGGAGCAACCTGAGAGTTGTCTTTCCTATCGGGCCGCTCGCGCGAGAGAACGCGGGCTCGAACCGGTTCACCTCGTCCTGCATCCGCCACACAACGCCTCGTTCACGCCGGACGTGCCGACCATTCTCTTCCCGTTCTGGGAGTTTCCCAACCTGCCCGATCAGGATTTCCGGAACGACACGAGACAAAACTGGGTCCGCATGTGTCGAGCGGTGGATCTCATCTTGACCGCGTGCCGGTTCACGGCCGAGGCCTTCCAGCGCGCGGAGGTCGATTGCCCCATCGAAATCGTACCGGTCCCGCTGGCCCCCGAGCCCTTCGAGGTTCCGCCCTGGAATCCCGAGGATTCGTGGACCATCGAGTGCCGTCACCTGGTTCTGGGTGGAGACGAGGAACCTGGCCTGGTCGTTCAAGACGTTTCGGACGGAGATGGCCACCGCGTCCCATTGGCCGCTTGGAAGCGGTTCCTACGAGGCGCCTATCGACGGTACATCCGCCGATGGCTCAACGATCAGGCCATTGAACGAGTGAAGCGCGTCCGAAAGCGAATCCTGCACTTGCCCGAGGTGCCGCCTCCTCTGCTCCCCTCCCGACCTTTGACCATCTCCGGACTGGTCTACACGAGTCTGTTCAACCTCAGTGACCGGCGCAAAAACGCCGCGGACCTGCTGTCCGCGTTCCTGATCGCCTTCAACGATCGGCCTGACGTGACTCTGGTTCTGAAACTGGCCACCAGTCCGTCTCGAGAGTATTACGATCTTCTTGAGCTCCAATCCCTTTACCAGGGCTTCGGACTGCGTCACCGCTGCCGCGTCGTCGTCATCACCGATTATCTGACCGACGAACAGATGATGAGCCTTTTTCGCGTTTCGACGTACTACTTGAATACGAGCCGGGCGGAAGGCGCGTGCCTTCCGCTCCAGCAGGCGATGGCCGCCGGTCGTCCAGCCATTGCCCCGGATCACACGGCCATGTCCGACTACATTGATGAGGCCGTCGGCTTTGTCGTCCCGTCCCATCCCGAACCGACCTTCTGGCCTCATGATCCGGCCAGGAGGCTGAACACCACCTGGAATCGCCTGGTCTGGTCGGATCTGCGAGACCGGCTGATCGCAAGTGCCAGCGTGGCCGACACGGATCGAGGCCGTTACGAGTGGCTGTCCAGCAATGCGAGACAACGCATGTTCGAACGCGCTTCTCGGGATGTCTCGGAAGCCGCGTTGAGGCAGGCGTTGGAGAAGCTCCGAAATCCAGCCAACCGATTCGTGGCCTGACCTGCGGGTCGAAGCAATCAGGCGGCCTGACCGGGCGCCAGGTCGACCGTGCCGGATTCGGAACTCTTGACGCCCGGCATGCCGAGCAGCGTTCGGGCGACGTGATTCCAGGAATAGAGATCGTCGAGTTCCCGGCGAGGCAAGGTGGTGCCGCCTGACGACTGGAACGATTGCCAGGCGAGGTCGAGCGTCGATCGATCACAGGGATCGAAGAAGGTAACGCCAGGCACCGTGAACTCTCGAAGCGCGCTGTTGTAGCTGGTCAGCACCGGCGTCCCGTGTCGTAGGGCATCGAGGACCGGGAAGCCGAAGCCTTCGTACAGCGACGGATAAATCGACCAGCCCACGGATTGATAGAGCTGGCAGAGTCGAGGATCGGAGACCACCCCCAGGAATCGAATACGTCGGCCTTGGTGCCGCTGATACTGAGCCAGTCTCCGCCGAGAGGTCAGCCAGCCGACCCGACCCACCCACCAGAGCTCGGCATCGTCGGGCAAAACGGTCGACTCTCGGAACCAGTCGAGCACGAAGTAGGCGTTTTTCCTCGGCTCCAGGGTCGAAACGACGAGCCCAACATTCCGGCGCCGAACCGGCGTTCGACGGCACAAGTGCCGCTCGACGCAGATACTCGGCCCCGAATGCGCGACGACGATCCGGTCTTGCGGCATGTCACAGAGCCAGGACGCGTCGGCCTTGGTCGAATGGGAGACCGAGAGCGCCATGTCCGAGGAAAGCAGGGTCCGGGCATAGAAGCCCTGAAACATCTGACGAGTCTTTTCGGAGTGCGTGTAAGGCACGGTTTGAGGCGTGAAGTCGTGGAGGACGCTGACCTCGAACGGAAAACGCCGCTCCTCGGGCCGGAGACACCCGTAGATCGCGAGACTGCCCGCGGGAGGCGTTCCCAGAGGCCGCCGTCGGCTCCGCCAGACCCGGCGACCCCAACGAGCCAGATCCTGGTCCTGCGACCAATCGAGGTTTTCCGGTGCGATGAGTTCCTGGTCCTGGGAAAAGAACCGGACGCGCGCCGATTTCGCCAGCGCCAGGGCGATCCGAGCCGTGTAACGACCGATGCCGGTCAGGTGTCGATCCCCCAGCGGGTTCGCGTCGACAAAAACCTCCCGACGATCGCCAGGCAACGCGAGGTCCGTTCCCATCCGGGTTCTCCTCCCTGAATTCCAGGACCGACTCCCCCGATCCCTCGGGAGCGCCGCAAGATAACGCACCGCTCCCCAACGAACAAGGCGAGACGCGTGGCCACCAAACCAATCGCCGCTTGGCGCGTTCGTCGCTCAGGAACGTCCCTCGAAATAGGACCGGTCTTTCGACTCCCAGTCGGTATAGCCGATCAGTTCGTAGAGCTCCGCTCGCGTTTGCATCCGATCGAGACGTTCCCGTTGCGTTCCACGGTCCCGAAGCTCGATCAGGGTTTCTTTCGCGGCATTCATCGCGGCGCGGAAGGCCGTCAGTGGGTAGAGCACCGCCTTGTATCCCATCCCGGCCAGTTCCGCGAAGTCGAGGAGCGGACTCCGGCCAAACTCGGTCATGTTGGCGATCAGCGGGAACTCGTCGGCCTCGGCGAATTGGGCAAACTCCGCCGCGGATTCCAGCGCTTCGGGGAAGATCAGATCAGCCCCAGCGCGGAGGTAGCGACGCGCTCGTTCCACGGCGGCGTCGAATCCCTCGACCGACCGCGCATCGGTGCGCGCGATGATCACAAAGTCCGGGTCTCGACGCGCCGACACCGCGGCTCGAATCTTCGAACACATCGTCTCGACATCGACCAATGCCTTCCCGGTCAGATGTCCACAACGCTTCGGCAAGACCTGATCTTCCAGATGCAGCCCCGCCGCTCCGGCCTCTTCGTAGAGGGAGACGGTGCGAGCGACGTTGATCGCCTCGCCGAAGCCGGTATCGGCGTCACAGAGCAAGGGAAGCGTCGTGGCGCGCGACAGGATCGCGGCTTGCTCGGCAAACTCCGTCAGGGTGAGAAGGCCCACGTCGGGTAATCCCGCCCAACCCGCCGAGAGGGCACCCCCGGAAAGGTAGACCGCCGCGAAGCCCAAACGTTCCGCCAATCGCGCCGTCAGTGCATTGAACGCCCCAGGAATCATGATCGGGCCCTTGGCCCAAGCCTGTCGCAAACGCGATCCAGGAGAACTCATTCGGGAACCTCGGTCGAGGGGACGACAGGATCTCTTCGGCTGGATTTTCAGGCTATCCCGACTGAGGGGAAAACGTCAACAAGGGTTGGATCGGTTGAGGTTGACGACCTCAACCCGTGGGGATATCGTTCCCCCCAATCACGACGAGTTGGACGAACCTCGCTCTTCGCCGTCGCGTCCTCCGGGGATCAGGATGAACCCAGCCAGCGCGTGCTCTCCGAGGCCAACCGATCCTCAAGCGAACCGACCGCTCGCGTTCCTGGTCAGCACAACGCCCTGCGCGCGTGACATTTCGCGGACGCTGGGGGCTCCCGCCTATTCGTATTCTTTTGTACTCGAATCGCTGATTCCTGTCCTGAAACAGCTTGGAATCTATAAACAGATCGACCATCCCGAGAGCAGCCTGGACTTCGCGGCCAAAACCGCGGCGATCGAAGGCTACCTGCCCATTCACCTGTGTCTCAATCCGCTCCAGGATGCGTACCTGTCGCCAACGGTTCCCAACGTCCTTTTCCCGTTCTGGGAATTCCCGGATATTCCCGACCGTGAATTCGGCAACGACACGAGACAGAACTGGCGAAGAATCGCCTCACGCGCCGACCTGATTCTAACCGCCTGCGGATTCACGGCGGCAGCCTTTCGCAAGGCGAAATTGACGTGCCCCATCGCGGTTGTTCCGGTGCCCCTTGGGCCAGAACGATTCGAGGTTCCCGCCTGGAACCCGAGCCACGTTGTCCGATTTCCTTGCCGGCACGAGGTCTTCGGCGGAACCGACGACCAAGGCCACGCCGAAGGGTGCCAGACCGAACCCGAATCCACGGCCTCGACATCGACGGAATCGAGTCGCGGATCCCTTCCGAAACGGCTGGCCCAGAGTGGATTTCGACGACTGGAGCCCTGGCTCGATCCCGAGTTCGTCGCTCGGATCTGTCGCTTCAAACAGCGAATGGCCGGTCGTTCGCCCGCACAGATCGTTTACCTGAGCGCGCGGGCCTCGTATCACAACACGATTCGCCAGGTTCTGAACGACGAGGCCATCCACCGCATCACCGAGCTCAAAAATCACGCCTTGCGGCGCCTGGGACGCTCGACGACCACGGTCGTTGATCCCCTTTTGCCCTCAGGCGTACTGAATCTCTCCGGCCTGGTCTTCACAACGTTTCTGAACCTCGGTGATCTTCGAAAGAACGAACACGATCTCCTGACCGCGTTCCTGACCGCCTTTCGCGATCGGAACGACGTCACGCTCGTGATCAAACTCGCGACAAGCCCTCATCGCGAATTCCATGAAATGGCCGTTTTCCGACAACGTTATCGCACGCTCGGAATCGAACACCGCTGCCGGATCGTGGTCATTACCGAGTACCTGGATGACGCGAGGATGGCGGAGCTTCTTCGAGCGACGACCTACTACGTGAACACAAGCCACGCGGAAGGGGCATGCCTTCCCTTGCAGCACGCGCTCGCCGCCGGTCGACCCGCGATCGCCCCGGATCACACGGCGATGGCCGATTACATGGACCGTGACGTCGGCTTCGTCATACGGTCGAACCCCGAGCCGACTCACTGGCCGCATGACCCCGAAAAACGGCTCGAAACCGTTCGATATCGACTGGTCTGGACCGATGTGAGAGATCACTTGCTGGAGAGCGCGATGGTCGCCGAATCCAGAATGGCTCAATACTCGGCGCTGTCGCGGGCCGCCAGAGATCGCATGCTCGGATTCGCATCGATTCCAGTCGCGGCGGAGGCCATGAGGTCGGCACTATCGTTGTCGATTCCGGTTGAGAAGGGGCAAGGTCCGAAGGACTTTCACCGTCGCTTCGATTCCTCGAACTGAATCGCGATTCGCGACTGATCGACGTCTTCAAGTGGAAATGGGTCCGGAATCTCGCGATACGCGGGTAACCGAACCCAACGGGAACCGCTGGAGACGATCGCCTGCCGCCGTTCGAGAATCTCGGCCAGGGTCTCGGTCAGGACCACGGCCCCTTTGCGGTGGAGGTGGGTCGAGTCGCGAAACGCCGTCGGGCCGAAGGACGCGTATCTTCCGTCGACCACGACAAGATTGCCATATCGATGGAGCATCTCACGCGCGAATTGCTCATAGCTCGCCTCGAATCCCAGACGTGTTCGGCGTTCGAGCCAGTCCGGCGTCGCGGGGGGAATGAGCCAGAAGACGGTCAGGTGCCTGGACGCCGCGAGATCGAGAAATCGTCGGAGATACGCCCGATTGCTCGGATGGGGCGACCAGCCGCCGGCTCGGGGAGCCTCGCCCGGAGAATACTGGTCGGGAAGAGGTTGCGGGACATACGCCGCGACATGAGCGCCACCGTTGACTCGCCAGTTGCGAAGATCGGCAAGATTCTCGATGCGAAGCAGGTTTGGCCGACCGCCAAGCCCGGCCAGGATCGCGTCGCGAAGACCCTCGCGATGCTCGACCGACGCAAAGAGCTTCGCGACCACGATCCTCGCGAACAACTCGGGATCACCGGCCCGGATGGAGAGCCGCGCGCTTTCCACCAGCGAGACCAGCTCGGGCCATACCTCGGTGTTGAATCGAGGCGGAACCGCCAGCAGATTCGGATGAAAATCCACGATGACCGCCTGCAACGGGGCCCCTCGCTCCAGCGCCCGCCGCAACAAAAAGTAACTACTTGACGCCTGCCCACCAGGAACCGCGACGTTCCAGACCGGCTGCCCAAGTCGGGCACTCAGAATTCGGGGAAGGACGCCGAGCTTGACCAGGCTATCACCAAGACAAAGGATGCGGCAGCGGGTCGCGGCGTTCTCGGATGCCTGTCGCCCGTATCGCCAGGCCTGTGCCCTGCGTTCGCCAAAGTCATGCGAACGGTGCCGGATCAGATTCTCGATCAGCGCGACGAGCAGGAGCATGCCGATCAAGCCAAAAGGAATGTAGCCCGCGCCCCATTTCCGCATCGTCGTCCTCCATCAACCCACCTAAATTCATTGCGGCGTGTCGGTCGACGAGGACCCTCAGAACTGAAAGTAGATAAACTGTTTGCCTTCGAACTGCCCTCCGCGCACGTACGCGTAAAACAAAAACGTGTAAAACACTGAGCGAACGTACCAGGGAGTTCGCGAAATTACATCCAGGTCTCTGGAAAGGTATTGGGCCAGTTGAACGGCGAGCAAGGGCGTGATGCAAACAAGGAACGGCACGAGCGAAGACGCCGCTGGAATGGCGGGCCGGTGAACGATCGCGTTCAACATGCCGCCCACCTGTTCGAGCGATTCGGCACGGAACAACAGCCATCCCAGGCAGATCAAGTGGAAGGTGGCCACGATCCTCAGCGCCTTCCAGCATGCGCGATCCACCGGATCGACTGGCTGGATCCGCGCCAGGAGCGGTTCCAACCTCCGGTGGGCGATCAGTAACACCCCTTGATAGAAACCCCAGAGGACGAACGTCCACGCCGCGCCATGCCAGAGTCCGCCGATCACCATCGTCAGCATCAAGTTGCGCGAGGTCATCGCCCTGGCCCGCCGAATCAACAGGATCGAGAGGCAGAGACCCGCGAGCAGCACCGCCAAGGCTGCCGGCAATGCCGGATGACGATGCAGGAACGCACGCGCCTGGGGGATCTCGCTGAAGTAGAGGTAAAGCCCGAGTCCAAGTCCCCCCACGATCACCGACATCAGGATGTTGCCGAACCAGACGGCTCGTCCTCCGCGACTTCCACCCAATGGAATGTAAAGATAGTCGCGCAACCATGTTGACAGGCTTATATGCCATCGTGACCAGAATTCTTTCGGGCTCGTCGAGAAGTAGGGCAGGTCAAAGTTCAGGGCGAGCTCAAATCCAAGACACTTCGCGATACCACGGGCGGCATCGGTGTATCCCGAGAAGTCACAGTAAATCTGAAAAGCAAATGCATAAATCGCAAGCAGCGCGAGCCCGCCGTCGATGGTCTGCCATCGCCCGAAAAGATCGTTCACGATCACCGCCAGGTTGTCCGCCACCACAACCTTCTTGGTGAGTCCCCAGAAGATGAGATAGGATCCGTCGTAAAACTGCTGAAGATTGAACCGCCGTTTCTGTTCCACCTGGGGCAAGAGTGTCGTCGGCCGCATGATCGGCCCGGCAACGAGATGCGGAAAGAACGATACGAATGCCGCGAATTCGAACAGGTTCCGCGTCGGCTTGATGTCCTTGCGATAGACGTCGATCACGTAACTCATGGACTGGAACGTATAGAAAGAAATCCCGATCGGCAACGCTAGCTCCAGTTGTTTCAACGTAACGTTCCAGCCGGCTCTCGCAAGCAAACTTTGCATGCTCGATGCGAAGAAGTCATAATACTTGAAATAACCGAGCATTCCGAGATTCAGCGCCATGCTCAGCGCCACGAAGAGTTTTCGCTTCGTGGGAAGCTCGATCCGGTCGACGGCCAGGCCGCAGGCGAAATCCATGACCGTTGAGATCACCAGCAGCGCGAGAAAGCGCGGATCCCAGCAACCGTAGAAGTAGTAGCTCGCCCCCAGGATCAGGACGTTCTGGAGTCGACGGGGCAATGCCCAGTAGATGGGAAGTAAAATCGCAAAAAAATAAGCGAATTTGAACGAATTGAAGAGCATGCGACCCCCTCCCTGGGGTTGCGAACGCCCGCCGGTGTCCGGATCCTTCAGGCGGGCCTTCCTCGTGCCGCGTCCGTTCGGCCGTTCCGATTCCATGCAACGCCACGGTCAGAATCGACCCGATTTGTCCTCCGGTTCGATCCTCGCGCAGCCCGAACCGAGCGGATCCGAAGCGAGTGATATCAACGCTTCGGGTCCGCGTCAATCTCAACGGCGCGCCCGAGTCCGAGGATCCGACGCCGAAACCCTTTCAGACCCGCAGCAACAAGAGCACCTCATGCGGGTGAGGATCGGATTCCAGTCGCATCACTCGTTCCCAGATCATTCCCGCCCGATCCGAACCGAGCACTGGATCCGCCAAACCGTGGAATTTTACGGCCAGTTGCTCATCGGTCAGAGGATTCTTATCGTGGCCGGGTGGGAACGCGACCTCTTTCTCAAGAATCGTTCCGTCGTCGAGGGTCACGCGGACCCGGTTGGGGATTCCCGCCGGATACCCCGAGGTCAGCCGGGGGTCCTCAACGACTTTGGTCCGTCCGACGAGGTCCAGCAGGCTCGGGTCGGACAACCGTTCGGGGGTGAACTGCTTCGCGGTGATTTCGCCATCCACCAAGGCGACCGCCGTGCAGTAGGGGAGGCTATGATCGGCGGTTTCACGGGTCTTGGGACACCATT
>CAZRGV010000051.1:4877-20697 GCA_964599655.1 uncultured Isosphaeraceae bacterium | reverse complement strand
GGGTCTTTCCCAATAATCTCGACCGCCGTTCGGAAGGTCGCGATCTCAATCGCGCGGATTCGACCGGGATCTCCAATCTGAGGTCGCAATTCGAACGCGGCGGCGATCGCCGACTGGCTATGGTACTCCGCCGGGACAAACTTGATCGAGGTTTTGGGTAGCATCCAGTCCTCGGCGTTCGGTCCTCCCAGCCGTTCGATCGTGAACGGCCCGGAAACCTGCTCGAAGAAGCCCATCTCCCCTTCGAACAGAGGCGAGGGCCCGGTCATGCCCTCGGCCGCCAGAATCGCCGCAAAGACCGCGTTGCGCGCGGCGTGGGCGAACGCGCACCCCTTCCACATCGAGAGCTCACCGGCCCTCGTCAACCGGAGCGCCGTGCCCGTGGTCCCTGCGATTCCCAGGGCATGGACTGCCTCGCGTTGGTTGAGGTTCAGTAACTTCGAAGCGGCGAGGGTCGAGGAAAGACACCCATAGGTCACATGATCCCAACCTCGGGCCCGAATGCTCGCGGCGTCGCAAAGGCGACACTGAACCTCGTACGCGACGGCCGAGGCCGTGATCCAGTCGCGACCATTTGCCCCCGCGTACTCCCCCGCCGCCATGATCGTCGCCCAGTTGTCACTCGGATGGGCCGGCTCCAGCGAGAGATACGTGTCGTTGCAGTCGAGGTATCGGATGTGAACTCCGTTGGCGAAGGCCGCCCAGTCCGCCGAAGACTGTCCGCCGCCCATCAGGGCGGAACCCGGATTTCCGGTCACCTTGGAAGCCGCGTGGCGCGCGATCCTCGGCGCTGGCTCGTGCAACGCTCCAGCGGCACAACCCAGTGCGTCGATCAGTCGCCGACGCGATTCGGCAACAACCGGCTCCGGCAGGTCCTCAAAGCGCGTGGAAAGCGCGAATTCCGCAAAACGATCGGCGAGAGTCTGGGGCATGAGGCGATCTCCGCGTTGACTGGCAACATCCTATCGCCCCTGACCTGGAACCGCAAATCCCCAGACTCCGACCGCGTGGCTCTGAGAGAACGTTGCCGACTCGCGAACCATCCTGGCCGTCCTCCAAGCCCACGGATCAGCAATCGCTCACCTTGGGCCAGGTCCTGCGTCGATTCCTGACGGGGCCAAACGCGGCGGAGTCTCGGCCAGATGCTTCAACAGGATGCGACGAACCTCACGAATGGCCTCCGGGTCTTTCTGGACGCCGTGATCGGATCGGACGACTCGCTCGGACTCAACGAGCGGCCCGTCCAGATGCGCGCTGCGATACGGAACGATTCCGTCGGTCGTGCTGGCGACACCCTCCGGGCGCAACGATCCAATAATGGAATGGAATCGGACCTCCGGGTTCGGCTGCATCTTGAGCAAGGCCAGGAGCACCGGCGAATCGGGTTCGAGCGTTTCGATCGACGTGGGAAGATGCCGGAAACGTCGGGGAAACGCATCAGGGTTATCCGCGAGAAGCTGATTCAAGAGCTTCGTGTAATGGTCGGGTTCCGAGATCAGGCCGGAGCCAACACGACCGACGAAACCTCGGCTGTACTCCGAGCCTCGATGAGGCGTTGCCAGAAAAACCACGCGCTTCACATAGGGCAGCGGTTTGAAGAACGAGTAATGGCGAAGCTCGGCCAGAACCTCGGGAGGACCAAGAATGTCGTCAAACCTTCGATCCGTGTTCAACTCCCAGAAACGATTTCCACTATCGACCGCCATCGCGTGACTGAGCAATCCCCCCATGCTGTGACCCAGGAGGACCATGCGCGAGAACCTTGGATTTTGGCCCGTGGGATCGAACTCGGTCCTCGCCTGGTTCAGCGCGTCCCGAAGACCGGCGGCCGCGATCGGAATTGGAACACCCGTGGGATAAACATAAAGGAGAAACTGATAATTCTGCTGGATCTGCGGATCGCGCAGAAGTTCGTTGAGCATTGGAATCCAGGCCAGCGGGCTCGACGCCAGACCGTGGACCATTACCACCGGGATCTTGCTCGATTCGTAGGGACGGATCAGCATCAACCCCGCGCGATCCGTCGCGTCGCCGGGTCGCAGCAAACCCGTCCAGCGAAATTTGCTCAGATCCGTGCGAGACCACATATACGCAAGAGGCGTTGTGACATCCGCCTCGATCGGGATCGCTTCCGCGCCCCGCCCCACCACACGCGATTGAACCGGATCCACAAGGTCGATCGTGCACGCGCGGATCTCGTCCACGTTCGCGTTGGCGGCGTCTCGGAGAGGCCGGTTCGGCCGGAGAATCGCCGTCAACGGAAACGCCATCTCAGGTGGGTAGAACGACTCTTGGCCCTTCCGGGCCGCGTCCGAACGACGAACCGCGATCAGCGGAACCCCAAGGCCATAACGGCGGCTCCGGCTGTCCAGACCCGTCACCTCGAAGTCCGAGGCGGGAATTAGCTCATGAACATCCGAGGGTTCCCAGGGCGTGTCACGCCACAAGGCCAGTCGAATGATCTGTTCACTACCGTGAATCTTGAGAGTCGTTTCCCCCAGTCGAAGACCGTCCTTGGTTTTTGAGGCGCGTATCAAGCGGTCGAGTGCGGCATTGTAGAGATCGCACGCGAGCCGGAAACGCGGGTCCGTAGGGGATCGTCCGTGAGCCAACTCGGGATCAAACAGGTAATCAAACGCGTAGGCGACTGTATCCGTATAATGATCGAGCGCGGCGGCCCCTCCGTTCCGCCGCCGTCCCTCGGCACGCTGACCCTCGATCCAGGATAGTTCGGCCAGGCCGTAAATCAGCTCTGGCTCCGGGTTTCGACGCGCATTGCGCTCGAGCAGCTTGAGCGCTCCGACCGGATCCTTTCGGTAGCGCTCCTTGAGGTCGTATCGCCGAAGCGTTTCTTCGGTTCGCTCGCTGGGATGATCGAGCCCACCGATACTTTTGTGCCAGGCCGAGAGCGTCCGGTCTCCCTTGCTCGGCTGAAGACTGATCACATCCGCCCAACCGAGCAGTGTCGCGGCGACGATCCCCAAATGGGCCAGACACATGAGCGGATCACTCCATCGACCCGGATGACATCATCCTTGACCCGGCGGTCCCGCAGGGAGGCCTTCGTCATCATACGGTGTGCCCTCGATCGGTCAAGGTCGTCAAGAGACCAGCTTGCGCTTCATTCTCCTCGCCCAACCGTAGCTCGTCGTGACCAGACCAAGCCGATCGAGCATGCGATAGGGCCGCAGGAGCGATCGAGTGGCCTCGAGCTGCCGATGATGCTCCTCACGTTCCGACCGCCAGGCCGCTCGCTCTCGATCGAACGCGCGACGGGAATGCTCCCACTCGGCCCGTTCCTGCTCCCACGCGGCCCGTTCCTGCTCCCACGCGGCGCTCTTCCGCTCCCATTCGGCGATCTCCTGCTGGGATGCCCAGACACGGTACAGAAGGTCCTCGCGAGACTCCTTCCAGGCGGATCGATCGTACTCGAACCTGGCCTTCTCCGCGTCCCAGGCCGCCTGGGCTTGCCTGGCCTGCGAAATGGCGAACTCCCAACCCGCTCGAATCTGATCAAAACTGGCGCGATCGAAGGCGCGGGCCGCTCGCTCCGATTCGAGTCGAGCCCGATACTCGTCGGCGAGGTTTTTCGCGGCGACCACCTCGTGGCGAAGGTAACCGTCAAGTATGTTCACTGGTGTCCGAAATACATCAAGAGCGTCACGCAGGTCGTCGCGAAGGTAAAAGCGGTTGACTCCATTGAACGTGGCGAAGAGGTAGCCGTTTTCGATCAGGAGCGGTTCCCAGCTCGCATGGCTCGAACTCCGGCTGAGAGGTGCCGTCGACTCGATCACGAACACCTTCGGCTTCCAGTGACCAAGCGGAATACCCCGGATCACCGATGCTTCCAGGCCTTCCACGTCGATCGAAACGAAGTCGGGAGGCTCAATCTCGTACTCGTCGATCAAGGTCGCGACGGTTCGAACCGGCACAACCCGCTCCACGACCGAATACCCTTGCGCCCGATGCCGCTCGGCAACCTCGCAACAAAGGGTCGAGAGACCGGTCATCCCTTCACTGTTGTTGATCTCAAAGAAGGGCAACTCCCCTTCGATGTCGGAAACCGCGACGCTCAGAGTCCGGTCCTCGGGGCGGAAATCCCGGAACAAGGCCTGACCCGTCGCGTTGGGCTCGATATTGACGCCTCTCCAACCTCGCAAGTAAAAAAAATATGTGTTACTATCCAAATAAGGATGGTTTCCCCCGATGTCCAGAAACGTTCCAACCTGCCCTTGGAAGAGTCGATCCAGCAGGATGTCCTCCATGTTCTGCGCGTAGGAGATCTTCGGGAAGGAATTCGAACGCTCGACCGGGGCGGTTGAATCCATGGCACAGTCCTTTCGCGACGGTCAACCCATTCACATCGAAAAAACTCACATCGGATTGCGTCTAAGGCGATCGGGTTATCCCACCTTCATACGTTCACCGGATTCGTAATCCTCCGCATCATCGACGTCGCCGACGATCGAGAGCCCATCCGCCCCGTTTGACCGAGCCCGGATCTCGAAGGCGAGTGATTCGAGCTGCATTTGCAAACGGGTCACCTCCCGGACGAGACTGTCGAGCGTCAGGTTCGCGTCGACCCCTTGCGCCTGGACCTCGTGCCTGGCCAGGTTCAAGCCACGCTCCAAGGAATCGAGCCGAGGATGAATCGGAGCGGAGACGTGCTCTCGAAGTGCGCTGGTCAGGAGATCGTTGATCGCGGCGTTGAACTTCCGTCGCAACGGCCGGCGAATCGGGCCGGTCATTCGCCAGAGTCCCTTGCCCATGTTTTTGACAAGACGCTTCATTGTTCAATTCCTCACCGGAATTCGGAGTGTCCGAGCGGGAGCTGACCGGTTCTTCTCCCGGTAAACTCGCTCGATCAGTTCCGCGTACATCGACGCCGCGATTGGCCAGGCGTGCTTGCCTGCCACGTATTGATGGGCCGCGCGACCAAGGGACACGCGGGTCGCTCGATCGTCCGCAAGCTCGCAAAGCGCCCGCGTTAATCGATCCTGTCCCTCGGCGTCCCAACGGACCTTCCGCACCACGTTGTCGGGATAATCCGCGAACGTTCCCACGTCCGTGACGATCGTGGGAATTCCATGACGAAGCAGGTGAAGCAGCGCCCCGGATGTTTCACCATACGTGGGAGGACGACGAAGGCTGATCCCGAGATCCGCCACCGCGAGAAGCGCCTCGAAACGTTCCGCGGGCTGCCGCCCCAGAAATCGTACGCGAGCCTCTAGCCCGAGTTCCTGAACCTTGCGCCTGGCCTGGCCATTCTCCCAGTCCTGACCCACAAACAGAAATAGGGCGCGTGGATCTCGCTGAGCCAAGACTCGAAACGCGTCAAGCGCCTCAATGTTCATCTTCCCCTGCGAAAGAATCCCGAAGCTGGCGACAATGAATGCATCTTGAGGAAGACCGAACCGCAATCGCGTCTCGGCGCGTTCGGCTTCGGACACTCGCGTCGCGGTCGACCCGTGAGGGATCACCACCGTCTTGGCTTCGTGACCCGGAAACTCGCGCCTCACTTGTTCGAGGCACCAGGGAGAGTGAACGATCACGGCTTCGGAACTCTCAAAAACGCGTCGATTCATGAATAGACCACGGCGTGCGAGAGCTTCCTGGAATCCGCCGTCCTCCTGGGCCCATCGTGTGAGCTGCGCATGAAACTCAGCATCGGACTCCGGATAACAATACGTGATCTCGCGCCGAAGATATCCTTCGGGATCTCCGAACTGATGCGCGTACCAGAATTGAAAGCCCGAAAGGCAGAAATCGTGCAGCGCGGTGATCCCACGGTGACGCTGAAGGGCCTCGTACACGAACCTGTGATAGAAAGAATTGCCCATCTGATGAACAACGCCGCGATAACCGATCACGCGCGCGTTTCTGGGAAACAAACGCCAGTCGAAGCAGCCGAGCCTCGAAGTCCGAAGGCCAAATTCTGGCACATATCCTGATTCATGATAAATATCAATATCATAGGTTGACAGAAGTTCTTCAACAAGTCGCGCCGCGTAGTCGGAGATCCCCGATCCCTTGGGAGGCCAGGGAGAGAAGATCGCCAGTTTCGGGCGGTGGCTCCGCTCGGCGCGGATTCGCCGAACGGATGGCACGTGGACGACCTCATGGATGGCCTCGATCGCTTTCGCGGCGGTCTTCTCCCAGGAATAGCTTCGAGCCCGTTCGAATGCCCGCGCTCGCATCGATTCGGCCAACTCGTGGTCCCTCAAGACGCGCAGCATTTTTTCCGCGATATCCGCGGTATCCGCGGCGTTGACCAGAAGTCCCGCGCCCTCGACCAGCTCAATCTGGGACGAGTTATTTCCGGCGAGGACCGCGGCCCCGCAATGCATGGCCTCGAGGATTGGCAGGCCAAAGCCCTCGTACAGCGAAGGAAACGCGAACAGCTCACAACGCCGGTAAAGCTCTCGGAGCGTTTCGTCGGAGACCATTCCGGTCAGAACAAGTTGTCCCGCCACTCCGCAGTGTTCCGCGAAGGATCGCAATCGTTGCGTGTAGTCTTGAGTGATTCCGCACGTCATGACAAGCTGAAGCGTTTCACGGTACTCCACGGGCAAGAGTCCGAACGCCTCGATCAGACCCCTCGCGTTCTTACGCTCATCCATCCCCGTCACGGCGAAGACGAAGGGGCGATGAATCCCCAGCCCCGCGAGAGCCGCTCGGGTCTTGCCCGTTAATGGAATCGTTCGATCCGACGTGAAATAGCGCCCGTCGGCGGCCGCGCCGACCGTCACGACCTTCTCGCGCGGTAGGCCGAGAACGCGCAAACAGTCGAATCGAGTCGACTCGGAGTTCGCCAGGAGCAGGTCGTACCGTCGAAGCCGCTCCAGATGCCGGTAGGCTCGGCGCGCCCCCGGAGGATCGCTCAAATACTGCTCTTGAAACAGGAAAGGAATCAGATCATGAACCACGGCGATCATGACAAGGTTGTTCAACGGCTTCGCGGGTGGAGCGTAGCAACTGGTCAGTTCAAACGGATTGATCGTCAACAGGGCATCCAGGCGGTCCGGGTTCGAATTGGCCACGCGCTCCAGAGCGTCCGCCATCGTACGTTCCCCAAGCTCCGGCTCTGGTCGGAGTGGGACGACCTTGACCCCGGGGGCGTCAGGGAACTGATCCGTAGGGAGATGCTCATGCGCGTAAAAGATGTACGAATCATTCGGCGATTGGGCCAGCAAGGCCGCGAGAAAATGGCGTCCAAATCGCCCGACGCCGCGAAGCCTGCTGTCGTCCGATTGCAGCCCAAGCATATCGATACCGACGCGCACGTTCAGTTCTCCCGTGTCACGAGTGCCCCGGCTCCGAAAACGCGTTCCTTGGACACGACGCACGCGCATCGTTCGAGGATTTCGGCATACCGCTCCGCAACACGACTCCAGGAATGCTCACGGGCCACGTACTCATAAGCCGACCGACCCAGAGCTTCACGAGTCGCGCCATCGGTGGCGAGCTGACAAATCGCCTCCGCCAGTCGGTCGACTCCCGACGAGTCCCAAGGAACCTTCCGCACGACCGAGTCGGGATAATCCGAGAACGTGCCCACATCGGTCACAATCGTCGGGATCCCGCATCGAAGCAAGTGCAACAGCGCTCCCGAGGTCTCACCATATGTGGGCGGACGGCGGAGACTGACTCCGAGATCGGGTACTTTGAGTAAGGCCTCGAAGGACTCCGCACTCTGCCGACCCAGAAACCGAACTCGACCGGCAAGACCAAGTTCCTCCGCCTTCTCGCGGGCCGCTCCACGATCCCAATCCTGGCCGACAAAGAGAAACAACGCATTCGGCTTCTTGATCGCCAAAGCGTGGAAGGCCATGATGGCTTCACGATTCATCTTTCCATAGGAAAGGATACCAAAGCTGGCGATAATGAACGCCTCGCGAGGCAAACCAAATCGATCCCTCGCCTCACGGCGATCCTCGGGCGTCACTGGCAGAACGGTCGCCCCGTGTGGAATCACGACCGTCTTGTCCGAGTACTCCGGAACGTCGTGCCTCGACCGCTTCAAGCACCAGGGGGAATGGACGATAACCGCCATGCCGTACTGAAAAACCTCCCGATTCACGGCGAGTCCCCGACGGCTCAGCGCCTCGGCAAACCCTCCTGGTTCCTCCGTCCACGAACGCAATTGAGGGTCAAACTCTTCAAATCGAGCCGGATAGTGCCGGCGGACCATCTCCCGGAGGTTCTCAAAGGGGTCGCCTCCCTGGTGTGCACGCCAGAACTGTAATCCGGAAAGGCAATAATCGTGCAGGGTCACAACTCCCGGATAACGAGCCAGATATTCATAAATAAATCCATGATAAAAAGAGTTTCCGACCTGATAGAGGATCCGGTAAGGCCCCAGTACCTTCTCTCTTCGGGAAAAGACCCGGTAATCAAAACAACCGATTTCCCGAGAGGACAGGCCGATCTCCGGAACATAACCGGGTTCGTGATATAATTCAATATGATAATAAGATCTTAGCTCTTCGATCAGTCGGAGCGAATAATCCGAGATTCCCGAACCCTTGGGCGGCCACGGGGAGAACACCGCCAATCTCGGCCGTGATCGCTGTCGCCGGAAGGTTCGTGGCTTCCGCGTCGATTTCGGATGCGCCGGGGTTTCGATGGCCCTGAGCACCCGTTCCGCCAGATCCGATCCGCTCGGACGGTCTTTAGAATCACAAATGCGAATGATTCGCGATTGAAGTCGCTTTCGTCCCGAGGGGAAATCGAGCTCGTTCGCATTCAGGACGATCAGCACATCATAGCTGTTGATTCGCTTCAAAGACTCACGCATAAGGCCCGGTCGATCATCGGCCGTGTACGGTTCAGCCCTCTCGAATTCGAGGTCACGAGCCAGGACGACGGCGGCGATCGTCAGGGGCTGAATGGGCCTCGCGGGAGGAACGGATGAGGGAGAATCGACGCGGAACGAGTCGAGAAGTAGCAAGGCATCGAGCCGATCGGGATTCCGGTCGATGAGTCGTTGCAGGCGATCGGTGATCGTTTCCTCGTGCGAAAAATCAAGGTTGTGCCACCGAACCACTTCCGGATTGTGGAGTCGAATCGAAGGGAAGAGCGGCTCGGAATTGTGGTAGAGAACGAACTCGAGGTCGCGGCGATGGTTCCACGCTTCGAGCCACGGACGGACAAGATCCTCGCGGTCCGCATCTGGGCCGGAGTGAGATCGCGAGCCAATCCGTGCGATTCCTATCCGCACCCTACGGGACTCCTCAAGAACGGGTCCGGAACTTGAATGTGAGAACACGTGCTTCAGGTTCGAGACGATCGTCGTCCGATCGGGGCGATCGCTCTCCCCTCCGATCGGCTCGGTAGACTCGAAAATTGCTCGATCACCTGCGCGTAGAGATCGGCCACGATTGGCCAGTCATGATGCGTTTGGACGTATCGTCTCGCGGCCCGACCCCGATCGCGCCGGGCGTCCGGGTCATTCACCAGGGTCTGAATCGCTCTCGCCAGACCTACGATTCCATCCGATTCCCAATTGAGCTTGAAGACAACGTCATCCGAATAATCCGAAAACGTACCAACATCGTTAACAATTGTGGGAATTCCATGTCGGAGGAGATGGAGCAAGGCTCCCGACGTTTCGCCGTTTGTGGGTGGTCGACGCAGGCAGATACCGATGTCCGCAACCTCGAGCAGGTCCTCGAAGTCGGCGGCGGACTGCCGTCCAAGAAAGCGGACGCGATCCGCCAGTCCCAGCTCAAACACGCGATTCCGCACCGCGGAGAAGGTCAGGTCCTCACCGACGAAGAGCAGAAGCAGCTCGGGATGAGAGCGAATGACATGAGCAAACGCTTCGACGGTCTCCACGTTCATTTTGGTCGCGTGAAGGATCCCGAAGCTCGCGAGAATCAAGGCATCGGTCGGTAGGCCAAATCGCTCTCGGACGGTCGCGCGTCGGGTCGCGAGAATCGCTTTCGGTTCCGAGCCGTGCGGAATCACCGTGACTTTTGACACGTACTCCGGGTGGTCACGCGAAGCCCGTTCCTGAACGGCCAGGGAATGCACGATCAGCCCCTTGGCATGCTTGAATACACGGCGATTCAAGTGAATCTCGCGACGCGCGCAGGCTTCACCGATGCCACCTGGCTCAAGCGACCAGCGTTTCAACGAGGCAAGAATCTGATCGGCCTGATCAGGATAGCCGTATTCGACTTCGCGTTCGAAATGCCCGCGAGGGACGTCGGGGAGTCGCGAATACCAGGCGTGAAAACCCGAGAGACAGTAGTCGTGCAAGGTTACCACGCCTGGGAATTCCAGCAAGTTCTCGTAGACCGAGCGATGATAATGAGAGTTCCCCATCTGGTAGAGGATCCCGCGATAGCCTCGAATCCTCGCGTTCCTGGGGAAAACCCGCGCGTCGAAGCAACCGAATCTGTCAGAATCAATCGCAAGATTCGGCACGTATCCTGGATCATGGTAGAGATCGATGGAATACCAACGCGCGAGTTCCGTGACCAGCCGTTCCGAATAGTCGGAGATTCCCGATCGCTTTGGTGGCCAAGGGGAAAAGACGGCGAGCCGCGGTCGGTCGGGATGCCCCGCGTCCAGACGCCAGGACTTCCGGCGTTGGGGTCTTTCGCCCGCGATTCGTTCGAGCGTCACGAGCGTTCTCTGTGCCGTATCCTCCCAGGTGAACCGAGACGCCTGAGCGAATCCCTTCTCGCGAAGCGCGGTACGGAGTGTGTCATCTTCAATCAAACGCGCGAGTTTCTCGGAAATGTCCGCGATGTCCGAGGCGTTCGCGAGAAGACCCGCGTCACCAACAACCTCGGGTTGCGACGAATTGTTGCCACCGAGCACCACGGCACCGCAATGCATGGCTTCCAGTAAGGGCAGGCCGAGACCCTCGTACAACGACGGGAACGCAAACGCGGCGCAACGGCGATAGAGCCACCGCAACACGTCGTCCGAAACGCCTCCCGTCAGCACCAACCGATCGGCAACCCCACGGTCGGCGGCATACGCGCGAATCTTCCGCTCTTCCTCTTCTTTGATTGCAAATGTAATCACAAGTTGGTGTGCATTACGGATTCGCGAGGGCAGCAAGCGGAAGGCGTCAATCAGTCCCCAGAGGTTTTTTCGCTCGTCCATGCTGCCGAGGCAGAAGACGAAGGGCTGTGTAATCCCCAGGCGTTCCAGCACGTCTCGGGCTACGGTCTTGGCCGACGCTTCGGGTTCTGGCGTGAAGAACGCGGCATCGCTGGCGCCCCGAATGGAAACAACCCGTTCGCCACTCAATCCCAGAAGCCTCAAGCAATCGTCCCGGGTCGCGTCGGATATGGCGAGCAAGGCGTCATACTGCCGCAGCCGCTCAAGGTTTCGATAGAAGGCCAACGCGATCGGCGGCCAGGTGAGGTAGCGTTCCTGAAAGAGGAATGGAATCAGATCGTACACCACAGCGAACATCGCCAGCCGGTTCAGAGGCTTGGCCGGTGGCGCATATCGATCGTGAAGTTCGAACGGACTGAGCAGCAGCAAGGCGTCAAGTTGATCGGGATTGGTGCGGGCCACTTCATCGATCGCCTCGGCCGACGATTCCCGCCTCGACAGGGACCTCACGATCGCATTCGAAGCGGACGGAAAGATATCAGTATCTAGAGAATCATGTGAATAAAATATATATTCATGTGAATTATCAATGGAGACGAGCGAGGTGACGAGGCTCAACGCGTAGCGCCCGATGCCTCGTCCGCGGCTCAGCGGCGATTGCACACCCAGCATGTCAATCCCGATTCGCACGGCGCCTCCTGTGTACGGGTGGTCAAGAGTTCCCGGTTTGGAACGGCAGAGCCGGTCGCGCGGCGATCAGTTCTTGTGCGCCTCGCGCAGGTAGTCGTCGATCACGGTTTCGATCGGGCCATCGGCGACGATCCGGCCATGACTCATCCAGATTCCTCTTGTGCAGAGTTCTCGAAGTGAGGTCATATCGTGCGAGACGATCACGACCACGTTGGATCGGTCGAGCAATCCGCGGATCCGGGCTTTCGCCTTATCGACGAACGCGGCGTCGCCGGCCCCGAGCGATTCGTCGATCAGGAGAATGTCGGGATCGATCTCGGTCGCGATGGCAAAGGCCAGTCGAACATACATGCCGCTTGAATAATACTTGAGCGGCAGATCCGCGAACTCCCGAAGGCCGGTGAACTCGAAGATGCCGTCGACGCGGTCGAGCATCTGTCGTCGACGGAATCCGAGCATGGCGCCGTTGAGGAGGATGTTGTCGGCGCCGGAGAGTTCCATGTTGAATCCGGCACCCATCTCGATCAACGGGGCGACGGTGCCTCGGATCGCCAGCGAGCCGGACGTCGGCGGGTAGATCTTGGCCATGAGCCGGAGCAGCGTGCTTTTTCCGGCGCCGTTGTGACCAAGAATTCCGACGCGCTCCCCCTTCTGGATCGTCAGGTTGATCTCCCTGAGCGCCCAGAACTCGGACGTGGGCATCGGATTCTCGCGTCGCAGCAACAGGTCGAGCACGGCGCGCTTCAGCGAGTATTGCTTGTCGTGATAGCTCACGAAGCGCAGAGAAACCCCCCGCAGCTCGATGGGAGGACCCTTTCGAGAATCGAACCGCGTGGGGCGGTCAGAGCCGGAAGACCAGCTTGTCTTCATTTGCTTTAAACGCGGCATAGCCGACTCCCAGGCTCACCGTCGCGATTCCGGCGGCCGCCAAGAACAGGAGCGGGTCGGGCCAGACCCCGTCCCGGATAATCTGCTGGAACATGCGAATAAACGGGAAGGCCGGATTCAACCAGAGCATCCACGGGTGCGACTCGAGGTCCTTCGCCGGGTAGAGAATCGGCGTGGCGAAATACCAGGCCTGAAGGAACACGTTCACCAGGTGACTGCAATCGCGAAAGAACGTGTTCATCGTCGCGAGCAAAACCCCCAGCCCGAACGCGAAGACGCTGAACAAGGCGATCACGGCCGGAAGCAGCAACATCGGCAGACTGAACCGCGCTCCCAGGGGAAGGAGCAAGACAAACAGGGCCGTCAGGGAGAGAACGAAGGTGATCAAATTGATCAACGTCTTTGTTAGCGGAAAAATCAGCTTTGGAAGATAAATTTTACGGATCAAGTTCTCATTCACAATAATGCAAAACGCACAATCATTAAGAGTCGTCGAAAGCAGGCTCCACGGCACCATGCCCGAGAACAGGAAAATGCTGTAGTCGCGCGTTCCTCGATCGAGCAACCGGGAGAAGACCACCGTGAGCGTGATCATCATGAGAATGGGATTGAGCAGCGTCCAGAAAAAGCCCAGCACCGAGCGCTGATAGCGCACTCGAAGCTCCTGGATGACCATGTTCTGAACGACCGGCCAGAAGCGGATCAGCAGTTGGACATCTTCCGCGATGGTGACGAGCCACCGCGTCCCCGAGACCGGAGCGCTGGGCGGGGGGAAAAACTCGGTGTGTGGCGGGGAAGGACTCGTCCTTGTGTTCATGGATCTCGCTTCAATCCCTGAATGACCCCGCGGCGCCGTTCGCGAACTGACCACGACAACTCGGCGCTCCCCGGTGGATCCTCCCTGATCCCGGTCGGAGACCCAGAGAGTCGGCGCCGCCGATGGCCGACCCCCGATCGGGCCGGCATCTTACGCATCCCCCGGATGTCGGGGAAGTCCAATTCCGACGATCCAACAACGTGACCTCGAACGCGCGGTCTCGTCTCCGACGGGCCGGCCGGCTTCTCGCCTCACCGAGATCGCGGCGGTGTTTCTGATCAAGCTCGATCATGACGAGTCATGCCTTTTTTCGCCAATCGGGACTCTCGGCCGCTAATCATTGTTCGGATGAGGGTTCAAGGAGCGAACCGCGAGTCTCGAGGCCAAGCGAACCACCTGTCCGGTCCGGAGGTGATCCAGATACGAGCCTTTCAAGGCATTGAGCCAGCGGATTTCCCGGCCATTGTAGCCAATCGTCACACGGGTCAGAATCGGCCCTGGCGTGGCGAGGCTCCGGGCGATGCCCGGCCCGATGTCGGCGTTTTGACCGATGCAGTTGTATCCCAGGTTCAGGCCGCGCGCCAGGGCGGCGAAGTCGAGTCGGGCGATCTCGGTCGCCGTGGTCCGGCCGAACGTCGGCTTCTGAAGCATCTGCATATAATGATAGGCTCCGTCATCGAGCACGAAGATCTTGACGGGCAGGAGCGATCGCGCGGCGGTCGACGCTTCCAGGCCGGTCATCAGGAAGCAGCCATCGCCGGTGACGGCGACGACCTGCCGGTCGAGCCGCACGCGCTGGGCTCCGATGGCGGCGGGCACGGCCCAGCCCATGCTCTGGTTGTCGGTCGGCGTGAAGTAGCGTCTCGGGCCGATCACGTCGATGGCCTCCGACGCCCAGTGCGTTGAGGCCGTCACGTCGACGAAGATCAGGTCATCCGGTGGAAGCTGCCGCCGGAGTTCGAGGAAGAAGAGCATCGGATCGACCCCCTCGGTGATCCGGGTCTTCTGGTTGGCTTGCCGGTCGAGGGCCCGACCTCGCCGGACGGTTTCCCAGACTGCGGGGCAGGGGGGGCGTCTCAGCGCCGCCGCGTCGGTCAGGAGCCGACCGAGGAACAGCGGCGCATCGGCGCAGACGGAAACGCATGTGGGGATATTGCGTCCGAGGTTGTTCGGGTTGGCGTCGACGTGGATCACCTTCGGTTCGCGAGGGACCGCGTAGTTGGCGGTCGAAACCTCGCTGTATTTCACCCCGACGGCCAGCACCAGGTCGACGTCCTTGAAGGCCTTTTCGGCGGCTCGTGTCCCGAAGGCACCGTAACCCCAGCCGACGGCCAGCGGGTGGCAATCGGGAATGACCCCTTTGCCGCTCACCGACGTGGCCACGGGCGCCTGGAGCAGCTCGGCGACGGCCGCCAAGGCGGGTCCGGCGTCGACGCAACCCTGGCCCGCGTAGATGCCCACGCGTTGGGAACGGTTCGAGAGCAGGCCGAGCGCCCGGCGGTACGCCGCCTCGTCGAAGGGCAGGGGTGGCGGGGGCGGGGGCGGCGTGTCGTAGTCCCACACCTCGTTGTAAAGGTTGTAGGGGATCACGACACAGACCGGCCCTGGCTCGCCACAACGGGCCATCCGGTAGGCCTGATAAATCGCCGACGGGATCTGACCCTGATGCTGCACCTCGTACACCGCCTTGCAAATCGGGCGCAGCAACGCGGCATTGGGAAGCCCGTGCACCTGGCCGATCGGCGCGTGCGGACCTCGCAGCACGTCGGTCACGATTCCAAGAATAGGAACACTATCATACAAAGCTTCGCCGATGCCTGTCATTGCGTTGGTCAGGCCGGGGCCCGGAACGACCGAGAAGACGCCGACCTCGCCGGTGGCCCGGGCCGAGGCGTCGGCCATGATGCTCGCCGAACTCTCGTTGGTGACCAGCAGGTACGGCACGCCGTGCGACTTCATCGCGTCCCAGAGCTCGTTGTTCTGGGCCCCTGGAACGCCGAAGGCGCCGCGCACCCCCCCGCTGCACACCGCGCAGACGACGGCCCTGGCCCCGGTCATTCGACCGTGGACGCCGTGGCGTGTCGCGACGGGAGGCAAGGCCGAGGGAAGGTCCGCCCTCGACGAGCGCGCCGCCATCGAGGACGCCCCGAGCGCTCCAAGGACTCCCAAGGCGGTTCGTCGGTTGAGATGCACCGGTGTCCCTCCCTGGACTGGTGTCTTCGCCGTGTCGACCCGCTCCTCGGGCCGTCTGGACCTTCGGACCCCGCGACCACACGGCGATCGCCCGGCCCGAAACCGGTCGCTTGTATCGGTTCGGCCGCGCGCCTCGCATGATCGTCCGAGACC
>CAZRGV010000051.1:0-4860 GCA_964599655.1 uncultured Isosphaeraceae bacterium | reverse complement strand
GAGGCTTTTTCGCTACGATCGCCACAAAATCATGACGAGCGCCCCAACCGGAATCGCCACGAAAACCGCGAGAACCAGCGCGGTCGCCACCAACAAGGTCCGCGAGGGGCGGCCTCCCGCCTCCGGCCGAAGGACGATTCGGAGCGCCAGCAGCGCGCAGTAGAGCAACAGGTCGTAAAGGACCACGAGCAGACCGGTCAGGAACCAGAGCGGCGGGCGCGAGGGCTCGCCTCTGGTCAGGGCCTCCATCGCCGAGAAGTCCGCGGCGACCACCGCCACCAGGATCATCATCGTGCCAATCGTCAGCCGAGGCGGGGCGAAGCGCCGACGAATCGGCACGTGCGTTTGAAGCTCGGTGGGCGGGGTCATGCAAAGCCTCTCGCGATTCTCGGTCGCGTCGAATCCTCGGATCGTCGGTCCGTTCGATGTTGTAGGCAGCTGGCACGGCCAAGGTTCAATCCCCCATCCTCGTCAGTTGCCGAAGCCGTTCCAGAAGCGCCTCGCTCAGGGCGTCCGGATGGTTCCTGAGATGGCGGATGCATTCGAGCATGATTGGCCCCGTGTAGCCAATCGTGTCGAGTGCGACGAGCCAGGCGTTCCAGTCGATGGTTCCGTCGCCTGGAGGATCGTGGGAGTCTTGTCGGCCGTTGTTGTCATGGACATGGGTGGTTTGCAACCAGCCGTCGGCGTCGAGGGTTTCGGCGGCGACGGATCGGGTGATGTGGGCATGTCCGGTGTCGAGCGCCAGGGCGAGTTCGGGGCGGTCGAGTTCGTCGAGGAGCCGGGCGAGGTCGGCCATGCGGCTGCCGGGGTGAACACCTGGCGGCATGTTCTCGACACTGACGACAAGGCCAGAGCCTTCGGCGTGGTCGGCCAGCGCGAGGAGGCCGCGCGCGAGGGCTTCGCGACGGATGTCGACGTCGGCCGGATCGGACAAACCGCCCGGATGGACGACCAGGAACCGGCCTCCGGCCGCGTCGAGCCAGTCGAGGCAACGCTTGAGGTCGTCAAGACTTGCGGCGTGAACGTTGGCGTCCGGATGACCGAGATCGACGCGAGGGGCCCGGATCGACTGGCCACCCCAGCAGCCATGGGCGCTGTGGATGACCATGCCGAGATCGGCCACGCGGGCCCGCAACGGCCCGGGATCGGGAGAGGAGGCCCAGTCGGGGAGGATCTCCAGATAACGCGCCCCGAGCCGCACCGCCAGGTCCAGGTCGATCGCGACATCGCCTCTTGGAAAGCCGTAGGCCACCATGGTGCCGAGAGGCCGCTCGATGGGTCGAGATCCGGTCATGGGGAACGATCCCGAGGGGGCGGCTGCCGTCTGAAACCCCTTGCCGCAAATCGCGGGGCAAGTCATGATAACTTCGTATGGGCCGTTTCGGCCATCGGGTCGCCGCGAGGCGCGCGGCGGCCCGTGTTCCACTTGACGATTCCCGCTCGACGACCGCGACCCGCGCGGCCTAACCTTGCCCGCGCGAAAGGATTCAGTTGCATGCCGCCCGTCGCCATGGTCGATCCCGCGACGATCGACACCTCCCAGATCCTGTTCGACCAGGAGGGCATCCGCCGGGGCAATCCGCAGCGGTTCGAGATGGAGCAACTGACCGCGATCGTGCATATCGATCGCGACGAGCACCTGATCGTCGGCTACAAAGACGTGCGGCACGATGAGTTCTGGGTCCGGGGTCACATGCCCGACTACCCGCTGATGCCCGGCGTCCTGATGTGTGAGGCGGCGGCCCAGTTGTGTAGCTTCTACTGCCATGTGATCAACCTCTACCTGGACGGTTTCATCGGGTTCGGCGGGATGGAAGACGTGCGGTTCCGCGGCCAGGTCCGGCCCGGCGACCGGCTGGTCATTCTGGCCAAGGCGACCCGCATCCACCGTCGCCAGACGATCTTCGAGACCCAGGGGTTCGTCGAGGGGAACATGGTCTTCCACGGCAAGATCATCGGCGTTCCTCTGACCGGCCGTTCCACCTGATGACCGAACCGCAATCGTCCACCGACCCGTCGCCTTACCTGCTCGAGCTGCCCGAGTCGCCCGTCTCCTGGCCCGACCTGTTCGGCAACAACCACCCGGTTGAGTTGGAGGTCGGCTCGGGCAAGGGGTTGTTTCTGGTCAACGAGGCCAGCCGCCACCCGGAACGCAACTACCTTGGGATCGAGCTGGCCCACAAATACGCCCGCAAGGCGGCCGAGCGCGTCGCCAAACGGGGCTTGATCAACGTCCGTGTGATCTCCGGCGACGCCCGCCGGTTCCTCAACGCGCTGGTTCCCCCCGCCAGTCTCCGCGCCTTGCACATTTACTTCCCCGACCCCTGGTGGAAAAAACGGCACAAAAAACGCAAGGTTTTCACCGACGCGTTCGTGTCCGACGTCGCCCGCGCACTCGCGCCGGGCGGCGACTTCTGGATCGCCACCGACGTCGAGGGATACTTCGAGGAGATGAAGGAAATCCTCGAACGGCATCCCGAATTTCTCCGGCTGCCGGACCCCGAACCCGCTCCGCCGGAGCACGACCTCGACTACCTGACCAACTTCGAGCGAAAGTACCGCCTCGAAGGTCGACCGATCCATCGCGCCCATTGCCGACGGACCGGCCCTAACGAGCCTCCGGCCCCTTGACGCCGGCCCGTACCAGAGGTTCCCGGCCGAACAATCTCCGGCATATTTGTTCGCGATGTTCATAATTTTTTCTAAACTGTATGTCGAATAATACCGCTCTAGCTTGAGGACTTGGCCTCCTGCCTGGGGGAGGAGCACGATCGGATGGCTGAAGCCGCGCCGCCGCCTTCCGAACCCGCGCCGCGAAATCCGTTGGTGATCGCCGTCGGTCGCTGGCTCCGTCAACTGGCGACGCGTTGGGCCACTCCCGGCACCGGCCGCGTCTCGGTTTGCAGCCCGCTGGTCGGCGTGGTCGCGGGACTGGGGGCGGTGGTTTTCCTGCTCTCCCTCGACGGGATGATTCACCACGTCCTGGGGAACCTGATGGGTTTGCGGATGCCGCCGACCGGCGAGGGGACGCCGCATCCGATCACCTACCCGACCGTCTGGTGGCTCATCTTGTTGGTGCCGGCGATCGGCGGCCTGATCTCCGGCCTGATCGTCTTCACCTGGGCTCCCGAGGCGGAGGGGCACGGCACCGACGCGTTGGTTCGGGCGTTCCACCAGGGGGGCGGACTGATTCGGACGCGGGTCCCCCTGATCAAGGCCGTCGCCTCGGTAATCACCATCGGCACGGGGGGGTCGGCCGGGCAAGAAGGACCCATCGCGCAGATCGGCGCGGGATTCGGCTCCTTCCTCGCGAGGATGCTTCGGCTGACTCCCGACGAGCGGCGATTGCTGGTTCTGGCAGGCGCGGCCGGTGGCATCGGCGCGATCTTTCGCGCGCCGCTGGGCGGAGCCCTCTTCGGTGTCGAGATCCTTTATGCCTCGTCGGCCATCGAGTCGGCCGCCTTGCTGCCTTGCCTGGCGAGTTCGATCGTCGCCTACTCCACGTTCGCGCTGTTCATCACGCCAGAGCCGATCTTCAACGTCCCGACACTGGCCTTCCACGGCCTGCGCGAGCTGCCAATGTTCGCCTTGCTGGCCATCGTTTGCGCCGCTGTTGGATTGATTTATGTGAGGATTTTTTATGGATCGCGTGATTATATTTTCCACAAAATTCCGATTCCAAGGCACGTCAAGCCGGCCCTCGGCGGGCTGTTGCTCGGCGTCTTGGCGTTGCGCTTTCCCCAGTTGCTCAGCGGCGGCTACGGCTGGGTACAGTGGGGGGCGATCGGCATGCCGCCCAACCTGACCGAGGCGGGCGAGTCGGTCTTCGTGCCCAACATGGCGATGGGGACCTTGCTGGCGCTCGCCCTGCTGAAGATCGTGTCGACCAGCCTGACGATCGGCTCGGGAGGCAGCGGCGGCGTCTTCGGCCCCTCGGTCTTCATCGGCGGCATGCTCGGAGGGGCGGTTGGTCAGTTCCTCGAGGCCCAACTTCCGGGATGGGACATCAACCCGGCCGCCTTCGCCATGGTCGGCATGGGCGGCTTCTTCGCCGGGGTCTCCAAGACGCCCCTGACCTCGATCGTCATGGTCTGCGAGATGAGCGGGAATTACAGCCTGCTGGTCCCATTGATGCTTGTCTGTGGGTTGAACCTCGCCCTTTCCCGGCGCTGGACGATCTATGAGGAGCAGGTCAACAGCCCCATCGACAGCCCCGCGCACCAGGGAGACTTCGTCATCGACGTCCTCGAACGGCTGCGGGTCGGCCAAGTCCGGGTGCGGACCGAGAATATCGAACGCATTCCCGAATCGGCCAACTTTGATGAAATCCTCCGCCGCGTGGCCAATTCGACGGAGACGCTCTTCCCGGTCGTGGACCGCGACGGACACCTGACCGGGATCTTCTCGCTGCGAGACGTCCGGCTGGCGTTGCTCGGCTCGCACCTCGGCCCGCTCGTGATGGCGGCCGACTTCGCCACCAAGCCGGTGCGGACCGTCACCTTGAAGGACGACCTGCACACGGCCTTGAAGCGGATGACCGAGCTGAACCTCGACGAGCTTCCGGTCGTGGAGCCCGACGACGCGACCCAGTTGATCGGCCTGTTGAGCCGCCGCGAACTGGTCTCCGCCTATACGAGCCAGATCGAGGCCCTTCGAATCAATCCGAAACCCGCGACCGACCGCCACGCGAAGGATGGTTACGTCGCGGACTGACACCGGGACCGCGGGGGAATGGTCGCGAGTTCGTTTGTTGCGCCCTCCCTCACGCCTTGCCGTCCGGCCCCCGAAACGAACCGTTCGCGTCAACGTCGCGGCCATTGCCGATTCCGGACAGGATGCCCGCCCGGAGGCTTGTGA
>CAZRGV010000050.1:0-38742 GCA_964599655.1 uncultured Isosphaeraceae bacterium | reverse complement strand
TGCATCGCATCACGAAGCCGGGCGGATGGCTCATCGTCGAGACCCCCACGCTCGAAACGGCCAGCGCGCTGTTCGAGCATCGAGGCATCAAGCTCCTGGTCGTCACCGGCGGTCCCGCGGTGGCCCGAGCCGCACTGGCCAGCAAGAAGCGGGCGATTGTCGCGGGTCCAGGGAACCCGCCGGTGGTGGTCGATGCGACGGCCTGCATCGACAATGCCGCTCGATCGATCGTCGAAGGGGCCTCGTTCGACAACAACCTGCTCTGCATCGGCGAGAAGCAGGTTTTCGCCGTCGCCGACATCTTCGAAAAGCTGATGGACGCCGTGGCTCGCCACGGCGGGTATCGCTTGCAGCCAGGACAGATCGACGCCCTCACCCGCGCCGCCTTCCAGAAGGGTGACGACGGCAAGCTCCACGTGAACAAGGATCTTGTCGGCCAGGACCCCGACATCCTCGGACGGTTCGCCGGAGTTGAAGTTCCCCGAGGGACGCAGCTGCTCTTCGGCGAAACGGGTGACGATCATCCATTTGTTGATCAAGAACAAATGATGCCCTTTGTGCCTTTTGTTCGCGTTTCGAATGTGGATCGGGCCATCGAACTGGCCAGAAAGTCGGAACACGGTTTTGGCCACACGGCGATCCTCCACTCTCGGGACACGAACGTGATGCAGAAAATGGGACGGATCATGGATTGCACGATCTTCGTGATCAACGGTCCCTGCACCGCGGGGCTCGCGGGCGAAGGGGTCCCCTCGTTTTCGATCGCGGGACCGACTGGGGAGGGCGTGACGACGCCTCTCACCTTCACGAGGCAGCGCAGGACGGCCGTCGTTGGAGGAATGCGATTCCTCTGAGACCGTCAAGCGAGTCAGCCGGTCCAACCGTTGGAATCGAGGTTCGCCATGCAGATCGGGCGGGTTCTGGGTACCGCGACATCGACCGTGAAGCATCCCACGCTGGAAGGGGAGCGAATGCTCGTCGTCCAGCTGGAGACGGCCGACGGCCGACCAGACGGCGAGCCGGTTCTCGTCTTCGACCGGCTCGGCGCGGGGCGAGGAGACCAGGTCCTCGTCACCAACGATGGGAGGGCGATGCAGGAACTTCTGGGCCGGAACACACCCGCTCGTTGGAGCGTGCTGGGGCTGCCCGACCCATGATCGAACCGACGATCGCCCAGGTCGAGGCCGCCGTGAGGGCCGTGCTGGCCGAGCGAACTTCGGCCATGGAGCGTGCCGGCTCATCAGCGATCGATACATTCTTTGTTGATCGGCTGCTCGCGCTTCGACATGTCGAAACACTCGCGACGAAGGCTCGTCGGATTCGAGTCGCGCCGGGAACGGTGGTCACGCCCCTGGCCCGCGACGCGTTGAAGCGACGGGGAATCGAGCTTCAGTTCGTGTCGATCAGTGAAATCAAATCGTTGGACTATGAAGGGGAGTGGGGATTCGCGATCGAGTCCGAATCGGGATGGCTTTCCGCGTTGCGTCGAGAGTTGCTGACACAGAGCGAGGGCTGGCATGATTTGGGGACGGATGGCCTTCGGGCGGCCCACTGGGTTGCGGGATCCGCGACCCGAGGCGCGGCGGTCTTCACCGACGAGGCGTCGGTCTCGGTTTGGAAGGCGAACCGGGTCGAAGGGGTCCGGGCCGCCGTGGCGAGCGACGCCGGGGCGGTCGAGCGAGCAGCGAGGAACCTTGGTGTCAGTCTCTTGATAATCGAACCCGTAAATAAATCAATCCAAGAAATAAAGCACATGCTGAAGACGTTTCGACGCTTTGGAGCACCAAGCCCGCCTTCGTGGCTGACCGTCGAAAACTCCCTCTTCCAGGGGCAAAACCATGCGGATCGCCGAGGTGGTTGGCCGGGTCACACTGTCGAAAGCCCATCCGAATTTGCGGAACGCGCGATTCGTGATCGCCTTGCCGATGCCGCGCGACGCGCTGGTCCAAGGCTCCCCGGCGCGCGGTGAGGATGTCGTGGTGTTCGATCAACTGGGAGCCGGCCCAGGGGCCCTGATCGGCCTGAGTGAAGGTCGCGAGGCGGCCAACCCCTTCGGCAAGGACAAGACCCCGGTGGATGCGTACTGCGCGTGCCTTCTCGATCACATTACCATTAGCTGACATAAACCATCAGCCGGGACGGAGGACGGGAATCATGGCGGGAACCACGTTGATGAGCGAGTGGAAACTTCGAGAGGAAATGTGCGAGATTGGCCGCCGCGTGTACGCCAAGGGGTTCGCCGCGGCCAACGACGGAAACATCAGTTTCCGGCTGGGAGAAGACCGCGTTCTTTGCACGCCGACGCGCGTTTCCAAGGGTTTCATGAAGCCGGACGACCTCTGCATCGTCGACCTCGATGGCAACCAGATCTCCGGCAAGCGGAAGCGCTCCAGCGAAATCTTGCTTCACCTGGCGATCATGAAAACACGCGCGGATGTCAAGGCCGTGGTGCATTGCCATCCGCCTCATGCCACCGCGTTCGCGGTCGCGCACGAACCGATTCCGAAGTGCACGATGCCCGAGTTCGAGGTCTTCCTCGGCGAGGTGGCCATCACCCCGTATGAAACTCCCGGCACGCAGAAGTTCGCCGATACGGTCATTCCGTATGTGCGAGATACCGATGTGATTATCCTGGCCAATCATGGGACCGTGACCGCGGGAAGCGACCTGACCGACGCCTACTTCAAAACCGAGATCATCGACGCCTACTGTCGCATCCTCCTGCTCGCGAAGCAGCTCGGAACGGTGCAGTATTATTCAGATGAGAAGGCGGCGGAGCTGATCCGGATCAAACCCGGGTTGGGGATTCGCGATGTTCGACTCGAGCGCGGTCTCGAGAACTGCGACCTCTGCGGCAACAGCCTCTTTCGCGAGGGGTATTCCGAGTTCAAGCCAGAGCCCCACGCGTTTATTCCGCCGAAGCTTCAGGCGAGCGTCGCCGAGGCCGCCGCGAGATGCGCCTGCCCGACGGGCGGCGACGATCTTGAGGCCCTCGTGCAAAAAATCACGGACCAGGTGATGCAGGCGATGAACGGCCAGGCGTCTGGAGTTGCCGCCAACGGCCGGGCCCACGCTTGATGGGTCGGCGGTCGAGTTTGTCGCAAGACATGTTTGTGAGTTTTCGATTCAAGATACGTTTTTTGGGCGGAGCGTTTCCATGAAGGTCAGCATCATCGGCGGCGGAGGTCTGGTCGGCTCGTGCGCGGCGTTCGCGTTGCAGTGCGGTGGCGTGGTCAGCGGCATCGACCTGATCGACGTCAACGCCGACCTGTGCCGCGGTCAGGCTCTCGACCTGCTCCATGGGGCCTCCCTCACCGCAGACCAGCGCATTCGCTCGGGCGGTTACGAGTTGATCCCCGAGAGTGATTTGATTTGCATCACAGCCGGTCTCCGTCGTAAGCCTGACGAAAGCCGCCTCGACCTCATCAATCGCAATGTCGAATTGTTCCTGAACATCCTCGCCCAGGTGAAGTCGGCGGGCCTCAAGAACGATGCGATCATTCTTGTGGTTTCCAATCCTGTGGATGTGTTGACGTATCTGGCGACGACCCAGTTGGGCGTGTCTGGTTCGCGGGTGATCGGACTGGGAACGGTGCTCGACACCACGCGGTTCCGAAGCCTCATCGCCGACGCGCTCAGTCTGCCGCCAACCCAGGTGACCGCGACGATTCTCGGCGAGCACGGGGACAGCATGGTGCCGATTTGGTCGGCTGCGCAGGCCGCGGGCCTGCCCCTGGAGAAGTTTCCCGGCTGGAACGCGGGGACCGCGGACGCCCTGTTCGCGAAGACTCGAGGAAGTGGCGCCGAAGTCATCAAGCTCAAGGGGGGCGCGGGCTTCGCGGTCGGTCTCTCGATCGCCGAGGTCATCCACGCGATCGCGCTCGACTCGAAGCGCATCTTGCCGGTCGCCTCACTGGTCTCGGGCACGTACGGCATCCATGACGTTTGCCTTTCCGTCCCAACGGTTCTGGGTCGCTCGGGCGTTGTGTCTCAGCTCGAGATCGAGCTCTGGCCGAAAGAGATTTCGGCGCTTCAACACTCGGGACGAGTTCTTCGAGATACGATTGAACAAGTTCTCAAACGAAATCCAACGGCCGCCATGAAGCCCCCTGCAACAACGGCGCCGGCACGGGAACCGTCGGCGAACGGACAGGCTCCGAGGGTCACGATGGGCGCGGGAGGACACGCTTCGGGCCAGGGTGGCGGCGCGTCGCGGGTCACCATCTCGGGAATCGGGAGCGGAGGCCGTCGTGGTTAAGTCCCTCGACCGTAAACTGGCCGCGATTCACGCGAATCCACATTGTCGCGAGTTCATTCTCGCGGATGCGAAAGACGCCGACATGGCCTTTGGCATCGGCGCGCCCGGACAGTCGCCCGAGGCCCATGCCGGCGAGCTGCGATTCCGCACCCTGGAGGAGTATCGCGATCAGATTCGCTCGATCATCAAACAAGGAATCGTCGACATTATGCTCATGTCGGCGAGCACGAGTTATAAACTGACGATCGAAGAAAGACTCTTTGAGAATTCGCATATCACTCCAGCGGTGCGCGCAAACGACACTACGGATGTGCATATTGCCCGCGGATCGGTGTACGCGCGCGAACCCGCGAGGCCGTTCCGCTCTGCGGACCTCGACCACATCCAGTGTGGCCACCTCGATTGCTCGCCCGAGGAACGCTCTCTCGGCGCGAATCTCGGTCTCTACAGTGTGACCTTCAACAACAACCTGGATCTCGACCTCGCCACGCTGGAGCGGTTCCACGAGTTCCGCGTCGAGGCGGAGCGGAAAGGATTTCGCTATTTTCTCGAAATCTTCGATCCGAACGTGCCGAACGCCGTCTCACCCGAGGTTTTGCCGGGTTATATTAATGATATGATCGCGCGGATGCTCGCCGGTGTCGCACCGGCCGGCCGGCCGCTCTTCTTGAAGATGGTTTACCACGGCCCCAAGGCGATGGAGGAGCTTTTCCGCTACGATCCCCACCTCGTGATCGGAATTCTTGGCGGATCGGCCGGGACCACGCTCGACGCGTTTCAGCTTCTGCATGACGCCCAGAAGTACGGGGCCAAGGTCGCGCTTTATGGTCGAAAAATCAACAACGCGGAAAACCAGCTTGCGTTTGTTCAATTTCTTCGCTTGATTGTCGATGGGGTTATCGGTCCGGTGGAAGCTGTGAAGGCCTATCACGCGGTGCTTCAGAAGCTTGGGGTTCGACCGCATCGTCCGCTCGAAGAGGATCTGAAGCTCCAGACCTCATCGATGAGCTACGGAGGCACGTCGACCTCGGTGGCGGTTCCACCGATGCCTTCGACTCCGGCCGGGGATTCTCAGGCGTGCCGGTGCCATGAGCGGACTGATGGCCACGCCAAATCTCGGCGCGTCGAGACATCCCGTCCGCACGGCGAGGTCCATCGCAACGGGTTTCCCACGACGGCCGAGGGTCGCCCGGACTTCTCCCGGATGGATGTGGCGCAGCGGCTCGCCTATCATCGGGAACGGCTCGGCCTGGGACGCTGAGTCGTTCCACGATCGGTTGAGGGTCGAACGGGATCGATGGCTTCGGCGTCGAGGATGGCGCGGGCCAGTCGGATTCGAACCATGTCGACATTCACATCGGATTTCTCGGCAAGGTCGAGAAGCTGTCGATTTCCGGTGAGCAGCGCGAGCGTGATCTGGGCGGATGGATCATTGCTGGTTTGCTGAAAGTGTTTCAGTGCTTGAATGCGGGCATCGGGATGATCGAACTGGCCGAGCCACCAACCGCCCCACTCCTTTTGCACGCGAGGATCGCCGGGTCTGGCTCGTTCGGCGGCTTCGAGCAAGCGACGGCTGACGTCTCGTCCCTCGGGGATGGCTCGAGCCCATCGAGCGCTGGCCAGGTCCGACTCGAATCGACCTTCGCCGGCCAGCGCCAGGCGTTGAGCGACGACCGCGGCGAGACGGTCGTGAACGGGTCCAGGGGCGAACACGCTTGATGCCATCATCGCGGGTCGACGTCCCAGGGCTCGGAGATCGTCGAGATTATTGATGGCATCGTCAAGTTGACCGGCGTTGACGTGAGAGACAAACAGGGCCAGTTCGAGTTGAGCCCAGCTTTCCCGCGCGGGGTGAAGGTCCGCGCGCCAGGCGAGCGCGGCGGTGGGAACCGCGAGCACGAGGATGCGCCAGGAGACGTCCAACCAACGCCGTCGCCCGATCCGGCGGGCCAGGTCGGTCGCGCCGCAGGCGGCGAGTAGCGCCAGTCCCGGTGTCCAGGGGATCCGGTATCGTCCCAGGACGAAAAACAGGGCGGTCGAGCCCAGGCCGATCGTCGTCGAGAGGGCGAGGAACCACCAGAACGGTGGACGGGGTGTTCGCGAGAGTCCCATCGTGGCCCAGGGCGTCAGCCAGCCGAAGGTCAGAAATCCGAGTGCGAGGGAAGGCCACGCGATCGCGCGATTCAGCGCGAAGCTCTGGCTGTCGGGTACCTCGAAATCCAGCATCAAGTAAGCGAACTTTCGTCCGAGAAGCCGGATTGCCTCACGGGGTTTCTCCGCCCAGAACCGTAGGCCCTCTCGGAGCCAGAATTGCGAAACCTCGTTTAACGAGAGGGGGCGCCCGCTTCGGCGGCTCGCCTCCTCGACGAATCCCTCCGACTCATTCTGCGCCGTGGGATTGACGAAGGCGGGCTCGGTATTGATGCCCGTCGCGCCGGGTCGATTGCCGATATAGAAATTTGAGCCAGCCTGCCAGGTGACTAGGATGAATTCTCTGGGCTTCGAGACGGCCAGATTGATCAGCGAGACCGGGACGAGCGGAAGCACGAAAGCCGCGAAGAAAACGATCGCCTTTCTCCAGCGAGGCGAAGGCGGTCGACCCGGACCCACGACCCACCAGATCGGACCCAGAATTCCGACCAGTAACGCATTACTGCGGAGTAGGGCGAGGAGGCCCCAGAGCAGGCCGGCCAGGCCGGCGTCGAGGTAGCGACGGTTCGGAACCAGCGCCTTGGCGGTTCTCCAGAGGGCGAGTGCCGCGACGAGGGCACCCGCGCCCTCTTTCTCGAGCAGTCCATCGGTGAAGATCAAGGGACCATAGAGGGCGGTGGCCAGGCCGGCGACGATGCCTTCTGGACGTCCAAGCCCCTGTCGTCCCGCCAGGAAGACGATCAAGGGAGTCATCGCGCCCAGGCAAGCCAACGCGTATCGCAGAACCACGACGTCCTTGCCAACGATCCGCATCAGTCCAGCCAGAATGTAAGAAATCAGTGGATCCTGATAGAATGGTCGATCGGGAAGCCACTGACCCGCCATGATCCGTTCCGCGGCCTGGAAATACGATTGCTCGTCGACCCAGAGGAGTCGACCGTGAGGGTGCTTGGAGTATTGCCAGACATACAACAGCCGAAGCGTTAGTCCCAGGAGTCCGATCACGAGCATCCAGGCGAGGTCCCGTTTCCGAAGTTCGGAAGGAATCTGCTTGTTCTCTGAGAGCGGGCTGGGAATGTGATCGGTGGTGAGGGTTGTTGTCGTCACTGGCTTGGCGGGAAAGGGACAAGGGGCTTGAACGTGGGATCACCTAGAGGCGAGCCCGATCCGGGCAGCCAATTGTTCGCGGATCCGGTCCGCAAAACCAGTGGAATCCTTGCGCGGGTGGTTTTCAACGCGTCTTTCGATCCATCGTCCATGCGAAGTTGAAAAAGGTGTTCCCATGTCAAGCAAGAATTTCCGATAATGCTTACCGTCGGTCGGTGCCGCGTTTTCGACCTGCGATCCGGCTGCTGGAACGAGTGCCCGCGATCGGAGCGCGGCTGAGAAATTCCCGAATGGCCGAGACGACACGGATCGAAACACGTGAAGCAATCCAAACGCGGGAAGCCGAGACGTAGGAGTGGGAGGTCCTGATCCAGGCCCCGCTGACTTTCGACCGTTTCAAGCGGCTTGCGGTTTTGTTCCGCTCTCCGAGACCGATCCGTGAGCGGATTCAACAGCTCAAGAACTCGTCGAGGCTGCGTTATTCTCTCGAGATTGCATCTTACAACGTTTGCCTGCCGACCTTGATCGTTGTGATGATCCGGTTTGCCTTGGTCGGGTTCTCCTACGTGGCGACCTTGTTGTTTCTTCTCTTGCGACTGGGGGCGTTGTGAATCGGCCAACGCGCGATGACGTGGGTGTCGGGGCTGGGACTGGTGGCGACCCTGACCGTTTCGTCGGTGCTTCGTTCGCTCCTCCTCCGAACTCCGAAGCGCTTCTTCGGCTCTCTCTCGGCGATCTCCGCGAGGTCGGGACGCTCCGAAATCGCTCTGGGGCGTTTGCGACTCCTGCTGCTTTTGGGTTCGTCAGGCTTGTTCGGTTGCTCGCGTTGAAATGGCTTCTTAGGTCAGAGGCGGAACTTCGGTGATACCTGGGTGATTGTGAAAACGCCGAGGCCAGAACGCTTCGGAAGGTCATCGCGTTGCCCGAGGAAGACGTGGTCACGGTCGGGACGCGACGGGCGAGGGAGACTGGGGCCTCGTCCGCGGCCGATCCGGCCGAAGGAACGAGGTCCCCGAACGTTTTCCGTGGTCTCCGCGAGCGTTTCGAATCGCGCTCTTCAACGAATGCGTACACTCAGCGGGAAGAGGTTGCTAACGAGGTTCGGGCTGGACACTTCGTGGGCGGGTCCTCCCAGGCTGATGCCGACGGACAGGTCGATGATATTCGGAAGCCCGCCGACGGGCATTCGCGAGTGATCGATCAAAACGTGAAGCGTCTTACCACCGGGTTGCTTTTCGAGCAACGCATGGGCGTAATGCTGGCCGCCTGGGGTGTAGACGTTGACATACCACGAGGAGCCCGACACTGGCAGACGATCGGCCCAGCGGACGGCGACCTCATACTCATCGTACCTGCGACCCAACGGCGTGATTCGCTTGGGTTGCCCAACCTCGGGACCAAGTTCGGCAAGGAGTCCCGCCGTGGCGCTCGGCATCGTCAGTTCGTCTTGAAGGGCCGTCACGAACCAGAAGTCCTTGAGGCGCTGGCTGGCCAGCCGTCGGGCCTCGACGCTGGGCACGGGACCGTGAAGGGTGACGATCCCTCGATCCGGGTCGAAGGCGACCTCCACGCCGGCCAGGCCCGACTCGGCCTGGAGCGCCTTGCCGATCAACTCGGTGGCGGCTTCCTGCTCCAGGTCGAAGACGGGACGAACACCGACAAAGGGATCCGGTCCGGTTTGATCGGGGTTTTCGACGCGGATTTCGGGCATTGGCACCATCGGTTCGGTCCGGAAGTTTCCGCCCATCCGGACGAACCCGCCTTCGGCTGTGGTGGCCCATTCATCGGCATTTCCGAACGTGTGATAGAGATCCCACGGATTCGCCTTGAACGAGGGGGCGACGCCGGAGGGGAGACTCGGCGCGGTGGTGTCGGTCATCAAGGCCGGTTCGGGGCCGAGGAAGTTCGCGCCTTCCGGATAACGAGGTTCGTCGCCCCACCAGAACGCGGTGGGCTGTCCCGCACGGGCGGCGCGGAGCCACTCGTCCCTCGTGGGGAGCCGGTAGATGACTCCCGAACGATCCACCTTGGAGAGAACGTCCAGATAGGCCTTGGCCTGGTTTGGGGACAGGTTGATGGCGGGTTGCTCGAATCCGCTCAGTTCGAAGTCGTCGGACCGCTTTGCCTTCCGATCGAAGCTCGCGAGACGCTCGCTCACCTGCTCGTTGGTGGCTTCGGTTGTCGCGATGTAAAAGCCGGGCCCCTCGGACGTGGTGGGAACGCGGACGAACAGGAAGCCGTCGGGGCCGGGACGGATCAACGCCCGAGCTTGACCGGGCGGCCCTTCCATCGGCCGGCCCCAGTGGAACGGGCCACGGTCTGGGTTCGTCGCGGAGGGGCCGGGATGCGGAAAGTCGTCGATGTTGGCGTCGAGCGGGTTGCTCAGCGGATTGCCCGAGGCACTGTCGACGACCTGAGCCTGAATCACCACCAACTCGGGCCGGAGATTCCGCACGGAGGTCGTTGGGACAAAGACCGAGATCCGGCGGCTGGGAGGCCCCTGATTCGGTTCGAGCCGCCATCGGATCCGCCGGCTGTCGGGAAGCGTGATCAAGAGGACATAACGGCGGAAATCTCGAGGGGCGTCCTCGTTCCAGTCGGCGACCGCGTCCAGCCGGAAATACTCCTGGCCGGGACCGCGGTTGGGAACCAGCACGGCCCGGCCGTCCCAACGCTCGAGTCGTACCAGATTGTCTGGGGAGGAGGCGCCGGCGCACGTGGCGAGACCGAAGAAAACGACGATCGCGGCGAAGCGGGCAGACATGACGTCTCTCCTATCGGCTCGGCGGAATCTCGACGTGGTTGCCGGAGGGACAACATCAATCTTATCATAAATGGGCCGGTCGGCGGGAAACTCCGCGCGGTTCGGCGTTGATCTCGCGGAATTCACATTTGCCATGCCTGCGTTTCTCCGGATGCCCATCGTTTATGTGGGATTGGTCCTGATCGTCCTTCTCGTCGGGACCTTTTCGGTGTTGCGGTCGAGCCGGTCCGAGGAACGTTGGATCGTGTCCTCCACGGTCAACGCGCGACCGGAACCCTCGAATCGGAAGGGGCCTGCTCCGAAACAGGACGACCCGGTTGAGCCTGGTCGGGCCTCGGGGGCTGACAAGATCCTGAGGACCCCGGACGGCTTGCGACGCAAGGTGCTGGTCACCGAACTCGGCCTGGTCTGCCGCAGCGCTCCGGTCGGTGGCGTGCCGGTCGGACGGCCTCTGGACTACTTTAGCATTCACTTTGTCTATGGTGAGTCTCCGGAGCAGGCGGGACGGTTTCAAATCGGTCCCAGGGAGGGGCCCGTCCTCGGCTGGGTGCCCAAGAACGCGGTGCTCGAATGGAATAGCCGGCTAATGGCGCGTCCGACCTCGAGGCACGATCGCCCTCCGCTTGTGATCTATCGTGAGCCAGGCTGCCTGCTCGATGCGATGGCGGGTCGAACCTGCCCGCATCACAAGGGCGGCTGTCCGATCGAAGGAGAAGAACTGGCCGCCTCGAATCGCGGTGAGGAGTCGTCGTTTGGTCTGCCGATCCTGACGTCCAAGGAGATTCCGCAGCCAGATCGATCGACCCGAACCATCTACCAGGTTGCCAGCCTGGTGCGAGACCAGGCCCCTTACGTGCCGCCCGAGACGCCTCCACCCGACTGGATGCCCGACCTGCGGAAGGTCTACATCGCGTTCGTCATCGATACCACCGCCTCGATGCAGGCGTCGATCGACGCGGCGCGTCAGGCCGCCTCGACGCTGGTTGCCGAGGCGTCGAAGCGCGAGCAAGGCGTGACGCTCCGGCTCGGACTGGTCGAATTCCGGGACGCATCCCCCGTCTTCGGCTTTCGCGTCCGGATCGTCACCGATTTCACCGATCCGACCAGTTTTCGCAAGGCGCTTGACCGCGTGGAAGCGGCGAGCCGGGGAGACGGTTCGGTCGATGAGGCGGTGCTCGACGGCGTGGCGTTGGCCCTTCCCGCTCGAGTCGGTGAACCGGCCGGCGCCAAGTCTCTTGGCTGGCCGACCGGCCGGGAAGCGGATCTGGCCACCAAGATGCTCGTCTTGCTCGGTGACTCACCGGACCACGATCAGGACCTGGAACGCGTTCATGCCCTCGCCCGCCAAGCCAGGGACGCCAAGATCACCGTGGCGGCCGTCTCGATCGATCGAAAGAACTACCTTCGAGGCGACGAGCCCGCGCGCTACCGGGCGCAGTGGCATGCTCTGGCGGAAAACTCGTACCGACCCGCGGATCCGGATCGAGACTTCGCCGGGCCGATCGCGCCTGTCGAGGCCACGCTCGGCGACGCGACGGACCAGATCGCCGCTCGCCTCGAAGCCCTGATTCGCGACCGGGTGAAGCACGCCCTCTCGCTGGCCGCGCTCGCCGAGGCCGAGGCGGAAGGAAAGCTGGTGCAGTACACGAATCGCCAGGGGCTGACCATGGATCAGGTCGCGCCCGTTCTGGCCGACCTGCACCGGGGTGAGTCCAAGCCGATTCCCAGGCGCGATCCGAGGTTCGAGGGGCGAAAGGCCCCCTCGGTTCGAAAGGGTTGGATCGCCGCCCAATGGCGCGGTGTTCCGCTCGTCGAGCTGGAACTGCTCATGTCGCGCCAGGAACTCGCCCTCTTGATCCAGGAACTGACCGAGCTCCAGCGAGCCGTTCAGGGCACGACGCGCGATCTGACCGAGCTCCTCCGCATCGGCAATGCCGCGGTCGCGGGTGAGACGACGTTCCTCTCCGTCGACCGAGGCGACCAGACGATCGCGGAGCACATGAGGCGGCGTCGAGAACTTCCTCCACCCCGGTCGGAGAGTCTCCTGAGACGGAGCCAGACCGACTTGCTTCAGGCGGACGAACTCTTTCGAGCCGCGCTGGAGGCTCGGCTCCGATCGAGTCTGACCCAACTCATCCAGCGGCTTCACGAGGACGACTGGAACGATCCACGGCGGACGATCGACGGCATGGCTCTGGTCCCGTACGCCCCGATCGACTTCTGAGCCGAGTCGTTGGCGGCCGGGACCTCGAAGGCCATGCATCGCCTCTCGTTGATGCGTCTGGTCGCGGAGATTCGCGGAGTCGTTCAGGATTCGATGCGTCCGAACGAGTCGACCAGAAGCCGGCCGACATCGGTCAAGCGATAGAGGATCTTGCGGCCGTCGCGGTGCGATTCGACGAGCTTGCCATGCCGCAGCAACGAGAGCTGATGACTGACGGATGGCTGAGACGGGTTGCCCAGCTCCTCTCGAATCTCGCCCGCGAAGCGAGGTTGCTTGGAGAGCAGGATCAGGATGGCCAGCCGGGTCGGCGACGTCGCGAGCTGAAGCGTGGAAACCACCTTCTGAATCTCCGTCGCCGAGTATTTGGAACGAAGGCGAACGCTGGATCGAGCCGCCTTGTTTTCCCGAGCCGCCGTCCGAGACCGATCCACTGAGCGTGATGCCATTGCGACCATTATCCCCCCCGGGATTGCTTGATGAGAATCCAGTGCGCCTGTGGAATCGCCGGTGTGGATTGTGGACAGACCCACTCCTCGAGGACCCGTCCAACTCCGATCCCCCGATCGAAGTCGTGGCCAACGTCCCCAGGTTCCGAGACCGCGCCAACAACCCGTCGCTGGAACGCGACGAATCCTCGCCGGCGAAAACAAGGGCCTTTCACGCAATCTTTGTGCCAATTGTCTCGCGTAAATGCTTTATGACGGTATCAACGACTTAAAGACGGTATCACGCATCACAAACGTCGGCAGAGAACATCGGGTTCACGGGGACGGCTTGCGGCTTGGCCTTCGGTGCGAGGGGGGGATTGTTCTCAACATTGCGCACTGTTGAGCAACGTTCTGACCGCTCGAGCCGCCTGACGGTCGGAATCGCCGGAGGTTCCGAGGACCGCGACGGGGAGGATCCGGGCGTTGACCGCTCGCCCTGGGGGCGAGACAATTTGGGGCATGGAACAGGTTTATTACACCCAGTGCCCGATGGGTTATGGACTGGGCGCGACGAGTGGCTTCCAGCTCAAGAGGATTAGCCGTAAGTATCCTCGGTCCGGCGATTTCCGTCATCTGGCGATGAACGTGCGGATGGCGGGACTCACGGTGGTCAGCCCGAAGACGCTGCGCTATCGGCGGGACGGCGAAACGGCCGAGATCGCCTGGCTCGCGCCTCGGGCGAGGGAATACGAGGTTTGCCAGGGGGACGCGGAGAAGAGCCGGCTCACGGGACGTCCCGGCGGCTTGTTCGCGCACGGGTTGCGACTGGACGACGCCGAGATGGAGGCCCTCGATCAGTGGCCGGCGGGACTCCTCGATTGGTCGTTCTGGGTCGAGAGCGACCCTCGCCCGACGGCGGGCGTTGCCCTGGAGCCCCTGGAGATCGCGGAGCCGACGCTGGCCGGACGGCGGCTGCGTCCCGAGTTCGAGGCGGTCGCTCCTCTTGCGGATTGTTGGGAAACGGGTTTCCTGGCCGAGATCTGGAACGCGTTGGCGAACGCGGTCCGACAGGGGCGGACCCTCTTCCTGATTGATGAGTCAGGTCCGCCCGGTGAGAGTCGAATCGGGGAGCTAGTCGCGTTGTTGACGTTTGCGTTTCCGCGCTTCATGCGGCCGGCGCTGACCTTCTCGACCTACGACGATCGCCCCGAAAACCTTCCCGGTTTCCGGATTCAGGGGACGGCTCCTACCTGCCGGCCCGACCGCGCTCGATTGCTCGCGCTGGGATCTGTCGTGGACCTCGGAGGTCGAACCGTCGAGCCTCGCGAGGAGCCGGCCCGCTGGGCGCGCCGCCTTGCGGAGTGGTTCCATCAACGAGACAAGGCGGCCTGGACGCAGACCTGTTCGGTCCTCGCGCCGAAACTGGCGCGGTCGGCCTCGACCGCCGACGTCTGGGAAAGCCGGTGGCTGGATCCCCTGTTCGGGCTGAGGTCGATGGTGGGACTCGATCCCGAGCGACTGCGTACCGCGGAAAACCGGGCCGAGTTCGCGGAACTGGCAAATTGGGCCGTCGAACGGCGCCTCGGGGCCTTTTGGGCGAGACAATTCCCACCGACATGGTGGCGTGTTGCTCACGAACGGGTGGGAGCCTCCGACTCGCTCCGAGGCGCGCTACTGGACCAGAGCCGGATGCCCGAGTTGTGGTCGAGCCCCCATCGAGCCGTTGCCGGGAGACAATCCCCCGAGGCGGCCCCCTCGATCGAAGCGACGGCGATTGCCTGGGGCGAGGTCGTGGGGCTCTGGTTCGGCGGCCTGGACGAGCCACGCTGGAGAGGCGCGGTGGGGCGCTTTCTCCGAGGTGTTCCCGAGGCCGTCCACTCGCGATTTCTGGTCGGGTTGCTCCGGTCGAAACCCGACCGCGCGGAGTCGACCTGGAACTGGCTTGAAGCGGAGGGCCGAGTCGCCCCCTCGCGGCTCCTGCCCCTGAAGGCATCTCGCTTCGTGACCCCCAAACCGCAAGTCCACTCGTTGAGAACGCTCTTTCAGGACGTCCTCGGAACCGACCATTTACTTCCGACCGTTCTGGACGTTCTCGCCGAGGAACTGGCCGACCGGCCGAAAGACCGGCCCATCCTCGCCGACCTGCTTGGCGAGGCCTTCGAGAGGTTCCGCGGTTCGGTCGATGTCGCGCCCTACGCACGACGCCTGAGCGAGTTGCTCGATTGGGCGTTGCCCAGGCGCGATGTGGGGGAATGGCTCACCCCCCTGCTCCGTCGGTTGTTCGTTCCGCCTGGGGAGCCCGACGACTGGCGGTTGCTTCGCGACCAGACCGCGACGACTCTCCAGCCGGTACTGGCGCGCGTCGCGTTGACCGTGGCGCTCGATTCCGAACTTGGATCAAGGCCGTTCCTCTGGGCGGTGGAGGAACTCTTGCTCCGGCTGAAACCCGAGCAGCGGCCGGAGGATCGCCGCCGCCCCTCGCGCGAGGACGACTGGTCCGATCCGGATCAGACCTGGCCGAACGCCTACCTGCAACGCTTGCCGCAGAACCTGGATCGGATCGACGGCTTCTTTCCGGCAACGCAGGCCTCGACCGCTCTGAGCCGCTGGATCCAGGAGGCACGGGACGACCGGCTGCCTCGCATCTCGCCCGAGAACCGGCGCCTCCTCGACTCCTGGGAGCGGATCGCCCAGGCCAGGGCGAGCGGCAAGGCGGAGGAACTTCTTCAAATTCCGCAGAGCGAGATTCCTTCGCACGATCAGGCGCGATGGCTCGGCCTGATTCTGGAACGCCTTGGCGACGCCACCTCGTCGACCTTCTTTGATGACCTCGCCGCGTGTGGCCGGGCCTGGAACGGTTCGTTCGCGGCGGGTTCGAGCCACCTCGACGAGCTGGCGCGTCCGCTGGCGAGGGCGCTCATTCCGTTCCGGAAGCACCCCGAGACCTGGTTCCGCCATCTGAGAAGGCTGTTGAACTCGTTGGGAGTCGATCAGGAACCGGATCAGGGCCTTGGCCCGGAAAGTCTGGCCTCGCGAATGGTCGCCGAGACGTGTCGCTGGGGGAGAGACTTCGACCCCTGGCCGCTCCGCCAGTTCCTGTTCCGGCAAGACGCCTGGCGCGTGCTGGCGGCCGACCTGGGACGCGGTTTCTCCGACATCACGGGCTCGGAGGCCCCGGCCTTGCTCGACGACTGGGATCGATCGATGACCCGAGGCCCCTTCGAGATGCCCCGCTTCTTCGAGCTGGCATTAAACGTTTGCCGGGGTGCGCATCTGGCGAACGTCGTAACGTCCCGCGCGGACGCCCTCAAGGCTATCGGCCGCCTGTCCTGGTGGGACGCCCCCAAGGTCCCTGACGCGCGTGACGACTTGCGAGACGCCGTGGCCCGACGGGTTCCGATGGATCCGTTTGGCACGCGAAACGCCCGCCCCCTTCGCGAATGGATGGTCCATCCCCCCAACCCGTTCGATCCCTCGCTCACCGAGCAAGCCGCGCCCCACGAGGGCGAGCTCCGTCCGCTCCACGGCGAGAGTGAACGAAGCTACCGCCACTTCTCGCGCCTCGGGCTTGCCCGATGGTGCTGCCTGCACGCGTTGTTGACGCTGGAGGAGCCGCATTCGAACATTCGGACCGATTGGAGAGTCCTCTATGATACGATCAGGCCCCTTCCGATGACGGAGCTCCCCGAGGACGATCGGTATCGATTCCTGGCCTGGATCATCCAGCGCACCGAGGTCTACAACGACTTGCTGATTCCTCGCCTGGCGCGCTGGCTGCACTTGAACCAGATGACCGACCTCGAACGGATTCAGTGCTGGTCCGATCCGATCCAGTCGATTGTCGAGGTCTCAAATCCGGCGAACCGTGAAGGCCTGGGTGACTTTATCCACGGCCTTCAGAAGGAACTCCGAACGGTTTGCGAGGAAGCCAGGGAATCCGAGCGGTCCCGCTCCCGCACGGCCGCCTCGACTCGTCCGAAGTTGGCTTAGGGGTTATGATGAAGATCGAAAGACGCCGGAGCGGGGCGGCAGGCCAGACCGGCCGATTGAAGGAAGCGGAGGACGCGATGTCCGTTGAGGCGAGTGGGGCTCCAGTCATCGGAGTCGACCTGGGAGGTACGAAGATTCTGGCCGCGGTCATCGACGCCGACCAGAAAATCCTCGGCCGATCCAAGACGTCGACGCCCGCGAAACAAGGCGGCGAGGCGATTCTCGAAGCGATCCGAGGCTGCATCCTCGAAGCGCTCGAGCAAGCGCGACTCTCGACGGCCGACGTGGCCGGCATCGGCGTCGGCTCGCCGGGTCCACTCGACACGGAATCGGGCGTGATCCTGTACAGCTCGAACATGAATGTCCGGGATTTTCCCCTGGCTCCGGAATTACAGAAAGCGCTCGGGCGACCGGTCCTTTTGCAGAATGATGTGCGAGTCGGAGGATACGGCGAATTCCGGCTCGGGGCGGGTCGCGGCTATCGGAACATCCTCGCCGCGTTCGTGGGGACCGGCATTGGCGGCTGTGTCATCCTCCAAGGGGACGTCGTCGGCGGCTCAACGGGCAACGCGGGCGAGGTCGGTCACATCGTCGTGAAGGCGGGGGGACCTCGCTGCGGCTGTGGACAAAGGGGATGCATGGAGGCGCTGGCCAGTCGGAGCGCGATCGCGCGACGCATCAACAAGGCCATTCGAAAGGGTCTCGAGTCCAGCCTCTCGGAGAAGCTGAACACCAAGGGCGAACGGCTCAAGAGCAAGGACCTGGCCGCCGCGTTCGCCGCGAACGATCCGGTGACCGTTCGCGAGGTTCAACGCGCGGCGAGATTCCTCGGGCTGGGACTGGGAAGCCTCATCAATGTCCTCGGACCCGAGATCGTCATTGTTGGTGGTGGCGTGATGGAAGCCCTGGGAGGGCCTTATCTCGAACTGGTTCGGAACGCCGCGCGAACGCAGATCCTCGCGGACCCCGAGCAGCGGATCAAGATCGTGCCCGCGGCCCTCGGCGACGACGCCGGCATCCTGGGCGCGGCCTTGATGGCCAGGGAGCGATTCCAGTTCGGCTGATTCTCATTCGAGAGCCGTTTGACCCAATCGGCGTCTCAAAACCCCTGAGTTTCGACGCGCTGGGCGCGAAGCCACGCCAGCAGGTCCTCTTGCTGTGACGGGGTCAGGACCTTCGAGAACCCTGGCATTCGTCGACGTCCCTCCCGCAGAATCGAATGGAACTCGGCCTCGCGGAGCAAGACCGGCTTCTCGACGAGATTGGTTCCCAGATCGCCGCCGAGGGCGTTCGCGCCGTGGCAATTCGCGCAATGGGTCTTATAAAGTTCTGATCCTGCGTTGATGTTGCCGGCCTGGGGAAACGGCGGTTCCTCAACACGGTCGAGAGCCATCACCTCTTCGGGAGACATGCGCTCGGGAGGAGCGGCCGGCTTGTCCTCCGGATAGCGTGAGGCCAGGAACGCGATCAGTCGCGACTTGTCTTCCGGGGGGACCGGCGCCCCCCAGCCGATCATCTTCTCGACCTCGGCGGTCCAGGCCGGCGACGACATCCGCTGCTGGCTCACCATGGCCTCGGTGTGGCACATCAGGCAGTTGCCCTCGAAAGCGCGCTTCCCGAGTTCGAGCTGATATGCGAGCTCCTCGTCGTCGTCCTGGCGAGGCGAGACCATCCGGGCCGACGCCTCTCGCAATCGTGGGTTCGCGAGAAGGGCCGGGACAATCAGGCCGATCATGGCGGTGGCAATCGTGAAACCGCGGGGGGTGATCATCGTCGATGAACCTCGCAGTTGACCCGGTCGATCCCGTTCCAGAGATAACCACTCTTGTTCCAGGGCGAGGTTTCCGGCTGCGTCTGGTTCGACGAGTCGGTGGCACGGACCCGCAAGGTATGAGGCCCCGGTGTGGCCAACCAGGGGAACCGCCAGAGCCGCCAGGCAAACGGGTGGTCGGGGCCTTCCAGCGTCGCGGAGGCCCAGTCTCCATCGTCCACGGAGACCTCCACGCGAGTGACCCGCCCTTCGCCCGTCCAGGCCACTCCAACGACCTCTTGCCGACCTTCCGCAAGCAAGGCGCCTCGCGAAGGTGTGGCGATCAACGACTTGACGTTCATCGACGTCACGGGAACGAGATCGTCCGGCTTGACGGTCTCGCCGGGCGGAACCGGATTCTTCGGAATCCGATAACCGGTTTGCTGGTAGAACCCCGGCGCCTCGTTCGTGGAGACGGTCAAGGTTCGAAGCCATTTCATCCAGTGGTTCCCGGTCCAGCCCGGAACCACCAGTCGCGCCGGTCCTCCGTGCAGTCGAGGAAGCGGTTCGCCATTCATCCGCGTCGCGATGATCGTGTGCGGATCGAGGGCTTTTTCCAGGGGAATGCTTCGGAAAAACGGGGGCGTTTTCGGGTTGGGAGGGCGATCGGAACCGAGCAGTTGGACGTGTTTCGCGCCCGCCTTGAGCCCCGCTCGTTCGAGCAGGTCTCTCAACCGGACCCCCGACCACTCCGCGTTTCCGACGGCCCCCAGTTCCCACTCCACACCCGCGATCTTGGGAACGAAGAGTCCTCGCCCATTGCCCGCGCACTGGAGCACCGCGGGGAACGTGACCTGTTCCAATCCCGCGAGGTCCTCGAGCGTAAGCGTCCTCGGCGACTGAATTTCGCCCCGAATTTCGAGGGTCCAGGGAACCAGCCCCAACGCGGGCGCCCCGAAGTGGCTTCGAACGAAGAACCAGGGGTTCGGGGTTCGCCACTGGTCGAAGATTTCGACCGGCGATTCGGCGTCGAGCGGCTGCCGGTTGCGAATGATGAGCCCTGGTTTCGAGGCGGCCTCATCGGTTCGACCGTCACGGACCAACCAGGGAGTGAGCGCGAAGGCGCCGCCGAGCATGGCCGTTTCTCGGAACCAGCCGCGGCGGTGCGTTTCCCTGCGTCGCGTTCGATGCTCGTCGCGGCTCGGTCGTTCGGGACGCATCATCTTGGGTCCAATGCCACCGGGAGGTCCGCGTAAACGATCTGTCGCGGGCCTGGGGTACGATGAAAGTCAGTATGGCCGCCAGATCCCGGCCTGTCCACCGAGTAGCGGTCAGGGAAGCCTTGCGTCCGGCATCCCGATTGTCAACCGCTTCGCGAAAAAGTCGATACAGTCGATAAGATCAGCAATATCGTTGTTTTGAGAATCATTCGGTTGCTGACTTGGAAATGCGTGGGGACGCTGGACTCGGCACAGGGATTGCGATATAGTTCTTATGACCGTTACCAGGAGTCGGTCGGATGCTCCCGTTTGGGGACTCCGCCGATGGAGTGGGAACCGCCGTCGTCGTGTCGCCGTCCTTGGTGGCCTTCCGGGTTTCCAGCACGGGTAACAGGACATGAAAAAAGTCCGACGGAACCGTCAGCACGCCAAGTTCGCCCGTCTTCGACGTCATCTCGACATCAGTCTCGACCCAACCCGGCCCCGTCGAATTCGGACACGGTCAGCGCGTTACGCGGCGGCGCTGGCCGAGCAACTGGGGCTCATCCCGCGTGCCCGGTGCTGTACCTGGTGCCGGCGTCACCAGCGCCTCGAACGGCACCACTGGGATTATTCGGAACCTCTGAATATCACCTATCTTTGTTCCGATTGTCATGCGATCGCCGATTCGATGATCTGGGGTGCCGACATCGCTTGAGGGGGTTCACGGCCCTTGACGGCGTTTCGAGTGCTCACATCGTGTGCCGGCTTTGCTCAGCCTGTGTGCCGTTCCTCGCGATGAGGAACCTGGATGTGAGCGGGTTCCGGCGCCGATTCCAGGGGAATGTGCACCGTGAAGAGACTGCCGTGACCTGGGGAGGAGCGCCAGCGGATCCGTCCACCAATTTGGGCCAGAAACTGGGCGGCTCGGGGTAATCCGAGACCGAGACCCCGTCCCGCCTGTCTGCCGCAAAAGAAGGGGTCGAAGAGCCGGCTGGCATCGGCCTCGGTGATCCCCTTGCCACCGTCGAGGATCTCCCAGACGAGGTGCCGGGGGGTTCCGCCGAGACTCAAATGGACCTCACCTCCGGCGGGCGTGGCTTCGAGGGCGTTCCTCAAAAGCACATCCGCGAGGTGCCGCAAGGTTTCGGGGTCGGCCCAGGCGCTCGGAACGTTCTCACGGACTTCGAGGAGCGTCCGGACGCCCCGGGCTTCGGCCTCGGCTTGAAGGTCGCGCAGGCAGGTTCGAGCGATTTCCTCGGGCTGGCAGAGCCGGGGCCGGGGGGTCGGCGGGCGAGCGACATACATCAGGTCTCGAAGGATTCGGTGCGCCCGTTGCGTCTGGGCAATGATGGCTCGCAACGACCTGGCCGATTCGGGGTCGTTGGTTCGAGCCAGAAGCAACTGGGCGCGCCCGAGAATCACGGCGAGCGGGTTGTTGAGTTCATGGCCGGCGCCCGCGGCGAACTGCGCGAGCCCGTCGAGGCGATCGGCTTGCCGTCGGTTCGCGTGCTGTTCCAGGGAGCGCTGATGGGCCGCGACGACCATTTCCAGTCGACGGGCGAGGCGATCCCGATCGGCGACCAGGGCGGCCCAGGCCTCCCAGGCGCTCAGCGTGGCCGCGCCTCGGAGATCCGTTGGCCGTTGGCTTTCCGAGTCGTCGGGCCAGAGATGAATCTCGGCGAGCGTCTGACCGGCCGCTCGGAGCGGTAAAACGTGAGGCGCGGGGCGTCCCGCGCTCCTCGAAGGCGTTTTTGGAGCCTCTTCCTTGGTCGAGGCGTTGGACGTCCAGATCACGCGGGCCGCGGCGACTCCAGAGGTGGCGCACCAGGCCATCGCGGCTCGCTCGGCCCAGCTTTCCGGGCCATCCGATGGCTTCGCCCCGGATAAGGCTTCGATCAGTCGCTGGTCTTTCGACGCCTCGTGTTCCATTCGGAGCATCCGCCGGATCAGGCGGGCGTGGGCTCTGGAAAGCGACTCCTCCCGCGCGGAGACGTCTCGATCGACGAGCCCCGATCCGCAACGAACCTGGACTTCGGCCACAAGCAGTCGGAGTCGAGGATCACCCGGCGTGGGGGCTTCGTTTTTCTCCGTGGAGAGGGACCAGGGCGTGCGATCGGCCCACGCCCGGGCTTGCTGGATGAGGTGGAGAGGCTCGGGGTGGTAGGCGCAGACGTCGAGCGAACCGTCTTGGTCGGCGTGGAGCCATGCGGCGTCAACGAGTTCCGCATCGCAGCCCCAACGCTCGGCGAGCGACCGACCGAGCGTGGCCGCGTCCGTTCCGAGGGTCGCGATTTCGGCCTCTCGACGCGCGTGAGGGCCTGGCACTTCCAGAATCGAAGCGAGCAAGTCGGCATCGACGGCGGCCAGGGCCCAGAGCCCCAGTTGATGAAGGAGGCCCACTCGGCCAACGTGCTCGACGACGGCCAGGCCCGCCTCCTGGGCGAGCCGACGCGCGGCACACGCCACCGCCACGCCATGCCTCCAGAGACGATCGACGGCGGCGAGCCCCTCTGGCGACGACAAGGGCCACCAAGGGCGCTCGTCGATCAGTTCCAGGGGATCCTTGCCTCGCGGTTCGACCAGCAGGGCAAGAACCCAGCCAGGGTCGTTTTCGACGATCCGGGGCAGAGGGACCTGCGGAATCGGACCCGGCTTCTCAAGAACGTCCGCGAGGAGTTGACGGACCGTCGCCGGACGCAACGGAAGCCCTTCCAGCCGTTCGACCCGGCGGCGAAGGTCGCGCACACGGTGACTGGACGGGCAAGTTCGCAACGGGGCGGGCTCCTTCCCTGCTCGAGGACCCAGGATCGGTCGGTACCTCGAGCCAGACCCCGGGCCTCCAGCCCGGCGGCCGTCCTCAGGCGGTTGTCTCGGACTCAATATCTAGAAGTCGGCAGATCCGACGGAGAAGTTCATCAATGTCGAGCGGCTTCTGAAGGAAATCGTCGGCGCCCGCGTCTCGAAGCTCCTGGATCTTGTCCTCTTCGACCATCCCCGAGATGCCGATGATCTTGATGTCCGACATGGTCGGGTCCGAGCGAATCAATTCGCAGACCGCCTTCCCGTTAATGTCGGGAAGCATCACGTCCAGAATGATCAGGTCGGGATGATATTCTTTGGCCTGCATTCCCGCGCCAAATCCGTTGTTGACCACGCGGGTCTCGAACCGGCTGTCGGCGGCCAGAACGTCGGTGATCAGCTCAACCACCGCCGGGTCGTCGTCGACAATCAAGATGCGACGCCGACCGCTTTCCAGCGCGTCGGTCGGGATGCTGTTCTCCTTCATGAACCGATACAACGCCTCGCGAGGGATCCGACGGAACCGGGAACCCGGCACGCGGAACCCCTTGAGTTGGCCTGAGTCGAAGCAGCGAATGATCGTCTGCTGGCTCACCTTGCAGATCTTCGCCGCTTCCCCCGTCGTGAACACGGTCTTCATGGTCGGGTAAGTCCCATCTAGCGAGCCACCGCGGGCTCGGTCGCTCGTCGACCCGGCAGGGTTCGTTCCCTGAGTCCTCCCGCCGGTCGCCTGGCCATCGTCCGTGACATGACCCCGCTCGTGACAACCCCCAGCCCGCGCGCCCCTCGCGCAGGACCAAGACTGTCAGACCGCCTAGACTCACTGAGAAACCGGTAAATCTTGCGAATCCTAACAGAATTGCCAGGTTTACCGACATGGCCAATTATAGAGCACCTTCCCATTCTGTCAACCCAAATGAGGAGCATGCGGCGACCAGGTAGTTGAGGGGGGCGTGAGCGGAGCCGCATCTCACGGTAAACGGTACAGCGAAACGGGTTCTGGATTTCGCGGACCTTAGGGAGTCTCCGTGTCCTGGGTGGAGGAAGCCGCCGGGGTGCGCCGTTTCAGATAGACCAGCAACGTGGCGATGTCGGCCGGGTTGACGCCGCTGATCCGGCCCGCCTGACCGAGCGAGCGCGGACGAACCCGGCTGAATTTTTCGCGGGCCTCTACCCGGAGCTGGGGAACGGCCCGATAGTCGAGGTCGACGGGAATGGCCTTGTCTTCGAGCCGGCGAAACTTCTCGACCTGCTGGGCCTGCCTGGAAATGTAGCCGCCGTATTTCGCTTCGATCACGACCTGTTCGATGGCACCCGAGTCCCCGTTGGCGATGTCCGCTAGAGTTGGGTGCAGGGCGAGCAGGTCGTCCCAGGTGGTCGGCGGGCGCCGGAGGAGCCGTTCGAGCGGTTCTCCGTCGACCCTCACAGACCGGAGGGCGTCGCGGAGGGCTTCGATCCTGGCCTTTCGCGCCTGGAATCGGGACCAACGCTCGTCATCCACCAGGCCGATCGAGCGGCCCAGCTCGGTCAGGCGGAGGTCGGCGTTGTCGTGCCGCAGCAGGAGGCGATACTCGGCGCGGCTGGTGAACATGCGATACGGCTCGTCGACGCCACGGGTCACGAGGTCATCGATCAGCACGCCGATGTACCCTTGCGAGCGGTCGATGACGATCGGTTCGGAACCGTCGACGGAGAGAGCGGCGTTGATGCCCGCGACGATTCCTTGGGCGGCGGCTTCCTCGTAGCCGGTCGTGCCGTTGATCTGGCCGGCGAAGAACAGGCCAGGCACGCGCTTGGTCTGCAAGGTCGGGTCGAGCTGGGTCGGCGGGGCGTAGTCGTACTCCACCGCGTAGCCGAACCGCATGATCTCGGCCCGTTCGAGGCCGGGGATCAAGGAGATGATCGCTTCCTGGACGTCGCGAGGGAGGCTGGTGGAGATGCCATTGCAGTAGTATTCGAGGGTGTTCCGACCCTCGGGTTCGAGAAAAATCTGGTGCTGGTCCCGATCGGCGAACCGGACGACCTTATCTTCGATCGAGGGGCAATACCGCGGCCCGACGCTCTGAATCTGGCCCGAGTACATGGGGGCTCGGTGCAAATTGGAGCGGATCAGTTCGTGGACCTCGGGGTTGGTGTACGTGATGTGGCAGTCGAGCTGCGCGTGGTCGATCCGGTCGGTCAGGAAGGAGAACGGAACGGGATCGGCGTCGCCTGGCTGAGCGTCCAGTCCGGCGAAGTCGATGGTTCGACCGTTGAGCCTCGGGGGCGTGCCGGTCTTGAACCGCTGGAGCTCGAAGCCCAGCTCGCGAAACGAACCCGAGAGCCCATCGGCGGAGACATCCCCCGCGCGACCGCCCTGGGTCTTGGTCTCTCCCGTGTGCATGAGGGCTCTCAGGAACGTGCCGGTCGTTACCACGACGGCCCTCGCCCGATAGGTCGCGCCTCCTCGGCAGTAGACCCCCGCCGCCCTGCCGTTCTCGACGACCAGCGACTCGACCATCTCCTGGCGAAGCGTCAGGTTCGGCTGCTGTTCCACAAGGTGCTTGGCGAAGAACTGATACGCCTTCTTGTCGCATTGGGCGCGCGGGCTGTGCATCGCGGGGCCCTTGCCCCTGTTGAGCAAGCGGAACTGGATGGCCGTCGCGTCGGTGATGCGCCCCATGACGCCGCCGAGCGCATCGACTTCACGGACGATCTGGCCCTTGGCAACACCTCCGATGGCCGGGTTGCAGCTCATCTGGCCGACGGCGTCGCAGTTGAGAGTGAGCAGGACCGTGCGTCGTCCCATCCCGGCGGCGGCCATGGCGGCTTCGATCCCAGCATGGCCCGCGCCGATCACGAGGACATCGTAGTGGTAGGGGTCCGGCCGATTCGATCGCATGAGACTTCCCGCGAGATGGTCACTTCAAAAGGCGCAATCACCATCGTACCGCCCGGAAGTCCCTCGACGGAAGCGGAAGCCTATCGTCTCCAGCGCGGACTCCGGACCACCGGCAATGCGACCCGGAACCGACCTTGGTCGCGCGAGCACCCACCATCGTGCCAACAACAAGCTCGAGGGATCGACCGTCGGGTTTCGGAAAATGCTGGGGACAACATGCTTCCCTTCACTCTCGTGACCGGCCGATCGACTCGACTCGCGCCCCATCCCCTCCGAAGAGCGTTGAGACCTGGGCGGGCTCGGCCCCGTCTCGAACTCCCCTGAGAGCGTCTTCAAGTCACTGATAGGCGATCTTTCGCTCGTCGAGCGCGGTTTTCAGGGCCGTCGCCGCTTCGCCGAATCGTTCGGGGCCCGTGAACCCATAGCTCTTCTCGGCGACGACGAGATGCGGCTCGAGGACGCAGAAGCCGCTGTAACCGCTGGCGACGGCGTCGGCGATGAGCTGGGGGATCTGCCCGTCGCCCTGACCGGCCGGGACGTTCTTGTGGGTTTTCGCGTCGTAGTCCTTGACGTGGAAGTGCACGACGCGACCACGCAGCCGGTTCCACGCCTCGTCGATCGGCTGGCCCACCTCGACGTAGTTGGCCGGGTCGAACGCGTGCCCAAGCGCGGGGGAGTGGACCGACTCGAGGATGTCGGCCACTCGCTCGGCGGTGTCGCCGTAGATCCCCTTCTCGTTCTCGAGAACGAGTGTCACCCCACGGCGAAGGGCCATTTCGGCCTTCTCGGACATCCGACGCATCACCTCATCGCGATAACTCGCGGGATCTTCGTTCGCGGGCATGTAGTAGCTGAAAACACGGATATTTGGTGTTTCGTAGAACTCCGCCAGGTCGAGGGCGATCTTGAACCGTTCGAGGTGCGGCTCGAAGGGATCGGTGATCGCGATCTTGCCGATCGGCGAGCCGATGGCGCTCAGGCCGAAGCCGCGGGCGCGGAGCAAGGATCGGAATTCCTCGTGGTGGGAGCGGTCGAGGTCGAGGACATTGGTTTTGAAGATCGAGCGGAATTCAATGTAATGAACACCATTCGCTTCAAGGCAGTCGAGTTGTTCCACGGGATCAGCGGAAATCTCATCGGCGAAGGCGCTGAGGCGGATCATGGACGGTATCCCCTGCGAAGCCGGTGCTTGAGTCGTGTCGCCTCATGATAGCGGGCCGGAAAAAAACTGTCAGCGCTCGGTGGTCAATCCGTACACCGATCGTTACCATGCCGGGAGAACCTGGAACACCGATCCCCGCCTCGCCTGGCGTATTCCCCCGCATCATCGGAACGTTCGAATGACCAGTGTGCTCGCGATCGTCCTGCCGTTTCTCGTTTACTGGCTGATCCTGTTCGTGGCCTGTTTCCTGGTTGTGGAATATGGCCAGACATACCTGTATGATGAAACGACGCCCGCGATGGGACTCAAGGTCGGTCTGGCCTCGTTTCTGCTCGCGGCGTTGCTGACGTGGACTCGCACGTCGTTTGACACGATGTTGACGTCGGAAATCGGGACGACGGTGTTGCAGGGAATCGTCTGGTTCGCGGTCTTCACCCTCGTGCTGCAATTCCATCCCAAGCACGCGCTGGGGATCGGAATCGTCACGATGCTCATCGTGGCGGGATTCGCGACTCTGGCCGTGAACAGCATGCCGGGATCGAACCGAGCGCCGAGGCCCGTGGAGCGACCGGTCAGCAAGCCGCTGCAACGCCCGATGGGACCGACGATCCAGCTTGGACCCGCGCCGAAGGAGAAGGCCGCCTCAAAGAGCCCGTAGCGTCAATGAGGGGCGTTGGGTCGATTGCGGTGGGAAGGGGCGGCAAAGGCCTCGGGCAACACCGAATGAACGGCGTCGATCACAAGCTCTTCGACGGCCGGCGCGAGTCGGGTCGGGCGGTCGTACGAGGACATGGACCGATCGACCTCATAGCCCCCTTCGCGGAGGAGTCGTCGAGAGGGGATGTAGCAGGGGACGTCGTTGGCATAGGCGGCGATCCAGAGGCGGCGGGCGTCCAGCTCACGTCGCAGTCGAATCGCGTAGTCGACCACGACCTCGCCGCCGAGGAAGACGAAGGCCAGATCGTTCCCAAAGCACCAGGACTGGACGGGATAGTCGATGGCGGTCGGAAGCGTCTCGCCACGATCGAGTCGAGCGAGATTCAACCGGGCGTGCAACGCGACGACGCGCTGCCCCTTGGTTCGCTCGATCCACTCGTCGCGCGTGGGTGGCGTGTCGAACGGCAGGCTAATCCGTCGAAACCGGCAGGTGATGGGGCCAGCGAGGGGTTTCAAATCGGTGCCGAGGAGGCGAAGGACCTCAGCGGCAAGTTGCTCCCCTTGCTTGCGTGCGGCGGGAAAATGGCCGCGTTCGAACGGGTTCGCGTCGCCCGCGCAGCCGATGATGATCAGGCCGACCGCATCGGGTTGCTCCCGTTCGATGGCCGCGCTGGCGTAACCGGCCCAGTCGCCGCAAATCCGATTGTCCGTGCCGTCGAGTGCCGTGCAGTGACAGGCGTAGCCGGCGAGGACCGCTCGAACGCGACCGTCGAGGTCGGTGACGCGAAGCATCGGAAGGCTGTGATCGGTGGGAGCCTCCGGGTTGATTCCGAAGCCGACCCATTTGCCATCCTTGATCGTTCGGCGGTTGTTCGCGAAGCCGACCGACCCGCGCCCCCAGGCGATCCGCGAGGGACGTCGATCGGCGATCGCGGCGAGCGCGGCCTGTTCGATGCGGTCGGTCAACTCCTTCGTGTAACGGTCGATGCGGGCCTGGTGTTCCGGGGGAACCGGCTCTCCGAAAATGAGCGGCAGAACGTTCGTCAGCGCGGGGGCCGTGTGGGTGTGCGTGGCGCAGAGGACGAATCGCTCTCGCGGAAGTCCGGCTTTCGTTTCGAGACGTTTCGCAACCTCATCGGCCATTTCGGCCGAGAACGCGCAGGTCTCGACGGCCACGAGCACGACCGGCCCGCCCGAATCGGCATCCCCGATGGCGAGGGCTCGGGCGAAGACGTGCTGCTCGATGCCCTCGGATTCAACCTGGCGGACGACGTACCCAGTGAGCCGAACCGGGTAATCGGGCGTGATATCCACCCGGGCGGCGCCAACGGGGATTGATGGCTCCCCCGCGCTCGCGAACGGCGAGAGGGTGGACGTGACAATTCCAAGGATCAGAATAAAAACAGACGTCTTCATGATAACTTCTTTCAAATGGGGGGGGCCGCAAGAGTCCACGGGTCCACATCGCGGAGAATTCGCACTTTGAACGCACCGCCGTGAAGGATTATGTCACAATGGTTGATGAAAATGACTCTCGAGGCGCGGCCGTTCGGGGACGTGTTAGCCTTGGAAGTCCATCGCGAAGGCCTGGGGATTCAGTTCGTTTCCGGTCGCGTGGCGCGTCAGCGCGTTCCAGGGCCGTGTTCGGCCGAGCTTGAAGACCCGTTCCTTCAGGAATTCACCCACGCCGCGGTTTCCCACGTAGCACGCCTTCGAGGGCGGCACGCCGTTCAGGACCTCGCGGGCGATCGCGTGATGCACCTGCGAGGCGAAGAGTTGGCCCATCATGTAGTTGTGGTAGTAGCACGGAGCGCTCACCACGTGGATCTTGCTGGCGAAGTCGGGGGCATTTCGCCCCTCCGGCCGCCGGACGTTTTGATATCTCTCGACCAGATCCCACCAAAGGGCGTTGAGATCTTGATCGGGATCTTCGTAGAGCGCCATCTCGAACCGCAGCATGACCTGGCACCATCGCGAGAAGATCAGGAGATGGTTGCGAAGCATGCGGGAGCCGGTTTCATCGAAGGACTTCGGGTCGGGAACCTCGACCCCCATTGCCAACAGCCAGTCGGCGTCCTTGCTGAACTTCTCGAACAACATGGCCACGCCCTCCGTGGTCAGAATGTGCGCCTCGGTTCGGAGCACGTACGGGACGCTCGGAGGGATGTTCTTGCTGCTGTAGACGGAGTGGCCCAGCTCATGGAGCATCGTGCCCATCCAATACTCGTTGGGCACGATGTTGGCCAGCACCCGAACGTCTCCCTCGCGGTCGATGTCCGTGCAAAACGCGTGAGGGCTCTTGCCGGGTTTTTCATAAAGGTCGCTCCGAGCGATCACATCGTCGATTGGAAGGCCGATGCCCGCGTAGAATTCGCGGCAGAGCTTGAGGATGTCGGTCTTGGCGTACACCGAGTCGAGATCCGCCTCGAAGACTGCGGGCGTTTCCTGGAAGAACGGGTCGTGGTAATGCCAGGGTCGAAGCTCGTCGATGGTCAGGCCGTAGCTCTTTGACAGCCGGGCGTCGATCTCCGACTTCGCGGTGAGGAACGGCTGTCGCGTCAGTTTGTCGAGGTCGTCGAAAAGGGTGAGAACCTGCTGTGGTTCCTGCTCGTTGAGCTGAAGCTGCATCGCGTGGAAGTTCTTGAAGCCCAGACTCCGGGCCGCCTCGTTGCGGAGCCTGACCAGCTCCTTCAGGTCGGCCACGACGACCGCGCCCACGCCCTTGCTCGATTCCCAGACCGCCCGGCGCTGAGCGGAATCCTTCGACTCCTTGAGAATCCGACGGACCTCGCTGTCGGTGATCTCCTTGTCCTCGAGTTTCGCTCGATAGACGTTGAACGACTTCTCGATGGCGTTGGCCTTGGCCGTGATCTTCTTGAGCAAGGCCGGATCGACCTGTTTCTCCAGGTACATCAGGTACAGAACGTCGATCTGTCGCGCCCGTTGCGGATCGTCGATCGTTTCGCCCCGGATCGCCTTCAAGGTGGCGAAGCGTTCCCGGTCCGAAAGCGCGGCGTCCAGCCGGTTTTGCGCCTCCTCCTTGGCGGCGAAGTCTTCATCCTTGCCGGTGATGTTGGCGTTCCACCACGCGAGATTGGCGGCGCGTTCCAGAGGCCGGATCGTCTCTTCGTGAGCCTTGATGAATCGCTCGGCCTGCATGTCTGCAACTCCGTTCCGAGGATTTCCTCTGACCGGCGTGGTCAAGGCGAACGCGCCGACCGCCTGAGCGGTTCCGACCAGGAATTCGCGACGAGTGGACATGCGGGTTCGACCTCCGATCAAGTCGGTTCACGGACGCGACGCCCGATGTTGCCCTGAGAGTTCGAGTCGCCGCTTCGAGCCGTCACGTCGAGAAAACGAGGGGCCAGGAAATCCGGTGACAGCTCGTGTGAGGGATTTTATCGATGGAATCGGACGTTTGATACGGCCTTCCTGGTTCGAGACGTTCGGTTTCGTTTGGTGACTTTCTGGTGGCGTGGCTCGCGGAGGTCGCGTAATTGGGCCGGACGATTCCGAGATCGACGCGCCTTGCTCACCCATCCGGCCCAACGGACGACGTGAAACCATCGGCTCCCCGACGGACTCGACGGGATCTGGTCCTGGCACGATCGGGGATTCTGATCGAGCCCAACCGACTGCCAGAGAGAATATTTTTATGCCTCGGGAGGAGGAATGTCGATCCAGGTTCGTTTCGCGTGCGATTCCAGCACGGAATCGGCGACGATCTGGGCGTTCAAGCCGTCGACGAAGCTGGGAACGGCCGGTCGCTTCTCGACGATGGCCGAGATGAACTCCCAAACGAGGTCGTAGCGGAAGACGGTCGCCGGCTCCCCCTGGCTGGGGTCGCGCGGGCTGCCTTCCGGCTTGAGGAACTCGGGAGGGACCGGCACCGTATCGAGATCCTGTCCGGTCTTTCCCAGGAGGATCGTATTGGGCTCGTGGAGCCGGTAGACGGCCGACGCCTCCGAGCCGTTGACTTCCGCCCACTCGTGCCCGAACCCCTTGCGGCCGTAACCTTTGGCCAGAGTGGTCCCCTCCCAGACTCCGGTCGCGCCCGACTGAAACTCGCCGATCAGGGCCGACCAGTCATCCACGTTCGAAGGCGGGCACTCGCGGCCGTCGTTGGTCCGGGTGCGAGGCGCGAAACGTGCCACGGCGCCGGTGATCCTGGAGAGCGGCCCCAACAGGTCGAGGGCGAAATCGATGCGGTGGATGGTCATGTCGAACAGGTCGCCCGCGCCGGCCTTGTCCTTGTATTGCCGCCAGCCCCAGCTCGTCTCCGGCCAGTCGAGAAAGCGCTGGGAGCGGAAATGGCGAGGTTCGCCCAGGGCGCCGGACTTGAGCAGGTGCCGAAGGTATCGCATCGACGGCGCGAAGCGATAGGTAAAGGCGGTCATGTGCACGACACCCGTTGCCCGGCAGGCGTCGAGCATGGCGCGAACCTCGTCCGCGCTCAACCCGAGCGGCTTCTCGCACATGATGTGCTTGCCAGCCTTCGCCGCCGCCTCGGCGATCGGACGGTGGGTGAAGTTCGGCGTGGCGATGATCACGGCGTCGATGTCCGGGTCGGCGCAGAGTTCCTCGTACGACGTCGTGACGCGATCGATTCCCCAGTCGACCTTGCGTTTTTCGAGCAAGGCGTGATCCGCGTCGCACGCGGCGACCAGGAGGGCTCGGGGATCGAGTCGCAGACCGGGAACGTGATGGTAGTCGCTAACCGCCCCCGCGCCGATGATGGCGACTCGCACGGGTTTGGCGGGACTCTGTTGGCTCATGGCGGGTCCGTTCGTGTCGACGAGGTACGAGCGTTCGTTCTTTCAGAGATTCGGAAGCGCAATCCGGCCTTGATAGCGGCCGTGAGCGGGGAAGTCAAGCCGGGGCGCCGGTCGCTTGCGTCGGTCTGCTTGCGGGACTATCCTTCACGGCAGCCCCGATCAAGACTCTGGCCGCATCCGGCCGACGACGTACCCATGTTGGTGAAGGAGTGTTCGCATGGCGAGCGAGAAACCGATTCGAGTGGCCATCATCGGCCTTGGTTTTGGCGCCGAGTTTATTCCCATCTACCAGAATTACCCCGGCGCCGAGATGTACGCCATCTGCCGTCGGTCGCAAAAGGGGCTCGACGAGGTCGGTGACCGCTTTGGCATCCAGGCGCGCTACACCAACTTCGAGGACGTGCTCAAGGACCCGAACGTCGACGCCGTGCACATCAACTCGCCGATTCCCGATCACGGACCGCAGAGCGTGGCCGCCCTGAAGGCCGGCAAGCATGTCGCCTGCACCGTGCCAATGGGCACCAGCATCGAGGAGTGCAAGGCGATTGTCGAGGCCCAGCGCGCCTCGGGCAAAATTTACATGATGATGGAAACCGTCGTTTACAGCCGCGAGTATCTGTTCGTCAAAGAGCTTTACGACAAGGGGGAGCTCGGGCGGCTTCAATTCCTCCGGGGCAGCCATCAGCAGGACATGGACGGCTGGCCCGACTACTGGCCGGGCCTGCCCCCCATGTGGTACGCCACCCACTGCGTCAGCCCTTGCCTCGCGATTCTGGGCAAACCGGCCGAGAGCGTGGTCTGCCATGGCTCGGGACGGATTCGCGACGAATTGATCGCCCGCTACAACAGCCCCTTCGCCATCGAGACCGCGACGTTCAAAATCCAGGGCAGCGATGTCTGCGCCGAGGTGACGCGCAGTCTCTTCGACACCGCTCGCCAGTACCGCGAGAGCTTCGACGCCTACGGCAGCAAGAAAAGCTTTGAGTGGCAGCAGGTCGAGGGCGAGGAGCCGGTCATCCACACCAAGGGTCTCCCCGAGCCCGAGATTCCCCAGCGCGTCAAGGTCCCCGACTACGCCCACCTTCTGCCCGAACCGATCCAGCGGTTCACGACCAAGGGGGTCTACAGCAGCGAGGAAGGCGAACAGCATCTCTCGTTCACTCAGGGTGGTGGACACGGCGGTTCGCATCCCCATCTGGTTCACGCCTGGCTCAGCGCGATCAAGGGGGAACGCCCCGCCCTGCCCGACGCCGAGACCTCGGCGAACTGGACGATGGTCGGAATCTGTGCCCATGAGTCGGCCATGAAGGGGGGCGCTCGGGTCGACATCCCGAGGTTCTAACCACGTTGGACGTCCATCCCGCCCGCCTCAAGCCCGATCAACTTCTCGACGAGTGCGACGTGCGCTTCCTCCGGCGATCCGGGCCCGGCGGGCAGAACCGCAACAAGGTCGAGACGGCGGTGGTCCTGACCCACCGCCCGACCGGACTGACCGCCGAGGCCAACGAGCGTCGAAGCCAGGAACAGAACCGGCATGAGGCCCTGTTCCGGCTTCGACTCAACCTCGCGATCTCACGACGACGCCCTCTCGATGCGTCGTATGAACCGAGTGACCTTTGGCGATCTCGATGCCGGGGAGGCCGGCTCCGCGTCAATCCGGAGCACGACGATTTCCCGGCGCTGCTGGCCGAATCACTCGACGTTCTGTCAGGTCACGACATGGACGTGAAGGCCGCCGCCGAGGTCCTCGGCTGCACGGCCTCGCAACTGGTCAAGTTCCTCAAGGAAGAGCCCCGCGCCCTGGCGTTGGTCAACGAACATCGACGCAACGCCGGCCGGAACGTCCTGCGTTGACCGTGCCGTACGGGCCTCGACGGGACGGCCCGCAACGGCAAACGCGCTCAGGGCAGCACGCGAAGTTCCAACCTCGACGCGTGCTCGGGAGAGTGATAAACACGCTGGGTGGCTTTCTGGAAATCGGATTCTTTCGCATTGTAGATGTCGGTAAATGTCTGTGGATTGCGATCGACCAGCGGGAACCAGGTGCTCTGAATCTGAACCATGACGCGGTGGCCGGGTCGGAAGGTGTGGTACGCATCCTGCAAGGTGAAGCGCACGCGAGTGGGCTCGCCGGCTTGGAACGGTTCGGGACTCTCGTAACTGTTCCGAAACTTCCCTCGCATCACGTCGCCTCGCACGAGCTGCTGGAAGCCGCCCATCCGAACCCCCTTGGGATTCGGGTTCGGATCGGGAAAGTCATCTGGGTAAACGTCGATCACTTTAACAATCCAGTCCGAGTCGGTTCCCGAGGTCGAAACCGTCAGATCGACACCGATCGGCCCGCCGATGGTCAGGTCCTCCTCCAGGGGTTCGGTCTGGTAAACCAGCACATCCGGCCGCCGTGACGCGAAACGTTGGTCGGCCACCATGTAATCCCGCGTCATGCCAATCTCGATGTCGTCCAGGAAGGGAACCGGCTTGTTCGGGTCGCTCACATAGTCATCGAATGCCCGTTTCGAATCCGATTCCTGGGGCGGCTCGAAGGCGAGTCGACCTTGACCTCGAAGGTAGAGCGACCGGAGGGTGCTATTCCTTGGCGGCCACGCATCGTGACTCCGCCACTGATTGCGACCCGTCTCGAAGACCCAGGCTTCGGGCAGGGCTTGCTCGTCTTTGCCCTTCAGAAGGGATTCGAAGAAGGGGAATTCGATCTTTTCCCGGAAAAAGGCCGCCGTGGCGGAGTTGAACGGAACGTCGCCGAGCGAGGCACCGTCGGTTCGAGACCATCCGCCGTGAAACCAGGGCCCCATGACGAGCCGGTTCGTCGCGTCGGGAGTCGACGCTTCAATCGTCTTGTACGTCTCCAGCGCTCCGAACAAATTCTCCGCGTCGAACCATCCGCCGACCGTCAATACGGCGGGGCGAATGCGTTTCAGATGCGGTCGAAGGTTCCGACTCTTCCAGAACGTGTCGTAGGTTCCGTGTTGCATGATCTCGTTCCAGAACGGAACGTCTTGATGGAAGTAGTTCTTGTCGGCATGGGAAAGTGGCCCCATCGCGAGGTAGAACTTGTAACCGTCGGGCATTCCGTAATCAAACGGTGGCGCGACCGGCTTGGTCGTCGGTTTGGGGCGCGGGTGACCGAACGTCGAGAAGAAATTGAAGGCGTGCGGAAGAATCAAGGCGCCGTTGTGGTGCCAGTCGTCACCGACGAACCAATCGGTGATCGGCGCCTGGGGCGACGCCGCGACGAGCGCCGGATGCGCGTCGACCAGAGCGGCCGCCGTGTAAAAGCCGGGATAGGAGATGCCCCAGATTCCGACCTTCCCGTTGTGATTCTCGACCTTTTTCAAGAGCCAGTCGATGGTGTCGTACGTGTCGGTGCTTTCGTCGATGCCGGCCTGCCCATCCCCGTGCGCGACGATGGGCCGCATATTGACAAACTCGCCTTCCGACATCCATCGCCCTCGAACATCTTGATAGACAAAAATATACTGGGATTTTCCGAAGAGTTCGGAAGGACCGAGATCCGACTTGTACTGATCGACCCCGTAGGGTTGAACGCTGTACGGTGTGCGCGTGAGCAGAATCGGATACTTCCGGGTCGAGTCCTTGGGCACGTAAACGGCCGTGAAGAGCCGGGTTCCGTCTCGCATCGGAATGCGATACTCGAACTTGGTGTAGTTCGCCTTGACGTAGTCGACCCCCTGCCCTCGCACGCCAACGGCGAGAAGCCCAACGGCCATCGCGCAGAGCGGAATCCAGCGAACCCTCGGGCCAACGGCGGATCGCATGCGTTGTCACTCCTCGTCGAAGATCCTTGTTCCCCTGGTCAGCGCAGCCAAGGTAGTCGCCCGATGTCGCGGACGCAACGTTCCGCCGCGTTTGGTTCCGGGTTATCATGGTGGGCTCAACGGGGAAAACGCGGAATCGTGGAACCAAACGAGACACTCAACGGAGCCAGCATGTCATGAGCCGTGACCAGTCTCTTGTCGTTCGATGGCTCCCTTGGATTTTCCTGGCTGGATTCGGGCTCGTTCCGGGGCCCTCGCGTGCCGGCGAACCCTTCGCGCTCCAGGGAGGTGAGCGGATCGTTTTCTTCGGCGATAGCATCACGCAAGCGGGACATTATGTGACCGACGTCGAGGTCTTTCTTCTGACCCGGTTTCCCGACCGTTCGTTCACCGTCATCAATCACGGAATTAGCAGCGAAACGATTTCCGGCACCAGCGAGCCGGATCATCAACCGAGGCGGCCCTACGCTCACGACCGGTTCACCCGTGATGTCGCCGCGTGGAAGCCCGACGTCGTGGTGGCCTGTTTCGGGATGAACGACGGGAACTATCACCCCTTTGACGAGGCGCGGTTCGCCAAGTTTCAGGCTGGGGTGCGGCGACTGATCGACCGGACCCGCAACGAGGCCCACGCTCGACTCGTCATCCTCTCACCGCCTCCGTTCGACCCCTATCGCCGACAGGTCGGCGATCCGTTGGCGAAGGACTTCGGCTACAAGTTTCCCGCGGTCGACTACGACCGGACGCTCGATCGGTACAGTCAGTGGCTTCGGACGCTTCGCGACGAAGGAATTGAGGTTGTGGATCTGCACACCGCCATGAACACCCACCTCGAACGTCGGCGGACCGGCGATGTCAGCTACTACCTCGCCGGGGATGCGGTGCACCCGAACGAGACGGGGCATTGGCTGATGGCCCAATCTTTGCTCCTCGACTGGCAGGCCCCCTCGACCTGCGCCGAGTTGAAGATCGACGCGCGAACGCTTCGGACGGAGGCCGGCGACGTTCGAGACCTGACCCACGACCAGGAGGGGCTTGCGTTGACTTGGAAATCCCCCTTGCCCATGCCAATTCCCGACACCTGGGACCGCCGTTCCCTCGAAATCGAGAAGGTGGCCGACCGGCTCAACCGTTACCGGCTCGCGGTGACCGGCCTGCCCGAAGGCCGTTATCGGTTGCTGGCTCGCCTTGCCGGCGAACCGGACGACGTCCAGGTGGCCGTCGTCAGTCAGGAGGACCTGTCGCGCGGGCTTGATCTCTCGACGAACGCGGTCTTCCCCACCGTCCGGCTGGCTCGAACCGTGTACGACCTGGTTCGCAAGCGAAATCAGTCCGACTACGCGGCCTGGCGTCGGGAGATCGCTCGCGACCCGGCGACGGCACACCCCGTGCTGGAGCCCGATACTCGGCCCGAGACGACGGAGATCCATCGGCTCTGTCAGCCGAAGGACCTGCGGATTCGAATCATTCCCGTCGAAAAGGAATAACTCGAGCCGTGCCTCGCCCTGCTCTGCCCGAGGCCACGATCAACCGATTCTCGTCAACGTCCGACGCCCTCCTTCCGGGCGCGGACGAGGCTTCCGCCGATCACTCCGACACCGAGGAGCAGCAGACTCGACGGCTCGGAAACCGGCGAGAGCCGTACCGAAACCTGGGCCAGGCGAATTTTCGCGTTCGCCGAACTCGTGTCATCACCCAGGAACAGGAAGCTCGGCTGGTTGTACGGCAGGCCAAACGCCGAATAATCGCGAAGCGTTCCATCGAGCAATTCCACACCGTTGGCGAACAATCGGTACGAGTCTCCGAGTACCGAAAGCTCGTAGTTCGCCATCCTGGTCGTGTCGAACGCGGCATGCTCCGCCTGCGGAAATCCGGACGCATCGGAGTGAGCCCAGACCCGGTCCGTCCAGAAGCCGAGTTCGATCCCCTTCAAATCCTGGCTGAGCGCGATGAGGCTGAAACCGGAACGGTCGTCAACGCCGTCGCCGTTGCGGTCGCTTCCCGTGTGAAACTCCGAATCGATCTGGACGGAGAACGAAACGGTGTACCCCTGCGATCGGTCGAGCGTGGGCATCTGCGGCAACGAGCCGAGCAGCGGAACCTTGCTGAAATAGCCCGCCATGTCGCCGGTTTCCGCCGTGGTGTCGAGAACCGTCGATCCCGAGTCGAGCGACTCGACGGCTTTCGAGCCGGTTTGCGGATTCGTTAAATAAATCCAGCCCTGCTGACCTGGCGTCGTGTTCTTGCTTCCATCGTAAAGCACAAAATCAGCCCGCGCCGGTCCATTGCCAACGAGAATCAGCCCAAAAAGCCCGAGGACGAACGACTTCATAAGAGGGCTCCAGGATCGGACCCGATCTCTTTCACCGCGCGAATCCGCCGGTCAACGGCCTTTCGCATGGCAGAGGGCTCCATTTGATTCAGAGGCGAACTTGATCATCCTAACAAGATCGCTCGCCGAAGCAAGCGCGCCTCGATTTCCCAGATCCTTCGTGTCGCTTGGACGCGACACTCGAATCGGAACTGAACAGACTTATCGCGTTCACGGGGCTCCTCGAGCCCGACTTTTCGGCTCGTCGCATTGAGACTTCGGCCACGGAAGGTTAGCCTGGGACAGAACCACGGGTAGACTCGCACGACGCGCGCTCGGAGAGTGTTTGTTGATGTCGCACGATCAGGCCGACCCTTCGTCGCCATCAACCCGCCCCGCAATCCGTTCCCGATCAGGTTGGGACGAGGCGACCGGCTGGCATCCGACGCTGGGTTGCTGGCCGGAGGGGGACGGCTTCCGATTTCGCGT
>CAZRGV010000049.1:34839-38977 GCA_964599655.1 uncultured Isosphaeraceae bacterium | reverse complement strand
GAGGCCGCCGGGTGTCGGCCCGGAGGCGAAACACGGAACCAGCCGATGGAGGCTCGAAAGCGACGCGTCCTCGGAGCCGCCGGGAAACGTCTCGGTGAAGGCGGAGCGGGTCGAATCGCGGTCGGCGATTCGCAGGCCGGTCGACCCGAACCGCAACCGCAACGATCGATCCAACGTGACGAGCACGCCGCCACGAGTCAAAAGTTGGGGCGGAAGAAGCGGTAGCGGGATCGAACCCTCGCCGTTCCAGGGGGAGGACATTCTCGCGTGCAGGAGCAGCCGCTTTCCTTGTTCTCGCCGGGGCAGTTCGAGGGACCACGCTGGTCCGCGTCCGGCTGGGAGACCGAGGCGTTGCCTCAAGGACTCTTCGAGCGGGCTTGCCACGAGTGAAGGGCCCATCTCGTCGTCCAACACGCGCCAGTCGGGCGCGCGATCGAGCGGCTCGTTGAAGGCGACGGGGAGCGAGTTCCAGTCGAAGGAGACCTGATCGAGCACGAGGAACCAATCCACCTGAAGCCGGCTGGCATCCAGGTCGGCGACGACCCAGCACTCGCCTCGTGGCGGCGCTGCCGAACGTTGCAGCTCGAGAGTCCCTTCACCGTCGGGACTGGTCCATCGCCAGGCGAGCGACGAGTGGGACGGAGCGGTTTTCGGTCGGGCGGACGACGAAGGTTCGGGAAAAACGACAGCCGGATCAAGCCACGCGAGGTCTCTGGCGCGAGTGGGCCGCACGGTATAGGCTGACTCAACGCGGGCCACCCACAGGTCCTCGGCGAGTCGCACCCCGACGGGTTGGATTCTCGGCATGGGAATCGGGCCGGTTCGAGGCCCGATGGCGGTGGCCGTGAGCGAAAGGGCGATCGGATTGGCGGTATCAAGGTAGGCGGGCGGTTGAACCACGACACGGGTTCGCGACCCTGGCTGGTTCTCCACGCGCCAGCTTGTCGGTTCATCGAGTCCAAGAATCTGGATCCGATCCAACGTCCAATCTTGAGGAAGGTCCAGGGGAAGAGCCAAAAGCTGCCCCCGATCGACCTTCCAGCGAATGGTCGCCTCGATCTTCGGGGCGTCCCGGCCAAGCATCAATTGGCCCCGAACCTCGGCGGCGGCGTCGAGCCAGGGTTTTCGGAAGACGACCTCGGCGATCGAGCCAGGTGACGCGGTTTCGAAGGCGATGAGCGTCCCCTCCCGAGAGGGTCGCTCGGCATCCTCGGGGCGAATCGACACGCGATGACCGGCGCGGTCGCGGCAGGTCTCGACGATCCGAGAGGGTCCGATCCAGAGACTCGCCCGGCCACCGGTCCAGACCGAATCGAGCGGTCTGGCGGAGGGAACCGTCCAGGCGCCCACGTCGGGCACCCTGGCCAGGGCTTTCACTTGGAGCCGCGTTGGGCCGGAACCGGTTTCGGCCAGCCGCACCGTGACACGGACCGTTTCACCGATGAGTTCCGACTGGAATCCGTCGACGTCGGGCCCGGTCAAGTCGACGAGTTGGAGTCCTGAATCGAGGTCGAAGCGGAAGTGGCGCTGTCCGTGAGGTCCGGGGTCGAGCGACCAGTCAGCCTCCCAGCGGGCGGTGGCATCGTTGACGGTGACGCGCGTGTTGCCCCTAAGCCAGAACCGGGGTGTCGACACGCTCGAGACGATGGGAGTTGTCGAGCGAAGTTGGAGCGTCAACGGGCCGCCCGGACCATCGAGGCGCCAGCTTCGGCGATCGGGCGTGGGGCCTGGCTCGGGCCCTTGTCGGACCCCGATGGAGGCCTCCGGCACCAAGCCTTCGGGCAGGTCGAGCCGGACGGTTTGCAGGTCAATCCGAGGAAAGCCGAGCTCGAAGATCCGGCCGTCGGAACCGGACCTGGCGTCGAGTCGCCAGTTCAGTTCGATCGACGATCGCGTGGAGGACGTCAGCCAGAGTGCGCTCCGTCCATCGTCGAGCGCGCGGATCGTTGTGTTGTGCGATGGGTTGAGGGCCTGGCGCCAGGGTTCGAGGGGCAAGATCGCGGGCGGTGACTTCGGACCATCGACGACCAGTTGGGAACGGCCGATCAAGTGGCCGTCCTCCCAGCGCGCCTCATGATGGGCGCGAACGAGCCGTGGGGCGGTTTGCTGTTGCCGTCGCAGGGTGTTGCGTCGCGCGTTCGCGACGAGCGTCTCGAACTCGTCGCGAGGCATGACACGGAGCGGGCTATTGGGCGGGAAGAACGACGTGACCTTGCCGGACGGCACGCGAAGCCGAACCACGTCGGGAAGGCCGGGCGTGTCGTCGGCGAAGCTCGAGAGGCTTCCGGCCAGTCCGAGGATTACGGTCAACATCGCCAATCGCGGGAGGAGCCGACTCATCAGAACCTCGGCCAACGCAGATCCGAACCTAGTCGATCGCCGGCGAGCCGCCGCCCAGCCCGGGCGGCAAGACGGAGACGTGTTCCACGGTGGTTCCCGGCGCGCGAGGGCGAACGACCGTCGAACTCTCGTCTCGAGGCTCGGGCGCACTGAGAGGTGTCTGTGCGGAAGGAGTCGAGGCGGACGGGGTTGAGCCGCTCGTCTCGGCGAACCTGGGATGTCTCGACCCGCGACGATCCACGAAGCGCTGAGTGCAAGCGGCCACGATCGTCAGGATCACGCCGACAAACGACGCCTGGACCCCAAGCAAGGTGACGCTGGGATCCCAAACAATGGCCGACGCCAGCGCCAGCCCCAGCGCGGAGAGCCCGACAAGGATTCCTGGCGGGCGGAAGAGTACGAGGCTTAATCCCACGATCAGTACCGAGCCCGAGCAGACGCCCACGAGAACCGCCCTTGAGGCAACCCGGGGACGGAGAGAGGAAGGTTCTCCGGGCCGGCCGAAGAGGTAGCCGTGATAGCCGCCTCGAAGCTCGTCCGCAGTGTCCAGGGCGAGCTTCGAGTGCGACAATGGACCAGCGACCCAGGCGGCAAGCCGCTCCTGGCCGAGGCGGGGACGACGCTTCCAAACGTAATAATCCCAGTACCATTCATTCTCGTCTGACCAGCCTGGGGGAACTCCGACGAGCGCCCTGCCGGAAGACAGCCGGACCTCCCACAGGCTCTGCTGAACGATTCCACCGAGAAGCCGGGGCGCGCCCCAGTCCGCCGACACTTTCCCGGCGGGAACCAGGTATTCGAGCACGACCAGGATCGGGCCGAGAGGTGTCCGCGAGGGAAAGCGCAACCGATAGCTCCGCGGATTCGAGAGCTTCTCGATCTCGGGAACGGCGTCGGCTCCGACGCGAACGCGGACCCATTCGGCTCCTTCGGGGAGCTGAACCGAGAGTGACGATTCGTGATCTACGACCCAGTACCAGGCCGAGCCGCGAAGCGTGCCGTCGGGGCCTTCGACGGTTCGGAGCCAGAGCCGCGGTGCGACGAGGCGGGGCAAACTGGCCACGGCCAGCGCTGTGGCCACCACCAGCGAGGGGCGTTCGATCGCCTCGGCGCCCTGGACGTTCCGAACCAGTCGAAGCGGGGGACCACTGGTCTGCGGCAGGTTAGGATCGTTCTCGAAGGGAGGGTTCCAACCCGCTCCGACCCCTTCGAGCTGAATCCCGGGATCGGCCGAGACCCGGACGGTCATCGACGTCGGTTCCCCTTCCAGTATGCGGATGGCGGGAATGGTTAATCGTGTTGGGGTTCCCGAAACGAGGCCGGAGCCGAGTTCCAGGGGAAACCGGAATCGGAGCCGAAGCTGATCACTAACCTCGCGAGCCAGGGTCAAGCGATAGCGAAGGCTACCGTCCGGCGTGGGGCCGAGCGGATCGCGCTGGGCAACCTCCGTGCGATCGAGTTCCCACTTGCCCTCGATGGCCTTGGGTACGAGCACGTCGATCTGCCGGAGCGTCCCAAAGTGGATGTGACAAACCGAGTCCTGCCGAACCTCAGCGCGTCGGCGTTCGATCACGGTTTCCAGGGTCGTTTCGTGATGCAGTGTCATAGCCCGGACGTTGACGCGAAGGGGCAAGGCGCCCGAATCCTGGTCGTGCTGGAGCCAGAGCGTGGCTGGACCCGACGAGACGGTTCGGCCCGCCACGTTGAGCATCGTCGCGGGCGGCTCGCCACCGGCAGGCGGAAAGTGGCTGACGTCGGCGAGTTCCGCCGCGAACGCCTCCATCTTGCGGGCCCCGAT
>CAZRGV010000049.1:33941-34829 GCA_964599655.1 uncultured Isosphaeraceae bacterium | reverse complement strand
GGTCACGTTGCGGGACGTCACCACGGCGAGCCGGCCGCCTCGAGACGACACGCCGAGCGGGCGGAAGAGCGCGACTCTCACGAGATCGGAGGGGTCGATCGGCTGCCAGCCGGAGACGTGAATCTGGAAGGCGCCGCTTTCCCGGGCGTTCGAGGAGAGCTGGAGCACCAGCACCTTCGAGCCGGACATGTGGTCGCCTGGCTTCTCGGGCAACGTCTCGGCCGAGGTGATGGTCGCGTCCGGACCAAAGCTGTTGAGCGTCAGGCCTTCGGGAATGGCGATGCGGGCCTCGAAGGCGCGACCGCGAGAGATTTGATAATCAAACCAGGTATCGACCTGAGCCCCTCGAGCCTCGAGCGCGACCGTGGTTCTCGACTCGACCCGGACCCATGGGGGTGAGGGATCGACCTGCAAATCGAGGTCGAAGGGCTGATCGAGAAACTGGTAGGCGAGCACGATCGAGGGGCGAACGCGCAGCGACGCCGGCTGAAGATTCCTGGGGTCGATCTGGCGGAGGTTTTGACCCGCCGTGCCGCTGACCCAGAGCTCGCCGACCTGCGCCACCGCAATCAGCCCGGATTGCGCGGCCAGATCGAGGAGCGGGAAACCGTGGAAGCTCAATTGCGAGGCATGACCCGGCTGAATGGTTCGTCTCGTGGTGATGGTGAGCTTGCGGGACGCGTCGGGCCGGATCGGTTCGGGCAAGGTCAACGTCAAAGGGGCCGACGATTCGAGACGGGGCCCTTCGGTGGCGAGGGGGCGCCCGTCGATATCCAGGCTGATCAACTCGTCCGAGGGGTCGAGCCGAAGCCGAAGCGCGCGCGCGACGCCGCGCTCCGAACGAATATCGAACGTGGTCTGAGTGCGAACCGAAGCACGCTCGACCTC
>CAZRGV010000049.1:23724-33930 GCA_964599655.1 uncultured Isosphaeraceae bacterium | reverse complement strand
GGACATTTCCCCCTGCGCGGTCAGCAGTGGAGGACCTTCGGACGCCTCGTCGGTTCGCGACTTCCAGGTCAGCTCCAGGCGGGATCGTGGCGTGAGATTGGCCGAGAGTCGGCTACTCCGAGCGTTTTCGACCGGCTTGACCGCGATCGGCTCGCCGCCGACGACACGGGCTTCGACCACCGAGGGGTCGGCCAGGATGTCGAGGCGGGTCGAGGCCGCCTCCGGAATCGCCAGTTCCAGCCTTGGCCCCTCCGGCGTCGATCGGACTCTCGCCTTCAACGAGACGCGGACCCGATGCCGGCCGAGACCTTGAAGCTCGACCTGCCAGATCCCCCCCTTCACGACCCGCAACGGGAGTTCCAGGTCCCCTTCGCGGGCGTCGACAACCGCCGGTTGCGAGTCGAGGCGGATCGGCACCCAGCTCGGGCCGTTTGAGGCCAGCGCGATGCGGTAGACGATCTCGAGATCGGCGAGATCGCCCCGGACATCACCTCGGATGTCGATCGCATCGATCACGCCGGTGGCGCGGGCCTCGCTGGCCTCGTCCTCTCGGGCGTGCTGAAGGAGTGCCTGATACTTGGCCCACTCGACCAGAACGAAATCCGGGTTGCTGAGCTTGACCCAGAGGGCGTTGAGATCGGCCGCCGAATTGAGAAACAGGTAGACGGGCGTCTGGCTCGGCGGTTCCGTATTCACCGCCTCCTGGGGAGACTTCGGCGCGTCGGCGGCGTGAGGCGCGTCGTCCACCGCGAGGGCGGGAGACGCCAACAAGGCCGCGATCGCCAGGACTCGGCGAATGGCTGATCCGTCGACTCGAAGCAACGTGTCGATTCCAAAGACGATGTGATCAACCGAGTGACGGCCGACTCGGGTTGGATTCGGCAACCCGCGCCGGGCCTGCTCCTCGATGCGTCGATGGCAGGACGTTAGAACTATACCATCCTTCCCGGTCGAAGGTCACGCGAAGAGTCGGCCCGAGCCGAAAGGTCAACGGGCCTTCGAAGGCGGCCAGGCACTCCGGATGGCCTCCACGCACTCGTCGTGGAGCCGGCCGTTGGTCGCCAAAATCCCACCGGTTCCATAGAGATTGTACGGGGTTCCATCCATCGAGGTCACGAGTCCCCCCGCCTCCCGGATGAGAACCACACCCGCGGCGGCGTCCCAGGGATGCAGGTCCGAGCCGTAGCAGACGTCGAACCCGCCCGCGGCGACCATCGCGAGGTTCCAGGCGGAGCATCCGGTCCGTCGAACCGAATGGGTTCCCGTCGAGAACCGTCGGAACCAGGCGAGTTGCCGCTCGGCGTCATTCTCGAATTGCGTGGGCATGCCGGTGGCGATGAGGCTCTCGGCCAGCCTCGAGGTCTGACTCACGTGAACCGGCCGGCCGTTGAGGGTGGTTCCCCGCCCCTTCGCGGCCGAGAAGATCGTGCGATTGACCGGGTGATGAACCACGCCGACGACCAGTTCGCCTTGATGCTCCAGGCCGATCGAGACGCACCAGAGCGGAACCCCGTGGGCGAAGTTGACCGTGCCGTCGAGCGGGTCGACGATCCATCGCCAGGGCTTGTCCGGATCAGGAACCACGCCGTCTTCCTCGGCGAGCAAGGTGTGGTCGGGGAACGCCTCAGCGAGGGTCGCGGCGATCGAGCGCTGACTGGCGAGGTCGGCGTCGGTGATCAGGTCGAAAGGGGCTTTTTCTCGGCCGGTCACATTGCCGAACGCGTCAAGCAGGATCTCGGCGGCCATGCGCGCGGCGGCTTCCGCCACGTCGAGATAGGCCTGGTAAGAATCGGGCACCAGATTTCCTCCGAAGACAGATCGCACGATGGAATGTGTGTGTGGAGACCTTGTTATTGGTTCCAGGACCGGGTCATTATGAGAATCTGGGTAATTTTCTCAAGAAGTTTGGAGTCTCCCGAGTTTTCGGCCGACCTTCTTCTAACAGGCACAATCGACCGAGTCAGGTCTGGAGGCTCAAGGACTCCGGTTCCGGCTACGGTGAACGTGACCTCCCACGATCCTCAGGAGTCCACACCATGTTTATCTGGGAGTTGCTCGCCCAACGGCTTCGGGGAGCCGGCTGGGACGTGTGGCATCGGAGAGAGCGAAGCGCCGAGGGACCGACCTTTGTCGTCCATATTCACCGGCCGGGGGCGGCCTGGAAGGCCAGCGGACCGACCTTGACCGAGGCCTTCGCCGCCGCGATGCGGCAGGCTCGACAGCAGCAAGGAACCGCGCCGTCCGACTCCTCGCACCACCTGGGTTCGGGTCTCAAGGCGCCTCGGTTGAGATATTGAACACGGACGGTCTTCGGTTCCGCTCAAGGAGCGATGGCAAACAGCGCGAAGCGGGACGATCGCCCCAAGGGAATCGGGGCGACCGTCCCGTCACAGTTCTGGACCAGCGATCGGGCCCGAGACATCGCGAGGACGATCAAGGGGCTGCCTTGGTCTCGGCCGGTCGTCGGATCTCCTTGCGTTGGAGTAACTCCTGCCAGGCTTTCAGACCGTCCCCCTGGTCGGGATTGTCGGGATCATAGCCGAGGGCATTGCCCCGCTTGGAGATGGCCATCAAGTTGATCAGGGCGAGCTGACGGACCCCCACGTCGTTGTGCTTCAGGAGCTGCACGAGCTTGGTCACGGTCGCGTCGTCCTGGGATTCGGCCGTGGTGAAGCCGACGAGCAGCTTTTCGACTTCATTGGCCCACGCATCGCCGCCACCGGCGCGGACGAGTTCCTCGTGAAGTTTCGTGGCCGGTTCGCCGCCTCGGGCGAGGATGTCTCGAAGATGGTCAATGGCGGCGAGTCGAACGGGGGGATCGCCGGGCTTGTTCATGGCGGCGACGACCAGGTTGATCTCTCCGATTGAGCCAAGCGCTTCGACGGCAAACCGGCGAATTTCGGGTCGTTCCGCCTCCACCGCCTCGACGAGGTTCGGCAAGGGCGGCTGGTCTTCCCGGAAAAACCGGGCGAAGAGCCGGCCGACTTCTTGCTCGAGGATCGGCGGGGTGGTCTCGGTGACCCATGACGGCGAGGGGAGCTTTTCCTTGTCGCTGAAGGTTCCAGGTGGCACGAACCGGACCACCTCGGGACCCGAAAGGGTCTCGGAGCCACTGGAGGTCTCGAGCTTGAGCTCCCCTCCGGGCGCGTAGATCACGATGGCGGGCGGTGCGGGCTTGGCGTCGCCCGCGGAGAACCGGACGATCCGTTCCAGACCGATGGACGCCCCCGTGGGAGGCGTGACCTTGAGCACCGCGTTGTTCACCATTACCCCGTAAGGCGCTCCGGATTCCGCGGCTTGGAGCACGATCCGGCCTCGAATGAACTCGAACTGCGCGGCCAGCCCCGGCGGCGTCTCTTGAAGCCGGACTTCGGTATCCTTGACCAGGACCAGGCGGCCGTCGCCGATCTCGAGAGGACTGCGGTAAGGGTCCAGGCCCACCAGCAGATCGCCGGCCTTCAGGTTCGACTGAGCCTTGAGCTTGTCCCACGACTGATCCTCGGGGCGAAAGCGAAGCAGAGGCCCGTCGAGCGCCCCGACCTTGCCGATCGTTCCGGCGTTCTCCTGGGCAGCGGGGGGCATGGGCGCTTCCTTCGTTTCTTCCTTCGTCATCTCGGGCTTCAGCGTGTCGGTCGGAAGGGTCGCAGGCTCGAGGGCACCGGCGCCGACCGCTTCCGTGGCGGATTCCGGTGCCGGACGCGAAGGGGCGAGATCCGCTTCGGGCTTGGCAATCGCCTCGTTCTGGGCCTTGACTTCGGGCCCAGCCGGTTTCCGAAAGTCGGTCTCGTGCCCCTTGGCGACCACGGGTCCCGGTTCCGCCTCTGGTTCGGCGACGGGAGCGAGGCTCTTCCAGGTCGACCAGGCCAGCAAAAGAATCAAGGCAACAACCGCCGCGGGCGGCCCGATCGTTTCGGCCCAGGAGCGTTTGGGAGGCTCGGGCGGAACCCAGGGCGGCAGTGGCGCGGTGACGCGCTGTGGCTTGGCGGCCTCGGCCTTGCGGGTCGATTCGGTTCCGAGCGCTTCCCGACCCTTGACCAGATGATACATGCGGTGCCTGGCCTCGGGTGGCACCTTCGCCTTCTGACCGATGAGGCTCAGAATCTGGTGGCAACTGGCGACCTCGGCGAGGTGCACGTCGGAGGTCAGGCAGAGCTTTTCATACTCGGAGACCTTGTCGGTTTCGAGGGCGTTGTCGAGGTAGTTGGCGACGAGGTTGGGATCCGTCGCGTCGGGCCCCGTGCTGCTCGGCACGGTCAGCCGCCGCTGCCGGGTCACCCGGCTAATCCGCTCGACGAGATCCTTGGCGTACGGGCTCTCGTTGACCTGTTTGCCGATCTCACGGACCTCGTTTGCCGGCAAGGTGTCGTCCAGCCAGGCGAGGAGCGTCCTGAGGGTCAGACGCATGGGGAGTCGCCTCCGTTGGAAATCGTGGGGCCCCTCGTCGCGCGGAACGATTCCAAGCGGCAAACGGACCTCTCACTTCCATTAGTGGCGTCTCGCGCGGAAATCCGTCGCGTTTTCTCTGGGAAGGTGGACGCGGTAGATCTTCATGTTGGGATCGGGGGGCGAGAACCCGTACACGGGCTGGAAAAACTGGGGACTACGGTCCGCCCAGACGCGTTCGATGGGAAATCGCTCCACGTCGGCGATGTTGAACGGCCCATCGTTCGGGTTGGCACGCGCCACGACCAGGAACTGGATCTGTCTGGACCGAAGGTTGCGAATCCAGGCCTCGCGGTCAGGATGAATTCGGTCCCAGCCGGGTCTCGGAGTGTTCCAGATGGCGGGGTCGCCCCGATCGGAGGCGGTTCGGTGATAGTCGTGGAGGAGCCAGCCGGGGTGGTCGTCGATGTTGACGTACTCGACGTTGTTCCGAAGTCCTTTTCCCATAAGGTAATAGGGAATGTTCGTACCGGCGTAGGCGACGTTCGCGCCACCCATGCGAGCGGTCATGTCCTCCAGAACGCGCCAGGCTCTGGCGTATTCGGGAAAGTCGGGGAAGATCTGGTTCGTCGCCGAATTCCCGGCCAGCTCGATGCTTGCGGCGGTCAATCCGACGACGAGTGACGAAGTGGTGACAGCCGTGGCCAGCCGCCTTGTTGAGGGTCGGCGTGCCTGTCGAGCCCAGGCCCAGGCGACGACAAGCGAGGCCAGGCCAAACACGAGCTTACCGATCAGGTAGCTGAGACGGCCGGCTTTGGACGTAATCTCGCGCCATTCGTCGGGGCTCTGAGGTAGGTTGAGTGCGCCTCGGGGTGAGGTCGGGATCATACCGGACAGGCTCCAGTACGCCTGATCGCCGACCTGGCCGAACGGCCACGATTGCGAGGTCGCCAGGTGCAAAAACAGCAACACCACGCCAGCCCATCGAAGCAACCGAGTCCGATCGAGATCGAAAAAGCGACTCAACGGCACCACGGCCAACCCCAGCGCGTGAAGCATAAAGCGTTGCTGGGTGCGGTACGGGATGAAGATCCAGTAGAGCGCGATGTTCAAAACCGCCAGCGCCGAAAACCCCCAAACCCAGCGATCGAGCGGTTGCGATCGCTTTCCGAGGGACCAGACGCCCAACAAGGACAGGAGCCAGAAAGGAAGAAAGCGGGGATCGACGACCGAGAGCAAGATATCGACGAACGCCTGCCAGGCATGCCTCGGAATGTAGAACGGGCTCCATTGCATCGCGGAGCGATCGTACCAGCCTCGAAGCCAGACCCGTCCGAACGCCTCCAGATGAAGCGGATAGAGGGGATTACCCGTGAGCAGGGCGCTTCGGCCAAACCAGTACGCCGATGGAAGAAGGCCGGCCAGGACCAGGAGAAGCAGGTGAAGCGACGTCCTCGAGGCGGGCGCTCGCCTCGCGAGGATGAGGCCGACTCCCAGAAGCAAGAGGACCGGGATGAAGAGGGTCGCGGTCGGCTTGCAGCCCCAGGCGCCTCCCGCGGCCAGCCCGGCCATCACCAGCGATCGCGATTCTCCGCCGTCAAGCGCGTACCGAAGAAGGAAATAGGTCGCGACGAGGTAGCCGGCGATGAAGATCGTGTCGACGTTGGCCTCGAACGAGAAGAGCAACAGCGGCAAGCACGAAACGAACCAGCAGGTCGCCACGACGGCCGAAGACGTCGAGGCGCCAAGCCGTCGGGCCATGGCAAACGCGGCGAAGGCCGACAGGAGCAGGAAGGGCGCCTGGCCGATTCTGGCCAGCCGATCGCCTCCCCATCCGATGTTCAGCCAGGTGAACCAAAGATCGCCGCCCGCCGGAAAGTAAGTCGCGGCCGATTCCCCGAAGGGCAACGGCACCAGGAACAAGCGACCCGCCTGCCACCACTTCGCCGCGAAGTAGAGATGATAGATTGGCGCATCGCTCACCACCTTCACGGGAAGCATCAGCGAAGGAATCCCGATCGCCACCACGGCCCAGACCACCAGGCCCAAGGCCGAGGTCGCGGTTGCGTCCCAGGACGGACTGGCAAGGTCCGCGGTTTCGGGGTTCGGGCGAACGAGTCGAAAAACCGCCACCACGGCCAATCCCGAGGCGGTCCAGATCGCCAGGGGCACCAACCTCAAGAGAGCCAGCGAGCCGAGAACCTGCATTCCCAGCGTCATCCAGGTCCAGGCGAGGACCGTTGCTCCCAGTCCTCGCGGAAGGCCAGGGGAAAGCCGGCAGACGTGACGGGCGCCCCAGTAGCCTCCCAGGCCCAGCATGCCGTTGAGAATCGTGGTCCAGAACCAACCCAAGTGCCCGGCCCTCCCTCGCGAAAACGTCGGTCGGCTCGAATCGCCGATCGGACTTATTCTAACGGTCGAAGCGGGGGGCTCCGAGACGGACCGGAAGTTGGCGTTTCTCGCTCGATCCGGATTGTGAAAGCAGCGGACTGCTCGACAGAATGACGATGCGATTGTGGCCCATTCGAGACGGGAGATCCATGGGAACGATACCCTTGTTGCTCGGAATCGAGATCGGCGGAACCAAGCTGCAAGTCGGGGTCGGGCGGGGCGACGGAGAGATCCTCGCGCTCGAGCGGCGAACCGTTCGTCCTCGAGCCGGCGCGGAGGGTATCCGAAACCAGCTTCTCGAAGCGTTCGCCGCGCTATCCCGGCGCGGCGAGAGTCGACGAGAGGTCATCGAGGCGGTCGGAATTGGATTCGGCGGGCCGATTGACTCGGCGAGAGGCCTGGTCATAACCTCCAACCAGATTGCGGGTTGGGATGGTTTTCCGATCGCTGCCTGGGTTCGGGACGTTCTGGGGATTCCTCTCGTGGCGCTGCAGAACGACGCGGATACGGCCGCGCTGGGCGAAGCACGATTCGGCGCGGGCCGTGGTTTGTCGCCGGTTCTCTACGTGACGATCGGAAGCGGGATCGGCGGCGGCCTGGTGGTGGACGGCCGGATCTATGCAGGCTCCGGGGTCGGAGCGATGGAGATCGGCCATCTTCGGGTCCGTGGGTCGCTCAAGGGTAGCCAAGAGCCGACCGACTTGGAGTTGCTGGCTTCGGGTTGGTCGATCGGCCGGCATGGCGCGTTGGTCGCCGAGGCCCAGCGTCGGGGCACCGTCCCAGCGGGTCCGTTGCTCGAGCTGGTCGGCGAATCGACCGAAGTCAGCGCGGTCCATGTGGCGGAGGCCGCTCGTCGAGGCGATCCACACGCCCGGTCGATCCTTGACCAGGCGACGAACGCCCTGGCCGAAGCCCTCTCGCACGCAGTGAACCTGCTCGCTCCACGACGGATCATTCTTGGAGGTGGCGTGTCGCTGATCGGGGAATCCGACTGGTTCGAGCCAATCCGTCGCACTCTGGCGTCCTGGGTTTACTCGCCCCTTCGAGAGACCTTCGACATTGTCCCCGCGGCGCTCGGGGAGGAAGTCGTCGTTCAAGGGGCCATCGCCCTGGCCTTCGATCTTCGCGAGCGACATTGAGAAATCTCGATCCAGACTCGAGGAGGAATCTCACAATCCTGCCCAAGACTTGTGCAAACACGGGATCTTCGCAGATCGCCCTGGCCTTTTTTCAGAGCAAGAGCATAATGAGGGAGGCGGACATGGTCGATAAAGCGACTCCGGCCCCAGGGTTTCTTCGCGACGCCGAGGATTCTTGCCAACGCTGGCTTTGACCCTGTAGAGCAACTTGTAATTCCATGATTTGCCTGGAGTTACGTTCCTGATTTTCTGCGGCTTCGACAGAAAGCCCCATCCCGACGACGGGAATTATCGTATGCTTCTTCTCGGCGGACTGACATTTTCTTCAAGTTTTCGCGATCCGGCCTGAAATCTGCTGGGATCCTTTGAGTGGCATCGACCGGGTTGCTGATTTCTTCGGCACGGTTGTGTTGGGTCTTGTCGGCTTGGAGGAGCGTCCTTCGCATCACAGGCGAACCGAGGTCGCCTGTTTCGCGTCGGCTCGAAGGTGTCGATCAAGACTCAACGGTTTTGAACGTTTCGTAAAGACATCGCATGGTTGCAATCACTGAGGAAGTTTTGGGAGAATTGGGGTCACAAGCCGAGGCCGGGTGGGTTTTAGATGGAGGAAGGAGAACGTGAACCTTCGAGACGAGGAACTGTCTGGAATGGTGTGATGGGACACCTTGATGTGACACGGGTTATGGCACAGGGTTTTCCTGGTAGTGATAAAAAAAATTGAATCAGCAAACCAACATGGGGAGTCGAGCGTTTAGAATCATAGCAGGGGCGAGTGAAACGTCCCTCACTGGCCAGGGAACAGGTCCTTTTCAACCGCTAGGGGGCCCGCCATGGGTGCGAAGTTGGCTGATACCCAGCTCTGGCAACGCAATCTGGCCTCATTGATCCGCTCGGGCCTGTTTACCAGGGCCGAGACCGGAGAGGTCCATGGACTTTATACCGTCGTCGGTGTTTATGGCGACGGCACCTTCTCGGCTCCTCTGGCCAAGTACGCCGACGCAAGACGCGCCGCGGACGCGGCACATCTGGCGAATCTTCTCGCTTCGGAAGACGCCGGGTGCGAGGTCAATTGACCCAACCCAACCGACCCACGATGGGACCACGATAACGCCCGCCCCAGTCCATCAGATCATGGACTGGGGCGGGCGTGTTTCATGACTGTCTCGGCCACGCGGGAGTCACGGTTCCAGCCGATCTCCCTCGCCGTTAACGCGTCGACCCGAAGTCGGGAAAGCGACTTCTCAGAGAGACGCATAATGTCTCGAGGTGTGACGGTCCCGGCCGCGAAGGTGCGAAGGGACACGCCGTACTTGTCGTGGGCTCCGAAGAGGTGGAGCAGCTCGTGAGCGAAGGTCGAGGGATCGGCCAACGGTGGCCGGGTCAGAGGGCCGGGAAAGTTCGACTCCCGGGCGAAACAGACCGCGAGGTTAACGCCCGGAATGCCGATGACAGTTTCCGAGATCGCCATGGAGCGTCCCTCACTTCGAGGATGGAGCAACCAGACGCGGTGATCGGCCTGGACCCTTGCGTCGATCCGGGCGATCAGATCGGCCGCGTCCGAGAATCCGAGCCGCGCTGCCGCTCGGCTGGCTGAGGCGACAAGCACCACCTCCTCACCCTCCGCGATCGGAGCGAAATGATCCCCCTCGGGGTGGAATGCGATCTCGGTGGTCGGCCGCTCCTGGTCATCCCGGGAGACAAAGTACGTACGAGCCAGGTCGACGTTCACCGGCGCGTTCCAACGCATGGCCTCACGCTCGATCCAGGCCGCGGCGCGACAGAGCGCGTTCTGAATCCGGGCGATCTCCTCGTCGTTCCAGTCCTCGCCATCCTGGCCGACGAAAAAGGAAAAGATCACGACATCTCCCAGCAGCTCGGGCCGCGCATGTCGCCAGGGCCGGTCGAGCGGTGGGATTGATGAGGCGGGATCCGAGGCGGTCCATCGACCGAACCTCGCGTCCAAGGAGTTGGGCTCGCTCAACGCGCCGCGGACCTCGACGAGGTCGATTTCGCCATCGGCTGGTCGGGCTCCGATCGGCGTGATGGTCGTCGGAAGGGATCGAAGGGATCGGAAGAGTACCGCGAGCTCGAGAATGCCGCCGACGATGGCCCATCCCAGGATGAGGCCCGTCCAAGGCACCCGAAGACTCTCGCGGCTCCAACCGTTGAACCGGAGAGTCAGCAAGATGAAGAGCCCGCCCAACCAGAAAACGAGACGCCATCGCATCGGGGGAATCGTCCTCGTCGGGAATTCTTTTCTAGGGCGGAGACCGCGATTATGCTAGCCTAACAT
>CAZRGV010000049.1:2098-23665 GCA_964599655.1 uncultured Isosphaeraceae bacterium | reverse complement strand
ACTTTTTCCCTACACGATGCTCTTCCGATCGATTCGCCGTCCACCCCGGATCTCTCTCGCCGTTCGTTCCTCCGCCGCGCCGGTGGCGGTCTGGGCTCCGTCGCCCTGGCCTGGATGCTCCAGCAGGATGGTCTTCTGGCCGAGGGTGTCGCGCTCAATCCCCTTGCGCCAAAGGCTCCGCATTTTGCTCCGAGGGCCAAGCAGGTCATCTACCTGTTCATGCACGGCGGGCCGAGCCATCTCGAGACGTTCGAGCCGAAGCCCGACCTTCAACGCCTGGCCGGTCAGCCGTTGCCGGCAAGTTTCGGGCCGGTCGCGACGCGCCGCAAGGTCGCCCACAACCCGTTGCTCGCGACGAAGCGGACCTTTCGCAAGTGCGGTCGAAGCGGTATCGAGATTTCCGACTTTCTGCCGCACCTCGCCCGTTGCGCCGATGATCTGACGGTGATTCGCTCGTGCTGGGCCGACAGCGTCAATCATCCGCAAGCGGTCTATCAGATGAACACCGGCTCGATCTTGATGGGCAAGCCGAGCCTGGGTAGCTGGGTGGGTTATGGGCTCGGAACCGAGAACCAGGATTTGCCATCCTTCGTCGTGCTTCCGGACCCCGGCGGCGGCATCAAAGGGGGTCCGCCCGCCTACGGCGCGGGATTCCTTCCGGCCAGCTACCAAGGAACCGTCGTTCGATCCGGCAAAAACCCAATTCTCGATCTTGAGCCGCCCTCGGAGGTTTCTCCAGACCGGCAACGGAAGACCCTCGACCTGATCGGCCGACTCAACGCCCATCACCTTGAGCAGCGAGGCGACGATTCGGAACTCTCTGCCAGGATTCAATCGTACGAGCTCGCCTACCGGATGCAAACCGCCGCGCCGGAGGCGGTCGACTTCTCCTCGGAAACCGAGGAAACGCGTGAGCTTTACGGCCTGAATGACCGCGTGACCTTGGAATTCGGCCTTCGCTGCCTGCTAGCGAGACGGCTCGTCGAACGGGGGGTTCGGTTCGTCCAGCTCTACTCGGGCGACGTGACCGGCTGGGACGCGCACGACGATGTCGAGACAAACCACGCCCGGATGTGCGCCCGGACAGACAAGCCGGTTGCCGCGCTCCTGATCGATTTGAAGCGCCGCGGCTTGCTCGATGAGACGCTCGTGATTTGGGGGGGCGAGTTCGGCCGCATGCCGATGTCGGAAAGCGGCAAGGGTCGCGACCACAACCCACACGGCTTCTCGGTCTGGCTGGCCGGTGGCGGCGTGAAAGGGGGCTACGTCCATGGCGCGACGGACGCGGTCGGGCTGCGCGCGGAGGTCGATCGGGTTCACGTTCACGACCTGCACGCCACGATCCTACACCTGCTAGGAATCGACCACACTCGTTTGACGTTCCTCCATAATGGGCGGGAAGAACGACTGACCGACGTGGCGGGAAACGTGGTGACGTCGATTCTCGCCTGAGGCGACAGGACTCCACCAGTTTCAGGGGGTCGCCATGTCTGATCCAGAGCGCCGATCGTGCCGGCTTCGCCGATTCTCGCGGCTTCCCTGGCTGCTGGTGCTCTTGGCCGTTGCCGGGTTGGTCTGTTTCCTCGCCTCGATCCAGCCGCACCGAAAACGTCGAGCAATGGAGGCGACCCGAAGACTCGGCGGGTTTGCCCAGCTCGACCGCGAATACGAGGATCACGGGCGCCTTGCGAGGCGAAGGGCCCCGACACTCTGGGAAGCCATCCTGGAGCGGATCGGCCCCGAGTTCGCTCATGACATCACGGTGATCCACCTGGACGGACGGCCCGTGACCGACGACGACCTGAAATCGCTCTCGGCGATAACCGCACGGGAGCGTCTCTACCTCAACGCGACTCACGTCACCGATCAGGGTCTGAGCTCGCTCTCGAACCTCCGCGGGCTGAAACGGCTCGAGCTGAGAGACACGACGGTTGGCGACGCGGGGATGGCCAACCTGGCGGCTTTGAACGCGTTGCGAGTTCTCCTTTTGTCCGATAGCCGGGTCGGAGACGTCGGGCTGCGCGAAATCGCCCTGCTCCCTCGCCTCGAAGAACTGAGCCTGGCGCGTACGAGAGTCACCGACAAGGGCCTGGCGTACCTCGAGGGATTGAGGACGCTTCGCTCGCTCAATTTGAATGGAACGCGGTTGAGCGACGCCGGTTCGCGGCATCTTCGAGTCCTGTCGAATCTGGAGTCTCTCGACCTCGCGGGAACGGACATCACGGATCGGGGGCTCTTGCAACTTCAGGGCCTGTCCGAACTTCGATTCCTGTTCCTGGAGCGGACGAACGTCACGACGAACGGCATCGAGAGGTTGAGACTGGCAATGCCCTCGGTGAGGATATTTGACTGAGACACGAACACCGCACAAGCTCGGTCCTAGAGAGTGCTCGATGAGAAGACGAACGTATCTTCGATGGCTCATTGCGACCGCCTTTGTCGTGGGTCGACTTGCGTTGGCGGGAATCTCGACAAGTGCGAGCCAGGCGGGTGAAAATCGCCGGGCGACGCAACCGGATGAGTCCGCGCACTGGGCCTTCGTGCCGCCGGTCCGGCCTGAGTTGCCCGAGGTGCGGGGTCGGAACTGGATCCGCAACCCGATCGACGCCTTCATTCTCGCCGGGCTGGAGGAGTTCGGGTTGAGCCCGGCGCCGGAGGCCGATCGGACCACCTTGCTGCGCCGCCTCAGCTTCGACCTCACGGGCCTGCCACCGACTCCCGAGGAAATCGAGACATTCCTGGCAGACACGTCCACGCATGCATACGAAAAGCAAGTAGATCGTTTACTCGACAGTCCGCACTATGGTGAGCGATGGGCCCAGCACTGGCTCGACCTGGCTCGTTACGCCGACACGGACGGGTTCGAGTTCGACCAGGCAAGGCCAGACGCCTGGCGGTTTCGGGACTGGGTGGTCTCGGCCTTCAATCGCGACATTCCGTACAATCGGTTCGTCCAGCTCCAACTGGCCGGCGATGAGCTCGAGCCAGGGAATCCCGAGGCGTTCATCGCGACCGGCTTCCATCGGTGCTACCCCGACATGGTGGACCTGAACGATCAGGGGCTCCGGCGACAAAACGCGCTCAACGACATCACCGAGACGACGGGCCTGGTTTTTCTCGGCCTCACCATGGGCTGCGCCCGCTGTCACGACCACAAGTTCGACCCGATCCGACAGACCGACTTCTACCAACTCCAGGCGTTCTTTATGCCGGTCAGGTTTCGGGACGACTTCGTTCTGGCGTCCGAGGGTGAGGTCGCGGATCACGAGGCGAAGCGGCAAGCCTGGAACGCGTCAATCACCGCGATCCAGGCCGAATTGCTTCGCCTCGAAGCCCCGATCCGGGAACAGATCGCCCCAGGATTGCCCGCCGGTCTGAATGACCGAACGCGGAAGGCCTTCCTGAAAGCGGAGTCCGAGCGGAGTTCCGAGGAGATCGGTCTCATCTTCGAGGCGTTGAGTCGCGATCACTCCACTTCGCGGAAGGTCGGGAACATCTTCCTGGAACGGGCCGCGGATCATCCGATCGAGGAAGGACAACCCGGGCACGACCTCGACCGCGAAATCGCTCGCACCTGGAAGGCGAGGAGCGAAGCGCTCGACCAGCTTCGAAAGAACCCGCCTCCCCCCCTGCCCCTCGCCCGAGGGCTCGACGAACCCGGCGGTGACGTCCCGCCCACGCACTTGCTCGTTCGAGGAGATTATGAGTCGAAAGGGCCGGTCGTGGAACCGAGGGTTCCGGCATTCCTATCGAAGGCAACTCCCACTCCCACGATCCAACCCACGACACGTTCTTCGGGCCGGCGACGCGCTCTGGCGGAATGGCTGACACGTCCGGAGCACCCGTTGACAGCTCGCGTCATGGTCAACCGGCTCTGGCAAGAGCACTTCGGTCGCGGGATCGTGGCCTCGCCCAGCGATTTTGGCACGATGGGCGAACCTCCCTCGCATCCAGAACTGCTGGACTGGCTGGCTTGCGAGTTCGTGTCGAGGGGATGGAGCCTCAAAGCCATGCACCGCCTGATCGTCACCTCCGCGACATACCGGCAATCCGCGCGACTGTCCCAGACTGCCGCAAAGCTCGATCCGGAAAACATGCTGCTGTGGCAACACCGGCGACGACGGCTCGATGGCGAGGCGATTCGAGACGCGATGCTTGCCGTTTCCGGTCGACTGAACAAGACGATGGGTGGCCCCGGGATCTTCCCCGAACTGCCCGAGGAACTGATGAAGCTGAGCAGCAAGGGGGCCGTCTGGCCGGTCTCACGTGACGAACAGGACCGCAATCGAAGAAGCCTGTATGTTTTTATTCGCCGCAACCTTCGTTACCCGTTCTTTGAAGCGTTCGACCGGCCCGACACGAACGCGAGTTGCCCGAAGCGGGCGGTCACGACGATCGCGCCGCAGGCGCTGAGCCTGTTCAACGGTCGGATTGCCAACGATTGCGCGAGGGCGTTGGCTGAGCGTGTCTTACGCGAATCCGGACCGAGCGAGGAGGCGCGGATCGAGACGGCGTATCGGCTCGCCCTTGGTCGCCGGCCCGATACGGATGAACGTCGGCTGGCGATGGAATCGCTACGGGGCGGACTCAACCTGACCGATTTTTGCCTGGCGCTCATCAATGTCAACGAGTTCGTCTACATCGATTGAAGCGAGCGATACCCCCGAAGACCCAATCGCCAGTCGTCCGCGGCGCCTGAGGCGCTGGCTCTGGTGGTTGGTCGGGCTGGCGATCGTTCTCCTGTTGCCGACGTTGGCCTGGTTTGCGGGGTCCCGATGGTATCGCGCCGAGTTGAACCAGGCCCATCGCGATGTGGCCGAGGGCCGATACGCCATGGCGCTCCAGCGGCTCGATCGCCTAACATCGTTTTACTCCACGAATGGAGAGGTTGAGTACCTTCGAGGAATCTGCGAGGAGGCGAGGGATCGACCAGAGGCCGCGATCGCCGCGTGGTCTCGGGTTCCAGACCTGTCGAGAGCCGGTCCTTACGCGTCGCTGCGGCTGGGACAGACCGCATTTCGGCTTGGGCGGCCGAACAGGCACTTCGCCGGGCGCTCCTGGGCCGGAAACCCGTGGGCGATGAGGCTCAGAACGAACTGGCGAGGCTTCTGCGGCTTGAGGTTCGCATCGACGAACTCCGGGATCTCCTGCAAAGCCGGTGGAGCGAGTCGACCGATCGCGGCAAGGCGCTCAAGGACATCGCCTTGCTCGACATTGAGCCCATTCCGATCGAAGGGGTCAAGACGGTCCTCGAGCAGGCGAGGGCGCTTTCACCCGAAGATCTGGGAGTCGGACTGGGGCTCGCGAACCTGGCAATCCGCGCCGGAAGGCTCGAGGAGGCCAGGGAACTTCTCGAGGTCAGCCTTGCCCGTCAACCGAACGACCCGGTTCTCTGGCGATCCTGGCTCGACTGGTCGCTGGCGGCGGAACAGCCTGGGGAGATCCTGGCTGCGTTAAGGCGCCTAACGGACCATGCGATCGACCCCTCGCGGCGTCTGGCGCTTCGGGCTTGGTTTTTCCGGCAACGGGGCCTGCAGGACCGCGAACGAGTCGCTCTCAACGACTGGCTTGCCTGGGACCCGGCGAACCTGGAGGCGCTCGAACGGCTGGCCCTGGCCGCGCATCGCGAGGGTCAAGACAAGGAACTCGCCGAGTTGCGGCAACGGAAGGCCCACGTGAACGAGATCCGGGAACAGTACTTCGACCTGTTGATGAGGGACGACCGCGAAACGCATTCCAGCACGCTCGCCCGGATGGCGGACGAGTTGGGAAGGCGATTCGAAGCGAGGGCCTGGGCCACCCTGGCCGTAGAGCGTGATACCGACGATCTCGACTCGAGAGACCTTCTCGATCGTTCCGACAAGTCGGTGCCGAAGGCGCCCTCGGTCTCCGACCTCCTGCGGGAACAAGAGGCGATGGGCGCGTTCACCTCTCGAACCAGAGCATCGGGCGTGTTGGCTCCGATTCCCTCCTTCGTCGAGCAGGGGGAGTCGGCCGGACTCCGTTTTTCGTACGAGAGCGGCCGATCGTGGAAGCACCAACTGCCGGAGACCATGGGTGGCGGCGTGGCGCTTCTGGACTTTGACTCGGATGGATGGCTCGACGTCTTCGTGGTCCAGGGCGGCGTGTTTCCGCCCAGCGGCGACGAGAGTTCCGGGGGCGATCGCCTTTTCCGAAATCGACGGAACGGCCAGTTCGAGGATGTGACGGAATCCGCCGGCCTCGCCGGCCACCGTGGTTACGGGCATGGCGCGACCGTAGGCGATTACGACAACGACGGATTCCCCGACCTCTTCGTCACGCGGTGGCGCGGTTATGGCCTGTACCACAACCGGGGCGATGGAACCTTCGAGGACGTCACCGGGGCGGCGGGGCTTGGAGGAGATCGCGACTGGCCCACGTCGGCCGCTTTCGCCGACCTCGACCAGGACGGCGATCTCGACCTCTATGTCTGCCACTACCTGAAGTGGGACGAATCGAATCCAGTTTTATGTGCAAATCCTTATAGGAACGCCCTCACAGCCTGCGAGCCACACCGATTTCCCGCGCAGTCTGATCGAGTGTTTAGAAACGATAGCGGCCGGTTTATTGATGTGACCGAACAATCCGGCCTTCACGATCAAGAGGGTCGAGGGCTGGGTGTCGTCGCCTCCGATCTCGATGGGGATGGCCTGGTCGATCTCTTCGTCGCCAACGACACCACGGCCAATTTCCTCCTCCGAAACCTTGGCGGATTCCGCTTCGAAGAGGTCGCGCTCGCGTCGGGCGTGGCGGCGAATGCCGCCGGCGGTTACCAGGCGGGCATGGGAGTGGCCCTCGGCGACCTCAATCATGACGGATGGCCGGACTTGGCCGTGACAAACTACTACGGCGAGTCGACCACGTTCTATGGCAGCCTTGGCCAGGGCCTGTTCAGCGACCAGAGCGCGGCGATCGGACTGGTGGCGCCAAGCCGCTACAAGCTCGGCTTCGGAGCGTGTTTCGCGGATTTGAACAACGATGGAAATCTCGACCTTATGACCGCGAACGGGCATGTTGATGACCTGAGCCCGGTCTTTCCCTTTCGGATGCCAGCGCAGGTCTTCCTCGGTGATCGCGAGGGACGAGTCCACGACGTCCGTGACCAATGCGGCGAGGCGTTCCGGACCGCGAGGCTCGGCCGCGGACTTGCCGTTGGCGACCTCGACAACGACGGATGGATTGACGCGATCCTCGTCGACCAGGATGGCCCCCTCGCCCTACTTCGAAATCGGACCGAGGCGAAGGGGCACTGGCTGACTCTCAGACTCGAAGGACGGACCTCGAATCGCGACGCCATCGGCGCGGCGGTTACGGTGACGACCAGGGACGCCCGACTGGTTGCCTGGCGGCATGGCGGCGGGAGTTACCAGTCGAGTTCCGACTTAAGACTCCATTTCGGTCTGGGGAAGGCAGAACGCATCGCAAGCGTCGAGGTACGATGGCCGTCGGGAATTCGGAGCGAATACCATCACATCGGTGTCGATCGCGCCTACCATCTTCGCGAAGGAGAATCCTCGCCTCAACCGCTCGCGGGCTTCGTCGCGGCGCCTTGAGACCGGTCGCGCCGGCTCATCGGGCGATCAGGACGATCGAGCTTCGAGGTTCGATGTCGTAATACAATTCGGAGAGGAAGACAGCCTGCTCGTCGGGAACGATGTCTTCCCCCTCGGCCAACGAGGTATCGACGACGCGATACCAGCGCTTGCCTTCGATCTCAGGCAATTCGACCTGAATCGGCTCCCAGAAGGCGTTGCAGGCGACGTAGATCGGAACATCCGAGCGCTCCTTGGTCTCGAAGGCTTCGAGCGTGAAAGCGATGAAGCGCGAGGTTGGCGAAAAGTCGGCCTGATCGGGGCGCACGCCGTGCCAGACGATGTTGCGCAGGATTGGCGATTCGGCATCATCGGAAGTCATGTACCGCCAGCGACGAATAATCTGGTGACGTTTTCGGAATGCGATGATGTGTTTTGTGAAGCGAAGGATTTCGTGGTGGCGCGTGGCGTCCGCCCAGTTGATCCAGTTCAGATGGTTGTCTTGAAACACCGTATTGTTGTCCCCTTCGGCGGTCCGGCGCATCTCGTCGCCGTACAGCAGCATCGGGGTTCCCTGGGAAAGAAACAGAATTGTCAAGAAGTTCTTGATTTGCTTGCGCCGGAGATATTCGATCTCCTTCTTTTGCGCTTTGTCCAGCTTGTTGGTATGCTCGACGGGGCCCTCAAAGCCGCAATTCCAGGAAAAGTTCTCATCCGTGCCGTCGCGATTGTTTTCGCCGTTCCGCAGGTTGTGTTTCTGGTTGTAAGAAACCAGATCGTTGAGCGTGAATCCGTCGTGGCAGGTCACGAAGTTAATGCTGTGGTACGGCGAACGCTCGCCCTCGGGGGTCACGAACAGGTCGTAGGAACCGGCGATACGGCTGGCGAGCTCGCCCGTGACGCCGGGATCGCCTTTGACGAAGCGCCGGACGGTGTCGCGGAATTTGCCGTTCCATTCGGCCCATCGGCGGTCGGAGAACGAGCCGAGCATGTACTGGTTGATGCTCCAGGGCTCGGCGATGAGCTTGATCCGTTGCAGGACCGGATCGCTTTCGATCTCCTCGATAATGGGGGTTTTGCCCTTCTGCTGCTGGTCGACGTCGATGGCGAAGACGGCCGCCAGGTCGAAGCGAAAGCCGTCGACGTGCATTTCGACGACCCAGTATCGCAGGCAGTCGAGGATGAACCGGCGAACGATCGGGTGATTGCAATTCAGCGTGTTGCCACAACCGGTAAAATCATTATAAAACTCAGGCTTCTCGTTGAGCATGTACCAGATATTGTTGTCCAGGCCTTTGAAACTGACTGTGGGACCGTAGTGGTTTCCTTCTCGTGTATGATTGAACACAACATCAAGAATGACTTCGATGTTGTTCTTGTGAAGTTCCCTGACGAGCATCTTGAACTCGTCGACCTGCGATCCGAGCTTGCCATAGTAGCAATAATGCGATTCGGGGGCGAAGAACGCGACCGTGTTGTACCCCCAGGCGTTCGCGAGGCGTTCGCCGGTGGTCGGGTCTCGGAACGGGCCATCGAATCGGTCGAACTCCATGATGGGCATCAGTTCCACGGCGGTGATCCCGAGTTCTTTGAGGTGCGGGATCTTCTCGATGAAGCCGCGATACGTGCCTTCGAAGTCGGTCTCCGAGGAATGATGGCGCGTGAATCCTCGAACGTTGACCTCGTAGATGATGGATTCCTCGATCGGGATATCGGGGTGGCGGTCCCCTTCCCAGTCGAAGTCGCTCTGATAGGCGACCGAGCGGGGCGCGCCGAGTACGTTACTGACCGTGCTTGGTCGCAAGTGTCGATCAGGGTCGCTGGGATCGGTATTGTCGTAGCCGAGCGCGTCGCCATTCTGCCAGTAGAAATCGCCGGTGACGGCCGGCGCGTAGGGATCGATGAGCACTTTCGTCGGGTTGAACCGGGTTCCGTCCTCGTTCGGCTTATAAGGGCCGTCGACCCGATAGTTGTAGAGAGTCTTGTTGGCCAATCCTTCCACGAAAATATGCCAGACATCCCCAGTTCGGTTGGTCTCGGGCGTAAGCGGAATGACTTGTGAGGGCTGCCGGTCGGCGATGTTGTCGAACAGGAGAAGCTCGATCCGAGTCGCTCCTCGAGAGAGCAAGGCGAAGTTGATCCCGTTGGGCTTGACGGAGGGTCCGAGCGGTTCGGGTTCGCCAGGTAACAGATTTGTGATCGTCGGCATGGGACCTCGGGGGGTAAGCCAACCGCTCGCTGGTTTCAGGGACTCACCCAGCCTTGCTCTCAGTCGCGAGAGTCGGTTGGTGGCGAGCCCGATTCTTCCGGATGTGAGACAGACCCGATCTCCGCTCCTGACAGGGGTTCGAAGAGGAAATCGGCCCCCTCCTGAAAAGGAATCGGAACGGTGGGACGCATGACGTCCCCCACGTCAATGGCCGAGGCGAGCCTTCCCGATCGTCTCGCTGTCGTCGGATGCGGGACAACTCGCTCGACCATTTCGCGGAACGACGACCGTCTGGCCAAACGATCACTCCCCCAGGAGTGTCGTCTGGAGCCAGGGCCATAAGAACGTTATACCATCCGATAGGGATTGGGGCGAGTGCCCGAGTAAAAAGAGTGCTTGGTCCAGAGATTGCATGGGCCAGGACTCTTCGAACGGTTCACCGTTGATCTGAACCTCAGTGGCCACCCGATTCTGGTTTTCCATGAAGGGAGCGCGGAAAGATTCCTGATCGACGACGGACTTTGGTACAACCGGCGCGGTCGATTTCGAACTCTACGTCCGGTCGTTCCAGGGCGGAAGCGGAGCTGGCGATGGCGACGTCGACGGTCCCACCCGCGTGATGGCTTTCTTCCCGTCTCAAGGGACCGAGTGCGTCTGGCTGCTCCCGCCGTGACGGCCAGCAACACGACCCGGCATTCGCCAATCCGAGAGTTCCGGCCGAGACGCCCGACCTCGTGAGGTGCTGGCTCGACAATGTCGAACCCGCGGCGAGTGAATCGTCGCAATCGAATCCGAATTGGGATCGATAATCAATACTTCGAGACAATAATATCAATGAATTCATCCCCACTCGATGTGCTTGCGGAATCGCTTTTCACCGCGGAAGCCCGTGCCCTGGCCCACTCGCCCCTTCCGAGACCCGGCGCCACCTACCGGCTCCAGCTTCACGAGGGCTTTCGACTGGTGGATGTCGAAGCAATTCTACCTTACCTGCACAAACTTGGAATCACCGATGTTTATCTCTCTCCACATCTGGATGCAAGACCAGGAAGCAAGCACGGGTACGACGTCTTCGATCACGGCAAGCTCAACCAGGAAGTCGGGACCGAGGCCGATTACGAGCGGCTCATCGCGGGGCTCGCACAGCTCGGGATGGGTCGCGTCCTCGATGTTGTACCAAATCACATGGGAATATGTGGTTTCAATCGCTTCTGGATCGACGTGCTCGAGACCGGCCGTCAGGCTCCTTCGGCGAAGTTTTTTGACATCGACTGGAATCCGGTCAAGGAGGAACTGGAAGGCCGCGTCCTCCTGCCGATTCTGGAGGATCAGTACGGCCGTGTTCTGGAGCGCGGCCTGCTCGTCCTGGAGCGCGACGGCGGCGACTTTTTCGTGAGATATCACGACTCGCGGCTGCCTGTGGCTCCGCGGTCGATCGCCACGATCCTGGAACAGAGGTCCGACGAGTTTCGCCGCCGCTTTGATCACAATGATGATCATGTGATGGAGTATCTCAGTATTCGAGATTCCGCCCGTAATCTGCCACATCGGAGCATCGAGGATCCGGAACTGGTCGAGCCGAAGCTTCGCGAGAAACAGGTCATCAAGCGACGCATCCGGCGCCTCTGCGAGGAGAGCCCGGAGCTCTGCCGGTTCATCGAGGAAAACATCAAGCTGTTCCGAGGGAAGCCCGGTGATCCTCGCAGCTTCGACCTGATGGACCAGTTGCTCGAAGAACAGGTCTACCGGCTGGCGTACTGGAGGGTTGCCGCGGAAGAGATCAACTATCGTCGTTTCTTTGACATCAACGACCTCGCCGGTCTTCGAACTGAGGATCCCGAGGTCTTCAACGTGATTCACGACCTGATCTTTCAGTGGGTCGAAAAAGGGGGCGTGACGGGGTTACGCATCGATCATCCCGACGGGCTCGCCGACCCCCCCGGTTACTTCCGTTCCCTTCAGGAGTCGTTGCTCCTTCAAGCCTGCCGTCGACGCTATCTCGAGTCGGGGCATTCCGAGGCCAACTGGCCGGTCGTCGCCGATCGAATCCGGCAGTGCTATCGAGAAGTGGCCGACGCCGATTCTGCCTCCATGATCGCACGACGTTTCCCGGTCGTGGCGGAGAAGATTCTCAGCCGCGGAGAGGATCTTCCCGAGGACTGGACGGTCGATGGCACGGTCGGCTACGAGTTCCTGAACGCGCTCAACGGCCTCTTCGTCGATCCCGCGGCGGCCGACTCCATCGATATCACCTACATGGAGTTCACCGGGGATCGTGTTCCCTTTGTCGAGGTCTTATACAACGCGAAGTCGCTCATCATGCGAGCCTCGATGGCCAGCGAGGTCAACATGCTGGCGAGGCGGCTGAATCGCGTCTCCGAACACGATCGACGGAGTCGCGACTTCACGCACAACAATCTTCGTGTCGCGCTTCGTGAAGTGATCGCCTGTTTCCCGATTTATCGAACCTATGTTCGACCAGGCGCACCGATTTCGGCTCGAGATCGGGGTTACATCGAACAGGCGGTCGCGAGGGCGAGACGTCGCAATCCGGCCATCGACGCCTCTCTCTTTGCGTTCCTGCAGCACGCGCTCTTGCTGGAACATCCCGACGGGGTTACGGCTGAGAATCGGGAGCAGCGCGAGATGTTCGTCCTCAAATTCCAGCAGTCGACCGGTCCCGTGCAGGCCAAGGGGCTGGAGGACACGGCGTTTTACCGGCAGTTCAAGCTGGCCTCGCTCAATGAGGTTGGCGGCGATCCAGGGCGTTTCGGTGTGTCGCCTTCGTTCTTTCACGCTCTCAATGCGCAACGGCTCAATCGCTGGCCGGGCGGTTTCAGCACGACGGCGACGCACGACACCAAGCGCGGTGAAGATGCTCGCATTCGGATCAACGTTCTCTCGGAGCTGGCCGAGGAATGGCGAACGCGGCTGGCCCGTTGGTCACGTTGGAACTCCAGGAAAAAGGTGGAGTTTGACGAGCGGTTGGCCCCGGACGCTCGAGAGGAGTACTTGCTCTACCAGACCCTCATTGGCGCCTGGCCGTTTGGCGGCCCGGCCGATGCGATACCCACCGGTCTGGTGGAGCGAATCCAGCAGTACATGCTCAAAGCCGCACGCGAAGCCAAGTTGAACACGAGCTGGACGGACCCTGATCCGACCTATTCCGAGATTCTAACCCGGTTTGTCGCCGAGATCCTGGAAAGTCCCGACGCAGGACCGTTTCTGAATGATTTCTTGCCGTTCCAGAGCCGAGTCGCGCGGATCGGCGTCGTTCACTCACTGGCTCAAACCCTCTTGAAACTTGCGTCTCCCGGAGTTCCCGACGTCTATCAAGGGTGCGAGCTCTGGGACTTCAGTCTGGTCGATCCTGATAATCGCCGTCCCGTCGACTACACGCTCCGGGCCGATTGTCTCGACCGTATCGAGTCACGACTGTCAACGAACCAGTCCCGCGAACAACTGGCGCGCGAACTCTTCGCTGGGTACGAGGACGGCGCGATCAAGCTTTACGTCGTCTGGACCCTCCTGAACCACCGTCGAGCCAACCGATCACTCTATGAACAGGGGACCTACCGGCCTCTTGAGGCCGATGGCCAACACCGCATGAATCTCGTGGCTTTCGCTCGTTATCGAGAAAGCCGCTCGGCCCTGGCGATCGCGCCCAGGCTCGTTTCTGGACTGATGGGCGACGACGCACTCCGGCCGCCGATCGGCCCCGAGGTCTGGGGCAACACGCGGTTGCTTCTTCCCGACGCCCCCATTCCGAGGCGTTGGCGCGACATCCTGACCGACCGCGTCGTTGAGGTCCAAGACGTTGACGGCCGACCGACTCTCCCGATCTCGGACGTCTTCCAGTCCATTCCCGTCGCTCTTCTGGTGGATGAAGCCGTGGTGGATGAAGCCGTTTGAGCGGAGATCGAAGAGACTCGTCTAGCGCGACCTTTCTCAGGGGTCTGGTCGCTCATTCATCGTGTCAACGACCGAGATAGGGCGCTTCTCCCCGCGGCCGGCGCGGGGTTCGGAGCGCGACGGGTACCTCGCCGTTGTATCGATCGTAGACGGCCGCCAGATCGGCGAGGCGCTCGCGGGCGCTGGTTTGTTCGAGCTGCTCGGTCGTGACCCGCCAACCCCAGTTTCCCTCCGCCCGTCCGGGTGTGTTCATCCTCGCCGAGCTGTCGAGTCCGAGCACATCCTGCATGGGAATGATCACGGTATCCGCGACGGACCCGTAGGCGAGTCGGATGAGGTCCCAATGGAACTCTTCCCCGGAGGTTCCCAGGTATCGCTTGACGTACGCTCGTTCGGCTGCAACTTGCTCGGGCAGTTGGGTCGAATCGACGGTCTTCGAGGTCAACCATCCCACGGTTGTGTCATTGTCGTGTGTCCCCGTGTAGACGATGCAATGCGGAATGTAGCGGTAGGGCAGATAGACATCGGCTCCGGGGTCATCCCCGAAGGCGAACTGGAGGACCTTCATACCAGGAAGGCCGAATCGATCGCGAAGGGCCTCGACTTCGAACGTAATGTTCCCCAGATCCTCGGCGATCAGGGGCAACCCTCCGAGCGCGTTCTGGAGGGCCTCGAGGAACAAGGCCCCAGGTCCCAGCGACCATCGTCCAGAGGCCGCCGTGGGCGCGTCGGCGGGCACTTCCCAATAGGCCTCGAAGCCTCGGAAATGGTCCAGTCGAACCAGGTCGACCCGTTCGATGGTGGCCTTGAGCCGCTCGACCCACCAGGCAAAGCCTTCGGCCGAGTGCGCGTCCCAACGATAGAGCGGGTTGCCCCAAAGCTGCCCCTCCTCGCAGAAGTAATCGGGAGGGACGCCGGCCACGACCGTTGGATGCCGCTTCTCATCCAGCAGGAACAGGTCGGGCCTGGCCCAGACATCGGCACTATCCAGCGAGACGAAAATGGGAAGATCACCAATCAAATGAATCTGGCGCTTTCGACACTCGTCTCGAACGCGATTCCACTGTTTCGCGAAGCAGTACTGTTCAAATTGATAGAACCGAATCGAGTCGGTAAGCTCCTCCCGCCAGCGGTGGACGGCCTCGGGCTTTCGAACGGCAATGTCCTCCTCCCAGAGGTGCCAGGGTTGTCCGTCGTGGGCCTCTCTCAAGGCCATGAAAAGCGCGTAGTCTTCGAGCCAGTGGGCATTCGCCTGCAAAAAGGGCTGGAAGCCCTTGTCTCCGAGGCCGAACCGGGAGAACGCGAGGCGCAAGAGCCGATCTTTCGCCTGAGAAACGGCGGGGAAATCGACGTGATCCGCGGGGAATTCCGGGTAGTCGCTCCAATCTTTGGGGGTGAGCCAACCATCGGCCGCCAGTCGCTCGGGGCTGATCAAGAGCACGTTACCAGCGAACGACGAGGGGGACTGATACGGCGAGTGACCGGATCCGACTGGACCGACTGGGAGCATCTGCCACCACCGCTGACCCGACGCCGCCAGAAAATCCAGGAATCGATCGACCTCGGGACCGAGATCTCCTATCCCAAACGGGCTCGGTAATGAGGTGGGATGGAGTAAGATTCCACATGCGCGAGGCAGTCGCATTGACGTCACCCTCCTTGCCTTCTCGTCGCGAATCGCCACCGACTCCACTCGTACCGATCCGGATTCTACCACCGAGAGTTCTCTGCCGATGTCCAGGCGATCGATGGATGGGCATTCCACCAGTATCGGTCTCCTCGCCGACGGATCGCGTCAGGTCCGAAGCTAACCTCCCGCGAGCGCCGCGCCGTAAATCGATCGGCGCGGCCCCAGTGGGTCACGCGAAGGAAGTGTAGGTTTCGGAAACGATTCGCGATCGCCTCGGCCAGTCCGTTCTCGTTGCGACTCTGGGGATAGATCGGAACGCCTCGCTCCTCTCGGCTCCAGCCGGTCAGGTCGAGCCGAACCCAGCCCGGCTCTCTCGACCTGACGAGGTGGCGCTGGATCTCGGGCGGAAGGCCCCCGACCTCGTCTTCCTGGATGTCCACGTCCGTTCGTTCGTTGTGGCTGGCGTATACCGCGAACGAGGGCCATGTGTCCCAGAATCCCCAGCGTTCCGTGAAGGGTGCCAACGCGGCTACGACGAACAACCAGGCAACCCAGGGCAAGGAGGACAGTCCCCGGTGAACCGCCTCGTCTGGGAATGCGACGGCGGGGTAGAAGAGGACGAGATCCTCCACGATCAAGCTGATGTTCCAGACCAAAACGATCGTGCTGTGACCAAGACCCCAGGGGCCGAGAATCGCGAGAATCGCAAGATGCTGGACGATCGCGCCCGCCAGCGCGACGCGGCGAGTCCTCCGAAAGGCCAGGCCCAGTCCAACCGCGAGTTCGAAGGCGGGGAATCCGAGAATCACGAAGACGCGAACCCACTCCGGCCAGTTCCGAGGCGACAATCCCAGTGGGCGAACCAGTGTCTCGAGAAAAAGCCGACCGAGCTCCAAGGTGAATGTCAGGTCCAGCTTCGATAACCCAGAGTGCACATAGATGAGGATGATGCAGAGTCGAGCGAGCCGGATCGCCCAGACCCGAGGGGCGGTCGCGATCGCCAGTCCTGTGAGCACATACTGATAAATCCAGGGCTGAAGCCGGTTTTGATCTTCCAGAACGAGAAATACGATGAGAATGACGCTCAGCCAAGTCGCCCAGCGCCATCCAATCGGGAGAGCCAGCCCCGCGAGCGAAATCACGAGAACGGCCAGCATGCTCCGAGAAACCCCCCAGGAGGGTATCGGAAGTTCCCGGATAAAGGGAACCCGAGGGAAACTCGACGGATCCACCCAAAGCTTCCAGGAGAGGCCGACCATGACCAGAGTCGCCAGCCCAAGGACGATCCGAAAACGCGACAGCACGGTCGCGAGTAACGAGCCCTCCACCTCATCCGACTGAACCATCGTATCTCGACCTCGGGCCACGGAAGCTGTCACTCGTCGGGCGTCGACCAGGTCTTCACGACTCGCCGAAATTCCTCACTCTCACACGCGATCAAGAAATTCGAGGATCGCCTGTCGGAAACTCTCTCCATCCTCAATGTGGGGAAGGTGCCCAACTCCGGGCAAGATCCGCAAGTTGGATCGTGGGATCGACTCCTTCAAGGTCATGGCGACCCTGGGAGGGTTGACGATGTCGAGTTCCCCGACCAGGACAAGCGTGGGGACACGAATCTCCAAGAGGCGATCGGCGGTGTTGTGATTGGCTGCCGCCTCGGCCTGGCGCTCAAAGGCGTCAACCTCCTGAGGAAAGGCATTTCGTTCGGCGAATCGAACGAGTCCTTCGACCTGGGCCGGATTCTTGAAAAACGGTGGAGCCACGATCCAGGGGAGCGTGGCGCGGGTAAACTCCGCCGCGTCCGTTCGTCGACGAATGAACATCCAAGAATCCAGAACGGCGCGGCGCCATGCATCCGCGCCGGCGTGCGTCGAGCTGAGAACCAGCGAGCGAACACGTCGAGGATGGCGCAAGGCCAGCTCCTGCGCCACGAGCCCTCCCAACGAATGACCGACGACGTGGGCCTCGGTCGCGTCGACAGCCTCGAGCCAGGCGGCCACGTCCTCGGCCATGTCGGCGGTCGAGTAGGGTTGACGGGCGCGGTCGCTTTGTCCGACATCCCGGTTATCCAGCGCGAGCGTGCGAAATCGACGTCCGAGATGTCGGCTCAGGACACTAAAGGCCCGGTGGTCCCCTCCCAGGCCGCTGAGCAAGACCAGCGGTTCTCCTTGTCCGACGTCCTCGAAGTACAAGCGACGACCGTTCGCCTCAACCCAGGGCATTTCGCGTCCTCTTGAACGACCTCCTGACACACGCGCTCAAGAAGGGATCATCGCGAACGAACGCCACCCTGGTCAACCCATCGGGTGCACGGCTTTGTGGCGGATTCCCGTTCTCGGCACTTGACATCAGGAGAATCGGTGGCAAGAATATTCCACACAAGCCGCCCCCATCGTCTAGCGGCCTAGGATACCAGGTTCTCAGCCTGGGGACCGGGGTTCGAGTCCCCGTGGGGGTATTCCGACGACCTTCTAAGACGCGTGCGTCATCGGCACGCGTCTTTTTTTGCAAGAATGATGGTCACACTTCACGATTTCGTGCTCCCCAATTCCTGACGAGTTTCCGCCAGACGTGGTAATCGGACCAGGAAGGTCGCCCCCTGGCCGGGTTCGCTCTCGACCCAGATTCGACCGCCATGGGCTTCGACGATCTTCCGGCAGATGGACAGGCCGGCGCCAGTTCCCTCATACTCGTCCTTCGCGTGCAGGCGTCGAAAGACCTGAAAAATGTCCTCGTGGTGTCGAGGGTCGATGCCGATGCCGTTATCTTTGATTCTGAGGATCGCCCAGGACGGATCGGCTTCATCCGGCGTTGCCGACACCTCGATTCGAGGCGTCTCGCTTCGGTTGTACTTGAGACCGTTGCCGATCAGGTTCGCTACGAGCTGAGCGATCCGATCGCGGTCCCCCAGGAGGATCGACAACGGGCCATGGACGATGATCTCGGCGTTCCTTGAGCCGATCGCGTCGGCGAGGTCGGCGCGCAGTTGGCGGAGAACGTCTTCAAGATCCACCTCGCGAAACGCGCCGATCACTCGACCGGCGCGGGAGTGGGTCAGAAGATCGTCGATCAACGAGCGCATCCGCGAGGCCGCGGATCGCAGATGACCGGCGTACTCCAGGCCCTCAGCATCAAGCTGCCCACTGTGGTCTTGGAGCAGGTATCCTGAGAACGCAATGAGGGTCCGCAGGGGCTCTCGAAGGTCGTGAGAAACGACGTGGGTAAAGTCGTCGAGCTCACGGTTCTTTCTCGAGAGTTCCTCGATGGTGCTGGCGAGATCGTCGTTCTTCTCGCGAAGTTGGGCTTCTAGCGTCTTTCGAGCGGTGATGTCCGTGGCCGCGCTACGGGAGTGTGTGATCTCGCCATCCGGACCTCGCACGGCCGTCGCGTTGATCCAGACATCAATCAGGGACCCGTCGGCCTTGATCCAACGGCTCTCAACCTCGAGATGACCGACCTGAAGGAACCTGGTGAATCGCTCGGGAAAACAGGGGCGATGCACCTCGGTCAGGATTGTTGCGTAGGACCGGCCGATCAGCTCGGTAGATGAATAGCCGAGCGCCCGGACCATGGTGTCGTTGCAGACCAGAAAGCGCCCCTCGTTGTCGAGACTAAAATAGAACGTGGGAGCGTTGTGGTAGAGGTCGCTGTAACGGTCCTTCAGCTCTCGCAACTCGCGATTCGCTTGGCGAAGCTGTTCATTGGCTTGCGTCAACTGTCGAGTTCGGCGCCGGAGATCGCGACTGGCGCGGAGACGCTCCGTCACGTCGCGAAGATGGCATCGCAGATGCGAGATGGCTCCATCCGGCCCGCACCGGGCTCCGACATTCATCTCGATGGCCTTCGGTTCGCCATCGGCCGTTCGGATTCCATACACTAGGCCATGAGCCTCGCCCTTGGCCAGTGCTCCAAGGAGCTGCTCACGCGCGAGCTCTCGGTGGTCGGGTCGAAGGATTTCGAGGAACGATTTCTCCTTCAATTGATCGAGTGTCCAACCAAGAAAAGCCTGTTCCGCGGGACTGGAGTCGAGCCATTTCAGTTCCCGCGGGTCGAGCCGATTGACCATGTCCATGGTCGTGAACAGGCCGGAATTCAGGGTATCCGCGCTCGGTTCCGAACCCACCTCGAAGCTCTCGAACAGGCCACTCCTGGTCAACACCGACACCGCGGAAACGTTGCCGACGCTGCCTTGTCGGGTCAACTGAAGCCTGAGTGTCTTGAGAGCCTCGACAAGCTCTTGAAGCTCGAACGTGCGTGGTAACTCAAGATGCCAGCCGCGGCAATCGGTGATCGTCGCTACTTGATTGGCCAGCTCGTGCACTTCCCGCCGGAGAATCTGGGACCGTTGCCGCAAGTGTATCGCCAACGCGACTAGGCTTGCCCCCAGCGACCCGGCGAGAGCGATGAGCAACGGACGATGGATGGCCACGGACCCGATCACAACACAGAGACCGCTCAGGACCGCGCCGAGTACCATCAGGTCCTCGGCGCGGTACCACGGTTTTCTTCGCCGGCGAGCCAAGCTCCACATCGTTCAATCGCTCGTCGAGGCCTCGGTCGGCTCCTTCCAAACCGGCAACCAGACCGTCAAGCACGCTCCACCCTCTGTGTTATTGCGAGCCGACAATCGACCACCGTGTTCCCGGAGAATCTCGACCGCCAGGTAGAGTCCAAAGCCACTGCCGTTCGACTTGGTCGTGAAGAACGGCTCGAAGATCCGACCAAGCTGCGCCTCGGGAATGCCTGGGCCGTTGTCGGCGACCTCAATGGCGACCCATTCCTGGCCCTCCTCCTGCAAGGGCTTCGTCCGCAACATGATGCGGCCCGCTCCCTTCTGGGACGAAATCGCGTCGTGGGCGTTGCTCAGGAGGTTGATCAGAACCTGAATCAGACGGCCAGGGTCGGCTGAGACTGGCGGCAACAACCCCTCGGATTCAATCTGAATCTGCACGCGGCCTTGTCTCGGGTCGGTGCCCTTGCGAAACAGTTCCGCCGCTTCCTGAATGAGCGGTTCGAGATCGAGGGGGGTTCGATTTGGAGGTCCGCCCCGCACCGTGGCCATGAGATGCTCCAGACGGAGCTGAAGCAACTGGCATCCCCGAATGATCGGATCGATGCGCTCCAGCAAGGCTGGATTCTGAGCGTGCTCGAGACGGAGAATTTCGGCGTTGCCTCGGATCACCGACACGGGCCCGCGAATCTCGTGGACGATTCCGGCGAGCAACCGGCCCACCTGCACAAGCCCCTCGTTCAAGGCGGCGAGCCGCGTCATTTCGCGGTAACGGACCAGCCGTCGCACCCGAGCGAGAATCACCTCCGACGGCGCATCCTTCGCCACATAGTCGTCGGCTCCCGCTTCGAGACCAGCCAATATACTCTTTTCATCCCCCTTGACCGTGAGCATCAGGACCGGAAGCGCGGCATAGTCCCGATCCTCTCGAAGCGTGCGGCAGACCGCGTGACCGTCGGTATCCGGTAGGTTCACGTCGAGAACCACGACACTCGGGCGGTTCTCTCGAACGCTCGCCAGGACGTCGCGACCGTACGCCACCTCGTGCACGGAATAACCGGCGCGGGACAGCAGGGTCCGCAACAAGGCGCGATCCGCCGGACTGTCATCGACGATCAGAACGGAGCACATGGAGAAACGGTCCTCCCTCACCTTCTGGGCTCGGCCTGGACCGGACATGGCTCCCTTGCCGGTCTCCCGTGAATGGGGTTTAGCCTAACATTTCCAGAGCGCCTTGGCGAGCATCCCAACCATTCCTTCGACTTCCTCCGGACTCTATAATAATGGGAAATCGGGACGGAGAACCCGACAAAACTCAACGACCTGAAACATTGCAAGGTCATGCAAGGATGCGTGAGAACTTCTTGGCAAGGGATCTCCACGACGATGCCACCGGCCGCAACCCCGACGACCGCGCCCACTCTCGCGTTCGAACCCTATCGCGATGCCGAAACGACGGAGCTGGAAGATCGCATCCTGGCCGTCAAACAGGCCATGGGGGCGTCACTCCTGATTCTTGGACACCATTACCAGCAAGACGAGGTGATCCGCTTTGCCGATCTTCGCGGTGATAGCTACAAGCTTGCACGCATGGCCTCAGAAAGTGAGGCGTGCCGCTGGATCGTGTTTTGCGGCGTTCACTTTATGGCCGAGACGGCGGACATTCTGACTGGTTCCGAGGTCGACGTGATCCTGCCAGATCTGGCTGCGGGGTGCAGCATGGCCGACATGGCGGACCTCGATTCCGTTGAGG
>CAZRGV010000049.1:0-2088 GCA_964599655.1 uncultured Isosphaeraceae bacterium | reverse complement strand
ACGGCCCGTCGACGCGGAATCCGTAGCACTGGCCTGGGCCGATCTCGGGGACGTGATCGACACAAACGATCTGATGCCGGTGACCTACATCAATTCCTCCGCCGATCTCAAAGCGTTTTGCGGTCGCCACGGAGGCATCGTCTGCACGAGCTCCAATGCCCGAGCCGTCCTGGAGTGGTCGTTCGCGCGACGCAAACGCGTCCTCTTTTTTCCGGACCAGCATCTCGGCCGCAACACGGCGCGAACCATGGGCGTCTCCCTTTCGGAGATGCCAGTCTGGGACCCTCGGCTCCCCTTTGGCGGCAATACCGAAAACGCGATTCGGGACAGCCGCGTCTTGCTCTGGAAGGGCCATTGCTCCGTCCATCAAATGTTTCGTCCCTCACACGTGGAACAGTTTCGCGCGCAGTATCCAGGTATCAAGATCCTGGTTCATCCTGAGTGCATGATGTCGGTCGTCGACCGCGCGGACCTGGTCGGCTCGACGGAGTTCATTCTCAAAACGATCGAGGGCGCCCCGTCGGGATCAAAGTGGGCCGTCGGAACCGAGTTGCATCTGGTCAACCGACTGGCGAAGGAGCACCCCGACAAGGAAGTGTATTTCCTCTCGCCAATGGTTTGCATGTGCGCCACGATGTACCGCATCGACCTTCCTCACCTGGCGTGGTCGCTGGAAAACCTGCAACGCGGGACTCCCGTGAACATCATCAAGGTTCCCGAGGACACAGCGCACTGGGCGAGGGTTGCACTGCAACGAATGCTGGAGGTCCGCTGATCGATCGAGTGAGGTGATCGGCAAGGCGACTCGCCTCGGACCATGCGCGTCGCGTCTACGTGGAGAGGGAATGCCTGGCTCCGAAGCTCCCGACTCGTTCTGGCGTTGTGTCCGCTGCTCCACGCCAAACCCGACCGCCTCGTACCTGACGCACTGCGTCGGCTGCGGCGCTCCTCGCCAGGCTGCTCCGGCCACGCACAAACCAACCCGACGTGGCGTCTGGGTTGCCGTGGCGACCTGGTCCTACGCGGCGCTGGTGCTTCTCATCCTGGCGCTCACGCGTTGGCTCGGCGATCTCTGGTGGCCCACGTCGATCCTCCTCTTCCTCCCTCGTTCGATTTGGCTCCTCCCGATCGTGGGTCTTGCCCTGGCGGCGATCCGAACCGGTCGACGATCGCTCTGGTCGGTGCAGATCGCCTTGATTCTCGTCATCGTGGGTCCGTTGATGGGGTTCTCCCTCCCGCTCGGGTCCCTGTTGGCGCCACAACCCCAGGGAGTTCGACTTCGAATCCTTTCACTGAACCGTGGGTCGGACGGACTCGACGTGGACCGTCTTATCGCCTTGCTCGATCGCGAACAGGTGGACCTGATCTGCTTCCAGGAGGGACCGCTGGACGGCTCGGGGCTCGACCCCAAACTGGAGGCGTACTTCGCGAAGACGTGGTATCGCACGCGAAACAATTACCTCGCCAGCCGCTTCCCAATTCAGCTCGAGAAGGAACCGCTGATCATCGAGCATCCCGAGCACGAGTTCTGGCCGGTTCGGCTTTTCCAGGCGCGAATCCAGCTCCCCTCGGGGGAGACGTTTCTCCTCTCGGACGTTCATATGCCAACAGTCCGTTATGGCTTCAAGAGGCTGTTCCGAGGCGATCTGGCCGGTTTTCGCCGCTACCTCGACTGGAGATGGGATCAGGCCGAACAACTCCTGAAGGCCGTCATCAGCGGCTCAAAGGAACCGATTCTCTTGGCCGGCGACTTCAACATGCCGGCCGACAGTCAGATGATGGATCTTTTCCGGGCCTTTTTCCGACTCGGTTTCGACGAGGTGGGGTGGGGCTTCGGCTACACCCGTCCGTCCGCGTTTCCCTGGATTGGAATCGACCATATCCTGGCCACCCCCGAGTGGCAGTTCACGCGCTGCTGGATTGGTCCGAACGTCGGCTCGGATCATCTCCCGGTCTTGGCCGAGGTCGTTCTGCGCACGGGGCAACCGCCCGCTCCTGCCTCCAAACCCTGACCCCTCCGGTCGCCGCGTTGGAAAACCTCGCCCTGGGCGACGATCAGGTCCGGGCGGTTGGCCAGCGCCAGGCGTA
>CAZRGV010000048.1:0-39591 GCA_964599655.1 uncultured Isosphaeraceae bacterium | reverse complement strand
AGGGACTCGCGATCGATCGGCTGAACAGTGTGCATGTCGAGAACGCGGGCCTCGATCCCTTCGCTCGCGAGCGTTTCGGCGGCGTCGAGTGCCGAGGCGACCATCAGCCCATTGGCCACGATCGTCAGATCCTTACCTTGCCGCAGGGTGTTGGCCTTGCCGATGGTGAACGCGGGTTCGTCCTCGGTGTAAACCCGGGGCACGTCGGGACGACCAAGGCGCAGATAAACCGGGCCCTTGTAGTCGAGCATCGCCTTGGTGGCCATGCGGCACGACGCCTCATCGGCCGGTACGATGACCACGAAGCCAGGCAGAGAACAGCCGAGTGAGACGTCCTCGATTCCCATCTGCGAGGCGCCGTCCTCGCCGATCGAGATGCCGGCATGACTGCCCACGACCTTGACATTCAAATGAGGATACGCCACCGACATGCGCAACTGATCATACGCGTTGCACATAATAAAGCAGGCGAAGCTGGCGATCACGGGCGTCTTGCCACATGAGGCGAGACCGCCCGCGATACCGACCAGGTTGCTTTCCGCGATGCCGATATTGAAGAACCGGTCAGGGAACGTCTTGCCGAACCACTCGGTCCGGGTCGAGTTGGAAACGTCGGCATCCACCACAACCACTTCGGGGTGATCGGCCCCGAACGCTTCCAGAGCCCTTCCGAAGGCATCGCGGGTCGCCTTACCCATGGGACGCTTGGACTGCAACGCGGACGCCGCACCCGCCATTGGTTCGCCACCTTTCCAGTATCTGATTGTGAGCTCGAGAGCTGTTCGAAATCCGGCACGACGGCGATTGTCAAGAGACGAGAGCGAGCGCCTCGTCCAGGTACTTGGGCGGGAGGGGCTTGCCGTGAAAGTTCGTGTCTCCGAGCTTCTCCAGCAGTGGCAAGATGCCCTGTCCCTTGTGGGTAAGACTCACGATGCAGGTCGGCTGACCCTTGTAGGCCCTTGCTCGCTCAAATGCCTTGACGACCTCGCCCATGTCGTTGCCGTTGATGGTGAACGTGTGCCAGCCGAATGCCGTGAACTTGCCGTCAATTGGGTCCATGTTCAGCACGTCCTCGGACGCGCCGGTCTGCTGAAAGTGGTTGCGATCGACGATGCAGGTCAGGTTGTCGAGCTTGAACTTGCCGGCGCTGGCGGCGGCCTCCCAGACCTGGCCCTCGCCGAGTTCTCCGTCTCCCGTCATCACGTAAACGTGATAATCTTTCTTGTCGATTCGGGCCGCCAAGGCGTGGCCCACGCCGATCGAGAGCCCCTGGCCAAGTGAGCCGGTCGATGCCTCCACGCCACCTAGGCGGAGCATGTTTGGATGCCCTTCCAGGGGGCTACCCAGCTTGCGAAGGGTCATCAGTTCGTCTTTCGGGAAGAAGCCCGCCTCTGCCAGAGCCGCGTAGAGCACAGGCGCGGCGTGTCCCTTCGACAGGATGAACCGGTCCCGGTCGGGCCAGTGTGGGTTTTTTGGGTCGTAGGACATGAACCCGCCAAAATACAGGGCTGTGATGACCTCAGTGGCCGAAAGTGAGCTGCTCGGATGGCCCGATCCGGCCTCGGTGGTGCTTCGAAGGATATCAGCCCGAATCGCCTTGGCCCGGGTGAGCAAATCGTCGAGGTTCACGGACACGGGATCGCCCCTTCTCACGGTTTCAGATCTGATTCGCCCCAAGAAACTAAACTGTTACCCGGCTTCGCGGCAAGGGGGTACTGCCTCTCCATCTCAAAGGTAGATTAAGACTTGATGAAGTCCGGATGTTCTTTCGCCCTGGTCCTCGTCGTTCACTCTCCGCGACGGCCATCCTCAACCGGGGGTGTCAGGCTTCCACGGCGGCCTTCAGAACGATATTCTCCACCTTCCTCATCCCGATTCCGTGGGGTATTGTCTTCAGTTGATCGCGCGGTCCGACCCAGTAATTTCCATGAAGGTCCGACCGGAATTGTGGCTGCTGAGGGGGCCGACGGTCAGAAGGTTTACGAACACTCTTGGAGCCGAAACGAACCCAGGATGGGATCGATTCATACACGAAACGAACCGAAATCGGGGGCGGGCGTCTTGCCAAAAATTCATTCGAGGTCAAGGTTTACACGAAATTTCAACGTCTCTGAGGCCTGATACACAAGACGAGATCCGATCCAGCAGGCGTTCGAGACGATCGGGTTTGCAACTTTGGCTTCGGGATTCGACGTTGATCCCGAGAGGGGTTCGGTTAGCGATCGACGTTCCGGCGCATCGTCTTTCCGAGACGATTTCAGCGACCACCGAACGGGAGTGTGTTGCGTGCGAACTTCGTTTGCGGATAGCCCTGAGTTCCGCCGGCTTCTCGAGGGAGATCAGCACCCTGACCTGACTCGGATCGCGCTGGAAATCGCCCGCGACGCAACACCCAATCTCGATCTGGATCGTTCGCTTGGCTTGCTCGACGCGCTGGCTGAGCGGGTCCGTGCCCGATGCCCGGAGGGCGCGAGGGCACGGCAAATTCTCGGCCAGATCAACTGGGTTCTGTTCGTCGAAGAGCGGTTTCGAGGCAACGCGGATGACTATTACGACCCCAGGAATAGCTACCTGAACGAGGTGCTCGAGCGCAAGGTTGGTATTCCCATTAGTCTCTCAGTGCTTTACATGGCCGTAGCCGAGCGGATCGGTCTCGAAATGTCGGGAGTCAGCCTGCCGGCCCACTTCATGATTCGAACTGGTCGAGCGTCGGAGACGATCTTCGTGGATCCCTTCCACGAGGGGGCGATGCTAGATCGTCGTGGGTGCGTCGAACGAATTCGAGCCGTGACGGGGCAGCGCGTGATCTTATCGGACGAGCTATTCGCCCCATGTTCCACCTGGACCATCGTGGCCCGAATCCTTCGCAACCTCAAGGCGATCCATCTCCGAAGCGGCGATTTCGTCACCGCCTTGCCGGTTCTTCGAAGGCTTGTCGCTCTCGCTCCAGACGATCCGCTCGAACGCCGCGACCTCGGTGTGGCCTGCCTGCACGCGGATCGCCCTGGTGAGTCGATTGAGCATCTTCAGGCGTACCTGTCCGCCTGTCCCTTGTCGAGGGATGAGCCGGCGATCTCGGCGATGATTCGAGTGGCCAGGCGCGAACTTGCGTTCTGGAATTAGTGAACCACCGGCCGAGATTTTCCGACAATTATTTCAAGCTGATTCTCCACCCCGTCGATACAGAGGAAGGATCGTTCGGCGGCCTCGGATCGACCCTGGACTCGGCGATCGTCCGGTAGAACCGACATTTAGGAAGGATTCCTTCGGTTCGAACCGGAAGCGACGAGAAGGGGCTCGTTCCCGACCAGGAGGAGATTCTTCCCCATGCGCGACCGCATCTTGTCGACCGGACTCCTGGTATCAAATCTCGTTTCGTTGACGGTCGGGTGTTCGAGTGTCCCCCTCGGACGCCCGAAGATCGCGCCTGGTGTGAAAACCGTGACGTCCATCGGAGGCAAGCCGATGGCGATTGTCGCGGGCTTTCCCGGAGAATCGCAGGTCACCACGACCGGCGGTGAGGAACGGCGATCGAGCCCGGAAGGGCTCATTTCCGGTCGAGTCGTCGATGCCCGAGGCCGACCCGTTGCAAACGCGGAGGTTCGCCTGGCCGACGGTACGACCTCGATGAATCGGGATCTCCGGGTCACGACGGATGTGGCCGGGGGGTTCACCTTGCACGGTCTTCGCCCTGGTAAGCGTTATACCTTGATTGCCGAGGGAGAGGATGGGGGCGAGTTTCTGGTTGGTCGTGGCGTCGCCAGTGCGCCGGACCGTCGGGTTCGAATTCGTTTAGTTCGCGCTGAGGATCAGGAGCAGGAGCCGGAGTCCAACGAGACGACTCCTGGGAGCATCGAGCGCGCCTCCAACCGTCGCGAACTCGGAATCGAGGAGGAGGAGGCGGCGCGATCGTCGCCAGGGAATCGGGTCAATCTGGACGATCTGCCAATGCCCGCCGAGGCGGATGTGTACGGGGCTTCACAACCGGTTGTCACACGCCCTAAATCCGTTCGAACTGCTTCCGTGCAGGGATGGCGGGCAAGTGGCTCCCCCGGCGAGATGGGCTTCGCGCCCTCCCCCTTCGACCGGCCCGTCGCGCCTTCGGGCTCGCGAAAGAGTGTCATGGGCCTGCCGATCGAGGAGGACGAGGATGAGACGAATCCACTTCCCCCGGCGATCGAGCGAGAGCCGGCCACGAGCGCGATTGTCGTCTCGGGGGCCAGCGAGGCCGACGAGCTCAGACCTGGAACCTCGGCGGGCGACCTCTTCTCGGGAATGACCTCAGCCACCTCGGCGCCTCTGCCGTCCGGTCCTCCGCCTGATCGCCCTCTCGGTCAACTCGAGATGGCGCCTTCAACCGGAGGGCGGTCTTCCGAACCGAACGCTCCCGAGCCAACGTCGGGGGCGGCCGCCCCGGAGCCAGATCCCGCCTCCCCTGGAGAACCTGCGACACAACTAAGCGACCCAACCAAATCGACCTCTGCCCCTGTGGCGGATCGGTCGACGACTGCTGATCTGAATCCGCCGCCTGCGTCAAAGCCGTCGCCCCAACCCTCGGCCATACCGCCTGGCTTCGTCGAGGCCCCACCGGCCCCGTCCACCGAAGTTGAAACGGCGGCACCGGTCAACCACAATCCTTCCGAAGGAAACGATCCGCCTCCGACCACTCTGATGGGTTCGCCTCCGGCAGCGTCTACGACCGAGCAACAGGCTCCGATGGCCGAGCCACCCATCCTCGACTCGAGCCCTTGGCCTTCGTCCAGTCCCGACCAGAGCGGTTCCCAAGAGATCTCCAAGGATCATGCCAAGGCAGACTCTGCGGAGAAATCTCCCGGGCCTGCGGCCCCTGAAGCGGCGCCGGAGGCTTCGCGGGCACCTACTGCCGCGTCAGACTCCACCCCTGTTGCACCACCGGCCGATCCGGTCGTTCCAGACGGTGCGGATGCCATCGACCCGCCATCCAATGAGCCGGTCGCGCCGCCAGCCTCCTCCAACGATCCCCCATCCGTGCAATCCGCCACGAGAGACACCTCGGAAACCACGCGAGACAGCAACCCTTCGCCGGTCGTCGCGCCTCCCGCCGCGCCGGCGGTTGGCACGGATCCGCCTTCCGTTGATGAGACCGCGGAACCACCGATTCCTCCGCCACAGGCACTGGCCGTCCCTCCGACAAGGCCGACCTGGAGCGAGTTGACGGCGAAGAGCCACCTGAAGTCGGCCGAACTGCCGGCGCGCGACCTTCACACACGAGGGGAACTGACCGGAGAGCGGATCGCGGCCTCAGAGCGTGCAAGAGCAATCGATCCGCCGAGCATGATCCGCCGCCCAGCCGCTCCGTCCGACGCGAAGATCGTCAACGCGTCCTGCCAGTTCGACGCCAGACATCGACGCGTCGTCGACTTCGTCTTGCCCGACCTTCAGGGAAGGCCGGTTCGCCTCCAGGATCTCGACGCCGACTTTGTCTTGATCGATTTTTGGGGAACCTGGTGTGGACCCTGTCGAAACTCGATCCCTCATCTCGTCGAGCTTCAGAAACGCTACGATCCCAAACGGCTTCGGGTTCTGGGTGTCGCTTACGAGCAAGGCCCGACCCGCGAGCATGCCGCGAAGGTTGCACAGTCAATGAGAGAGCTTGGCATCAACTACCCCGTTTTGCTTGCCGAACAGGACGGCAAACCCTGCCCACTCGCAACGGCATTAAAGGTCGGGAATTATCCGACGATGATCCTTCTCGACCGCCACGGCCGCATCCTCTGGCGCGAGACGGGGTCCAACCCCATGACCCTTGGCAGGCTCGATCGGGTGGTGGCCGCCAACACGCAATCGAAGGTCGTTCGACGCTGACGCCCGCGGGATTGAGACGTGGAGACTCAACGTCCGTGGGTACCTGATTCTCGAACGCATTCGAGTCAGGCGAGTCCATGGATACGTCCTTGTTCATCAACGTCGATGCGTTCCGCGGCGGGACGTTCGGGTAGGCCCGGCATGCGGACAATATCGCCGGTCAGAGCGACGACAAATCCAGCCCCGGCGGCGATCTCAACGTCGCGGACCGTCAACGTGAAACCCCTGGGCCGACCCCGAAGTTTGGGGTTGTCCGAGAGCGAATCCTGGGTCTTGGCCATGCAGACCGGCAGTTCGGCGAACCCGTGGCGTTTCGCCTTGCGGAGCTTGGCCTGGGCATCGGGGTGAATGGTGACGCCCTCGGCGCCGTACATCGACCTGGCGATCACCTCGATCTTTTGTTCAAGTGGACAATCGAGGGGATAGAGCGGCTTGTAGGGTGTCCCAGGCCCCGACGCCGCGGCGGCGACAAGTTCCGCGAGTGCGATGGCGCCGGCCCCACCCTGGCCGAAGACATCAGCCGTGGCGCACGGTACGTTGCGGGAGCGGCAAAACTCGTGAATGACGCCGAGTTCCTCGTCGGTATCCTCCCGCCGTCTGTTAATCGCCACGAGGGTGGGCTTGCCGAAATGCGCCGCCGCGTCGAGGTGGGCTGCGAGATTCTCGAGACCGCGTTCCACGGCGGAGGCGTCCGGCGTGGTCAGTTCCTCCAGAGAAACCCCTCCGTGCATCTTTAACGCGCGCACCGTGGCCACGATCACGATCACCGAGGGATTCAGACCGGCCGATCGGCACTTGATGTCGAAGAACTTCTCAGCGCCAAGGTCGAAGGCGAATCCCGCCTCAGTGACGGCGTAGTCGGCGAAGGTCAGGGCCATGCGAGTCGCGAGCACCGAGTTGCAGCCGTGAGCGATATTCGCGAACGGACCACCATGCACGAAGGCCGGCGTGCCTTCGCGCGTCTGAACCAGGTTGGGAAGGATCGCCTCATTCAGGATCGCCGCCATGGCGCCTGTGACCCCCAGCTCGGACGCCAGGACGGGATCACGCCCCTTGGCCGTATAACCCACAAGAATCCGATCGATCCGACGTCGCAGGTCGGCCCGGGATTCCGACAGACAAAGGATCGCCATGATCTCGCTGGCGGCCGTGATGTCGAATCCGGATTCGCGGGGCTCTCCACCTACGGAGGGCCCGCCCAGTCCAATGACGATCTTGCGCAAGGCGCGGTCGTTCATGTCCAGCGCCCGCTTCCAGAGCACGTAACGTGGATCGAGCCTGGTGTCTCCAAAGTGGAGTCGGTTGTCGATCGCGGCAGCGAGAAGATTATGCGCGGCTGTGATCGCGTGAAAGTCACCGGTGAATTGTAAGTTGATCGAGTCCGATGGCTCGACGCGGCTTGCCCCACCGCCTGTTGCTCCTCCTTTGCGACCAAAGACCGGCCCCATCGAGGGCTGCCGAAGGGCTAGGCACGATCGCTTTCCAATGCGACGCAGGCCCTGCGCGAGACCGATCGACGTCGTGGTCTTCCCCTCCCCGGCAGGAGTCGGCGTGATCGCCGAGACCAAGATCAGTTTTCCGACGGAGCGATCCTCGCGTTCGAGGGCCTCCAGCCGTACCTTGGCCTTGTCATGACCAAATGGTTCGAGATCCTCGGGGCGGAGCCCCAGGTCGTGGGCCACGTCGACGATCGGTCGAAGCGACAATCGGCTCGATTCAGGCATCTCGGGAAACTCTCATAATCAGGAACTGGCGTGTCTGAGCGTTCAAAGAAAGACTCGTCGATCGACGGGAGAAAAACCTTTTCCGTGAAGGAATTCAAGGAAGATGATCATCCCCCTCGGGATCGATGAAACGATCGAAATGAATCCAGAGGACTCGAGAGTATCGAAAGACGAGTGGAACCAGTGGCAAGAAGGCAAGCCAGGCCAGAAGGACGAGTTGCCAGAGCGACCAACTCGGCAGGACCAGCCAGGCGATCAACGTGAAAGCACTGATGATTGGGATGCCCAGGGCGTAGCTGAAATACATCGCACCCGTGAAGTAACCAGTCTCTCTCATGAACTTGAGCCCGCAATGCGGGCATGCGTTGTTCATGTCGAGTAGACTCCGGAAGATCGGCCCCGTGCGGCAGCGTGGGCACCGCAAGGAACAGATGGTCGCGAGACGCGATCGACTTTCCTCTTTCACGAGCATCACCTGGGCTTTGTACCGATGTACTTTGCCAGCCAGGCGTGGACCTCATTCCACCAGACGACACGATTTGCCGGCTTCAAGACCCAGTGCCCTTCATCGGGAAAAAAGACAAAACGGCTTGGAACGCCCATGCGCTGCAAGGCCGTGAACATCGCGAGTCCCTGGCCATCCGGAACGCGGAAGTCGAGCGCTCCGTGGAGGACCAGGGTCGGCGTTCGGAAGTTCTGTACATAGCTGCTGGGAGACATTTTGAGATGAATGTCGGGTGTTTCCCAGGGGCTTCCTCCGAACTCCCACTCGGGGAACCAGAGTTCCTCCGTCGTGACGTTCATGCTCGTCAGGTCGTAGATTCCAGCGTGGCTAATCAGCGCCTGGAATCGGTCCGAATGACCGGCGATCCAGTTGACCATGAAACCGCCGTAAGACCCACCCGCGGCAGCCATTCGCGACTCGTCGAGAAACCGGTATGTCTTCAAAGCGTGGTCGAGACCCTTCATCAGGTCCTCGTAAACACGTCCGGTCCAGTCTCGGCTGATCTGGTCGGTAAACTTCTGGCCATAACCGGTTGACCCACGTGGGTTGATCGCGATCAGAGCATAACCTGGCGCGGCGAACAGCTGATAATTCCAGCGCGCGTGCCATTCGTCATGCCAGGAGCCCTGGGGTCCGCCGTGAATCAGGAACAGCACCGGGTAGGTCTTGTTTTCGACGAACCCGGGCGGACGGAGAAGCCAGCCGGAGACTCGATCGCCGTCGGCTCCCTCAAACGTGAACCCCTCGGCTTTCGGCAAGTCAAGCTCGGCGATCAGGGAATCATTGTGATGAGTCAGTGGAATCGGCTCATTGCCCGCCCCGCTCTCGTTCAGTGGTAAGCCCATTCTCGTTTCGGATCGATAGATCTCGGAAGGTCGGTCCGCCGTGTTCCGGACGTACACCGCGAGGGTTTCCCCGCCTCGATGGACCGACTGGACCGACGAGTTCATTCCACCAGCGACCACGCGGAGAAACCCGGTGCCTGGCGAGACACTCCCATCATCCTTCCATTCGAAGTGGATCTTGACGATCGACTCCGTGCCCTGGTCGTCGATGGTGGCGAGCATGCCGTGGCTGTCCGTCCACGAGAACGAATGGATCGGACGATCGTGCTGAACGCCGATTTCACTGATGCGGCCCGTTGCGAGATGACGAAGCTTCAGTACCCAGAGATCCGCCTCGAAACCGGCGCGAGCCTGGCTCACGTAGGCCAGGAACGTGCCGTTCGGTGAGTACGATGGCTGGGCGTCTGCCGCTCGATTCTCGGCCGTCAAGTTCTTGGGATCACCGCCTTCGGAGGAGACCACCCAGATGTCGGTATTGGTCGACCAGGCCGGGTTTTTCCGGGGTTCGGCGGTGAACGCCAGTTCGTTGCCGTCAGGAGAGAAGGTATAGTCGCTCGATCCGCCGAACGGCCTGGGTGGCGTGTTCACGTCGAGGTTGGGCGTCAGATCCTTCGCCTCGCCGGTTTTCGCGTCGCAAATAAAGAGGTGACTGCGCTTGCCTTCATCCCAACTCGTCCAGTGGCGAATCATCAGCGAGTCGAAGACGCGCGCCTTGCTCTTGCTTTCCGCCTTCTCTTTGTCTCGCCTGACGGTTTCCTCCGGAGTCGTTCCCGGATAGACCTCGGCGGCGAACGCGATCTTGTCTCCCCTGGGAGACCAGATCGGCCCTGAGATATCGATCGGCAGTTTGGTTAAGGCACGCGCCTCGCCACCATCCACGGGCAACAGCCAGACTTGCGTCGAACCGCCGCGATCCGACGCGAAGGCAATCGTCTTGCCGTCGGGGCTCCATCGCGGATGCGAATCATTCCCCGGAGCCGTGGTCAGACGCTTGGGTTCACCCCCGTCGACGGGCACGAGCCAGAGGTCGCTCGTCGATTTGTTGGTCTCGCGATCGACTTCCGACACGACGTAAACCACGAGCTTACCGTCCGGCGAGACCTGAGGGTCCGAGACCGACTTGACGGCGAGCAGGTCGTCCACCGTCATCGGCCGACCCGCCGCGAACAAGGGCGAGACCAGAGTCAGCACAACGAGCAGACCGAGCAGCCATCGCATGGCGTAACGCCCTTTCGACGCGGACAATGGGGACAAGTTTAAACGCGGCCGTGAGACATCTTCACCAGAACCGGGGTCAACGCCAGCATCAGCAAGCCAGGAACGAACGCCATGAAGCCCAGAAACGCCCAGAGGTTCAGATGATAGGGCTCCAGCGTGTGTTCCATGATTCCCGCGAGATAGTTTGCCGCGGCCGTGCAGAGGAACCAGGTCGCCATCATCAACGACGCCAGCTTCGCCGGCGCGAGCTTGTTGACCAGCGACAGGCCGATGGGCGAGATAAAAAGTTCGGCAACCGTGAAGATGAAATACACGCTGATTAGCCAGAAGGACGAAACCTTGCCCGATTTCGCTTCTTCGTTCGCCAGGTACATGACGCCGAAGGCGACACCCAGGAGGGTCAGTCCCAGGCCTTGCTTGGCGACGGATGGCAAGGGGAATTTCCGTCTCGCCAGGAAGGTCCAGAGCATCGCGAAGAGTGGCGCCAGGGCAATGATGAACACCGGATTGATGGCCTGGAACACCGAGGCGGGCACATCAAATCCAAAGATGTTCCGATTCGTCTTTCCGTCGGCGAACAGATTGAGCGTCCCCCCCGATTGCTCGAAGCCCATCCAGAACACGACCGAAAACAGACTGATAATCAAAATGACGATGATTCGTTGCCAGTCCTCAAAAGTCAAAGGCTCGTGGGTGGCGTCGAGTTCCCGCTTCGACCTGGGTGGCTCGGTCGCATAGAGAAATGCTCCCAGAGCAACAATGAGGATCGCCCCTTTATAGAGGACGGCGACCGGTCCATTGGCAAGCCAGGAGGGAGACCAGAGTGGCTGGAGGTATTGCCAGAAATTCAACGCCACGACGAGGAATCCTACGCCAAGGGCCGAGTAGAGAGCGATCTCGATCCAGTCCCCCTTGGTGAGGCCAGCATCCAGCTCCGCTTCGCGCCCCGGGGGCAGCCCGCTTCCCTGGAGTAACCTTTGGGTGAAAACAAACGTGAGAACGCCGACAAGCATTCCCACCCCGGCGGCCGCGAATCCGTACGCCCATCCGATGCGTTCGCCGAGCGGGCCGCAAACCAGAGGGGCCAGAAACGCACCCAGATTAATGCCCATGTAAAAGATGGTATATGCCCCGTCGCGACGGACATCTCCCTTGGGGTACAGCGCGCCCACCATCGTGGAGATGTTCGGTTTGAAGAACCCGTTCCCCACGATGAGCAGGCCGAGACCCAGGTTGAGCCAACTGGGCTGGGTCAAGGCAAACTGGCCGAGAGCCATGAGGATTCCGCCGATGAACACCGCCTTGCGCTGGCCGAGATAGCGATCGGCCAACCGACCTCCAATCAAGGGCGTCAGGTACACCAGGCCGGTGTAAATGGCGTAAATATTCAAGGCATCGGGTCGATCCATCCCGATCGCCTTGGTCAGGTAGAGAACCAGAAGGGCCCGCATGCCATAGTAGCTAAACCGTTCCCACATCTCCGTGAAGAACAGGGCGTACAGGCCCGCGGGATGCCGGGTTGTGCTGGGTTCGATGGTGGTCGTCGCCATGGCGCGATCCGTTGTTGAAGGAAACCGGCCGGGGGAAGCGGGGGCGAACGGCCGAAGGGGGAGAGGGCGGAACGGGAGTTCCCTTCGGGCGGATCGAGCTTAATCGATGTCGGGAGGATTTTTAAGAGACGATCGACGTGAAGTTGATCTCTCGGCGGGTTTCTGGTCCGAGCCCTTCAGCCGATCGAGCACGAATGGCATGCAGGCCACCGGCCCCGGCTCCGGGTAAAGGAGGGGACCGCGGATCAACTCAACGTGATTGGCATGAATGGTCACGTGATCGCTGACGCCCTCCAGCCGTGTCGAGGCAACGGAGACGCAGCCGTCACCCTGCCCCTCGGTTAACTCGTCAAGGCGTCGAGAAAGGTCGCTGATCGCCAGGCGGGTCAGGTTTCCAAAGAGCCCTCCACCACGGCTGACCAGACCGAGGCGGCTTTCGAGGTCTCGTCTCGCCTGCGACGAGAGGAAGCCCAAATCACCCGCGAGAATGTGGTAACGCACGCCCGCGCGCCTCGGCCTATGATTCAAAACCTTCAGAAACGCGCTTCCCGGCAACAAGTCGTCCGCCGACTCACCCAGACCGTCACTTAGCGCTCTCAAGTTCCCGGTTTTCTGGGCCTTGATCGCTTGCACCCCCTCGATCAGTTGAAGGAGTGTCTGAACGCCTGCGATCGCCGAGCCTTGATTCGGTGGGCCGATGAGGATTAGGTCGGAGACGTCGGAATCGTAGTCGTCTCCCTCAACATAGTACCTCGCGAGCAGGCCACCCATCGAGTGTGTGATAACGGCCCAAGGCCTGGTTTCTTGCATGCGATTCCGAAAAGCCTTCCAATCTCGCACGAAGGCGGGAGCACTCAGGTCGAGGTCCTGGTTGTCGGGATAGTCATAAACAACGACACCGAATCCGGCCTGTTCGAGAAGCGGAACCATGTGAACGAAGGAACCGGACGTCGAATTCAATCCATGAATCAGACAAACCGTCGGGCGATTGGGATCATTGGGTTGGTAGGATGGGAGCGCAAACAATCCGTAACGAAGCCTGCGTTTCGCCTCGCGCTCCGCGCGTGTGGCCAGGGATTCGAGGCGAGCCTTCCATTGTGGGAGGCGATCAGCCTCGAGCAACGACGCGTCGAGTTGAAAAACCAACGCCTCGGGTTCGATCTCCAGGGTGACTTCTGGTCCGAGCGCTTCTTTGAATAAGGTACGAGTGAGCGTCCCGGCCAATCCGTGGACGGGCAGCGTCAGCGACAGGTCGGGCTTCGCCAACGAAACGCCCGCGATCTCGGCCAGGCGATCCAGAACCCGGCCCATGTCGAGATCACCTGACGTGTTGAGCGGGATCCTGACCGTCATGGGTTGGGGATCACGCATTGAAGCGGACTCACCGGTCAGGGCCACGGCGAGCCAGATCGCTCGGAGAATCATCCCAGGCATCGAGCGTCGTCCTCTGTCTACGGCCGGTTGAATTGGCGGAGACGTGGATCCTTCGTACGGTTTATGATGTCAGAGATCAGCATCCGGGTCTAGTTGGACTGCGCGACCGGCACAACCACGCGATTCGGATTCTGGAGTAGAGACCACGGCGAGAGAATCCAGTATAGTCGACCAAAGTCTTTCGAGGGGAGGAGGCAGGTGTTGTGGGGCCAATGCTGGGTCGAGTGCTTGCGCTGTCTGCGGGAGGCGTTCTGGGAGTCAACGCCCGTTACTGGCTGGGCGTGTGGATCAGCAAGTGGGCCAGTCCTCAGTTTCCGTGGGCCACCTTCGTGATCAACGTCTCGGGCTCGTTCGCGATTGGTTTCTTGACAGTGCTGCTCGCTCGATGGTTGCCGCACCCGAACGTCCGGATGCTGTTGCTGGTCGGGTTTCTGGGTGGCTACACCACGTTTTCGACCTTCGCGTATGAGTCCGCGACTCTCCTTGAACGTGGCGAGACGGGTCTTGCCGTGGCAAACCTGGCCGGCAGTGTCGGAGCGGGCTTCGTTGCCGTGATGCTCGGAATTAGTCTCGCCCGAGGCCTGACCGCGGCGGCTGAGGATCGCAAGGCTCGCCCCGACGACACCCCAGCGGCGCGATCCTTGCCCGAGTCTCATCGCGTCGTCGCACCACCGCCCGCCACGCCCGGATCTCGCTCGAGGTCATCTTGAAAGCAGGAGAGCCCTCGATGATCCCGGCCCAGGCTTGCCTGCTTCGCATTTACGTCAATGCGTCGAACCGCTGGAAGGGTAAGCCCCTCTACCAGAGAATCGTCGAGACTGCTCGCGCCTTGCAACTGGCCGGCGCTTCGGTCTTTTCCGTGGATCTGAGCTACGGCTCGCACCATCGAATCCATGATTTATCGAGCGATTATGAGTTCTATGACCTTCCCGTCGTCGTCGAGTTGGCGGACGCCTTCGAGCGAGTCGAGGAACTGATGTTGCGACTCGACGAGATGATCTCGGAGGGAATGATTACGCTTGAACCGGTCCGTGTGATTCGTTACGCCCATCATCAGAATCGGCCGGATGAGATCCGTGGTTCCAGGTCAGAATCCCCGAGATTCGAGGGATCGCCGCAAGGAATGACGTCTAGCGAAGGGACCGAGGCCACCATGTCGATCGAAGGCGAGGCTCAGCGGCTCACAATCTATCTGGGCAGCTCCGATACTTGGCATGGCCGTAATCTGGCTGTCGAGATCGTTGAGCAGTGTCGAACTCTGGGACTGGCCGGGGCCACGCTTTACCGAGGAATCATGGGATTTGGCAAGCATTCGCGAATCCACCGAGCCCACGTGCTGGGGTTGTCCTCCGACTTGCCCGAGCGGATCGAGATTGTTGACCGGCCTGACATGATCGCGCGAATCTTGCCGGTGCTCGACGAAATGGTCGATGGCGGACTGGTCCTCCTGGAGGAGGTCCGGGTCCTGCGTTATCAGGGTCATGACGACACCCGATCCACCTGAATTCGCGCGGGGTTACGCCGAGCATCGAACTGCGGTTGTCCGGCGACCTATCCGGCCCCTGCAGACCTTAGCGACGGGTGAGCACGTACCGTGGCCCCTCGTGGAGGCGTCGGACTCAGTAGGAGTCGGTCAAGCAGCCCACGGAAGCGGCTCAGCGTCGGTTGAGCTCGTTTCGAAGTCGCGAGGTTGTTCTGCTCCGTGGGGTCGATCGTGATGTCGTAGAGTTCCTCCTCCCCATCACCATTGCGTATATAAACCATCCCTTCGGCGAGAATCGCCTTGAGCGCACCACGATGGGCTGGCGCGCGTCCTTGATTCGCCGACGCTTCGACCTGGGCATCGATCTCGGAAAGCATCGGTTCTGCCCGTGCGTGACCTGGACCAGGTGGCACGTCCGAGAAGCGTCGAAGCGACCTTCCAGGAAACGGGGAACTCGCGTCGAATCCAGCGAGGTCGGCCAGCGTCGCAGGAATATCACGGAGACTGACAGGCTCGCTCACGCGTTGGCCCTTCGAGTCGTGATAGGGATCAATGATCAATAACGGCACATCGAGCTCCGGCCGGTAGAGGCTGATCCCATGGCTGAACAGACCGTGCTCTCCGAGGTGTTCTCCGTGGTCGGACGTGATGATCGTGATGGTCTTCTCGAAGAGCCCTCGACGCTTCAATTCCTCGAAAAGCTGCCCCAGGTAATGGTCGAGCGCATAGAGGCAATCATCGTAGCCGTCGCAAGCCAGAGCGACTTCTCTCGGGGTGAGACTCGCTTTGTCGAGGAGATACCAGTCGCGGAGCATCGATAGGTCGGTGCGCGACGACGGCTTTAACCCGAAGTGCCCTTCGAATTTGCGATCAGGGATGTAAGGGTCGTGGGCATCGTAGTAGTTCAAAAAAACGAAGAAGGGACGATCTCCTTGTTGAGATTGCCAATCCAGAAAATCACGATTGATCCTGGCGGCATCTTTTCGGAAGAAATACGCTCGCGGTCGAGTCATCCGAGCGAAGTCGGCGTCGCGGACGATGCGGCGAACCACTCGCCGGCCAATTCCCGAGCTTCGAAGGATCTCAAGCGGCGCCAGAACGAAATCCTCGTAGTGAACGAAGCCTCGTGACAGACCCGTGTCGCTATTGCAAAAAAACGTGTTCGCCACAAAACCCGCGGTGTCGTACCCGTGCGATCTAAAGAATTCGGCCAAGGTCGGGTAGGAGGCGTCCAGGGGGCTCGATGGGCCCGCCGAGAGTTCATGCGGCCATCTTCCCGTGAACAGACTCGCGTGAGCAGGTAATGTCCAAGACGCCGTCGACCTCGCCCATTCGAACAGGATTCCTTCGCGGGCCAGTTTCGCGAGGTTCGGCGTGGTGTCGCGATCGTAACCGTAGGGGGTCAGATGATCGGCTCGGACCGTGTCGAGGACAATGAGCAAAACATTGGGCGCATGACTCGGCGGAGGGCGTAATCGGTTCTTGGCACGGGCTTCCTCCAGCACCGGCCGACCGAACGCGAGCCCCACGAGCAACACGATCAGGCCCACGCCCACGGGCGCGCCGATCCGGACAACGCGGGCCATGGACCGGCCTCCCCGGAGAATCCAGGGTGCCAGACGCGACGCAAGACCAGCCGCCAGGATCGCGCAGGCGATTCCGTAGATTTGAGAAATCGCCAGAAGCGGACAGAAGAACATGAGAAATACGAGCAAGTAGACAGAGAATACGGGCGCGATTCTCGGCATCAGTGCGGTGACGATCGCCAGAAGGAGACCGATTGTTCCGAAGAGCAACAACAACGATACCGGGATCATCCAGAAAAAATGGCGGCCATCGAGAATCGAGTCTACAAGAAGTCGTACGTGGAAGGTTCTTCCAACAAGGACCAGGCCCAATTCCGCGAGTCCCGCCATCAGGCCGAGGAAGATGGAGAGCGCGAACACGAACATTGGACGGAATGTGAGATTGTCTCTCTCCACGTCAATCGCCGCCTGTGGGAGCAAATCGCCCCGCTCGACAGGCGCGCACTCAACGTTTGCCTCGTCCATGGGATCTCGCCCCTATGGGGCGCTTCCGGGTCGTGGAGGAATCGATCGGAGCGCCTTCTCTCAGGAGATGTAGCCCAGACCGCTGAGCCGTTCCCGAATCAGGTGGTCATCATCCGCTTCAGTCGAATTCACGCGCTCGCTCACGACAGTTCCTGACAAAAGCGAGTGTCCCTGCATCGAGGGTGGAATCGGATATCCGCCAAGTTCAAGAAGCGTGGGAGCGATGTCGAGAAGTCGAGCGCCGATGAGTGGACTCTGAAGCGGAATTTGCTGGCCCGCGAGGATGAACACTCCTTGCCGAGTCACGGTGCAATCATCCAATTCGGTCTCGTTTCCTCGAAGGTGAATCGAGGAGTAGCCGACCCCGTCGATCGCCTGACAACCTCGGTCCTCGAATTCCACGATCAGGTCCGGCGCGAGGTTCCGGACCTCGCGATACAGTTCCTCCGGCTTGAAGACCCGCATGCCGAGGGATCGACCCTCGGTGTCCGTTGTCGACTCCAGCCTGGACTTCAATGCGTCACGAACCGCCTCGTAGGCGGCTTGATCAATGGCGCCTTGTGACTCTCGTCCCTTCACGTTCAGGAAGATCTGGGCGAAATCTCCTCCCGCGCTCCAGGCGAGAGTCCGTTCCCAGTTCACATCCAATTCGTGGAAGGAGGTGACGCATCCCGGATCTTGATTCAGGACGAGAAACCCATTCCGGAATAGCCACTCGTTGACGCAGAAACCACCGTCGACCCGGCGCGCTCCATGATCCGAGACGATCAGCAGGATCGTGTCGTCCGTCAACAGCTCGATCAAGCCACCAATCTCGGCATCGAGATGTCGGTAGTAGTCGCGCACAACCTCCCGATATGGGCTGTCGGGCTCGTGCAAACGGTGTCCCGAGTCATGATCTCTCCAGAATCCGCGTTGGATCCGGTCGAGGCCGACTTCGAGGAATTGGAAATATTCCCACGCTCTCGTTTGCAGAAAATGCCGAGCGACGGCGAACTGCGCGCGGCTCATGGAAACGATCACATCCCGAAGTCGCGCCCGGTCCTCGATGGGCCCGTTCTCGACGTTGACTGGGTAGTCACTCACCAGACTCTCGATCTCTTGAGCGATTTCGGGTGGACTCGCGAAGACCGTACCTTTCGTATTCTCTGTCGGGAAGCAGACCACGGGGATTCCGTCGAGCGTTGGGGGCGAATCGCCCGACGGCATTCCAATCAGGACGGAACGCCCGCCTCGCCGGGCGACCTCATCCCAGATCGCGGGCGCGCCAATGGACCGCGCCTGAGCCGATCCCGGCGTTCCATGGCGGTGGTCGATCCCATGAGAACGACCGTACACGCCAAGCGTTCCCGGGTCCTGACTCGTGGACATGCACGACCACGAGGGAATCGTGCTCGAAGGTAACACGCCCTCGAGCTGGCCGTAGCATCCGAGGTTCATCAGATGCCGAAGGTTCTCCAGGCGATCATCTCCAAGAAGGATTTCGGGCGAGGCGCCGGAGAGACCGATCACAAGGATCTTCATGGAAGCAAGGAGTTCCCTTCCATCGCGGGCCCAGTTGGAACGCCAAGCGCGTTCAGGATCGTGGGAGCAAGGTCGAGCAATCTTGCGGACTCGCCGCGAAACGGCCTGTTCATGAAGAGGACACCAGGAACCAGGGCTGGATCAATGATATGATCACCACTCCAGGCCTTGACGTTGTTCTCGAAGAGTCCTTCTGAGACTCCTCCCATCGAGGAGGACCAAGAGATGCGATAGCCTTTCGCGAACTGAACGATCAGGTCGGGAGCGTCGTCGAGGAAGGGGCCCGAGTAGAGCTCCTCGCGGGGAACCGCGCGGTGAATCGCCACGTCGCCGCGCTCTTTGTCCACGAGCCGAAGCAGCCCTCGGGCGATCGCCGCCTTCAGCCCTGCTGCCTCTTCCGCATCGACAATTCCTTCGGACTCACGCCCTCGAAGATTCAGGTAAAGGCCACCTAATCCGAGGGCGTAGGCTTTGGTCCGTCGCCAATCCACGTTTTTCAGGAGGTCGCCCGCCTCTTCGCCTGGCCGAATTCCGTCCCGAAGATGCAGAAGCCCATTCTCAAGGAGCCAGGAGTTGAGGTGGAAACCCCGACGGAAGCTGTTGAACCCATGGTCGCTGAGGGCCATCACCAGAGTGTGGTCATCGGCATGCTCCATGGCCTGGCCAACCATGGAGTCCGCTCGACGATAGTGCTCCTCGATCACCCCGGCCCACCTGGCTTCCGGAACCCGGCCGCGATTTGCAGGGTGATCGGGTTCTCGGAACCGCCAGAACATGTGTTGGACGCGGTCGGGTGTATCAAAGAGACAGTAGAAGAGTCCTTCGTCGAAACGTCCGAGTTCGTGAAGCATCATCGCTTCACGTTCCCTCCAGGCAATTTCGCACTGGTCGAGAAACGCCCCTTCATCCAGCCGGTTGTTGTTGAGGGCCGCGTGGCACTCGACCATCCCTGTGGTGTGATAGGTCCCAATGTCCTTGGCCAGTTCGCCGGAGAACTCGGGGGGCGAACTGATCGGGAATACAGGAACCTCGGGGCTGAAGTTGACCGGCGACGCGTAGAGTTGCAGTTCCGGCTCAAGCTGGATCAGGTAAAAACGGACGATGCCACGAACCGCTTGAAGCAATCCCGTCTTGAACTTGACTTCGAGCCAGTCACTCCACTGGCCCTCGCGAATCAAGAGCTCGCCAGGATTTCCCAACGAGCGAAGAACCAGTTGCCTCGAAGTACGATCTGGTGACAGAAGGATGTCGAACGTAAGATCACGGCCATCGCGTCCGCTTCGCGGTCCGATCACGTGTGTGGCGAAGTCACCACGGTCGTCGGCATGAACCGGCACGACAATCTCCGCCTCGCCCGCGGTCATCTCCGGTCGGGTTGTGTAGAACACCGAGGTTCCCAGGCCGCCTCGAAGATCGGGAACGCCCATCCCCGAGAGCATGCGGCCTCGCAGGGGATCGGGTGGATACGTGCAAGGGCACCGGATGACCGCCGACGAAATCCCTGCCCCACCGAGCAGATCCCAGAGCGCCTGACCACGACGGAGATTCACAACCCTGGGAGGGAGAAACGCGTTCTTCTGCTCGTAGCGATTCAGCGCCAGTTCCGGGCGATACGTTTTGGGATTTCGTCGGAGGAAATCGAAGATCCCGTGGCCGCCGGGATTCACACCGGTGGCAAACGTTGACCAGGCTACCGGCGTTTGTGCCGGGGACGTGGTCGCAACACGCGAGTATCCCCCAAGATCTTTCAGTTTCGATAGATTTGGCAATTCACCCGCAGCCATCATCGGCTCGACGATGCCGGGTTCGAGACCATCGAGGCCGATCACGAGAACCGACTTCAAGCGACGCATCTTACCGTTTTCCGAGGTTCTCGATCACGTCTCGAATCGAAACAGTCTCATCGATTGCGAGCGACGGACGAACGCATCAACGGGAAAGATTTCGAGCGGACGGACATGGTTGATGCGTCACCCCATCGAGGGTCGGTCAGCGCGCGTCAAGGAACGAACGCATCGCCGGAAAAATCGCAGCGTGACCCGTCCGAACATGAGAACCATACCCATCGCGGCCGCGAGAACGGAGGTCAGGGGAAGCGCGGTTTCGGGGCCAAAATAGGCATAAAGCACTGGATGAACTCCACTTGCGACGATCGGTCGGTGATATCACTGGAGATTCGAGGCGTGGGCGTGGGAGGGACGCTGAGCCGATCGTTCTCTTTGACGTCCCCGCTGAGGGAGCATCTCCCTCTTGCCCTGTGGTTCGGAAGAAGGCTCGCTTCGGTCGCTTGTGCTTACGCACCGAATCGAGACCATGGATCGCGTGTGACTTGCCGTTCAGGCAATCACCCAACAATCACCCTAACTTAAAAGCGACACACGGCGGCGACTTGTCCCGAGATTCGGGTCGCGTTCCTTGATTCGCGACTGGATTCCCAATCGGCTTTTGAAAACCAGACGCCTCCCTCCACGATGCCGACCGTCACTTGAATGGACATCGTCCGTCGCGGAGCACCCAACGGGGAACGAGGTCTCTCGGTCCTCTCGGTTCGATCGACTCGATTGTCGATGTCGTAGCCCGCGCATGTTGCGCGAAGGGGGTGACCATGGGGCCCCGCATCGGTTGCGGGTGGTCGGGCGATGCCTGCGAGCCGCCGCGGCTTCTGGGCGAGGATCGAAATCGCGCCAGGCGATCCTCCCTCGAAGGGCGGGGTCCCGTTCGGGTACGATCGTGCGGGCAATGCCGGTCGTCAACAACCTTTCAAGGAGTGCCACGCGAGTGTTTGACATCTTGATCCGGGGCGGCTGGGTGATCGACGGGTCGGGTGGGCCGCCGTTTCTGGCCGATGTGGCCGTACTCGACGAGGTGGTGGCCGACGTTGGGCGCCTCGATGGAGCGACGGCGGCCCGCGTGATCGACGCCAAGGGCTTCCACGTTGTGCCGGGGTTCATCGACGTCCATGTTCACGGCGATGCGATGCTCCTAGCCGATCCGGTCCATTTGCCGGCTCTGCGGCAAGGAGTCACCACCTATATCCTTGGCCAGGACGGCAGCGCATTTGCCCCGGCTTCCCCGGCCACGATGGACTACATGAGACGCTACACGGCCGGCTTCAACGGAAATCCCGATTCGATCGATTACAACTGGCGGACTGTCGAGGAGTACCTGGCCCGCTTCAATCGCTCGACCGCCCTGAATGTCGCGTTTCTGATTCCGAACGGAAACGTTCGACTCGAAGTGATGGGCCACGATGCCAGGCCGGCGACCGAAGACGAACTCAAGGCGATGCAAAGGCTCGTTCGCGAGGGCTTGGACGCAGGCGCGGTCGGGCTCTCGACGGGGTTCGACTACCTTCCGAGTCTGCACGCCGATGCCCGGGAAATCGCGGCGCTTTGCGAGGTCATGGTGCCGGAGAACGGCGTTTACGTCACCCACATGCGCGGCTACGGTAAGGAAGCACCCGTTGGCATGCGAGAGGTCTATGAGATCGTCGAGCGATCGGGAGTGGCCGGTCACATCTCGCACTATAACGGACGGGCCGATGTCCTTTTGCCGCTGATCGACCAGGGCCGCGCCCGAGGCATGGACCTGACGTACGACACCTATCCGTACCTGGCAGGAAGCACGATTCTGGGCATGGTTTCCCTTCCTCCCTGGGTGCAAGAAGGGGGGATCGACGCGACCCTCGAGCGGCTCGCCGACCATTCCGTACGCCGGCGATTAGAGGTCGAATGGTTTCCAAACCCCATGCCTCACCCGCTGGAAGGGATCACGCTCAGCATGGTCCGAAACCCGGAATGGCAGTGGGCCGAGGGCTTGAAAGTTCTCGACGCCGCCAAGCAGGCCGGTCTGTCTCCCTGCGATTTCATCTGCGAAATCCTCCTCGCCTCGGGACTGGCCGTGGGAGTGGTTGCGCTCCGAAGCGGCGATCGGACGGAGGAGGACGTCCGGGCGATCCTCCGGCATCCCGCGCACATGGCCGGCTCCGACGGCATCTTCTGCGGCCGATTCCCTCATCCACGAGGCTGGGGCGCGTTCGCTCGCTACCTCGGATACCACACCCGGACCCTGGGCGACTATGACTGGGCCGAGGCCGTCACTCACCTCTCGGCGCACGCCGCGCGTCGCTACCGCCTGACCGACCGCGGTCTGCTCCGACCGGGTTATGCGGCCGATATCGCCATTTATGATCCCGCAACCGTTACGGATCGTTCCACGTACGCCGCAGGCCGAACCCTCGCCGAGGGAGTCCATCACGTCCTCGTGAACGGGACTCTCGCACTCTTCAATGGCGAACCGACCGGCGCGACGCCCGGCCGTGCCCTTCGACGAGGCTGACAGGTCTCCTCCGGGCCTCAGTCCATCCGGAAGAACCAGAATCGTCGGTCGAAACGATCCTCAACTCATGGATCGTTTCGATCGACGAGGTCTTGCCTTTCTCACTCCCGTCGCGACTCATCCCGCCCGACTCCGTTCCCAGAATCACCCAGAGCGTAAATCCGGCATGTTGATTGGTTTTCGGAAGGTCAACCTAGTGTACGGATGGTAAACTCGGGAATTTTTTTCGAGTTTACGACATTTTTGGCGGATTTCTACGATACTTTGGGCCAGATCTTTCGATGTTGTTGTCGTAAGGACAAAAAAAACCGGCGCTCGGTGTCGAGAACCGGTCAGGTCGTTCAACGCGAGAACCGCATCGAAGGGGAAACGCCATGAGCCGCGACATCGTGAACAACAGCCAGTTTCAGGCCAGGTCGAGGGACAGGATTGGTCAGTCGGCCGCTCGTCGCCGAGTGGAAGGCCCCCGCGAGGACGCGGGTTTTGGGTTTGAGGATCTCGCGACGGGTTTTGACCTAACGCGCGAGAAATCAACGTCGACAACGATGTCGAACGCGGGCCGAGGTTGGCCTTCGGATTTTGAGGAGTTCGCCCACTCGGTGCGTCGGGAACTAGCGCCGGAAGGGTTACTTGAGGGCGTGCTGGTCGATGTTGCCGCGCGCTCGGCGTGGAACCTGAGTCAGGCGTCCCATGTCGTCGAAGCGACTCGATCGGAGCGTGCCTTGATCCTCGCGCTGGAGGCCCTGGATCTTCTGCACGAGCGACGTCCTCGACGGTGGGGTTCGTCGGTGGTCTCGGATTCCTCGTCGAAGGAGCCTCTGAACGATCTCGAGCGTCTGGCTCGTTGTGCGCCGTACCATGTCGAGGGTCACGACTGGTCGTTCCAGGACGACGGGGAGGACGACCTGCGTGACGCACCGATCTCCTTCTCCGAGGAGTCCGACAATGGGGCGTGGCGGAGCCGACTCGTCTTCGATCCGCAGGTCTCGGAGGATCAACCCGTCGTCAAGGGTACCTGGGTCACGACCGGCCACGTGGTCTCGCTCATCGTTGATGGATTGACCTGGACCGAGATCCTTCGTACCCATCCGGAACTGACCGAGGAGGACATCCGCGCGTGTCTGGCCTACACCACGGAGCAGGACGGCGAGTTTTCCTTCGGATCCTGAGCCGGAGATCCGCGAAAACCAGCGAGCCAACAACGGACCCCACTCCGGAGTCGCGACGTCGGATTGTCGATCGGACGGGAATCGCGTTCCGGAGTGCGGTCTCGGTTGCTGTCCGACGTCAGTTCAAGATTTCGAGTTTCGGCATTCGAGGCGTCTTGATGTTCTGAATGCTGATCTGTGCGGCCAGTTGCTCGACCACGCCGAGGAGGTACGGTCGAGAGGGAGATTCCGCCTCGATCGCCTCACGAATGCGACCCTCGTCACCGCGCTCGCGCAGCAGGACGTTGAGGGGTACCTCGCCAAGGAATGGTACGCCAAGTTGCTCGGCCTTCCGCCGGGCTCCCCCCTGGCCGAAGACGTAAACCCTTTCTGAGTCGGGCGTATTGAACAGGTCATCGTTTTCGAGCAAGGCGCGCGCCTTCGCGGTTCCATGTTCCTGAAGATAAGCTCGGATGTCGAAGAAACTCATGTTCTCGATCATTCCCAGCAGGGGCACCTTAAGTTGCCGGAACATGGAGACGGCTCGAACGGCGTCGAGCAGCGCGACCTCCTGCGGCGTGCAAACGACGACCGCGCCCGTCAGTGGCAGACTCTGAGCCAGCGTCAGAGGCACGTCGCCGGTTCCGGGTGGCAGGTCGATGACGAGGTAATCGAGCTCGCCCCAGTCCACCTGGTGGAGGAACTGCTGAATGATGCCGTGGAGCATCGGCCCTCGCATGATGACGGCGCGCTCGGGTTCGAGCAGAAAGCCCATCGACATCAGCCGCAGTCCAGCCGCCTCGATGGGCTGGATGCGGTCGCCTCGAGCCATGGGACGACCGACGGCTCCGACGAGGTGAGGAATCGACGGACCGTAAACGTCGGCGTCCATCAGGCCGACCCTGGCGCCGTAGGACTTCAATCCGTAGGCGATCGCCGCCGCCATGGTCGACTTGCCGACTCCTCCCTTGCCCGAACCGATGGCAATGACGTTCTTGACGCCGGGGATGTCACCCTTTTCATGGATCCCCTTGCCGCGGACCTCGGCTCCCATGGTGATCTGGAAGTTCCAATCGGCTCCGAGGCGATTGGCCAGGGCGCTTCGCACGTCGTTCTCGATTTGCGACTTGAGGGGGCAGGCCGGCGTGGTCAGGTTCACGGTGAGGGCAATCGTTCCTTCACCTATCTTGATGTCCTTGACCATGCCGAGATCGACCAGGTCGCGATGGATCTCGGGATCTTTGACCCCTTTCAGGGCGTCGAGAACGTCCTGCTCGCTGAGGTTGCTCTTCTTGCTGAACATTCGTTTCCGAACCTCCGGGGAGGGTGTCGATCTCGTGGCGTTCTAGATTGTCTCAGGCAAAGGAATCGTACCGCGAGGAGCCGAATCAGGGCGTGGTGGTCTGATCCTCGGATGGGGTTCGGCGAACTCGCGTGGCAACCTCCCATGGCTCAGGTTCCGGCTCAGGATCGCCGGCCCAGCCGTCGGATTCGGCCCGTCGGATGGCGAGCGGGAGCCAGCGGGCGAGGATGGCCATCACGTCCGGAGGCGTCGCGAGACCAGACACCACATGCGTGGCGCCAAGTTCCCGAGCCAGGGACAAGACTTCAGGATGAGACCCACTCTCCAGAGCAAGCGTCAAGAGGTTCGGCGAGTTGGCCATCGCCCGCTCCAGAGCCTCGAGGCCCTGACGGGGCCGGTCCGTCAGATCGATGATCAGGATCGGACACGCCGACCGCCCAAGGGCTACCACGAGGTCCGACGATGAGCGGGTCTCGTGGACGCGAACCGGCCAGGTCGCGACCCTGGGCCGCAACTGGCGACCCCAGCGGGCCAACCGTTCGTGGATAATCAACGGCACGCGCACCCTCAGCCCCACGCTCTCCGCTGGATCGCTCCGAACGTCCCCATCCGAACCATTCGAATTGTAATCGTTTCGGGCAACTTCGGCGAGGGTCGACCCCCGCGTTACCCGCCTTGAATCGGGACATTCCAGACGGATAGAATACCCCTGCGAATCTGCGAATCCTCCGGAGCGTCCCACAACAATCCGGATCGGATTCATCGGGTCGTCGACCCCGAAGACGACCGCGCCAGACGCCAGCCAGGAGATCGTCCAGGCGATGCCGGACCGCGACTACTACGACATCCTCGGCCTGTCTCGCGACGCGACGGCCGAACAGATCAAGAAGGCCTATCGGGCCATGGCGCGGAAGTATCACCCGGATGTGAATCCTGGCGATAAGGAAGCGGAGAAGCGCTTCAAGGAAGCTCAGAACGCCTACGACGTGCTCAGCGACACCGAGAAGCGAAAGCTCTACGACCAGTACGGCAAGGCCGCCTTCGAGGGCGCTGGTGCCGCCGGTCCTCGGTCGGGTGCCACGGAATGGACCGGGCAGTACGGACCGGCGGGCACTGAGTATATCGACTTCAGTGAATTCTTTGGTCCCCATGCAAGAGCCGCCGGTCCGGGCCCTGGAGCGGGCCCCGAAGTGGGCGGCGGACTCTTCGAGGAGCTGTTCGGCCGCATTCGAGGCGGCGCTCGCGCCGGTCGTCGGACCGCGCCTCGCGAGGAACAGGTCACCGAGGCTCGGTTGACCATCCCGTTCCTGACCGCCGTCCGCGGTGGTGAAACCACCATCGAGGTCCTGCGAGGCAGTGGCGAGCGCGAGACGCTCGTCGTGAAAATTCCACCGGGGACTTCCCCTGGAGCAAAGCTTCGGCTCCGGGGGCGGGGCGAGGCCGGCCCCCTTGGCGGACCACCGGGCGATCTCCTGATCAAGGTCGACGTCGAGCCCCACCCGTATTTCACCAGAGAGGGCAGGGACCTGTTCGTCGAGGTCCCCTTGACCATCGGTGAAGCCGTGCTCGGCGCCCGCATTGAAGTCCCCACCCTCGACGGCCTTAAAACCTTGCCCATCCCTCCGGGAACCTCCAGCGGGCAGAAGCTCCGCCTCCGCGGACAAGGTGTACCGGCCTCCTCGGGCAAGCCGGCGGGCGATCTCTTCGTCGTCGCCAAGGTGGTCGTGCCCAAGTCCCTGGACGAGGAGAGCCAACGCTTAATCCGCGAATTCGCGGATCGCAACCCCTCAAAACCCCGGGAAGGGCTCTGGTGACCTCTTCCGTCTCAACCCGACCCGACTTCACCCTCGGCCGATGACCACGACCATGCGACCCGCGATCATCCCCAGAGATCTCGTCGCCCAGAACCTGGCCGTTGCTCCCGGGGTCCTGATCCGATACGAGGCCCGAGGCCTCATTCGATCCACTCGCGAGGGAGACGTCGAGGGCTACCGACCCGAGGAAATCCGCCGAGTCTGGACCGTCGTCAGCCTCCAGCGCGACCTGGGAATCAATCTGGCCGGCATCGAGGCGATCCTCAAGCTCCGCGAGCACATCGACGAGATGCACCGGCAACTAGCGACACTGGCCAGCGAGTTGCGTTCCGCTCTTGAGTCCGATCTCGAGCCGGACGAAAACCGATGAACGAGCCCAAGCGTCGGAAATCCGCCGTGGATGACCGACGACGGATCGGCCGAGCCGTCGCGACCTGGGGCGGTATGACTCTCTCAGGGGTCGTGCTGCTGACCGCGTTCGTCCTCTGGCACCTCGTTCGTCGCGGTCGCCTACTTCGCGATCGCCTCGGACCACCCAGGGTCGTCCAGCTCCCCGAATGGGCCGACAAAGACCAATCGCTTCGCAACGAATCGCTAAACCAATGAATACAGCTCGATTCCGCCCTCACGAACGGATCAAGGATCCGAACGACTTTCGTCGCGCCTTTGATCGGCGACGGTCCGTGTCCGATGCGTCGATGGTCGTCTACGGGGTCGAGAACGGACTCGCGTTTCCGAGACTCGGCCTGTCCGTCTCTCGCAAAAAGTTCCGCAAGGCCACGACCCGCAACCGCCTCAAGCGCCGGATTCGAGAAGCGTTCCGCCTCTGCAAGGCAGAACTGCCCATCGGCGTCGACCTTGTTGTCGTCCCCCGCGACCCGAACCTGTCCTTCGCCAAGGCCAGAGCGTCTTTGCCCCGCCTGGCGCGGGATGTCGCGCGTCGGCTTGGTCGCGGTGCCTTGACCAATCCCACCACCTGAGCCGCCTCCTCGTGAAGACCTCGATCTGGCAATGGCCCTCGAAACTGGCCGTCCAGCTCCTCATCCTGCCGATCCGGCTCTATCAGGTCACCGTGAGCCCCTTGCTCGGCCCAACCTGCCGGTTCGAGCCGAGCTGTAGCCGTTACATGGTCGGAGCCTTGCAGAAATACGGCTTGATCAAAGGGCTGCGAAAAGGCGTCGGCCGCATCCTCCGCTGCCATCCCTGGCACCCTGGTGGGTACGATCCTCCCTGACACGCCCCACGTCGAACCCAGTCCCTCGCCTCGCGTCGAGCCGTGAGTTTCGAAGACGAACACTTCCGCGTCTCTTTCGGCCGATTTAGAATCGTGTGGAGGCAGGCCGGGGAATCATACAATCCGCATTCGCATCACGTGATACGGAGTCTGGTCATGTCAGAAATCGAGGAATTGATATCCAAGCTGACTCAAGAGCTTGATGCCGCCAAACAGCGCGTGCTGGCGTTGCAGATCGATGCCAGCGAGCGAAATCGTCGGCTTAGAGAGAAGTATCAGCAATTTATCAAATCATCGGAGCGAATTCGAGAACTGCTCAAGCCCAGGATCGAAACCTTCGGATCCTTCTTCAAGAACGTGGACCAGTCGGTCAGCCAGCTCTTGCGAGGCCCTGGCGGGACCGAGATTCATGGGACCATCGTCACCTTTCGGTTCCCTCATACCGACCAGTGTCCCGCGACGGTCACGCTCAAGTTCGGCCTGGGGCATGATCAGTCCATTGAACATTTGATTTTAACATACAACGTAGACATCATTCCGGTCTTCATGGAGTTCAAAAAGCACGACGAGCTCGTCTTGCCTGTGGATCAGGTCGATGAGACGGCGGTCGTCGAGTGGTTCGACCGCAACGCCGTTGAGTTCGCGAAGACCTTCTTGAACATGTACTTTCATCCCGAATATCAAAAGGAGGGCCTTGTCTCCGACGTGGTCCTCGGGCTCTCGTTCCCTCGACTCTTCGCCGCGGGCCACAAGGTCCACGACGGTCGAAACTTTTACTTCTTCTCGAAGGAGTCGCTCGAGGAGTTCGAACGCGATCCGGCGCGTTATGCCCCTCCGCTGACGCCCGCCTGAGTCGCTCAGAGCGCGTCGAGTGCGCCCTGGATCTCGTACCAGAGATCGTCCGGATCTTCCAGGCCGATCGAAAGCCGGACGAGTCCTGGCGTGATGCCCTGGCGCGCCCATTGCTCGGAACTCTGGCCACGGTGACTGGTCGTCGCCGGATGGCTGAGGGTCGTCGCGACGTCTCCGAGGCTCGGGGCAAAGGGAATTCGCGACAGGTTCCGAATGAACGCGTCGGCCTGAGCGCGGCCGCCAAGATCGATGGTCGCGATCGTGCCGAAGCCGCCTCGAAGTGCTCGCGAGGCCCGCTGGTGATCGGGGTGGTCGGGCAAACCAGGGTAGTGAACCTGTCGCACCTTCGGGTGCTGGTCCAGCCGATGAGCCAAGAGGAGGGCCGAGGCACAGGCCCTCGACGATCGAAGACCCAGCGTGGCGACTCCCCGAAGCGCCAGCCAGCTCTCGAACGGGTTCCCCTTCAGCCCGAACGTTGAGGCAACCGCGGCGATCCGATCGAGGGCCGATGCCTCCCCCGCGACCAAACCGAGCGTCAGATCGCTGTGTCCCCCAATCAGCTTGGTCGCCGAGTGCGTCACGAGATTCGCGCCCATTTCGATGGGCCGGCAGAGCAGGGGGGCGAACGTGTGATCAACCACCAGCAGCGCCCCGGCTTTGTGTGCCACCTCCGCCAGTCCGGGAATGTCCGCCAGACGGACCAGAGGATTCGAGAGCGTCTCGACAAAGACCAGACGCGTCGCCGGGTTGAGAACCTCCCGAAGCGATTCGGGGCGAGTCGCGTCGAACGTGGAACGCCCGACACCGAACCGCTCCAGCTCGCGTCCCAGGGTGACGGTCTTGCCATACAGGCCGTCCGACATGGCGAGCTGTCCGCCGGATTCGAGCAACGCCAAGAAAACCGCCGCCTCGGCCGCCATGCCAGAGGCACAGACAAGGGCCGCTTCCGATCCTTCGATCTCGGCGATCTTGAGCGCGAGTTGGTCGGCGTTGGGATGCCCGTCGCGCGCGTAGATGTAGCCCTGTTCCCGCTGCTCATACAGAGCCTCGATCTGATCAAGCCCGTCGACTCGGTAGACGACGCTCAGTTGCAGAGGCGGAACCAACGGCGTTGTCGCCGAAGCGATGGGTTCTGGCGCTCGGGCGCAGGTCGTCTCCGGAGAGGGTCGCGGGGCGCTGGACACGGGTCGCGGCTCCTGGGCATCGGCGGTCGGAGCGGGGTTGAGCTCTCGCGCTCGGGAAGGAAGCGGGGCTTCGTTGTTCGCGTCGTCGATTCGCGAGGTGGACCGATCGATCGATCGATTCTAACCCGATCGGAACCCTCGAGGGACGACGCGAGGGCAGGACGGCGAATCAGCCGCCGTTGGTGGAGTTGACCTTGCGATGAAGTCGGCCGGCATGGCCAAGGACGGCCACGGCCTCGCTTCGCGAAAATCGCCGTGGTTTCGCGCCGCCACCGCCTCTTGTCGAAGCTGGGTCAAGGCCGGCCAGTCCAGTTTCCAGGCCTGATCCACGGCGGTCGTCTGCGCGGTCTTCAACACGTCCCCCAGGTCGTTGACGAGCGTCGCGTCGATGGGACATTCCGCCGACTGGTAGATGTGCTCTTCCACCGGCGTTGCCGTCGACCGATTCTTGAGCGAGCCAAACAGGTTCGAAAACAGTGAGCCTTTGGTCCCCTTGCGGTCGGCCGTGTTGTTCGACGACTCGACCGAGCCGGGTTCGACCCAGGGACCAATCCGCACCACAATGACCGTGATGTTGTCCACCCCGCCTCGAAGGTTGGCCAGGTGGATGAGGTACCGGACGGCGTCCTTGGGGTGAAAGTTCGCCGCGATCGCGCCAATTTCCGGATCCGTCACCATGCCCGAGAGCCCGTCGGAACAGAGGACGTAGACGTCTCCCAGCTCAACCGGCAGCGGCCCTTCGATATCGACCTCCACGGTCTTCTCGGGACCAAGACTGCGGGTGATGACGTTTTTGGGATAGGCCTTCTGAGCCTGCTCCGGAGAGATGTGCTTGTGCCGGACCAGCTCCCAGACCAGGCTGTGGTCGAAGGAGAGTTGGTCGATCCGACCGTTGCGAATGCGGTAGACCCGCGAGTCGCCCACATGGGCGATCAGGGCCCCCGCAGGCAGGAACACCAGGGTCGAGGCCGTGGTACCCATCCGATGAAAGTCGGGGTTCGCCGTCGCCTTGGTGTAGATCTGCGCCCCGACATCCTGGTACGCCTTGATCAGGGCCTCCGTCGGAGTCGCGGCCTTGGTCTTGGCGTAGGTGTGCGGAATATTGTCGCAGGCCAGCTTGCTGGCCAGTTCGCCGACGGCGTGGGCACCCATTCCGTCGGCGACCATGAACAGGTGACCACGCTGTCGCCAGCTCTCGGGGTTCGCGGCGCGAACGACCGCGTAGCTATCTTGATTGTTCGTTCGCCGCATGCCAGTGTCGGTTGCGGCGGCCTCAACGATTTCTTTTTCCCAGTTCACGGGCCGGCCTTCTTACCTGTCCAGGTTCGACACGACGAGAGCAGGTTCCCTCGAACCAGTACGCAGCGCCGCGATCCCTGCCGGGGCCCGGCGTCACCCGAACCTGGGATCGACCCCGTAGCATCCATTATCGAGCCCAAACCGTCGAAAAGTCAAAGGGACATCCTCAATGATTCGTTGCAGGCATCAAACCGTCCATTGATCCTGATTGGACCGGGCATTGTTTCGCAAGGGGCGGCATGACTCTACGGCCCCGCCTCGCGGTTGTGACACCCCATCTCTCAAGAACAACGACGCTGTAGGATCGGCGGGCCGCTCGCGGTATCGTGGATGTCAGCGATTCGAGCCGTCCGACGTCCCTGATTCCCGCAACCCTTGGTGCCCGTTTCCAGGATGAACACCCCGATCCACCTGCCCGACGTCTCGTTTCGAAAGGTCACCCTGTCCAATGGGCTGGACGTGATCACTCGGCGGCAACCCTACCTGCCGATCGTCGCCGTGAATCTCTGGTATCACGTCGGGTCCAAGAACGAAGAACGGCGCCAGCGCGGATTTGCCCACCTGTTCGAGCACCTGATGTTCGAGGGCTCCGAGCATTTTCCCAGCGATTTCTTCAAGCCGCTCCAACGATATGGCGCGGGAATCAACGGCTCGACCTCGTCCGACCGCACCAATTACTACGAGGACGTTCCCGCGGCTCACGTGGAACTGGCCCTGGCGATGGAGTCGGACCGGATGGCCAACCTGCTGCCGGCCCTGACGGACCACAAGCTGCGGGTTCAGAAGGACGTTGTCAAGAACGAGTACCGCCAGAATTACGCGAACCGTCCCTATGGGCAGGTTTGGCGGATTCTGGCCGAGGCCATTTATCCTCCGCACCATCCCTACAACTGGATGACCATCGGCGTCATGGAGGATGTCGAGGCCGCCACTCGCGACGACGTGGAATCCTTCTTCCGTCGCTTCTACGTACCCAGCAACGCCAGCCTTTGCATCGTCGGCGACATTGACGAGGACCGGGCGCTCGCCCTGGCCGAACGCTACTTCGGCCCGATCGCCGGAGGGGTCAAGGCCTCTCGCCCCTGGAGCCCGCTCGTCGCTCTCGACGAGAGCCAGAAGATCCTGCTTCACGATCGGGTCGAGCTCGACCGGGTCTACGAGGTCTGGCCGACCGTCGCGCACTTTCAGCTCGACGATGCCAAGCTCGTCCTGCTGGCCGACATTCTGACGCGAGGCAAGTCGAGCCGACTTTACCGTTCCCTCGTGGTCGATCGAGAACTCGCCCAGGATGTGACCTCCTATCAGTCAGGCCGCGAACTAACCGGCACCTTCGGTGTCGTCATTACGCTTCGCCCAGGGCGGGATGTCGAGCAGGCCCGCGCCCTCTACCTTGCGGAGATCGCCGACATCGCCGCTCAGGGCGTGACTCCCGAGGAGTTGGACCGGGTCAAGAACGGCCGGCTCGCTGGGTTCATTTACGCGATGGACAACATCGGCGGTTTCGGCGGCGTGGCCGATCGCCTCAACGCGTACAACACCTATCTCGGTGATCCCGGGTACTTCGCGCGCGACCTCGAACGCTACCAGTCCGTCACATCAGACGAGATCCAGTTCGTCGCTCGGGAGTACCTCCACGGACGACATTCGGTCCGATTGACCGTCAAGGGCCGATCGGCGGCGGTGGTCGCCCCGCCTCTCGATCGCTCGGTGCCTCCCAAGCCGGCTCCAGCCGTCGCGTTTCGAGCGCCGGCGGCGGAGGTCCGGAGGCTCTCCTGCGGCGCGGAAGTCTGGGTCGTTCCGCGACGCGACCTGCCGATCGTCGCCGCAACGGCCGTGGTCTCGGCGGGAGCCGCGTCGCATGGCCCCGAGCGCGGCGGCCTCGCCAGCCTGACCGCCGCAATGATGGATGAGGGAACTGCGTCAAGAACGTCGCGGCAGCTCGCCCTGGAGGCCGAACAGATGGGCACCGGCCTGTCCACAACATGTGGTTGGGATGGCTCTTACGTTTCGATCCAGTGCCTGACGCCCTATCTCGAACCGAGCTTCGACCTCGCCGTCGACGTGCTCTTGAACCCCGTCTTTCCCGAGGCGGAGTGGCTCCGAATTCACGGCCAGCATCTGGCCGGCCTTCGCGCGGAGCGCGATAGCGCGGAGTCGCGCGCCAACCGCGCCCTGCTCCAGGCCCTCTATGGCCCGGGGCACCCGTACCGCGTGCCCGTTGACGGCGACGAGACCACCGTGGCCGCCCTCACCCGCTCCGACCTGGTGAGCTTTCACGGTGAGCATTATCGTCCCAACCGCGCCGCCTGGATCGTCGCCGGCGATGTCGATCCGGACCAGGTCGCCCGTTTGCTCGACGCCCGCCACTCGACCTGGTCGGCCGGCCCCCTCGCGACGCCCACCGAGTGGCCGACGCCAGGACGAACCGAAACCCTTCGCATTCTCCTGGCCCACCGCCCTGGTGCGCCTCAAGCGGTTGTCCGGGTCGGCCACGTCGGTCTACCCAGGCTTCACCCCGACTTCCACGACATCATCGTCTTCAACCAGATTCTTGGCGGACAGTTTACCTCGCGGCTGAACGAAACCCTTCGCGAAAAGAAGGGGTACACCTACGGAATTCGGAGTCATTTCGACTTCCGGCGTGGCGCGGGCCCCTTCTACGTGGGAGCCTCGCTCCAGAGTGACCGGCTGGCCGATGCCCTGACCGACCTGCGGGCCGAGGTCGTCGCCTTGCTCGCCGATCGGCCTCCGACACGCGCGGAACTGGAAGATGCCCGGCGCGCCCTGATCGAGGGCCAGGCTCGACAGTTCGAGACCCCGTCCGCCCTGGTCACCCGGTACGCCGGTCTCTTCCTCCACGGCCTTCCCGTCGACTATCATGCCGGCCTCGCCGAGCGGCTTGCCTCGGTCTCCGTGACCTCGATGCTCGACGCCGCGAGGCGCCATGTCCATCCCGAAGCCTTCGTGATCGTCGTGGTTGCCGACGCCGAGTTGGTCGCCGGTCCACTGGAGCAGCTCGGCTGGGGCCCGGTCGAGCGTCTCCCGGACGATCCCCCTTCGGCCTGAGTCGCCGACGAACTTGTCAGGTCTTCGAACGCCAGCGCGGGCGATCGAGGCAAGGACAGCGAGACATCCACCTGTCAGGAAGTCGCGCCTCAACGGGTCTTGAGCCCTTGCCAGAGATACCACATGGCGACCGTCCGATAGGGCCGCCAGGGTTCGGTGAGGGTCTCGCATTCCCTGGGCTTCGGCAACTCGCCGAGCCCGAAGTGGTTTCGGAGTCCCACGCGAACGCCGAGATCAGCGACGGGCAAGACGTCCGGCCGGTTCAGGGAGAAGATGAGGAACATCTCGGCCGTCCAACGCCCGATGCCCTTGACCGAGGTGAGTTGTTCGACGATTTCCTCGTCGCTCAAGGCGTTGAGACGGTGAAGGCGCACCCGTCGAGAGACGACGGCGTCGGCCAGGTTAAGCACGTATCGGGCCTTGACGCGCGAGAGTCCCACACCATGCAACGCTTCTTCCCCGAATTCGAGAAGGGTCTCGGCATGGTGGGAACCTCCAGCCAGGGCCCGCAGTCGAGCGTCGATCGAGGCGGCCGCCTTCGTCGAGATCTGCTGTCCGATGATGGCCCGGACGAGCGTGTCGAAATGGTCTCGCCTGGGTCGGAGCTGACAGGGTCCAATCCGGTCGATGATCGGAGACCACGCGGGATCGACGGCTCGCAGATGCAGGATCGCCGGTTCCCAGGGGTCCGCGGGCGATTTCGGCATCGTGAAAGACTCGTCGAAGGAACTCCGCGATCCGGTTGAGGACCGAATTCGTCCGGCCTCACCGGGAATCATTTCCGGTGAGGCCGTGTGGAGGGCCGTGCCGTGAAGCCCGGCCCCAGGAGGTTGGCGGTGGGACGCCTCTCCGATCCGCCTCAGCCCTTGAAGGCGCGCCGACGATAGAGCCCGATGGCTCCCAGGCCGCCCAGGCCAAGCAGGGCCAGCGAGGCCGGTTCGGGCACGGCCGAAACCGTCACGAAGCCGATGTTGCCCGCCGGCTTGCCCGCGTTGGGCCCAGAGGCCAGCGTCGTCTCTCCCGTGTAGTACTTCTGGGTGAGGAACGGCGAAGAGGAAACGACCTTGCCGCCGGTGAAGGTTGTGTTGCTGGTCAGGGTCGGACCAGTATACGTGAACGTGACGTTTGGCAGTGTCGGATCGTCCGTCGGGCTGGTCCCGAACGCGTCCAGGCCGGTGAGCTGGCTCGAGGTCGTGAAGCCCGCGGGACCCGTCACGCTCTTGACGTCAGCGAAGTCGTAAATCGTCAGGAAGTCGCCCGACTGCAACTCCTGCTGCGGGGGCGCGACCGGGGTCGTGAAGACCAGGTCATACGAGTAAACGAAGTTGCCACTTCCATCGGGCGTCACGCCCTGGAACACCGGCACGAAGTCGGCCTTCGCTGTCCCGGTGGCAGTCAACAGCAGCAATCCGCAGGCGAGGCCCAAAGCCAAGCGCGTTCCGTAGATCCTCATGCGATGCTCCCTTAGTAACGGTTGCCAGTCCGAATGTCGGCGTCCCCTGCCGCCATCCGTGTCAGCCTCCCCGAATCCGGAGGGTCGGAAACCTCGGCTTCCGCTCGTCCCGAATTCGTCCGTCGTCAAGTCCGGTGAGCCTCCGAATCTCGAGTCGTTCGGATTCCACGTCCCGTCGGATTCCGGTCAAACCTGGCCAGGACGGGGCTCGGGCGTCGCAGGTTACTCAAGTCCGTCTTGGCCTGCAAGACGAATCGCCGGGGTTCTTCCTGGCCATCGACTCCGTCGGCCGACTCCGTGACCGCGTGTCGCCCCAGAAGAATCACCCGTCGCGAACAGTGGGCCTTAAAAGCGAACGACCCGGACGGAAGGGTCCGTCCGGGTCGTTCGCGTCGTGAGTGCCAGTCAAACGGTTGCCCGGGCTCCGACATTCGAATCCGGGATTTCCGAATCAGGCCTTGGCCAACCGCCGTCGGAAAACGGTCGCGATACCCAGGCCACCCAGGCCGAGCAGGGCCAGTGAGGCCGGTTCGGGCACGGCCGAAACCGTCACGAAGCCGATGTTGCCCGCCGGCATGCCCGCGTTCGGACCCGAGCTGATCGTCGTCTCACCCGTGTAGTTCGCCAGGGTGGAGGCCGCGTAGGAAGTCACGATCTGGGCACCCGCGAACGTGGTGTTGGCCGTCAGCGTCGGACCCGTGTAGGTGAACGTGACGTTCGGCAGGGTCGGACTATCGGCGGGGCTGGTGCCGAAGGCATTGATGCCCGTGTTCTGGGTGGTCACCGTCCAGCTACCCGACGCCGGCGCCGTGACGCTGATAATGTCGGCAAAGTCGTAAATGGTCAGGAAGTCGCCATTCGACAGTTCCTGAGTCGGGTTGCTGGGCGACGTGAACACCAGGTCATACGTGAAGGTGTAATTTGAGCCCGGACCCGCAGTCACCCCTTTGAAGAGGGGCACAAAATCCGCCTTGGCGCGACCGCCACCGGCCAGCATCATGCCGGTAACGGCCAACGCCGTCCATAGTCCAATCCGCCTCATCCGTTGCTCCTTTCGATGGTGCGTAAATCGTCGACAGGCCCTGATTTTTTGGGTTGCTCCATTCCGTGGAAAGGGTTGGATCTCGATCGGAATGGCCTGCCCAAAATATCGTTCTCGCCCGAAGGCGCGTTTGCTCTGGCTCAAAGCGACCGTTCAGATCACAACCCTATCGAACCGATCGGCGAAACCGTCCGGTTCGATGGGGTAGGATAGCCTTCGTGCACACGGATCGGCAAGAACAATCAGAATCCCGAGTTGAGTTTTCACCTTCCTGTCGTTTTTTTTCAACCTCTCGCGGGACTTACCCCCCAACCGGTAGGATGCCCCATTCGAGGTTTCGCGATTGCCTTTCGGTGATTGATTGCTAGGATGGATGGGACTTTCGACGGCGACCTGGGACGGAGCCGGAACCGCGCGTTGGTGCCGCCCTGCGAGTCTGCCGAAGAATCGATGGAGAGAGCTTCATGGGTGGACAGCGTCGGATTCCGAGTTTCGGGCTTCGCGGATTTCGGGAGTGGGGCGGCCGTCGCCGCGAACGAGTCCACACGCCTCGGCTTGAGCCGCTCGAAGGGCGTCGGCTCTTGACGATGGCCTTCGATTTCACGCGAGGGGTCGGTGGCAGTTCCAACGGAACGGCCAGTGTGACCGCCTTTGGCGCGTCGACGGACTCCAACGGGAACGTCGTGGTGGTCGGGACGTTTTATGGCACGGTCGACTTCGATCCGGGCCAGAACACCCCGGGCGACACACTTACCAGCGTCGGCGGCACGTCGCCGGTGACAAACGATATCTTCGTCGCCAAGTACTCCCCCACTGGGGGATTGCTCTGGGTGAAGCAGGCGGGGGATGTGCTGGGAGACAGCGCCCAGGATGTCGCCATCGATGGAGCCGGCAACATCTACGTCACGGGCTCGGTGACCGGCTCGGTGAACTTCGGCAACGGGCAAACGGTCAACGCGTCCCAGCGGGCCGACATTTTCGTCTGGAAGCTCGATCCGAGCGGCTCGACCGTCTGGGCGACCTCGGCGCCTGGCAATACCAACGGCCAGAACCAAGCGGGCGAGGGGATCGCCGTCAGCAGCGACGGCAACACGGTGGCCATCACCGGATTCATCAGTCGTCGGATCGTGAATGGGGTCGAAGTGGGGACGACGACCCAGTTCGGTGCCACCACGTTGGCCCCGACGGGTTTGCAAGAGGGGTTTGTCGCCGAGCTGAATGGCTCGGGCAGCTTCGTCTGGGCGAAGTCCTTCGCCATGCAGAGCGGGCAGTACTCGTTCGGAAACCGAGTCGCTGTCGATAGTTCCGGCAACGTTATCTCCACCGGTCTGTTCGCGGGAACGATTGACCTCGATCCCGGCGCCGGGACCGTTTCGCGTTCCAGCCCGAACACCAACCCCATCACGGCTGGGGCCGACGCCTATCTCGTCAAGCTGGACTCCAGTGGAAACTACGTCTTTGGGAAAGCCTTCGGCGGGGCGAGCTTCGACGCCGGAACGGGCGTCGCGACCGATGCGAGTGGAAACATCTACACGATCGGGCGTTTTATCGGCCCGATCAGTGGCGATGGAGTCAACCTGACTGGTCCGAACGGCGTCAACAGCCTGTACGTCATGAAGCTGACCTCGGCCGGGGCGATTTCCTGGCAGAAGAACCTGGGCGTTCAGAACAGCAACGTCAGCAACGCCTCGATCGGTCAGCCGAGCGTCGCGCTCGATTCCTCCGGCAGCGTCTACGTCACGGGTTCCTTCACCGGCACCGCCGTTCTGGGACCGACCACTCTGTACAGCGCTTCGGGAAGTGTCGACGTGTTCGTGGCCCGGCTGAACAGCTCGGGCACGATTCTGGAAGCGTCTCGAGCGGGAGGGACCGGCCTCGATGCGTCCTACGCCCTCGGGGGCAACCTCAACGGCTCGATTGCCCTTGTCGGCAGCTACAGCGGCTCCGTTTCGTTCGGCGGAGTGCCCCTACCCAGCTACGGTTCCGCCAACATCTTCGTCTCGCGCGTTTCCAACGTGACCCGAGCTTTGCACGTTCGAGACGACTTTGATGGCGACGGCATCGCCGACCTCGTCGTGTTCGAGCCGTCGACGGCCACGTTCTACGTCAGTAGCTCGAAGGGCCCGCAGTACAACTTCATCAAGCAGTTCGGACAGGGGACCCTTTACGGTGGTCATCCGGTGCCGATCGTCGGCGACTTCGACGGTGACGGCATCGCCGACCTCGTGGTTTACCAGCCCACGACCTCGACCTTCTACGTCAGCAGCTCGAAGGGGTCGCAGTACAACTTCATCCGGCAATTCGGCCAGGGCACGCTCTACGGCGGCGATCCCGTGCCCGTCGCGGGCGACTTCGACGGCGACGGTGTCGATGATTTCACCGTCTTCCAGCGAACCACCGCCACGTTCACCATCCAGGGCTCGACCGGCCTGAACTTCACCAAGCAGTTTGGCCAGGGCACGCTCTACGGCGGTAATCCCATCCCGCTGGTGGCCGATTTCGACGGCGACGGCATCGCCGATCCCACCGTCTTCCAGCCGACCACCGCGCAATTCTTCATCAATGGTTCCCGGTCCGGCAACTACATCAAGCAGTTCGGCCAGGGAACCCTTTACGGTGGCAATCCGATCCCCCTCGCGGGCGCCTTCGACGGCGGCGGCGTCGCCGATCCGACGGTCGT
>CAZRGV010000047.1:33916-40767 GCA_964599655.1 uncultured Isosphaeraceae bacterium | reverse complement strand
CGGGTCGGGTCCGCCGCGCGGACCATCCTCCTCGATCGGGCCAGAGCGGTCCGCACGGCGGACCCGACCCGACTCTCGTCTGGAAGGTATGTGTAGGATTGGGAATGACGTATTGGACCGGCGCTCGCCTTTTTCTCGGCCTGAGGGCTATTGTCCCACCCAGTGCGATTGCTCAGGGTTATACCGGTCTCCGGCGGCGGCTCCGATCGGGAAGGCGGCGTCGAGGCATTCGAGGTCTTCGGGGGTCAGGGCGATTTCGACCGCGCCCGCGTTTTCGACGAGGTTGCGCCGGCGTTTTGTTCCGGGAATCGGCACGATGCTGTCACCCTGGGAGAGGATCCAGGCGAGGGCGACCTGGACAGGAGAGGCACCTCTGGACCTCGCCACCGTGATCAGCGGCTCCAGCAACTTGGTATTTCGCGCGAGGTTTTCGGTTGTGAAACGGGGGTTGGTCGCGCGCCAGTCATCGGCGGCCATGCGGGCAGGATCGGTCATCGTGGCGGTGAGGAAACCTCGACCGAGGGGGCTGAACGGTACGAAGCTGATGCCGAGCGAGTGGCAGACGGGCCAAACGGTGATTTCGGGCTCGCGCGTCCAGAGTGAGTATTCAGATTGCAAGGCTGCGATGGGATGAACGGCGTGCGCGCGTTGAAGGGTTTCGGCCGAGACCTCGGAGAGGCCGAGGAATCGGACCTTGCCCGCGTCCACAAGCTCGGCGAGGGCCCCGACGGAGTCTTCGATCGGCACGGCGGGATCGGCTCGATGGAGATAGTAAAGGTCAATCACGTCGGTCTGTAAGCGTCGAAGGCTTGCCTCGCAGGCCGCCTTGATCCGTTCGGGGCGTCCGTCGACGGCGATTCTGGTTGAGCCATCGTCGCCCGTTCGCTTGACGAAGCCGGTCTTGGTGGCGAGGACAAACTCGTGCCGGCGGCCGGCGAGGGCGCGACCGAGAAGCGACTCGTTGTGTCCGTCGCCGTAGGAGTCGGCGGTGTCGAGGAAGGTGACGCCGATGTCGAGGGCGAGGTTCAGCGTGGCGATGGCCTCGACCTCGTCCGCCGGTCCGTAGGAGCCGGACATTCCCCAGCAGCCCAGGCCGATTGTCGAAACGCGGAGGCCGTCAGGGCCCAGGGTTCTCTGTTGCACGGATGTCTCCTTCCTCGATCAGGCGTGAGCCTGATCTTACCGTGCCGAGAGGGAGGCCACCCGCCTGACTCGTGGGTCTGAAGGCACGGGCTTGAACAATTTCTTGTGGAAGGAAATTCATGCAATCACGTCATGAATCACCTGTCCGTGGACGTCGGTGAGCCGGAAATCGCGACCGGCGTATCGATATGTGAGCCGTTGGTGGTCGAAGCCGAGGAGGTGGAGGATCGTGGCGTGAAGGTCATGAACGTGGACGCGATCCTCGACTGCGCTGAAGCCAAGCTCGTCGGTCGCGCCATGGACATGGCCGCCCCGGACGCCGCCGCCGGCCATCCAGACGGTGAACCCGTAGTGGTTGTGGTCGCGGCCGCTGAGCTGGGGCAATTCGGCAACGGGTGTCCGGCCGAACTCGCCGCCCCAGAGGACCAGGGTACTGTCGAGCAGGCCGCGTTGCTTGAGGTCCTTGAGGAAGGCGGCGATCGCCTGGTCCCACGACTTCGCCAGGTTGCGGTGCTGCGTTTCGAGGTTGTCGTGATTGTCCCAGGGCTGGCCGTCGCCGCTCCAGACCTGGACCATGCGCACGCCTCGCTCGAGAAGGCGACGCGTAATCATCAACTGGCGTGCGTTGGTTCCGGGGCCGTAGAGTTCCTGGATAGACGCGGGCTCCTGGCTCAGGTCGAAGGCGTCGGTGGCCTCCGACTGCATGCGAAAGGCCAGCTCGAACGACTGGATGCGGGCCTCGAGCTGGGCATCGCGCGGCCGACGTTCAAGGTGCAACTCGTTAAGCCTTCGCACGAGGTCGAGCTGTCGGCGTTGCTCGGACCGAGTGGCGTCAGGATTGCGGATGTTCTCGATGAGGGCGTCAACCTCGGTGTGCTTCGTGTCGATGTAGGTTCCCTGATAGGCGCCTGGGAGGAACGCCGACCGCCAGTTCTGGGTGGCGACGATCGGGTAACCGCCGGGACACATGGCGATGAATCCAGGGAGATTCTGGTTCTCTGAGCCGAGCCCGTAGGTGATCCATGAGCCCATGCTCGGCCTCGGGAGCCGGCCGTCACCGCAGTTCATCAGCATCAACGACGGCTCATGATTCGGAACGTCGGCGTACATGGAGCGGATCACGCAGATGTCGTCGATGCAGCCGGCCGTTTGCTGGAAGAGCTCGCTGACCTCGATGCCGCTTTCGCCGTGTTTCTGGAACGTGAATGGCGACCGCATCGCGGCGCCGGTCTTGCGCTCGGTGCGGAGATTCGGCGTCGGCAAGGGCTTGCCGTGATACCGATCGAGCATGGGCTTAGGATCGAAAGTGTCAACATGCGAAGGGCCGCCATTCATGAACAGGTGGACAACCCTCTTGGCTTTGGCCGGGAAGTGCGGCGTCTTGGGGGCCAGCGGATTGACGTCGGGGCCGGCCCTCGCCGCCGAGGAACGGGTGTCCGCGTCGGCCAGAACGCCGGCCAGTCCCAGCATCCCCATGCCCATGCCGCTTCGGCGGAGCAGGTCGCGGCGGGTCAGTTGGAGTTCATCGCGTTGCGAGCGGTGGTACGGCATGGCGATGGACCTTGCGAGGCGTTCCCGGATCTCCGGTTCAGTCGATGAAGACAAATTCATTCGCCATCAAGAGCGCTTGCACATAGCGTTCCCAGGCTTTAGGCGATTCGCCGGCTTCGTCGAGATAGTCCCGCGCAAGCCGGATCTCCTGGTCGTTGTGTGCCCGGCCGTACAGCAGGCGGTAGAGCCGGTTGATCCGAGCCGGTGTGCTCGTTTCGGCGGAGATCTCGGGCCGCTCGAGCGTGGCGCGTGCCATTTCGAGCAGGAACGGGTGGTTCATCAGGAACAGTGCCTGAGGGGCGACGGTGGTTCGGTCGCGTCGCGGGCTGGTCGCGTTCGGGTCGGGGAAGTCGAACGTTCGGTAGAGGCCGGGGAGGTTCAGGCGGTCGAGGAAGCCGTAGAGGGTTCGGCGGGTCGAGGACGGTGCGGCGATGTTCTGGACCGAGGCTCCGCCGACGGTCGGGTCGAGGCGGCCGGAGACGGCGAGCATCGCGTCTCGGGTGGCCTCGAAGTCGAGCCGCTGGCGGTTCATTCGGCTGAGAAGCCGGTTTTCCGGGTCGATGCGGAGTCCTTCGCTCGAATCTGTGCTCGATTGCTGATACGTGGCGGAAAGCATGATGATCCGGTGAAGCGACTTCAGGGACCAGCCATCCTGGACGAAGCGCGCGGCGAGCCAGTCGAGCAGGGCGGGGTGGGTGGGGGGTTCACCTCGAACGCCGAAATCGCTCGGCGTTCCCACCAGCGGTGCGCCGAAGTGGTACATCCAGACCCGGTTGACCATGACGCGGGCGGTCAAGGGGTTGCGCGGGTCGGCGATAGCGCGGGCGAGGTCGAGGCGGCCGCTGCCGTCGCGGAAGGGGGGACGATCGGGTCCGGAGAGGGCCTGGAGGAAGCGGCGAGGGACGGGCGCGCCGAGGCGGTTCGGGTTGCCGCGAAGGAAGACGCGAGGCTCGTAAAGGTTCGGGGCATCGACCAGGACCATCGCGCGTGGCGGGGCTCCGGGGCCGGTGGCTCGCCAGGATTCGACGGCGCCGAGGAGTTTCTTGAGCGTTTCCTGGGAGGGGCGGTCGGGTAAGAGGGCCAGGTCGCCGGCCGGATTCAACGGCACGTCGGGCGGGGCGTCTGGACCGTGGAAGACCAAGCGGAGGGCTTCGAGGTCCGGGTCGGGAAGACCATTCGCGGGCGTGCCGTTGAGCGAGGCGCGGCGAGCGTAATCCTGCCAGATGGACTCGATCCGGTTGAGCAACTGGGCGTAGACGCGGGCGGCCTGGGCCAGCGAGTCGGGCGGCTGGTCGGTGAGGGCGCGGGTCACGAGCGGGTTGATCGGCCGGGCGGGGTCGGGCTGGTCGCGAAGGCGGGCCAGGAGTGCCGTCGCGTTCTCGGCGAAGTGGTCGGCCGGCAGATCTTCCAGCGCGAACCAGGGGGCGAAGACCGGGTGATGTCCTCGCCTGGCTCGATCCAGATACGATTGCCAGCGAACCCGCATGGTCGGGTTCAGGTCGTTGCCGTCGGCAATCAGCATGAAGTCTTCGGTGGTGGGCTGTGCGCGAGACTCGTGCGCCGCCATCAGGTATTCGTCGGCGCGACGACGCGCTCCGTCGACGAGTTCGGCGTGCTTCGTCCGGACGAATTCCGCGAGTTTGGCCTCTCGCGAGCGCAGCTCGGTTTCGAAGGCGTGGTAGGCGTCGGTGTCGGGTGTGGGTTCGAAGAGCGGGGGGACGTTGGGTTCGACGGAGCTGGCGAAGACGCCGTAGAGAGAGTAGTAGTCGTCTTGCGGGATTGGGTCGAACTTGTGGTCGTGGCAGCGGGCGCAGGTGACTGTGAGGCCGAGCAGGCCGCGGGTCACGACGTCGATCCGGTCGTCGATGACGTCGTGCGGGTTGTTCATGAACCGCCCACCGAGGGTGAGGAAGCCGAGCGCCGCGAGGGGACGCTGGTCGTTGCCCAGCGGCAAGCGGTCGGCGGCGATTTGCTGAACGACGAACTGGTCGTAAGGCAGGTCCTCGTTCAGGGAACGGATGACGTAATCTCGATAGGTGTATGCCCAGGGAAACGTCTTTTCTTCGAAGAAAACATAGCCTTTGGTATCGGCGTAGCGCGCCACGTCGAGCCAGTAGCGTCCCCAGCGCTCGCCGTAGTGGGGCGAGGCGAGCAGGCGATCGACGACGCGGGCGAAGGCGTCGGGCGAGGTGTCGGCCTCGAAGGCGGCGACTTCCTCGGGGGTCGGCGGAAGGCCGGTCAGGTCGAAGGTGGCGCGGCGGATCAAGGTTCCGCGCTCGGCCGGTGGCGAGGGAGCCAGCCCGGCGGTCTCCAGCCTCGCCAGGATGAAGTGATCGACGGGAGTGAGCGGCCAATCGGGCTGGCGGACCTCGGGCAGGCGAGGCGTCTTGACCGGCTGAAAGGCCCAGTGCTCGCGGGCCGACGACTCGGAATCGGAAGGCCCCACGACCGGGATCGAGGACGTGTCGGGCCAGGGCAGGCCCATCCGGATCCAGGTTTCCAGGTCCGCGATGGCCTGGGGCGGGAGCTTTCCCTTGGGAGGCATCTGGATGGGACCGTCGTACCGGATGGCCTCGACGAGCGGACTGTCGTCCGGATCGCCGGGCGTGACCACCGCGCCGGCATCCCCCCCCTTGAGCAGCGAGGCGCGCGAATCCAGCCTCAGGCCCGACTTCGGCTTGCGAGGTCCGTGGCAGCCGACGCAGTGCTCGGCCAGCACGGGGCGAATGCGGGCCTCGAAGAATTCCGACTCGCGGGGCGTGACCGGGCGAACATCGCGTTCGTCGACCGCCAAGGCGATCGAGCCCGCCAGCCAGAGCAGTCCCGCGGCCAGGGTCGACACGGTTCGGGTTGCGAGTGTCGTCTCCGTCATGAGGACCTGCCAGACCGTTTCGTTTTCCTATTCGAATGTGAAGACTCAGGCAATCACTTGCTTGACCACGTTTCCATGAACGTCGGTCAGGCGGAAGTCGCGTCCCGAGTAGCGGTAGGTCAGGTGGGTATGATCGAGGCCCATGAGGTGGAGGATCGTGGCGTGGAAGTCGTGGACGTGCACGGGGTTTTCGGCGACTTCGGCGCCGTATTCGTCGGACTGGCCGAAGCTCGTACCGCCTCGAGAGCCGCCACCGGCCAGGAAGCAGGTGAAGGCCCGGGCATGGTGGCCGCGGCCCTTGGGGTTCTGGTCTTGCCAGGGAGTGCGGCCGAACTCGGTGCAGCCGACGATGAGGGTCTCGTCGAGGAGGCCCCGCTGACGCAGGTCCTTGACCAGGGCGGCGATGGGCTGGTCGATGTTGCGTGCCAGTCGGCGATGGTCTTCGATGTCGCCGTGGCTATCCCAGTTGGTATTGGAGCCGACGTCGAAGAGTTCGACCACGCGGACGCCCCGTTCGACCAATCGGCGGGCGGTCAGGCATTGTGCGGCGAACGACGAGCGATCGCCGGCCTTCGCGCCATACATCTCGAGGGTGGCGGGCGACTCCTTGCCAAGATCGAAGGCTTCGGGGGCCTCGCGCATCAGGCCGTAGGCCGTTTCGAAGTTGGTCGTACGGGCCAGGAGGTCGGGGTCGCCCGGATGTTCGGTCAGGTGCGACGCATTCAGGTCGCGGAGCATCAGGCTTTCCAGTTCCTGCCGTTTCACCGACTCGACCCGACTCTTGAGGTTGGGGATCGGGTCGGGGCCGGGGATGACCCGCACGCCCTTGTGATAGGCGGGCAGGAAGTTGGAGTCCCAGACCTGGAAGCCGTTGTACGGGTCCTTGGCGGCCAGCACGACGAACGATGGCAAGTCGGTGTTGAGCGTTCCCAGGCCGTAGCTGATCCACGAGCCGATGCTCGGCATTGGGATCGTGATCGAGCCGGTGTGCATGGCCAGCGTGGCGGCGGAGTGGCCGGCGGAATCGGTGTGGATCGAGTGGAGGAAGCAGAACTCATCGACCACGGAGCCGACGTGGGCGAAGAGCTCGCTGACCATCTTGCCCGACTCGCCGTACGGCTGGAACTTGAATTGCGAGCCCTTGAGGACCTGCTTGCCTCGATGGTTCTTGCCGTCGTCCTGCTGGAGCTTCGGCTTGTAGTCGAACGTATCGACGTGCGACATGCCGCCGGTCATGTAGAAGAGAATCAGGTGCTTTGCCCGGGCGGGGAAGTGGGAGGGTCGA
>CAZRGV010000047.1:6812-33906 GCA_964599655.1 uncultured Isosphaeraceae bacterium | reverse complement strand
CAGCGGATGACCGCCGCCCAGCGCGGCGGCCAGTGACAGTTGCCCGTAGCGTCCCAGTCCACCCAGCGCGGCGGCCGTGACGGCCTGTTGGAGGAAGACTCGTCGACTCGTTGGATTGCGTCCCATGGCGCGAGCTCCCATCGGTCAATCGATAAAGTAGAACTCGTTCGAAGCCAGCAAGAGCCGGACGAAGCTGGTCCACGAGTCCAGCTCCCGGCGATCGGCCGGGCTTCCTTCCTGTTCGAGGGCCGACTGATACTGCTCGACGAAGGCGAGGGCCCGCGTTCGCTCTGCCTCGGAAGCGGGACGGGCGAAGGTCTTCTGGTAGGCCAGGTCGATCCTCGACGTGGCGTCCGACGACGTGTCGAGCAGCAATCGGGCGAACCGCGACGCCTGGTCGTGGACGAATTCACTGTTGAGCAGGTAGAGCGCCTGCAAGGGGACGGTCGAGGCGTCTCGCACCGGAGTCGACATGCTCGTATCCGGGCCATTGAACAGCGCCAGATAGGGGTGCGGGTGAAGGCGCTGCACCATCAGATACACACTTCGATGGTTCGAGGGATAAACGGCCTTGAACTGATGATGCGCGGTGAAGGTCCATCGTTTTGGGGGCGGGAACGGATGCGGGCCGGGGCGACCGGTTTCGAGGTTCCCGCCCAGGGTGAGCAAGGTGTCTCGCAGAGCTTCCGCGTCGAGCCGGCGGCGGTCGAACCGCCAGTAGAGCAGATTGCCGGCGTCGGCCTCGGCGTTCGAGGCGTCGTGGGCACTGGCGAGCTGGTACGTTTTCGAGAGCATGATGGTCCGGTGCATCGCCTTGATTGACCAGCCGCTGTCGATGAAGGCGCGGGCCAGCCAGTCGAGCAGTTCGGGATGCGTGGGGGGCGTGCCCCGGAAGCCGAAGTCGGACGGTGTGGGGACGATTGGCTTGCCGAAGTGGTGCTGCCAGATCCGGTTGACCATCACTCGGGCGGTCAACGGGTTGTCGGGGCTGGCCAGCCACTGGGCCAGTTGGAGCCGGCCGCTGCTTCCTTGGGGGATCTCCAGAGGGGAGGCGGGAGCGAGGATGCTGGGCACGCCGCGAGGGACGACGTCGCCGCGTTCTCTCGGGTTGCCGTTGCGCTGGATCGCGGCATCGGTCGGTTTGCCGTCCCGGACGGCATACGCCAGCGGAATGTCGGCCGGGGGCTCTTTTTCCAGTCGGTCCAGATTCTTGCGCAACGGGGCGAGCTCGGTGTCAAGCCGCTTGCGGGTCTTGTCGCGTTCGGCCTTCCACTCCGCCACCTTCCGCTCCCGTTCCTCGGCGGTCGTCGGCTCGCAGTCGGCGGGGGCGCCTTGAGCGTTCGAGGCGATCTTCCGGTCGAGTTCCTCGATCCGACGGCTGAGGTCGCTCTCGGTCTCTCGACGCTGGATCTCGGCCTTCAGGGCGGCGATGGCCTCGGCGTGCCTGGCCTCGCGGGCCTTCCGCTCGTCGGGTGGGATGATCGCGGCGAACTCGCTGGCATGACGTTCTTCCTCGGAGCCCGCGAAGGGATACTGCGTGCTCGCGAAGAAGCCATAAAGCCCGTAGTAGTCTTTTGACGTGATCGGGTCGTACTTGTGGTCGTGGCATCGGGCGCAACGGAGCGTGAGACCGAGAACCACCTGGCCGGTCGTGTTCAGCGTGTCCTCGATGATCAGGTGCATGTCTTCCAGTTTGTGGGTTCCGAAGCGCTTCGCCTGGGCGAGGAATCCGGTGGCGATGACACGCTCGGCGTACGTCTCGGGCGGTCCGGACTCGGCCAGCAGGTCCCCCGCGATCTGTTCGATGAGGAACTGGTCGTAGGGCTTATCCGCGTTGAAGGCGTCGATCACGTAGTCGCGGTAGAGATAGGCTTCGGGAATGGGGTAGTCGGAGTTATCACCGGCCGTGTCGGCGTAGCGGGCCAGGTCGAGCCAGTAGCGGCCCCAGCGCTCGCCATATTGGGGCGAGGCGAGCAGGCGATCGACGACCTGGGCGAACGCGTCGGGCCGGTCATCGGAGACGAACGCCTCGACCTGTTCGGGGGTTGGCGGCAAGCCCGTCAGGTCGAACGAGGCGCGACGGATCAAGGCCCGCTTGTCGGCCGGGGCGACGGGATGGAGACCGCTTTTCCGGTGGCCTTGGGCGATGAACCGATCGATCGGGCTCTCGGCCCAGCCGGTTGGGTCGGCGGGCGGGTCCAACGCGCGAATCGGTTCGAAGGCCCAGTGCCCCTTGGCTTCCGAGGTCGCGATGGCGGGCTTCGACTCGGGCCAGACCGCGCCGGCGGCGATCCAAGTCGCGAAGTCGGCGGCAACCTCCTTCGGAAGTTGCTTGTTGGGCGGCATTCGCAAGGTTTCGTGGTTGTACCGGATGGCCTGAACGATCAGGCTGTTCTCGGGATCGCCGGGGAGCATCGCCGGGCCGTTGTCGCCCCCTTCGACGAGGAACTCCCTCGCGTCCAGCCGGAGACCGCCGCTCGCCTTTTTCTCGTTGTGGCACTTCAGGCAGGTGCCGGCGAGGACGGGCCGAACCTTCAGCTCGAAGTGGGTTTCCGGGTCGTCTCGCGTTGGGGGATTCTCAGCCGCCAAGGCGGAAAGAGCCGGAATGATCAGACCAAGAACGAGCACGATTGATCGTCGCATGGCCAGTACCTCAAGGGCGACTGTCTGACCAAACTCTCCAACAATCCTTTAGCAACTTAACACGAACGACGTCCTCGTGGTAGCCCTGGATTTGGAATCGGCGATTCTGGGGTGGCGGGTGGGTGGCTTGGTGAGGGATCGTCATGCCTGGAAGTTGATCGTGTGTGTCGTTCGTATCGGATTTGCATAAGAGGGAATCTTGGCGAGGCTGTTCCGTCCGTTGGGGAGAGGGGGTTCGGCGGGACGAGGGGACCGGAGGTTGGCTCCGTCGGAATCGTGGGCCTGGGTCATCAATGGCGCAACTGGGCTCTTGGAACGGCCGTAGGTCTCTGCTATGGTGAAGGATGTGTCCTTGGCCATTTGTTAACAAAACGTTGATTTTCGACGAAAACGCGACGGGCCGGCGGGTCGTGGCCGCTGTCGTCGAAATCGAGGTCGTGGCCGGGGCCCGAATTGCCGGAATTCCTCCCACCCAGCGGATCTTCCTCCCCGATTTCTCCGCCCACCCAAGGAGACAGGCTGATGACCGAGCCCAAACCCTCGACGTCGCGGCGAGACTTCCTGAAGACGACCGGCCAGGTGGCCGCGGCGTCGGCCCTGACGGGCGTCACCATTCCCTCTGTGCACGCAGCGGAAGACAACACGATCCAGGTCGCGCTGGTGGGCTGCGGCGGTCGGGGCACTGGTGCCGCGGCGAACGCCCTCTCGACGCAGAGCGGACCGATCAAGCTCGTCGCGATGGCCGACGTGTTCCGGGATCGGCTCGACACCAGCTTCGAGAACCTCAAGAAAGACTTTGGCGACAAGCTCGACGTTCCCGAGGACCGGAAGTTCGTCGGCTTCGACGCCTATCAGAAGGCCATGGATTGCCTGAAGGAAGGGGACGTGGTGATTCTCACCACGCCGCCGGCCTTCCGCTGGGTGCATTTCGGCAACGCGATCCAGAAGGGCCTGCATACCTTCATGGAGAAGCCGGTCACGGTCGACGGGCCCACGACGGTCAAGATGCTCGCCCTCGGCGAGGAGGCGAAGAAGAAGAACCTCAAGGTGGGCGTTGGCCTGATGTGCCGCCACTGCGAGGCCCGTGAGGAGCTGCTGCATCGGATCCAGGACGGTCAGATCGGCGACATCATCCTGTTGCGGGCCTACCGGCAGACCGCGCCGGTCGGATCGGCGCTGACCGGGCCCAAGCCGGACGACATCAGCGAGCTGCTCTACCAGATCAAGCGGTTCCACGCCTTCCTGTGGGCCAGTGGCGGCTGCTACAGCGACTTCCTGATCCACAACATCGACGAGTGCTGCTGGATGAAGGGCGGCTGGCCGATCAAGGCCCAGGCCACCGGCGCCCGCACCTACCGCGAGAACTACATCGACCAGAACTTCGACACATATTCGGTCGAATACACGTTCGAGGATGGCGCCAAGCTGCTGCTGGAGGGCCGGAACATTCCGGGCTGCCACCAGGAGTTCGCCAGCTACGCGCACGGATCGAAGGGAGCGGCGGTCATCTCGACCAACTCGCACACGCCGGCCAAGTGCCGGATCTCGAAGACCCAGAACTTTGGCCGCAAGGACATCACCTGGGCGTTCCCGCAACCCGAGCCGAATCCTTACCAGCTCGAGTGGGATCATCTGATCAACGCCATTCGCAAGGACAAGCTCTACAACGAGGTTGAGCGCGGCGCGATGGCCAGCCTTGTGACCTCGATGGGCCGGATGGCCGCGCACACCGGTCAGGTCATCACGCTCGACGATATCATGAACTGCAAGCACGAGTTCGCGCCCGACGTCGACAAGCTGACCTACGACAGTCCGGCCCCGTTGCAGGTGGACCCCTCGCTGGGGCACTACCCCTACCCGCAGCCGGGCATTCTCCGAGACCGCGAGTACTGAGCCGACCCCGACCTTGACGGGTTGCCGTCCTGTCGGATTCGCATCGATACGACCGACGACCCGGATCGACCAGTCCGGGTCGCCGGTGGTTCGATCGTTCACCCGAATCCCCCTTCTCGCGCAACGGGTTCCTGTTCCAGGAACCGCGCAAGAGCCGATCCGGCTCGCGATTTGGCGCGCCACGTTAACGTAACGTGAATTCCGTTCATGGCGGGGTCTTCCATGACGACCCGTTCCCAGCCGGCACTGCGCCGGAGACTTGCGCGTTCGATCAGTTTGGCCTTGGGAATCACGGTCCTCCTCCTGGCGGTGATGATCGTCCCGCCCTGGTTCTCGGCGGTCGTTCCCGCGAGCATGGTCCGAAAGGCGGCGGTGGCCCTGTTGCTGGGGGCCCAGCCCGCCTATGCCGTGATTCTGGCCACGACCCTGGCGAGCTCGGGACTTCTGGGGCGTGCGCTGTACCGGGCGAAGCGGCGAGGGGAGGCCCGCCCGCATTGCGCCAGGTTCCTTGTGCTCAGCGTCGCTTGCCTGTTTGGGCTGGCCCTGGCCGAAGGCGCGGCGGCGTTGAGACAGGCGTGGGTCCACCGCCTTCCGACGCTGCGCGATCGGTCGACGCGGGCCCACAAGGGGCGTCACAAGGGAGTGACCATCACGGTCATCGGGGATTCCAGCGCGTATGGTTTACCTTTCGAACGCTGGCTGTCCACGGGCCGGATTGTCACCTGGCGGCTTCGGCAGGCGATTCCGAATCGCCGGTTCCGGCTCGAGGTCCTCGCCGAGCCCGGTGTCCATCTGGAGCGGATGCATCAGAAGCTGGCCAAACTTCAACGCTGGCCGGACGTGCTGATCATCTACTCGGGCCATAATGAGTTTACCTATCGCTACCGATGGTCAAGGAGCGTCGAGCACTACGGCGACGAAAGGGCGTTCCGGCCCTGGAGGACCTTGCGACGTCAGGCCGCTCGGCTCTCGCCACTCTGCGAGATGATCCAGGACGCGATCGAGGCCAATGGCCTGGGCGAACCGCCACCGCCGGAAGTGACGCGGCAACTGGTCGACGTGCCCGCCTGCACGCCCGAGGAGTTCGACGAGCGGTTGGCCGACTTCCGGCGTCGACTGGAGCGGATCGTCGCGTTCTGCGAGCGCGTCGGAACCTTGCCGGTCCTGGTCATCCCGCCCGGTAACGACGCCGGCTTCGAGCCGAATCGCTCGGTGCTCCCGCCCGAGACGACCAGGGCCGAACGCGCGGCGTTCGCGCGGCGATTCCTGGCCGCCCGTGCGATCGAGCGATCCGACCCAGGCCGGGCCCTGGCGTTGTATCGGGCCTTGCTCGTTCCCTATCCCGGTTTCGCCGAGACTCATTTCCGCCTGGCGCGCCTTCTGGAGCGAGCCGGCCAGTGGGAAGCTGCCCGACGACACTACGTCGCGGCACGCGATCTCGACGCCTTGCCGATGCGCTGCCCGAGCGCCTTTCAGAACGTGTATCGCGAGGTGGCGGCCCGGCATGATGTCATCCTGGTCGATGGCCCGAAGGTCCTCCAGGCCGCCAGCGCGCACGGGATTCTGGATGATTCCCTGTTCCTCGACGCCATGCATCCGAACGTGAAGGGCCACGCTCTGCTGGCGCAGGCGATCCTCCGCCGCTTGCACCAGCGGCGGGCGTTCGGCTGGCCGAAAGGATCCCCGCCACCAACCATCCATCCGGACGATTGTGCCCGCCACTTTGGCCTGAACGCCGAAGGCTGGAAGGCCGCCTGCGAGTGGGGAGCGACGTTCTTTGAACGGACGGCGCATATCCGCTTCGACCCTTCGGAGCGGCTCGCCAGGCGTCGATGTTATCGCCGGGCCGCTCGTCAGATCGCCGAAGGCCGACCTCCCAGCGAGGTCGGACTGCCGGGCATCGGACCCGATTCGAGGCGGACCCCGTTCACGACTTACCAGGAAGGGACTTGAGCCGGCTGCCTTCGACGCGGCGCGGGCTCACTCTCTCGGAGTTTTCCGGGCACCGGACCATCATCACGCCCGTTCGACGGGAGACCAGGGGACCGACATCGTCGCTCACTCGGGGTCAAGGGCCTTGAGGTCTTCGGGGACGAAACGGCCGTCGACCCGGATCAACTCGCCGTCGAAGACGATCGTTCCACCGCCGTACTCGGGGCGCTGGATCTGAACGAGGTCCCAGTGGATCTTGGAGCGGTTGCCGTTGTCGGCCTCGTCGTAGGCGTTGCCGGGAGTGAGGTGGAAGCTGCCGGCGATCTTCTCGTCAAAGAGGATGTCGCGCATCGGCTGAAGGATTCGAGGGTTACAGCCGATCGACCACTCACCGATGTAGGAGGCCCCTTCGTCGGTTTCGAGGATCTTACGGAGCTTTTCGACATCGCCGCCGGCGCAGTCGGCGTGGACGATCCGGCCTTGTTGGAAGTCGAGCCGCACCCCATCGAACGAGCTGCCCTGGTAGATGGTGGGCGTGTTGAACCGGATGGTCCCCTCGACAGAGTCGCGGACCGGCGCGGTGAAGACCTCGCCGTCGGGAATGTTCATCTCACCGGCGCAGGGGACGACGGGAATGCCCTCGATCGAGAACCGCAAGTCGGTGTCGGGACCGGTGATGTGGACGTTGCGGGCGGCCGTCATGCGCTCGACCAGCGGCTTGAGCGCCTTCTCCAGTCGAGGATAGTCAATGTTGCAGACATCAAAGTAGAAGTCCTCGAACGCCTCGGTGCTCATGCCGGCCTGCTGGGCCATGCTCGCGTTCGGCATTCGCAAGACGCACCATCGGGTGTGCTTGATCCGGCGCTCGAAATGAACCGGTTTGAGCAAGTAGGTGTTGTAAAGCCCGAGCTTGTCGGCGGGAATGTCGGCCATCTCGTTGATGTTGCGCGCCCCTCGCAGGCCGATATAGGCCTGGACGCGCTCCATGCGGTAAAGCTCGGCCTCTCCCCAGGTTTTCATCTGCGATTCCGAGCCGTGGAGGATCAGCTCGCGGAGAATCCGGTTGCTCTTGGTCTCGACCAGGGCGGAGGCCCCTTTGCGCGCGGCTTTGCGGACGAGCAGGCGAGGAAGCGTATCGTCGTCGAGGTCGAAGCACTCGATCAGCAGGGTGTCCCCGTTCTTGAGCCGGGTCGAGTGGTTGATCAGAATATCGGCGAGAGTTTCCCAGCGCGGGTCGGGCATGGCGGGTCGTCTCCGTGTGGGCGGGGGGATTGCGAGCGGGGCGAGCTTCCGTTAGGCTGGCCTCAGCGCCGCCGAGCGTTTTTTCCGTTTCGGTCCTGGCCTTTGACTTATTGACGCATATCGCGGGCCGGGCCACAACCCAGGAGCCGAGGTTGGGGTTCGCCCGAAGAGGGAGGGGCGTCGATGACCCGTGGCACGCTCTTCCTGATCCACTGGAACCTGATTGAAGCGGAGGAACTGGCCCAGACTCTCCGCGACAAGGGCTGGGCGGTCGACGTCGAGGCCGAGAACGGTGCCATTGCCGGCAAGCGGATCAAGTCGAAGCTCCCGGATGCCGTGGTCGTCTCTCTGCGAAGGCTGCCTTCCCACGGCCGGATCACGGCCGAGTCCCTGCGACGCAACCGGGCCACCCAGCAAATCCCCATCGTCTTCGTCGGCGGCGACGGGCCGGCCCTGGACGCGACCAGAGCCAAGCTGCCCGACGCCACCTTCACGACTCCCGAAGCCCTTGTCGCGGTCCTCGACCGCGTGTGTCCGTCGACGGCGCGCGCGTCCAACATGCCGTCGTGAATCGAGCCGATCCCATTCCCTGTGGCGCCGGTTCTGTCCCATCCCGTCCTTTGAGCAAACTTCCGTGGAGGCGCAGTCGTCGTGAATTTGTTTGACCTGTCTGGCAAGGTGGCGATCGTTACGGGAGGCAACGGCGGAATCGGCCTGGGAATGGCTCGCGGACTGGCGGCGGCCGGTGCCAGGGTCGCCGTCGTGGGACGAAACGCCGAAAAATCCGCCAGCGCCGCCATCCAAATTACCGAGGAGTCGGGGGTCGAGGCCCTCGCCGTCACGGCCGATGTGTCCCACGCCGACCAGATCGAGCGCATCGCCGACGAGGTCAAGGGACGGTTCGGCCGAATCGACATCCTGTTCAATAATGCGGGGATCAATATTCGCAAACCCCCGCACGAGATGACCCTCGACGAGTGGAACGAGGTGCTGAACGTCAACCTCACCAGCGCGTTCCTGCTCTCGAAAGCCGTTTATCCGTCGATGAAAAAAGCCGGCGGCGGCAAGATCGTCAACATCGGCAGCATGACCTCGATCTTCGGCGCGGGCTTCGCCCCGGCGTATGCCACGAGCAAGGGGGGCATCGTCCAGCTCACCAAGAGTCTCGCCCTGGCCTGGGCCGACGACAACATCCAGGTCAACGCCATCTTGCCCGGCTGGTTCGACACCGAGCTGACGCAGCAGGCGAGGGTCGAGGTGCCCGGCCTCTACAACAAGGTGGTCCAGCGCATTCCCCAGGGGCGATGGGCCACCCCCGAAGACATGGCCGGCACCGCGATCTGGCTGGCCAGCAAGGCCAGCAACTACGTGACCGGCGTGGCCATCCCCGTCGACGGCGGTTACACCTCGGCGCTTTGAAACATCCTCATCCCAGAAAACGCGAACGCCCGGCTCCGCCCACGCTTGAGGCCGATCCGGGCGCTGGGTTTTCGCGAGAGAGACGGGCTGATGATCGGCTCAGTCCTTGGGTTTCACGGTCTTCGAGGCGCGGAACTCGATCGATCCCACGGTTCCGACCGGAACCCGAATCCTCAAGGGACGAACCACGATGAGCGGGATCGTCGGTTGCGTCCCGATCGAGAACGTGATCGTTCTGGTTCCCGGCGTCCCCCGGATTTCCTTCGAGGTCTGGACCGTCGCCTCATCGCGCTTGGGAGTCGCCTCGGCGACGTTGGAAACCGACCCGCGATTCTTCTCAACCGTTTCCTTGCCGCGTTCGAGGACGGATTCGCAAAGATCCACGGCCGACTCGACGCTCCGGAGACCGGCCCTCGCCTGACGTACCGTCCGGTAAGCGTGCTCAATCGCGCGGACACGTTCCGACACGTCGGACTTCCACGGATCGAGGGACGGGTCGTTACCCACTCGACCGATCGTGATCGGTGAAGGGATGGCGCCCGAGCCGATCGCGAGGACACGCACGACCTCGGCATCCTCCAGGCCCAGCCGGATCGCCTCGGGCAAGCTCAATTCCCGCGCTTCAGCGTCGCGGCAAGCGTCGGCGGAACCGCACTTGGTCGAGGTTGTCTTGCAGGCGTCGTGGCACGCGGGTTCGTCCTTGGCCTTCGAATCGCACGAATCGCAATCGGATTCGGCCGGAGCACCCTCCTTGCCGCAGCACGATTTGCCCTGGCAGCAGGCGCAGCCCACGCCCGACGCCTTCTTCTCCGCACCACAACACGCGGCGGCCGCCGGGGTGGTGGATGCCGCGTGAAGGTTGGTCTTGGGGCCGGTCTGAGCCTTCTTCGCGGCGTCTTTCTCCTGGCAGCACGTTGCCTCGGCGAGAGCCACCTTTGGTGCCGCGGGAGAGGCCGCACACGAGTCGCAGGTGTCGGTCCGCTTCGGCGAGACGGGCTTGAGCGGCGCCAGCAACAACGCGCGGCCCTCGGCGTTGGCGTCGATGTAAACGGCCAGACGGACCGGCTCACCGCGATCGTTGGACGCCTTGAGGTCGAAGATGCGCGTTGGTCCGTTCGTCTCCTCACCCTCGTGGGCGAAGTTTTCGAGACCTTTCGTGATGTGGTCGAGAAGTCTCGGCGACTTGGCGGCGTGAGACTCGGCGTTCGGCTCGACCCGCGACAGGGCCGGGCAGGTTGCCTGAGGCTTCGACGCCTTGTCGCAGGTGTCGCACGTGGAGCCGGCCTGGCGAGTCGTGGCGGGCTTCGAGGCATTGGCCGTGACGACCACATCGAAATCCAACGCGACCGCTTCGCGGCCCTTCCGAGCGAGGGTCGGCGAGGAACAGATCACGCCGTCCGGGTTTCCGCGAGTCGAGGCGGTTGGAAGGGCGTCGGATTCCGATTCGGCCCCGTGCAGGCAAGGGGTGGTGCGGTCGTGGGGTCGTGACGGCGCCGCGAATTCGCCTGGGCGGGCCACGCGAGAGAGCTGAAGCGGGATCTCGTCCGCGACGGTCTCGGCGTCGTCCTCGGTCTCCTCGTCGTCGGAACGGGGGCTCGATTGCGGTTGCACCGAGGATGGCATCTTGTGATAAATATGCGACGATTGCGGCGCGGGGCGGGGTTCGGCCGATTCGTCGTCCGTCACCTCGGGTTCATCGGGCAATGGCGGCAGCTCGACGACTTCTCCCTTGTGGTTGATGGGCGTCGGCAGGACGCGGCTCGGCAAGTCCGGCATCGGCCGGGCGGGAACGACGGCCGAGGCGACGTGGGCCGGAACCGGGAGCGGAGGGGGCAGGGGGGCGCCCTCGGGGGCGGCGAACGGCAGGGCTCCCGGCGGAATATAGGTCGGTGCCGGCGAGACCACTGAGGGTGTCGCGTAAGCGATCGGGAACGGTTCGCCGCCGGGCAGGGCCGACGCCCCGATCGGCACAGGCGGCATCGGGAAACCACCGAAGGCGCTTTGCCGAACGGCGATATCGGTCGGCGAGGGCCTGGCCTCGATGATCGCCACCCGCTCGACGACGGCGGAGTCCTTCGACTCGCTGGCGGTCGTGTGGACCCCGAGGCCGATGAGCAGGATGCCGTCGTTCGGGATCAGCCATTCGCCGTCGACCTTGCCGGAAACGATCTCCGGCACATGGACTTGCGCGGTGATCTCCGCCGGTTTCCCTTCGGTGTCCGGCCCTTTTCGAACGGACTCGTGGATCGTGTAGGTGTAAAGGCTGGCCAGGCGTGTCTCGTCGATGACCACCCTGGCGAGCACGCCCTGATCGAGCTTGCGGCAGCGAACGGCGATCGAGAACGACTCCCGGACGTGGTCGATCTCGGGTTGATAGGACAGACGGGTCGCCTGGCCAAACGGCCCGTCGGCCACGCGTTTCAGGTTGGCGACGATCGCCCGCTGCAACTGATTACGAATCTGCGCGGGCACTTCCTGGCCCGTCGCCGCCTTCGGCGAATAAACCACCTGCCCCGACTCTTTGGTCAGCAACGGAAGCAGGTCGCGGCTGGCCGTCCAGATGGTCGCTCCGCCTTGCCGGGCGACGGGCGTGAGCTTGTCGTGCAAGTCTCCACGCCACTCCAGCCCCTTCATTTCCAGAACCTTGATCTGGTATCCGACCGGCACCTCGGCCGATTCCGGAGGCCCATCCGGCGCTCCGAGCATCAGCAACGCGAGCAAACCCGCCGTCATATTCATCAGATCACCTCCATCCGTGAAGGGAGATTCGGTCCCGGAACAGGCCCCACGAGGTGCGGGCGGGGATCATAAGCCGAGTTCCAACGGACGTCAATCTCGGCTCGTCGGATTGCGGGCTCAGATTCTTGAACGGTTCTTCGGAACAAGAGAAGACGATTTCCGAACCAGGGCGGACGACCTCGCGTGCGGAGCAATTCGGGTCCCGCTCAACAGGGACGACAAGACCGAGGAACTTCCTGATCTGTCGCCGCCGCACAGGCCGTCTTGACATCGGTGGATTTCGACGCGACACTCCAGGGAACGCCAATCGGTACAAACGCTCAGTCAGACCGGATCGCGACTCCCCGCGACCTGAGGACGGATCTCCCGAATGTGGAAGTTTATCCATGCGGCGGACATCCATCTCGATAGCCCCATTCAGCGACTCGAGCGCTACGAGGGCGCGCCGTTGAAGGACCTCCGACGCTCGACGAGACAGGCGCTCGAAAACCTCGTGGAACTGGCGATCGCCGAGACGGTCTCGTTCGTTCTGATCGCGGGCGACCTTTACGACGGCAACTGGCAAGACCACGGCACCGGGCTCTACCTCAACGCCCAGTTGAGCCGGCTTCGCGACGCGGGAATCCCGGTCTTCGTCATTCGAGGCAACCACGACGCGGTCAGCCAGATCACGCGGCATCTGCGACTGCCCGAGAACGTCCGGATGCTCGACAACGACAAGCCCGAGTCGATCGCGCTCGACGACCTCGGCGTCGTGCTGCACGGACAGAGTTTCGCCAAGCGGGCCGTCAAGGAGAACCTCGCCGCCGCCTACCCCGAGCGTTGGGCGAATTATGTGAACATCGGCCTCTTACACACGTGCGCCAGCGGCCGGGAAGGGCACGAGCCGTACGCCCCGTGCTCAATCGAGGATCTGCGCTCGAAGGGGTATCAATACTGGGCACTCGGTCATATTCATAAGCGCGAAATCTTGCATCGCGATCCGCCGATTCTTTTTTCCGGCAATCTTCAGGGCCGTCACGCCAGGGAGACCGGCGCCAAGGGATGCACGCTGGTCACGGTGGCCGGTGATCGCGTGTCGGAATTCGTTCATCGTCCGATCGATGTCATTCGATGGGAAAACGGGCGAATCGACGCCACCGGCGCGGTCGATCTCGACGATCTGCTCGAGCGCGTCGACTCGCGGTTACGGGCGATTCGCGACGAGAGCGACGGCCGGATGCTGGCGGTGCGGGTCGAGATCGTCGGCGCGTGCAAGGCCCATTCCGAAGTGACGCGCAAGCCAGAGCAGGTGGTGGCCGAAGTCCGCAACGTCGCCCGCGACATCGGCGACGGCGCCATCTGGGTCGAGAAGATCAAGCTCCGGACCTCGCCTCCGAAAAAGCGCGACCCCGATCATGGGCCGCTCGGAATGTTGCTGGATTACCTCGACGAGCTCCGCCAGGACGAGGCGGCCTTGTTGGCGCTGGCGGCGTCCGAACTCTCGGATCTTCGCAAGAAACTGCCCGCGGAACTGAGAGACGGCGAGGACTCGCTCGATCTCGGCTCGCCCGCCGTGCTCCGAGAAGCGCTCGACCAGATCGGACCCCTGATCGTCGAGGGGCTCACCGAAGAGGGAGGCGACGCTTGAAGATCCTCCGGCTCGACCTTCGGGCCTTCGGCCCGTTCACCGGCGTTTCGCTCGACCTGTCGAGGGGGCGCGAGGGCCTCCACCTGATCTTCGGCCCGAACGAGGCCGGCAAAAGCTCGGCCCTGCGCGCCCTGAAGCAACTGCTGTACGGCATTCCCGGCCAGACCGCCGATCGATTCGTACATGAATATGATAAACTCCGAATTGGAGGCACGCTGCGCCACGTGGATGGCTCGGAGCTGACGTTTCTCCGTCGCAAGGGGAACCGGCGCGTCTTGAGAGCGGCCGACGATCGCGCCGAGATCGACGAGTCGTTGCTGGAGACGTTCCTGGCCGGCGTGGGCAAGGAGCGGTTCGAGACGATGTTCGGCATCGACCACGACGAGCTGGTCGCGGGAGGCCGCGCGATCGTCGAGGGGAAAGGGGAGGTCGGCCAGCTTGTCTTCGGAGCCGGCACCGACCTGGGGCGGTTGCGGCGCTTTCAGAAGCGGCTCGACGAGGAGTGGTCCGCGCTGTTCAAGCCCCGAGGCGAGAATCCCCCGCTGAACCAGGCGCTGGCCGAGTTTCAGCAGGCGGAACGCGACATCGGCGCCGCGTCGATCAAGAGCGAGGACTGGCATGCCCATCGCTCGGCACTCGACGAGGCGATTCGAGAGAAGGAGACCATCGCGCGCTCTCTGGCCGATCTCCAGCGCCGCAAAGCGCGGCTGGAACGGATCCAGCAGGCATTGCCCGATCTTGGCCGTCGACGAGAGTTGATCGCCGATTGGGACGCGCTGGCCGGGGAACCGATCCTTCGCGAGGACTTCGCCGAGGAACGCCGGCAGGTCGAGGAGGAGCTTCGATCGGCTCGAAAGGCCGGATCGACGGCCGAGGCCGAACTGGCCGAGATCGCCTCCGAGCTGGAATCGATCGACGTACCCGAGCCCCTTCTGGACGAGTCGGCCACGATCGAGGCGCTTCGGCTGCGTCTGGGCGGGCATCTCAAGGAGCAGGTCGAGGTCGACCGGCTTCGCGTCGAGCTCCAGACGTATCGGGCCAGCATTGGCGCGATGCTCCGCGAACTCGGACACGACGCGACCCCCGACAACCTGCTGGAACGGGCCGAGTCGCTTCGGCTCACCGCGGCTCAACGGAGGCGCATCCAGACGCTCAGTCAGAATCGGCTCGCACTGTCGATCGAGTGCGACGAAAGTACGAAAGCCATCGACAATCTGACCAGGAAGTCCGAAGCGGCCCGTGCCGCGCTGGAGGAATTGGAGGACCTTCGCGACCCCGAGCCGTTGCGGCAGGCCCTTCGTCGCGCGATTCGCAACGGAGACCTCGAAGAACAGGTCGAGACGGCTCGCCGGGAACTTGCCAGGATGGAACGGCAGGCGACCTCCGCGCTCCGCAAGCTCGCGCCGTGGTCGGGTGGCCTGGTTGAACTCGAAGGTCAGTCCGTACCGTCGGCGGAGACCATCGATCACTTCGATGCCGAGCTCGCCGACGCCGCCGGCGTCTTGACCCAGATTGAAGCCAAGCTCGCCGAGGTCGCCCAGGAACGGATCGAGATCGACCAGCGCATCGAGCAACTTCAACTCGAACAGGACGTACCCGACGAGGAGGATCTGCGAGCGGCTCGGGCGCACCGGGATGAAGGCTGGCGGCTGTCGAAGAAGCAATGGCTCTCGGGTGACGCCGATCCCGAATCCGTCCGCGCGTTTGCGGGAGATCTGGATCTCGCGTCGGCCTTCGAGCGGAGCATCGAACAGGCCGACTCGATCGTTGACCGGCTCCGTCGCGAGGCCAGCCGCGTCGCGGAGAAAGCCCGGCTCAACGCCAGCCGCCACGCGTTGCAAGCCCGACTCGAGGACCTGGAACACCAGCGCGAGGCCGCGACCGCCCGACAGCGGGAACTCGCCGATCGCTGGCACGCGGTATGGACGCCGCTTGGGTTCTGCCCCTTGTCTCCAAGAGAAATGCGCGCATGGCATCGTGAGCATACGAAGCTATCCGAGAAGCTCGATGAAATCCGCGATCGGCGCGAGGCGGTCGCAGAGCTGGAGGCACGTATCCAGCAGCTTCACGGCGAACTTGGCCGCCTGCTGGCCGGGCTGGGTGAGCCCGAGGATCAGGAGGGCGAATCGCTGGCCGCCCGAATCGAGCGAGGTCAGCAAGTCGTTCAGGAGATCCAGACGCTGGCGTCAAGCCGCGATCGCACGCGAAAGGATGTTGAGCGGTTCGAGGCGGAGTTGTCCGCGGCGAAGGCCAACTCCGTGGAGGCCCGTCAAAAACTCGAGGAATGGCGAGTCGAGTGGGCGGAGTCGATGGCGTTGCTCCGACTTCGCGCCGAGGCCACGACCGAGGAGGCGATGACCGTTCTCGAACGGAATGCCACGCTCTTCGAGATGATCGACAAGGCCCACCAGAACGCGCGTCGCATCCAGATCTTTGAAGAGGAACATCAATGCCTTGCCGCCGATGTGCGGACCCTCACCGACCGCATGGCCCCGGATCTCGCCGAGGTTTCGGAGATCCAGGCGATCGAACGGCTCAACGAGCGGTTAAACGCCGCGAGAGCAGCGAAAGCCCGGCGTGACGACCTGGAAAAGCGACGAGCCCGACAGCAAGAAGAAGCGAGAACCGCGCGGGCGGAGATCGCCGACGCCAGCGAACGGCTGGCCTCACTCTGCCGCGAGGCGTCGTGCGACGACCCCGCCGCGCTGGATGAGCGGCAGCGCCGCTCGGATCGTCGCCGGGCGGTCGAGCAGGAGCTTCAGGCCGTCCACAATCGTCTTCGCGCCCTGGCCGCCGGCGCGACGATCGAGGAATTCGTCTCCGACGCCGCGGCGATCGATTCGGACGCGATCGCCATTGAGATTCACGGTCTTCAAGATCAGATCGACCGTGAAATGGAGCGCCGGGGCGAGCTCGATCAGTCGATCGGACGCGAGCGGAAGGAGCTCGAATCGATGGACGAGGCCGCCCGAGACGCGAGGGCGAGCGAGGCGTCCGTCAAGTCGCAGCACCTGCTGGCCCGCATCGAATCGCAGGCGATCAAGTATATGCAATTGCGCCTGGCGTCGGCCGTGCTCCGCCAGGCGATCGAACGCTACCGCGAGCGGAATCAGGGCCCCGTCCTGGGTCGCGCCGCCTCCCTCTTCGCCACCTTGACGCGAGGCTCGTTCCAGGGGCTTCGCACCGAGCACGACGACAAGGATCAAACCGTGCTCGCCGGCGTTCGACAGGATGACACCCTTGTGTTCGTGGATGGGATGAGCGAGGGGACGCGCGACCAGCTTTATCTGGCCCTGAAGCTGGCGAGCCTGGAACACCACCTCGACCACAACACCCCGCTGCCGTTCGTGGTCGATGACATTCTCGTCAACTTCGACGACGATCGGGCCCTGGCCGCGCTCGAGGTCCTCGCCCAACTCTCGCGGCGGACCCAGGTCCTTTTCTTCACGCATCATGAACATTTGATCGCACTGGCGAAAGAACATCTCGATCCTGAGATGGTCTTCACGCACGAGCTGCGATGCGACTCGCTTCTGACCGCCTGACTCGCGGGAGGCAAGGGGTCGGATCGAATGAGAGGCCCGCGCGCCGGCGTCACGTCCCTGTGTCGACGTCGCGCGGGCCTGCTCTTGTCTCGGTGCGAACCCGGGCCCTTACGACTGCGCCAGGGCCCGCTGTCCGGCCTGTCGACGGATCATCCAGTTTGGATACAACTCGGCCGGCCGGGTCATGGCGTCGAGGGCGTCCAGCTCCTCGGCGGGGAGTTCCAGCGTCGTGGCCGCGAGGTTCTGGTCGAGTTGCTTGACGTTCTTGACACCGATGATGACCGAGGTAATCGCTGGCTTGCCCAGCATCCATCGGAGCGCGATCGCCGCCGGGGTCGTGTTGTGCCGCTCGGCCATGTCGATCAAGCGATCGACAACATCGAATCCTTTTGCCTTGTCAACCGGCGGGAACTCGCCGAACTTGCTGGTCGAGAACCGGCTGCCCACGGGATGGCTGGTCTGCTCGCGACGGTACTTGCCCGTGAGGAAGCCGCCGGCCAGCGGGCTCCAGGGAAGGACGGCCAGGTTTTCGTACTGGCAGACGGGAATGACCTCGTGCTCGATGTCGCGGCCGACGAGGCTGTAGTACATCTGAGCGCTGACGAACCGCGCGAGGCCGGCGGCCTGGGCCTTGCCGAGAGCCAGGCCGATCTGCCAGGCCGCCAGGTTGCAGAAGCCAACATAAAGCACCTTGCCGGACCGCACCAGATCGTCGAGAGCGCGAAGGACCTCGTCGAGCGGCGTCCGGGCATCGAATCCATGAATCTGGTAAAGATCAATTCGATCTGTGTTCAGACGCTTGAGTGAGGCTTCGCAGGCACGGACGAGATGGTAGCGGCTCAGCCCGGAGTCGTTGGGGCCGGGGCCCATGCGGCCGAGGGCCTTGGTGGCCAGCACGACCTTGTCTCGCCGCCCGTTTTCGAGGGTTTTTCCGACGATGATCTCGGAATCGCCGGCGCTGTAGATGTCGGCCGTGTCGATGAAGTTGATTCCGGCGTCGAGGCTTCGGCCCACGATCTCGTCGGCCTGGGGCACGTCGATCCCGCCGAAACCCCAGCCCTCACCGAAGGTCATCGTGCCGAGGCAAAGCTCGCTGACCAGCACGCCGGTCGGTCCCAGGGTCAGGTAGCGCATCGATCTCTGTCTCCGTCTCTTCGCGGTCGCAGCGAGGTTGATGGTCCGTGGGGTCCCACTCTACAGACCAGGAGGCGCCGGGTCCAGGCAGGCATGACGGCCGGATGGTCTGGGGCACGTCTGGCGTCGCGGGCCGGTCTGGCGCTACAATGGCGTCCTGCCCGACTGACGACGACTTCCAAGGAGTTCGACCGATGCCAACCCCCGACGAACTTTATGACCAGGCCGTCGAGCTTCGAGACAAGGGCGATAAGGAAGCCGCCATCGCCAAGCTCAAGGAGGCGGTCGAGCTCGATCCGGCCTTCGTGATCGGCCACGGCATGCTGGCCAAGCTCCATGCCGACCTGGCCCAGGCCGACGAGGCCATTTTCCACGCCAAGAAGGTCGTCGAGCTGGAACCCGACGACACCTTCAGCTACACCGCCCTGTCGGTCATCTACCAGCGCTGCGGTCGCATTCCCGAGGCTGAAGAGGCCAAGGCGCGGGCCTATTATAAACAGATGGGAATTGGAGACTGACGGCCGATTCGGTCTGGTGTTCTTGCCGTTGAACGCTTTCGGAGAACGCGTCGATGCTTCGCTTGCTCCTCGGCCCTGGTCTCGCCCTGGTCTTGGTCTTGCCCGTCACGGGGGCCCTCGCGGCGGAGCCGAACCCGGATCACGCCTGGTTCGAGGCTCACCAGGAGGAGTTGCTCGGCCTTTACAAGCACCTGCACAGCCACCCGGAGCTTTCGTTCCAGGAGGTGGAGACGGCTCGACGATTCGCCAGGGAGTTGCGGGCGACTGGGGCGGAGGTGACGGAAGGGGTCGGCCAGCTCGGGGTCGTGGCCGTGCTCCGCAACGGCGAGGGGCCAACCGTTCTCGTTCGCAGTGATCTGGATGCCTTACCCGTGACCGAGGAGACCGGCGTTCCGTACGCCAGCAAGGTCACGACGAAGGACAACGAGGGGAACCCCGTCGGCGTGATGCACGCCTGCGGCCACGACGTGCACATGACCTGCCTGATCGGCACCGCCCGATGGCTGGCCGACCACAAGGACCGGTGGTCGGGAACCGCCGTGCTCATCGGCCAGCCCGCCGAGGAGTTCGTCGGCGGCGCCAAGGAGATGCTCAAGGACGGGCTTTACACGCGGTTTCCGAAGCCCGATTACGCCCTGGCTCTGCACGTCGCGCACGATCTCGCGACCGGCAAGGTCGGCTATTGCTCGGGACCAGCCATGGCCAGTTCGACAGCCGTGGATGTGTTCGTGCGAGGCAAGGGAGGGCACGGGGCGATGCCGAACAACACGGTCGACCCGATCGTGCTCGCGTCGATGCTGGTGCTCGACCTTCAGACGATCGTGAGCCGTGAGGTCAAGCCGATCGACCCGGCGGTTGTCACCGTCGGCGCGATGCACGGCGGAACCAAGCACAACATCATCCCGTCGGAGGTCCACCTCCAGTTGACCTTGCGAGCCTACAGCGACTCGGTGCGGGATCAGTTGATCGAGGGGATTCGCCGGCGGGCGGTTGGCCTGTCGACGGCTCATCGAGCTCCGGCGCCGCTGGTTAAGGTCGGCGAGTCGACACCGCCGACGATCAACACGCCGAGCCTGGTCGCGAAGGTCGTGCCGGCGCTGGTCGCGGAGCTGGGCGCGTCGAACGTCGAGACGGTGGAGCCCACGATGGGGGCCGAGGACTTCGGCCTGTTCCACGAGGGCGGGGTGCCGACCTTCATGTTCCGCCTCGGCACGATCCCGCCCGAGCGGATCGCGGAGGCCGAGGCGAAGGGGGATTCCTTGCCCTCGCTGCACTCGGCCCTCTACCGCCCCGACCCCGCCCCGAGCATCCGAACCGGCATCAGGGCCATGTCGGCGGCCGTGGTCGAACTGCTGCCGCCGAAGCCCTGAGAGGAGCCGGGGATCGCGCGAGGAAAAATCGTTCGGATCAATTATCAAAGATCTAACGAGATGCTGATTTCTGATATTTCGCGAGGGCCTCGGCCCGGGCCTTGCGGGAGCGGGCCCAGTAGGCGTCGGCGGGCTCCAGGCCGAACTCGCGGACGAGTTCGTCGATGTCGCGTTCGCCGGCGTACTCGATGACGAGGAAGGCTTCTCGCGTGTGGTAGTCGAACGTCAGGTCGGGTCCATACTTGGCCAGCATTTCATCCATCTTGCCCCAGTTGAAGTCCATGTGGAGCGCGATGCTGTTGGTGTTGATCGGCGCGACGGCGAGCGTCTCGTAGGTGGCTTCCTTGAGGATTCGTCCGCAGCGGTCGATGACCAGGCCGAGCTCGGGTTTCACGGCGGTGACGACGAAGGCGCCGAGCTCGAAGGCGAGGGCCTGAGCCTGGAGGCCGCCGCGATACATCGAGGAGAAGACGACGAGGTCGGGTTTGCCCCGGGCGAGCGACTCGTGGACTTCCCGGAAGTTCAGGTCGAAGCAGATCATCAGGCCGACGCGGCCGAAGTCGGTCTCGAAGCAAGGGGCCTCGGTGCCGGGGACGATGCCCTTTTCGAGTTCGCCGACGGTGGGAAACATCTTGTCGTAGCGTCCGACGACCTCGCCGTCGCGGCCGATCAAGATCGACGTGTTCCGGAGGCCGCGGTCGGGGTCGTACTCGACGCGAGGCCAGACGATGTAGAGCCGGTGCGACTTGGCCAGTTCTCGGGCGCGTGGCAGCGTGCCGCCGTCGACGGGCTCGGCGTGGTGGAACGGATCTTTGAGGCCCAGTTGTGGATAGACCTCGGTGAAGGCGACGAGGTCGGCTCCCATCCGGGCGGATCGCTCGACGTAGAGGCTGGCTTCCTTCAACAGCCGGTCGATCCCCTCCGGAGAGTCGGCCCCGACGGTGGGGCGGTAGGAGACGGTGGCGACCTTGATCGGGCGTCGTCGAGGGCTCATGGCAGGCGGTCTCCGGTGTGCGGCGAATCCGGTGCGTCCGGCTCATTCTCGGCGAGGCGGGATTGGCCCGCAAGGATCGAGCCTCGCCGGGAGGCGCCGGGCGCGTTATCCTCGAAGCTGGATTCTGGCCAACCTCCCGGGAGTCGGTACTGATGGATCCGCGCTACACGATCCACGATTGCTCCGCCCTTTTGAGTCCGTCGCTGGTGATCTTTCGGCCGATGGTTCAGAAGAACCTGGAGGCCATGGCCGGCATCGCTGGCGATGTCGAGCGGCTGCGGCCGCATGTCAAGACGCACAAGATGCCGGCGATCGTGCGACTGTCGGAAGAGATGGGGATTCACAAGCATAAGTGTGCCACCATTGCCGAGGCCGAGATGGTCGCGGCCGCGGGCGGGCGCGACGTGCTCCTGGCGTATCCGATCGTGGGGCCAAACATTCCTCGTGTGGCCCGGCTGATCGAGGCGTTCCCGAACACGGTCTTTCGCGTCCTGGCGGACGACGGCGAGGCCGCGAAAGCCCTTTCGGCCGGACTGGAGGGCGTCAGCCGGCCCTTGCCGGTGCTGGTCGACCTCGAGGTCGGCATGGGTCGAACCGGAATCGCGCCCGGCGACGATGCGGCCGAGCTGTTCATGATGCTTGACCGGCTGCCGAACCTCATCGCCGACGGCCTGCACGCCTACGACGGCCACATCCAGTATACCCTACTTGAGGAGCGGAGAGCGGCCGTGCGGCCGGTTCAGGAGAAGACGCTCCGGCTTCGCGACCGGCTTCAGGCGCAGGGGTTCTCGGTCCACCGGATGGTCTTCGGCGGCACGCCGACGTTCCCCTTGCACGCCGAGTTGAAGGAGCCCGGAGTCGAGCTTTCGCCGGGAACCTGCGTGCTGCACGATGCCGGCTACGCGGCCAAGCTGCCCGACCTGCCTTGCGAACCGGCCGCGTTGCTGCTGACCCGCGTCATCAGCCGGCCGAGGCCGGGCCGGATCTGCCTGGACCTGGGGCACAAGGCGGTCGCCGCCGACCCACCGGGGGCGAGGGTGCGGTTGCTCGACGTTCCCGACGCGACCCTCGTCGGGCAGAGCGAGGAGCATCTGGTCGTCGACACGCCGGAGGCCGACAAGTTTCCGCCGGGAACGCCCGTGCTGGCCATTCCGACCCACATCTGCCCGACCTGCGCCTTGCACAAGTTCGCTTATGTGATCGAGAACGGCGAGCTGGTCGACCAGTGGGACGTGGGGGCCCGCGATCGCGTCCTGACGATCTGACCGAGGCGTCTCAGGCTTCGAGCCGGAGGGCCTGTTCCAGCGCCCGGGCCAGGAGTTCGGGCTGCTGGCTGCCGATGAGGATCCGGCTACCGTCGCTCATGACGAGCCGCACGCCGCGGTCGCCTCTCGCGGTGAAGGCGCGTTCGCCGTCGCGGGATTTGCGGACGCCCCAGAATCCGTGGTCGCGAATCGCGTTGTAACGGACGACCTCGATCGACTGGATTTCATTGAGCACGATCAGGCGACGATACGTGGGGATCCAGCCGAACCAGACGCGGCAGTCGGTCGGCGTGACCTCGGTGGTCATCCGGAGGACACCGACCAGCAGGACCGAGGGGAGCACCAGGCCGACGGCCAGGGCGACCGGAACCTCCAGCGACCAGGCGGCGGCCGGCGGAGGCGGGTCGTGCGGCGCGTTGCGGTGCCAGGCCAGGCCGACCCAGCCCAGGCCGACCATCGCGGCCAGCAGCGCGTAGAGCCACCAGGCGAAGTATTGCTCTTCGTGGTAGATCGCCGACGGAGGTCGGATGGCCGCCACCGACACGGTCAGGGCCCTCCGCGAGTGGCTTCGGAACCGCGTTCGCGTCCGCGGCTCAAGAGGCGCGACATGGCCTGAAAGGCGACGTCGGCCACGCGATCGACCGGGATCGACCAGAGCATCGGGTTGAGAACCTCCAGCGACGCAGGGCCGTCGTAGCCGATATGGTTCAAATGTTGAAGGATCGGATCGAGCTGAAAATCCCCCTCGCCCGGAAAGATCCGGTCGGCGTCGCCGGCCAGTTCGCGGGGCGTGCCGCTGAGGTCGCAAAGCTGCAACCAGGCCAGATTGTCGGAGGAGAGATAGGCGAGGTCCTCGAACTTGCTCGGGCCGGTGTAGTAGTGGAACAGGTCGAGGCAGACGCCCAGGTTGTCGGCGCCGCACTGCGCGATCAGGGCGAGGGTCGTGTCCAGGCTGGCGCAGAAGCGGGCCGTTTTCTGGAACTCCAGGGCCAGGCGGATGCCCGCGCCTCGAGCCAGCTCCGCCGCCTCGACGAGGGAACCGGCGGCGCGGGCGAGGTCGTCGGAGGTGGGGTCGTGGGTGAAGTCGGGAGCCAGGACCAGGGTCCCGACGCCGAGCGCCTCAAGCGCCTCGAGCCGATGGCGATAGTGGTCCCAGTGCGCCTCACGCTGCTGGCCGCGCGAGAGCAGCAGGCCGCCTTGCGACGATGCCGCGACGGCCCTCACGCCGAAGTCGTCGAGCAGCGACCGGGCCTCGGCGATCGTATGGCCTTCGAGATACTGCTCCAGCTTGGTCAGCCAGATCTCGACGGACGTCCAGCCCGACTTCGCGTAGGCCGGGATGTCGGCCTCGAAGGGGGTGCTCAGGGTGGTGACCTGGTTGATGCAAGGGTTCATCGCGCGGCCTTGACGTCCGGAAGCGGGGAGACACGTCGCACTCGATGATGGCCGTTTTGAGCGACATTGCCAAGGGGCGCGGCCCCGGGATGAGCCGGGAGCCCAACACGGGCCGATCGTTTCCCACGTCCCGGGCCGCCGTGGGGTTCGGTCAACCGGCCGGGTCGGGGGGCCTGGCCGAGCCGTCCAGAAGGTCTTGCAGGGCGCGCGAGACGCCGGCGGCCGGAACCCGCCACTGCCGGCAACTGTCGCGGTCGCGGAAGGTCACGGTGTCGTCCTGGAGCGTCTGGCCGTCGACCGTGATGCAGAACGGGGTTCCGGCCTCGTCCTGGCGGCGGTAGCGTCGGCCGATGGCCCCCTTCTCGTCGTAGAAGACGTGGAACCGGGTTTTCAGCTCGCGGTAGATGGCCTCGGCCTTCTCGGGCATGCCGTCCTTCTTGACCAGCGGGAAGACGGCCGCCTTGAGCGGGGCGAGCCGCGGGTGGAACTTCAGGACGGTGCGGGCCTCGCCGCCGACCTCGTCCTCGACGAACGCCTCGCAGAGCACGGCCAGGGTCGCGCGATCGGCGCCGGCCGAGGGCTCGACGACGTGCGGCACGAACCGCTGCTTGGTCTCCTCGTCGAAGTAGCTCAGGTCCTTGCCGCTGTGCTCCATGTACTGCCGGAGGTCGTAATCGCCGCGGTGGGCGATCCCCTCCAGCTCGCTGATGCCGAAGGGGAACGCGTACTCGATGTCGGCGGTGGCCGTCGAGTAGAAGGCGAGCTCTTGCGGGTCGTGGTCGCGGAGCCGGAGCCGGTCAGACTGCAGCCCGTGGCGAACGTACCAGTCGAACCGCTCCTTGCGCCAGTAGGCGTACCACGCGCTCGCCTCTTCGGGCTTGCAGAAGAACTCGATCTCCATCTGCTCGAACTCGCGGGAGCGGAAGGTGAAGTTGCGGGGGTTGATCTCGTTGCGAAAACTCTTGCCGATCTGTGCAATTCCGAAGGGAATCTTGACGCGGCCCGTGTCGACCACGTTCTTGAAGTTGGCGAAGATCCCCTGGGCCGTCTCGGGACGGAGGTAGGCGACGTTCGAGGCGTCTTCCAGCGCACCGACGTAGGTCTTGAACATCAGGTTGAACGACCGGGGCGGGGTGAGGGTCCCTCGCTCGTCGGTCGACGGGCCGATAACCTTCTCGCGGTCGGTGTCGGACAGCTCCATGTAGGGGATGACCGTCGGCGGCGACTCGGGCTGGCCGAACCGCTTGGCCAGCTTGGCGGCCTTTTTCTCCGGGATCTCGGCGGCCTCCTCGGGCGAGGAGCCAACGCCCGCCAGCCAGGCTTCGGTCGGTTCCCCCTTGTCGTTGGTCTTGGGGAACAGGTAGGCGAAGACGAAGAGCTGGTCGGCCCGGTAACGCTCCTTGGTCGCCTTGCAGTCGACCATCGGGTCGCTGAAGCCGCCAAGGTGGCCCGACGCCTTCCAGACCATCGGATTCATGATGATCGACGTGTCGAGGCCAACCATGTCGTCTCGACTGTGGACGATATCATGCCACCAGGCGTCTTTGATGTTTCGCTTCAGCTCGACGCCGAGCGGGCCGTAGTCCCAGAAGCCGTTCAGGCCGCCGTAGATCTCGCTCGACGGGAAGATGATGCCCCGCCGCTTGCAGAGGGAGACCAGCTTGTCCATGTCCATCGCGTCGTCACCTTTCCGGGGGCATGACCTTGGCAGGGCCCACCCCGCCTGGGTTCTCGTTCCTCGGTCGTCGGTCGGTCGGACTGGTTCGCTTACAAGGGAGTGATCACGCGTTCGATGCGAAGCGGGCCGTGTTTCAGCTCGGCGATCAGGTCGAACCGATCAACCTGGGCGACGACCTCGAAATCGGCCTCGAAGCCAAGCTCAGCCACGCGGTGGCCGCCGCGTCCCAGGCGGAGCGAGCGGGCCAGCCAGTGCGGGTCGTCGCCGGCCAGCCGGCGCTGGCCTCGGGCCAGCTCCAGGGCGATCAGGGCCGCGTCGTTGCCCGGCTCCAAGGGGCGTTCGGGGCGGTCGGCCAGGTCGAGAACGAAGGCGCCGGCCAGCGACGTATCCTCGAAGCTGACACAACCATCGGTTCCCGAGCAGACGAGGTGCAACGGGCGCGTCTCGGCCCTCAGGACGCGGGCGGTCGCTGTGAAATTCAGCCATGAAGCAATGAGCACGCGATCGGCCTTCTGGCTGGCGAGAATGGCCCTGGTCCCATTCGTGGTCGTGATCACAAGGGTTTTGCCTTCACAGACAACGGGCGTGAAGCTCGACGGGGAGTTGCCGAAGGCGAAGCCCGCGATCGGAACCCCCTGGCGCTCTCCGGCGAGCAGGACCGAGCCCTCCGGCAACGCGCCGGCGAGTCGTCGGGCGTCCTCGATCTCCAGGCAAGGACGGATCGTCTCGCAACCGGACGCGAGAGCCTGGATCATGGCCGTCGAGGCGCGCAGCACGTCGATGACCACCGCCACACCCCCGGTCAGGGCGTCCGGCGGGATCAGGCTCGGCAGCAAGTGAACAGAGACGGTCGCCCGTCGAGCCATCGCCAGATCATTCCCAAACGTGTCGGCCGGTGCGAGTCGGCGATTATCGCATGACGGCCGCGTTTCGGGAACCCCCGCGGCTTCGGGAGACCATCGCGCCGAACCGAACCGGATGGGGAATGCAGAGCGTAACCCGCTCATGTATCGCGGGGTACGTCGTTGGACCGGCCGGGCCCCCGGAGGGCGGGGGCCGCTCCGCGACTTTGCGGCTTTGCGAGAGCGTTTCCGGCGCACGGGGGGCGAGGCCCTGGCGGACCGGGACGGTTGGGCCCCGCGTCGCGGCACCCTTGCCACAAAAGATGGGGATGCGATGGCCGTTATGCGGGGCTTTTGGGCCTCTCGTATTCGATGTCTTCGATGGGTTCGGGGGTGTCGAGGAGGTTGGTGGCGGCGTGAGGGCTCGGGCTCCTGGCGTCGACAAAACGAACCCGGCGCGGGGCGGCCCCGGCCGGGGCGGGGGCGGCGTGGCGGGTCGGTTCTTCCTGGGAGACTTCAGGTTCGGGCGAGGGGGCTTCGGGCTCGGATGGGGGTGCTGGCGGCGGCTCGGGCGAGGCCGCGGGAGCGTTGGGGACGACCGGATGATCGCGACGGTAGCGTCGGAGGTCCTCGGTGGCGCGGCGCATCTGGCGATCGGCGTCGTTGATGTGGCGGGCGCGCCGCGCGGCCTCGGGACTCGGATCGAAGTAGGCGCGATGCGCGGCCTCGCACTGGTCGGGAAGGTCGAAGAGCTCCCAGCGATCGTCGCTCCGCTCCTGGAGCGCGGCTTGCTCTCGGTTGACTCTTTCCCTACACGACGCTCTTCCGATCCGGAAGAGCGTCGTGTAGGGAAAG
>CAZRGV010000047.1:0-6797 GCA_964599655.1 uncultured Isosphaeraceae bacterium | reverse complement strand
GTTCGCCTCTTGCGGCGGTTGATAGTTCGGGTCGCGGTGTCGCATCGACTCGAGCGCCTGATGGAAGCGGACCAGGGGCGGGGCGGCGTCGGGCGAGGGGGCCCGCCGCTGCCGGCCGGCGAGCTGCCAGGCGCGGTCGGCCTGGCCGGCGTTCAGGGTCCCTTGCCGCTCGAGTGCCTCGCGGACCTCCTCCCAGGCGTTGATGAGAAAGTCGCAGCCGTCGGACGACTGTCGAAGGCCGCTGACGGCGCCGACGGGGTCCTTGGGAAGCTGTCGCACGAAGGCGTTGAGCTCGAACGACCGTTGTTCCTGACGCTTCTGGGTGGCCTCTCGGGCTCGGCGCTGGCTTTCGGCCAGGTCGGCGCAATAGAGCCAGGTTTTTCGGACGGACGCCAGGGCCATGTGTTCGATCGCGCGTTGCTCGTAGCCGTCGCGGGGCTCCCAGGCGTCGGCGAAGGCCGCGATCTCGCGCTGAACCGCAGGGATCATCTCGGGAGGAAGGACAATGCCCTCGCCTGTCATACCATGCTTGAGAGCGTTGCGCCGGCTTTGTTTCTTACCTTCGTCGGTGACGGGGCCTCGCGACTTTTTGCCGTTCTCGATCGAGGCTTGCCGCTGGGCTTCACTGGTTGCCATGATCTCACCTTGCTGTGGTTTTATGCGGAATCGCGTGGAGTTGGTTGGACACGGCCCACCGAACCCCTTGGGCTGTCGGACGATCGTTGGGCGGTGCCCACCCTTCGGAAGACGGACGCCCCTCGCGGGTTGTCGGCTCGACGGACGATGTCGAGCCCTGATGGTCGCGGCGCCCCTGGACGACGGAGTCCGCGGAAATCGCGCCGTTTTCCTATTATGACCTACGTTGTGGATTCTGCTTAAAAAAGAAATCAGGAAAACCGGGGATTCTGGGGAAGCGGTTCGGTGAGTGTGATCGGTTGTGCAGGAGGGCAGGGGTCGATCGGGGGTGTTGTCGAGGAGGGGCAGGGCCTCCGCCTGGCGTGGGCCCGGAGGATGGCGGAGTCGTCGTCAAGCCCGCCACGTCGGAGATCACAACTTCGACGGCGCGATCCTCAACGGGTGGCGCGGGTTGTCGAGTGTGCGGTGCCGCCAACCGCCGAGAACCATGATCGATGAGCCTTCGTCGCTGAGGCAAACCGCTTCGGACGCAGGTCGTTATAAGAGCAGGATTTCCGGAAGACGGCTGCCACCCGCCGCCGGCGATCCGTGGCCGATGGTCACGAGCCGCGTCGTCGATACAAGGCGACCGCCCCCAAGGCAATCATGGCCAGGCCCAGGATTAGTCCGGTGGAGGAGACGGTCGAGGTCCACCCGGTCGGGGGGATGGCGCGCAGCGGTTCGGGCTCCGGGACGGTCGTTTTCGTCGGGGCCTCAGCCGCTTTCTTGGCCCCAGGGACGACCCACTGCTTGTGGTGGACCTGATCGATGACCGTCGTTCCAGGCTCTTCGGTGGGGAGAAAGAGCGACTTCGGATAGGCTTTGTTGAAGTGGATGGCTTCGACCTGGTACTCTCGGCTGCTGAGCAGCGTGGTCCCGCCACCCGCGGTCGGGCGGTACGAGAAATTGGCCGAGCGCATCGGCCAATACCGGCCGTCGTCCAGGCGATCGAACGACCTGGCCTCCCAGTACCATTGGGCCGGGTCGTGCGAGCGATCGGCTCCGGCATCGAAGCAGCGGACCTCTAGAGGAAAGGCCGTCTCCCGGTCGAGGTGGTACACGATGTCGACGGGGTAATAGGTCCACTTTACGCCCTTGACGAGCAGCACCTCGCACTCGCGGCCGAGGCGACTCTCCCGGCCGAGGTACTCGGCCTTGGGGAGCGTCTTCGCCAGGGGCTCATGCTGGAGGTAGAGGTACTCCAGTGGGGTTGGTCGCCAGCCATATGCCGTCGTGGCTTCCTGCCAGAACGAGCTTTTGTAGATCACGGACTCTTGCCGACCGTCGGCCCAGCTCGATTCGGCGAATCGGCTCCCGTCCGTGTACTCGACCTGTCGATCGGTCTGGCCCGGTTCCGCGTCTGGCCAGGCCCTTTCGTACAACCTCTGGCCCAGTGCGGTCTCGATGTACCAGTAGTCGCCCTGCCCGTGTTTTCCCTCATCGTGGTTCGTCGAATCGACGCGGACGCGGAGTTCGACTGACGACCAGGATTCCATGAACCAGGACAACTTGCTGGCCATCATCGACGGGACATCTTCCGGCATGAGCAAGATCTCCGGATGAAGAGGTGATCTCGTGATAGGATGCCGAGGGTGAGCGGAAGGCCGCCATGTTCGCCACACGACGTCGAGTGCGGCGGATCGGGGTTGCGGCGTTCGGACTGCATCGATGGGGACCGTGCTTCGAGGCGGATGCGTTTCGGCCGTCCACCCAAGCCCCAGCGATCCGTCGAGCCCGGCGTGGCGCCGGGCTCGGAGTGGACGCCAGTGCCTCGCTCCGGAGTTGAAATCGCGTCGAGGCTCGGATTCAAGGAGACACTTGCTTGCACCAATTGCCTTGATACTGGAAAACTGGAGGGTTGTCACCAATCATATCTTTGCACGGGAGTCTCTCGCATTTCCAGGATGTTCCATAGCAATCCATCTGGGCGCCGGGATACATCGTTCCACAATTCCCTTGGTTGTAACCGGCGTCCGGTCTCGCGGCAGACGTTCCGTAGACGACTGTCCCATTGTAGGGATTCGGACAGACGACGCAAACCTGCGTCGAAGTGCAAGGACTATTGTAGATGGTCTGCTTATTGGGGTACGTGGGATAGTCCTCAGCGCGCGAGCCGGACTCATCAACGCCCAAGGCGATCAGGACGAGCATGATGCTCAACCCAGCGATCGTCGAGGCCATCTTCGATAGCGGACTTCGCATCGATCTGTCCTCCGAATTCTCAAGGTGCGGAATGGTGGATTGGTTGGTGCGGCGATGGGGCCCGTAACGGGCCGGGCTCGGGTGAGCTAATCCGAACCGGCTCGCGTGCCGAGGGCACGCCAGGTCTTGACATCGATCCCGTTCCCGAAGAAGCGGACGGACCCATCGGCCAGAGCGGCGTTGACGCCACCGGGGTGATAGCTCCGGGCGGTGAACAGGCCCTGTCCGGACACGCCATATCCTCCGCAATCGGGAACGGGACCATTCGGCGGTTGTTTCACATAAAAGTAGGTGTAAACCTGATTGCTAATGAGCCAGGTCGCACCCGAGTCGGTCATGAGAACGAGAGGTCTCCGCGGCCGAGAGCACGCGGCGATCCACCCGTCCGCGGTACTCGCGACGAAGCTGTTCTCGATCCAGTCGCGGAACGGGTGGTAGGTCCCCGCCAGCCCTGAGCCGACGGGCTTCTCGGAGAAGGCCAAGGTGTTCGACAGGCCGTCCTGGAACTCGCCCAGCGGCATGATAGCCCTCACGGGGTCGAAGGCACCGCTCGGGACGTCCATCCAGGCATCCCGGTCGGGCCGATAACGAAGTTCTCCCAATCCGGTGTTCGCCCGATAGCTGTTGGGTGCGTAGGCCGGCTCCCTCGCGCTGGCCAGCGGATCGGAAGGGCAGAGGAAGACGCCGACTGCCTGTCTTGCCGCGGTTGCATTTCCCCTGATCCCCATCTCGTCCAGGCTGCAACACATGGTGCTGAAGTTGATGGCGTCGAAGATCGCTCGGTGCTCGAGATAGGGTAACAACGCGCTTTGCGTCGACGACATGTTGACCTTGTAAGGGTGCGCCGGGAGTGTTGCGGACCCGACGCAGGGGAAGCCGCCGTGGGAGGATTCGAACTCATGGGCCGCCAGGATGATCTGGTGTAGGTGGTTCGTGCATTGCGCCCGCCGGGCCGCCTCACGCGCCGCCTGGACGGCGGGCAGGAGCAGTGAGACCACAACGCAAAGGACCCCGACCACGACGACGAGCTCGAGGATCGTGAATCCGCGACGACGGAGGTGGATCGCCCTTATTCTCAGGGATGCCGGCATGGTCATTTCTCCTGGACGAGAACCGGCAGGGACGCGTTGTGATCACCAGAAGAACATGAGATTGTCATTTGATAAATACCGGGCCGCAAGACTTGACCCGGCTTCCCTCGGAGGGTGAACCGCGCTATCCGCCCGGCGGATTCCGCGTGACTCGGCTCGACAAGGAATGGGTTGCCAACTCCGACCGGCTTAACTCGAATTGAACATTCCTGGCTGGTCGGCTTTACCTGGATGAGAAACGACTTGGGAAGATCGTCCGCTGAACGAACGATCCATCGTGCCGGAACCACACGGATTGGCGGGGACGACTCGCCGCGTACCGGGACGCTCACGGCATGATCGGGGAGCCAGGGGTCGACCACCAGGATTTCACCGAAGAAGGAGATGTCCTGGGGGGGCGAAGCGATCTCGACACTATCGTTTGAAGTCCGAACGAATGTGTCGTCGGAATCCCCGAATCGTTTGACGCTCGTGTCTTCTCGCTTAAACCGGAGAAACGACAGATCGGACTTGAACACCGGTTCCCGATCTTCTTTGGGTGATCGCTCGACAGTCGAGACGACGAGCTTGAGTTTGTCCCCTACCGCATAGTCCCGGAACACCAATTCTCCGGTTGCCGACCACAGGAAAGGGGGCTTCTGGCTGCCGATGACAATACAAGGAGGGAGAGATTGATAATGGGGGTTACCGGTGAATCCGTGAACACCGCGATTGGCACACGGCGTTCGCCGAATTCCATGGGTCTCGGTCGGATTGTCAAAAATACACTCTCGTGCGCGTTGACAACCTTTGCCGAGAGAGACTGTTCTATGCAGGCACACTGCTTTGCGATCGAAAGGATACGGACGGCGCCCCCTCCCACGTTACGCAATTCGAATTTGGGGTTTACCGTGGTATCGCGGCTCGAAGCGTCCTTCGGAGGGCTCTGCCACGTCAGGGCGGACGCGGATACCTTAATCCGTCCTGGCGACTCCGTGCGAGGAGATCGCATCTTCGCGATTCCCGATGTCACGACGAGGCAAAGTCCGCTCACAAAAAGAACGAAGCGATCACTCTTGAGTCGCATGACATACCTCTATTTTAACGTCTTTTCCGAATTTGATCGAACTATGACGCGCGCACCTCGGGGCTTGAAGGGAGTCCGTCCGAGTTGAGCGAGTTGGATTGCGGAGATGACCGCGACCGATGCTATCTATGACTCTATTACCGACCTCACGTTCTCTGTTCCAGAAGAAAATCTTGGATTCCGAAGATTTTTTCCTGGTCAGGCTTCAGATCGGTGACCCATGTTGATTCTATGTTGAACCAAGGATTCTCGTTGCGCGTGTCTCGCTCCGCGCTGGAGGGATGACGAACGGTGTCGGGATTGGGATGCGAAGCGTCGTGGAGCGGGTTGGTGGGAGGAAGGCGGTGGGGCTCGGGACGAGGCGGCGTCTTGTCGGCCGACTCGGCTTCACGCGCGGGGCGAATTGCGGTAAGGTGGCGATCTATCCCGAAGGAAGGTTCCGGCTGGGGGGCCGGGGCGGTCCGTTGTGGGCCTGTCGGTGGAGCGATGGGGCCGTCGGGATGCGTGGTGTCGAGGTGCAAGGATGCACGAACCGAAGGGGCGCACGGTGCCGCTGAGCGGGCCGAGGCGTTTCATCATCGACCTGCTGCACTTCGCCAAGCGGGTGCCGTCGATCCCGGTCAGCCGGACGATGGATCTTGGCCCGCTGTTTGCCGCGCGCATGGCCCATCCGGCGAGGCCGTCGTGGGCCGTGCTGTTCATGAAGGCGTACGCGATCACCGGCGCGAATTATCCGCCGCTAAGGCGTTCGCTGCTGAGTTTTCCCTGGCTGCGGCTGTACGAGCACCCGCGCACGCTTTGCGCCATGGCCGTGGAACGGGAGTATCAGGGGGAGGAAGCGATTTTCGTCGGGCTCTTCCGGGCTCCCGAACATCAGACGATCGCCGAGCTGCAACAGGCGCTCGACTATTACAAGAACGAGCCGCTCGAAGAGATCGGCTTTTTTCGCCAGGCGCTGCGGGTCAGCCGGACGCCGACGCCGATCCGACGGCTGCTCTGGTGGAGCACCTTGAACGTCTCGGGCGTGAAGCGCGCGAAGCGGTTCGGCACGTTCGGGCTCTCGACCTACGGCGCCCTGGGGGCGGAGTCGCTGCACCCGATCTCGCCGTTGACCACGACGCTGACCTACGGGCCGATCGATTCGACGGGCCAGGTTTGCGTCAAGGTGATCTACGATCACCGGGTCCTCGACGGGGCCTACATCGCCCGACGGCTCCGCGACATCGAGGAGACCCTGAACGGCCCGATCCTCGAGGAGCTTCGGGCCGGCCTGAGATCGACGAGGGCCGGCGTCTTCCCTCCCGCGGCCTGACCGGAAATCGCCCGGACTGGTCTTCGCAGGGTGGGTGCGCATGGCCCACCGAACTCCTTGCAGTATCGGAAGATCGGAGGGTGGCCCTGGTGGCTTGCCCACCCGTGCTCCGGGTCGGACGAAGACACTGGCGGACAAGCCGCCAGTGCCACCCGGACGCAGACCCTGTTGGGTGGGTGGCCCTGGTGGCTTGCCCACCCGTGCTCCGGGTTGGACGAAGATCCTGTTAGGTGGGTGGCCCTGGTGGCTTGCCCACCAGTGCTCCGGGTCGGACGAAGATCCTGTTAGGTGGGTGGCACTGGTGGCTTGCCCACCAGTGCTCCGGGTCGGACGAAGACACTGGCGGACAAGCCGCCAGTGCCACCCGGACGCAGACCCTGTTGGGTGGGTGGCCCTGGTGGCTTGCCCACCCGTGCTCCGGGTTGGACGCAGCCAGTGGCATCCGACGGAT